>CAVZND010000007.1:0-84790 GCA_963776545.1 uncultured Chloroflexia bacterium | reverse complement strand
GGCTCACCGATCGCCTCGAGCAGGGCCGGGAAGACCGCGGCCATCGTCTCGGGCGTCTCGCCGTAGAACCGGTCGGGATAGCCCTCCCCGACCCCGACGACGCCGGGGTGACGGTCATCGCGCAGCTCGACGACGACCGTCGTCACGCCGTCGTCCGAGTGGTGGTCGGTCCGGGCGATCCGGAACGGGTCCCGCAGGCGAGAGCCGCAGGACCTCATGGGTGAGGGTCAGACCCACGGCAGGGCGTCCACGCCGTCGCGGACAGCGGCCCACAGGCGGTCCCCGCCGAACCGGACCGGGTCGTCGGTGGGCAGGCCCGTCTCGGCCTCGGTCGCGGCGATGATCCGGCGCGCCTCGTCGTCGTCCGGGTAGCGCGACGTGTTCAGCGCGACGGCGACCACCTTCGACGGCGCGACCAGGCCGCGACCCGTTCGTGCAGCTCGATGAACCCGGGCAGCGAGGCGATCGGGAACGACGCCTCGGGCAGGTGGTCGAAGTCGTGGCCGTCGAGACCGGGCTTGTGGACCATGATCATGGCCTGCGGGGTCGCGCCGTGGATGAGCCCGAGCGTCACCGACGAGTACGCCGGGTGGTCGAGCGAGCCCTGGCCCTCGACGAGCACCCAATCGCCCATAGCCTCGCCCTGCTCGACGAGCCACTCGACCGTGCCCTGCGTGAAGTCGCTGATCAGCCGATCGACGGCCACGCCCCAGCCCTCGATCATCATCCCGGTCTGGCCGGTCGGCACGAAGACGGCCGACTGGCCGGCCGCGAGCGCCGATCGGCGCAGCTCGAGCGCGACCGACATCTTGCCGATCGCGCAATCCGTCGCGACCGTGAGGATGACCCGCTTGCCCGGACCGTGGCGCCGTCCGACGGCGGTCTCCATAAAGTCGGGCGGACGCCGGTAGTCGACGATCGTCGTCCCGCGTGCGGCCGCCGCGGCCGCGAACTCCGGATCGTCCCCGAGGAACGTGTGCAACCCGCCGTGGACGTCGAGCCCGGCAGCGATCGCGTCGAGGATGATGGTCCGCCAGGATGGCGGCAGCTTGCCGCCCGTCGGGGCGATCCCGATGAGCAACGTGTCGGGCGGCTCGGGAAACGCCAGGGCATCGGCCAGGCTCGCGACGATCGGGATGTCGTGGCCGGGCAGGAACTCGTCGACGTTCCGTCCGGCCTGGGTGGAATCGAGGACCGCGACGACGTGGTCCGGCCCGTAGCGGATGACGCCATAGGCGGTCTTGGCCGCGTGCTCGCCGAAGGCCCCCTCGGTCAGGATCAGGAGGCGGCGTCGTTCCGTCGTTCGCATCGCGCGAGTGTAGGGAAACACGGCCGCCTTCGACGGCTGCGCCAGCGGCCATTGACAGCCCCTAGCCGGGCGGTAGCATGCGGACCAGTCGAAGTCTCGATGGCCGGCCATGCCCCCTGGGAGGGTGACGCGGGCAGCGGAGGACCATGGACGGGACGTGCAGGATCTGCGACGAGCCGGCGGTCCGGACCGTTGGCGACTACGCCTTCTGCGAGCGCCATTTCGAACATGCCAGCCGGGAACGGCGGGGCGGCTGGCAGGCTGATCTCGCCTCGATCGTCCTGCTCGTCGGCTTCGTCGTCGTGCTGTACGCGATCGACGAGGTCCTGAAGCCCCACTTCTCGGGCGCCGCGCTGACGGCGATCGGGCTGCTCATCGCGATCGTGCCGGCCGTCGTGTGGCTCGCGCTTCTTCTACCGACGGGACCGGCTCGAGCCGGAGCCGCGGACGATGGTCGTCGGCGTGTTCATCCTGGGCGCGTTGGTCGCGACCGCGATCTCGATCCCGCTCGTCGACCAGGTCTTCGACGTCGGCGCCTGGCTGTTCGAGTCGCCCCTCGTCCACCTGGCCGGCGGCATCCTCATCGTCGGGATCATCCAGGAGGGCCTCGTCTACCTGACGGTCCGGCTGTCGGTCTACGGCTCGCGCGAGTTCGACGAGCGCACCGACGGCATCATCTACGGGACCGCCGTCGGCCTCGGCCTGGCGACCGCGCTCAACGTCGCGTTCGTCGTCGAGTCGGGCGGCGTCGACCTCGGGACCGGGGCGATCCGGATCGTCCTGACCTCGCTCGCCCACGGCAGCTTCGGCGGCGTGATCGGCTACTTCCTCGGTCGCCAGAAGTTCGAGGTGCGGCCGATCTGGTGGATGCCCGCCGGCGTGGCCCTGGCGGCGACCCTCAATGGCGTCTTCTTCTTCCTGCGCAACCACGGTCGGGCGGGGCACGATCGAGGGACCGCTCGAAGCCATCGCGCCCTGGATCGGCCTGGTCCTCGCCGCGGTCCTCGCGGGTGCCGTGACGGCCGTCCTCTCGACCCTCATCCGACGTGAGCTGGCGAAGAGCGCGGCCGGAACCGGCGCCGAAGCCGGGGCGCCGTCATGACGGCCGCCGTCGGTGTCGGCGCCCGCCGGGCCCGGGACGGCCGGGAGGCGCGCTCGTTCATCGCCGTCATCGTCCTGATCGTCGTGGCGCTCGGCGCCGGGCTCCTCGTCAGGCAGAGCGTCGAGGGCGCCGTCCAGCACGTCGGTGAGGGCGGGTTGAACGCGCAAGTGCCGGCGGGCTGGATCATCCTGCCGGCGGCCGGCGACCGGCTCCTGACGGCCTACGACCCGCTTGACCCCGACCTTCGTTACGGGGTGGCGGCCATCGACGCAGCCGGTGGCGTGGCCGTGACGCCCGAGGATGCCGCCGCCCGCCGCATCCAGGACCGCGCGAACCTCCTCCCATCGTTCACCGTGACGAAGGAGGGCCCCGGGACCCTGGGCGCCGTCCCGACGTACGAAGTCCGGTACACCTTCGTCGACCAGGCGCCGGGCGGGAAGGCCACGACGATCGACGCGATCGAGCACTACTTCGCCGACGGCGCCATCTTCCCGGAGGACCGCGTGCTTGCCGTGATCGTCGAGGCGCCGCCGGACAAGCTCGACGCGGCGCTGCCGGACTTCGACCGGTTCGCGCGCGAGATCGCCGGGCGCGCCGGGTCCGCCGCCACGCGGTCGCCCGTGGTCGCGGGGCGCGACAGCACCCGCCAGCTGGCCTCGATCGGCGACCCAGCGATGGGCGCACCGGTGGCACCGGCGTCCCCCGCGGACATGGTCAAGGGCACGGTCCAGATCCTGGTCGTGGCGACGATCGGCGGGCAGGAGCAGGCCTACGGCTGGGGCTCCGGCACGATCCTGTCGCCGACCGGGCTCATCCTGACCAACGCGCATGTCGCGAAGCCGACGGCCGCCGGGCTGGGCATCTTCGAGGCCGACCCGACGCCATCGGTCGACCCGGAGGACCTCGTCGTGGCCGTGGTGGAAGCGGAGGATCGCCCGGCGGTCCCGAAGTACCGGGCGACCGTCCTGGCGGCCGACGGCTATCTCGACGCGGCGGTCATCCAGATCGATCGCGACCTCGACGGCCGGCCGCTGTCGAGCGGAAGCCTCTCGCTGCCGACGATCCCGATCGGCGGATCGGACGCGCTCCACGCCGGCGATGCCCTGACCGTGGTCGGCTTCCCGGGCATCGGCGGCGACACGATCAGCCTGAGCTCCGGCCGCGTGTCCGGGTTCCTGAGCGATGAGCGCATCGGCCAGCGGGCCTGGATCAAGACCGATGCGATCATCAGCGGCGGCAACTCCGGCGGCCTCGCCGCGAACGAGGCGGGCCAGCTCATCGGGATCCCGACGCGGGCGCGCGAAGACGTCGGCGGCTACTCGTGGGTGCGGCCGATCGCGCTGGTCAAACCGCTCATCGACGCCGCTCGCGCCGGCTCCCGGACCGTCGACAGCCCGTACGTGGTGGCCGGGTCGGGCCGCGAGAGCATGACCGTCGACAGCTGGACCACCAACGCGAACGCGTGCCCGGCGCAGGATCGACGCACGTCGTACCCGTCAGGCACGACCAACATCATCGCCTCCGTCAAGCACAGCGGGTTCGCGTCGAGCGAGGATGTCGTCAGCCAGTGGCGGCTCGGCGGCGAGATCGTCAACCGCGGTGGGATCCGCCTGCCGAAGGGTGCCGAGAACGGCGGCTGCTACTTCAGCCAGCTCTACTACGATCGCGGGCTGCCCGATGGGACCTACCAGCTCGAGGTCTTCGGCGGGCCGACGCTCCGACCCATGACCACCGCCCAGACGACGATCGGCGCCACCAGCGCGAGCGAGATCGCGACGCTGGCAGGGTTCGTGAAGGATGCGGACAGCGGCCGACCGATCGCGGGCGCGGTCGTCTACCTCCTCGCGCCGGGGACCGACCTGCAGACCTGGTTCGACAACCCCCAACAGAGCCAGATCGTCTCGTTCGCGACGACCGGCACGGATGGCGCGTTCCTCGTCAACGGCCTGACCGCCGGCACCTCGTACCCGGGCATGGCGATGGCCGATGGATACGTCGCGGCGGGCGGCACGGTGGGGCCGATGAAGGCCGGCACGAACATCATGCTCGACGCGATCGCGCTGACACCGGTGGCGCCCTAGAGGTCAGCGAAGCCAGCCGACCGGCGGATACGCGATATCGGACCAGACGGTGACGCGGCCCGAGCCGTCCGGATTCGTGACATCGACCGCGTACATCCCGCTGCCGTCCTCGGTGACGACCGCGAGGCGGCGGCCATCGAGCGACCATGCCGGCTGCCAGGCGCGCTCGAGCCGGACCAGTCGCCAGTCGCCCACGTGGACCAGCGTGACCTGGTCGTTGTGCTCGATCGCGAGCCAGGCGCCATCGGGCGACCAGGCCGGCGCCCAGTCCGGTCCCCAACTGGTAGAGCCGGGTCCGAGTCCGGTGCCGATGCGCTGCCGCACCGATTCATCCGGCGAGATCACCCACATCGTCTGACCCTGCAGGACGGCGATGGATCGCCCGTCCGGCGACCACCAGGCGCCGACAGCCCCGCCCAGGTCGAATCCGGACAGGTTCCGCACGTCCGACCCATCGGCCTGCGCGAGCCACACGTTGCCGTCGCGCAGGAACGCGAACGTGGAGCCGTCCGGCGACAGGGCGACGGGTCGAGGAAACGTCCCGATGGGATGGAGGTCCGTGCCGTCCCCGTTGCCGGCCAGGAGCGTGCCCTCGTCGGTCGCCACGAACATGAGACGTTCGTCCCGAGACCAGATGGGCTCGCCCGGCAGCTCGCGCCGGCCCGAACCGTCCGGCCGCACGACGATCTGCCCGGAGCCACACGAGTCTCCTCCGCCGCGCGGCGGGCATGCCTCGCCCGTCAGCCAGCCGCCGCTCGGCGACCACCGGGCGAAGGACATGGGGAGCGACGTCGACGCCGGCGCCCCATCCGCCAACACGATCATGGCCGACATCCGCCCGATCCGGGCGATCCCCGAGCCGTCCGGAGCGAAGGCGGGATCGCACATCTCCGAAGGCTGTGGTCCCGGTGTGGCCTCGCCGCCGGCGGGTGCCGCCGGATCTGGGGGTGAGAGCGGGGCGCCCGGCCGCGGGACGATAGTCACCTCGTCGGGGAACCGGATGATTGCAAGTCCGCAATCCAAATCGCCGTCAGGCACTCGGACGACGAGCCTGCCCCAGGTCGCGTCCGGCTCCAGGGGCTCGCCGACGGGCGGCGTCGCGATCGGGAGATCCGGAGGCGCGGTCGCCGCGGGTGGCGGCGCCGTCGGGACGACCACGCCAGTCTGATCGCGAGTCGGGTTGGCCCACGCGACGTCGCCGGGCTGGTCTCCGACGGCAACGACCCGATCGGTCGCGTCGGCGAGCGTGACGAGGTGCAGCTCACGCTGCTCGCGCTCGGGCTGCCGCGTGTAGGCGATCGCGGCGGAGTCGGGCAGCCAGCCGACGAGGGCGTCGAAGTCGAGGTCCTGCGCCATGACCCGCCGGCCAGTCCCGTCCGGGTGCACGATCACGAGACCGTCGGTCGACAGGTACGCGATCCAGTTGCCGTCCGGCGACCAGACGGGGTCGATGACCCGGCCTGACGGGTCGACGAGCTCGGACCTCGCCAAACTCTCGGTGTCGACGACCCAGAAGCGATCGGAGACGCGCCGCTCGAAGAACGGGGCGTAGACGACGTGGCGCGAGTCCGGTGCCCAGCTGGCTTGAACCTGTCCGGAGCCGTCGGGGTTGGCCAGCCGGGTGACGGCGCCGGAGCGGACGTCGACGCGGTCGAGGACAAGGGGACCAACCTGGTCGGGCCAGCGGCTGACAAGCAGCTGGCGACCGTCCGGCGACCAGTCGATCGGCCGGTTCCCGTACGCGAACTGGAACGAGGTCAGCTCCGGCTGGGACCCGTTCAAGCGCGATACCAGCAAGCGGGTGTCGCCGCCCTCAACGTCGACGACCACGAGATCGTCGTCCGGCGTGACCAGGGCGAGCTCCGCCGTCGTGGGCGACCAGTCGCCGAACATCCCCGCGGCCAGCCGTCGCATCTGGCCGGTCGCGGTGTCGAACAGCAGGATCGCCGGCTCGGGGGTCTGCACGGCGATCCAGCGACCGTCCGCCGACCAGCGGGGCTGCGAATACGAGCTGCCGTCGCCGTGGGCGACGAGCACCGCCCCCGTACCGTCCGGGTTGGCGACGTACAGGTCGCCCCCCTTGATCAGCGCCAATAGCCCCTGGGCGCCGACCTGCCGGTCGACGGGCTGCTCAGCCTGGCGGGGAGGCGCCGGCTGCTCGACGTCGGCGCGCAGCGGGTCGGTCCGTTCCCACGGCCGAAGCGCTCCGACCGCCGCGGCACCGGCGACCGCGGCCGCGACAAGCGCTGCCGCAGCGATGAGCACCGCGCGCCGACGGACGTCCGGATCCGCGTCGGTCAGCGACCCGAACACCGTCGGCCATGCCCGCTGCTGCCCGGTGAGGTCGAGCGCGGCCGCGACCTGGGCCGGCAGCTCGTCGCGGACATGGGCCGGGAGGTGGGCGCGCAGCGCCTCGGCAAGCTCGAGGTCGGTCAGGTGCCGCTCGTTCATCGCTCAGCCTCCAGCGCCCGCTCGAGCGCACGCCTGGCCGCGTGCAATCGCGACTTGACCGTGCCGACCGGGATCCCGAGCGTCCGTGCGATCTCGGTCAGGGGCCGCTCATCGACGTGATGCAGGGCGAGGAGCTGGCGCTCGTCCTCGCGCAGCCGGTCGAACGCGCGCGCGATGGCATCGGCGCGAGCCAGCCGGTCGAGGTCGGTCTCTGCGTACGAGCGGGCTCCGGCCGTACCGGCTACGGGACGCTCCTCGTCACCCGCCGCGTCCGGATGTACCTGGACCTCTCGCAGGCGGACCCGGTGCCGCCGCGCCATCCGCGCCGCATTGGCGACGATGCGGTTGAGCCAGCCGTCGAACGCGGATGCGTCGCGCAACCGCGGCAGCTGCCGCCACGCGGCGAGCAGGGCCTCCTGGGTCGCGTCGGCCGCGTCGGCGTCGCTGAGCAGGATCGCCCAGGCCAGGCGGTAGCAGCGGTCGGCCCGAGTGGCAACGAGCGCGTTGAAGGCGGCCTGGTCGCCCCGGCGGGCACGCGCGACGAGTTCGTCGTCTCGCGACGCCACCGCCTGTTCCCGCGAAGTGGCCAGGTCCACGCTCATCCTCTCGTCGGCCTACCGATAGCATGGTGTCGGCTGTCCAGATGCCGGCCAGGCCCCGCAGGTTCGATGATCTCTCCCGAGACCTGGCGATGTCGCGGCGCTGGAGCCTTCGCTGTCGACCGGTTGAGTGCTTCGGACACCGTACGGGCGGTCGTACCATGCGGTCCATGCACCCGATCGTCCGCCTCGCCGTTCGCGGTCTTGGCGTCGGCGCACTGATGGTTTTGGCGCCCCAGGTTGCCCTCGCCCACGGTGTTGCGCACCCTGAGCCGACGCCGCTCGGCGCGCTCACCACGTGGGCCTTCGATCCGCTGCCGTGGATCGGCACGCTAGCGGCGGCAGGCGGATACCTGGTCGCCGTTCGACGGGTCGACCGGGCGCATCCGCGAGTCCCGGTCCCTCGCTGGCGGGTCGTGGCCTGGCTCGCCGGGCTCCTGACGATCCTCATCGCGCTCGACTCTGCCATCGACGTGTACGCGGGCGACTTCCTCACGGTGCACATGGTCCAGCACCTGTTACTGGCGATGGTGGCACCGCCCCTCCTGGCACTGGGCGCCCCGATCACGCTCGCCCTGCGGACCGCTTCGCCTCGGACACGGCAGCGCTTCCTTCTGCCAGTGCTCCATTCCAGGGTCGTTCGGGTCCTCGCCTCGCCATACGTCGCGTGGTCGGCGTTCGCGATCGTGATGTGGCTCACGCATTTCAGCCCGCTGTACGACGCGGCCCTCGAGGATCCGGTCTTGCATAGCGTGGAGCACGGGATCTACCTCGCAGCCGGCCTGCTCTTCTGGTGGCCGATCGTCGGCGCGGACCCGAGTCCGTGGCGGCTGGGCTATGGCGCCCGGCTCGCGTACGTCGGGCTCCAGATGCCGCTCAACGCCGCCGTCGGACTGGCGATCTACTTCGCCGCGACGGTCCTCTACCCGCACTACGCGACGATCCAGCGCACCTGGGGTCCGGACGCCCTCACCGACCAGCAGATCGGTGGCGTCGTGATGTGGGGAGCGGGCGACGTGATCCTCCTGGCCGCGATCCCGCTGCTCATCGCCGCATGGATGCGCGCCGACGCTCGTCGGAGCCTCCGGATGGATGCCCGCCTACGGGCCGGTCTGCCCGCCGACTAGAGCACGTAGAGCGTCGAGAACAGGAAGATCCAGACCACGTCCACGAAGTGCCAGTAGTAGCTGGTCCCCTCGACGGCGGTGTGGTGTTCGGCGGAGACCAGCCCGAGGCGCGCCCGGTTGGCGACGACCCCGATGAGGATCAGGCCGGCGAGCACGTGCGCGCCGTGGAAGCCGGTGAGGATGTAGAACGTCGACCCGAAGGTTCCGGCGCTGAGACCGAAGCCGTTGGTCGCGAACTCGTAGGCCTGGATCGCCAGGAAGACCGTCCCGAATAGCAGCGTCAACCCGAGCCAGCGCAAGGTCCGCCGTTGGTCGCCGCCTCGGGCCGATCGGACCGCCCATTGCATCGTCACGCTCGAGGAGACCAGGAGCAGGGTGTTCAGCCCCGGCAGCAGGAGCTCCGGGCGCTCGACGCCCTCTGCCGGTGGCCACCCTGGACTCTCGGAGCGGATCACGAAGTAGACGGCGAAGAAGGCGCCGAACAGCATCGCCTCGGACAGGATCGCGAGCTTGACGCCGAGCAGGAGGTTGCCGCGGGCGTCGATCGCATCCTCGGCGGGAGCTGCGGTCGTCGCGTGCGCGCTCATGGCGTCGGGCGTCCGGGGGCCGGCGCCGGCCCCGGCGCCGGGGCCGTACCACCGCCACCGTACTGGTATGGCGTGTCAGTGACGGTCGGGATCCGGTCGAAGTTCTCGACCGGCGGCGGCGACGCGACCTGCCATTCGAGGGTCTGGGCACGCCACGGGTTCGCCACTGTCAGCTCGACACGCCTCCACGATCGCACCATGTTGTACACGAAGACCACCATCGAGAGAAAGATGTTGAAGCCGGCGAAGCTGACGAAAAGGTTCACCGTCCCGAGCTCCGGCGGGTAGTCCGCCACCCGTCGGCGCATCCCCTCGATCCCAAGCCAGAACATCGGGATGAAGGTCGCGTTGAAGGCCAGCGTGAACCACCAGAAATGGAGTCGACCCAGCCGCTCGTCGTACATCCGGCCGGTCATCTTGGGGAACCAGTAATAGGTGCCGGCGAAGAGGCCGAAGATCGTTCCGCCGACGATCGTGTAGTGGAAATGGGCGACCACGAAGTAGGTGTCGCTGAGCGTGATGTCGGTCGGGACGTCAGCCAGGAAGACACCGGTGATCCCGCCGATGAGGAAGGCCCACAGGAAGCCGAAGACCCAGAGCATCGGCACCTTGAAGTGGATCCGCCCCATCCAGATCGTCCCGACCGCGCACAGGAACACGATCCCGGTCGGCACCGAGATCAGCTCCGTGGTGAGCATGATCGGGATGTGGAAGAACTCAGCCATGCCGCTGACGAACATGTGGTGGGCCCAGACCATGAAGCTCATCACGCCGATGCTGATGAACATGAGGACCGCGAGCGGGTAGGCGAAGAGCGGCTTACGTGCGAAGACCGGCACGACCTCGAGGATCGCGCCCAGGCCGGGCAGCGCCATGATGTACACGGCCGGGTGCGAATAGAACCAGAACAGGTGCTGGAACAGGATCACGTCGCCGCCGCGGCTGGCCCGGAAGAACGACGTCCCGAGGAGACGGTCGGCCAGCAGCATGGTGAACGCCGCCGCGACGACCGACGTCGCCACGAGCACGATCGAGGCCGTGACGGTCATCGCCCAGACGAAGATCGGCATGCGCATCAGCGACATGCCCGGGGCGCGCATCCGGAAGACCGTCACGAGGAAGTTGATGGCGCTCAGGATCGAGGAGACGCCGATCGTCACGAACGCCATGAGGTACGCCTGCTGACCGAGGTTGGCCTGCTGGCTCAGCGGCGGATACGCGGTCCAGCCGGTGTCGAAGCCGCCGAGGAGCGGGTTGATCGCCACGAGCAGGAGCGCGAGAGGCAGCATCCAGTAGCTCAGGGCATTCGCCTTCGGGAACGCCATGTCCCGGGCGCCGACCATCAGCGGGACCAGGAAGTTGCCCAGGCCGCCGATGATCGAGACAAGGGCGACCGTGATCATCATCGCCCCGTGTGTGCTCATGATCGTGTTGTAGAAATCCTTGCTCGTCGCGATGCCCGGCTGCGCCAGTTCGAAGCGCATCAGCATCGCCACGGTCCCGGCCGTCAGGAACAGCGCGAACGCGGTGATGAGGTACTGGATGCCGATGACCTTGTGGTCGGTCGTGAACCGGAAGTAACGCTGCCAGTCGCCGGCGCGCCCATGGGCGGCGTGCTCATCGGCGGCGTCGATCTCGCGACCAGCAGCCCACGTCAGCCAGAAACGGAAGGCACCGATTCCGAGGAGGAAGCCGAACAGCGCGAGGAGATAGCCGAGCGCGAGGACCTGGCCCTCCTCGGCTTGCAGGCCGAACGCCGCCAGCCCACCCCCGACGGCGAACCCGATGACAGCGCCGAGGACGGCGCGCGGGAGTCCCGGCTCGATCACGGCCGACCGTCGCGAGGCAGCTGCAACGCTCATTTCGGCGCCGGCTCGGGCTCGTGCGCCTGGCTCAGCCAGATGTCGAGGTCGGCCTGTTCCGACACCACGGCCATGGTCGTCATCGTGGTGTGGCCAAGCCCGCACAGCTCGGCGCACATGGCAGGGTACGTGCCGGTATGGGTCGCTGTCAGGTAGACGTCCGTCTGGCGCCCGGGAACGGCATCCTGCTTGATCCCGAATGCGGGCACCCAGAGCGAGTGGATCACGTCGATCGAGGTGATCCGCAGGTGCACTCGGCGATCGACCGGGATGTGGAGTTCATTCGAACGGACGCCGCTCGGGTACTCGAAATGCCACTTCCACTGTTCCGACGTGACCTTCACCTCGAAATCCGCCGTCTGCGAACCGCGGATGTCGACGAGGCCGATGGAGCCGTAGGCGAACAGGGCGAGCACTAGCGCCAGGCTTGCCCCGAGCCAGACGGACTGGAACCCGAGATGACCATGGATGGGCGGCCCGTCAACGATCTCGCCGACGGCTCGGAACCGGAACGCCGAGTAGACCAACGCGACCACGACGAGCATGAGGACCGGCACGGACGCCACCGTGAGCGCGACGAACGCGCCGTTCTCGATCTCGGCCTCGCGGGACGCGATCTTCGGGATGACCTGCAGGCCCGCCACCAGGAACACGCCGATCACGGACAGGAGCAGCCACGCGACGCCCGCCGTCACGAGGTGGCGCCGCGGACTCACGGCACGAACCGGATCTTGGGGATCAGTTGACCGTCAGGTCGACGTGCATGCCCTTCTCGTAGTGCAGCAGGTCCTCCACGTGGAGGTTGCAGAAGATCACGTAATGCCCCGGCTGGAGCGTCACGGCCAGCGTGGTATCGCTGCTGCCGGGCTTGATCTCTGCCGCCTCGCTCGGGTCGCCCACCTCGGTCAGCTCCGGTGCATCCTCGGAGATCTCGCCGTCGGCGTTCTTGGGCAGCGAGTCGGCCTTCAGGTCCGTCTTGCGGACGACGAACTCGTGCTCCTTGTCGCCGTTGTTGGTGATCTTGAACGTGATCGCTCCCGCGGGGACGGAGGTCGAGCTGAGGTTGATCTGCCACTCCTTCAAGGTGGCATTGATCGTCCCGTCGAAAGCGGTGGACGCCGAGGACGTGCTGCCTGAGCAAGCGGTCAACAGGCCACCGACGGCCAGGAGCACAAAGACGCGTCGTAGGCTCATGCTGCTCCCTCCTCCATGCCGGGGCACGCGCGCCGACGGCGCGTCTGCCTAGCGGCGGCGTCATCATCGGTGCCTGTTGCGCCCACTCCTATACTCGCAACGAGCCATTCTTGGAGTCACCGTTGACCACTCCGTCGTACACGACCCCAGCGACGGGCGACGTCGCTTCGGTCCCCCAGGAACCGCGCGCCATCCTCGACGATGTCAACCCGGTTCGATGGTGGTGGCGAGCCGGACCAGGGGCCATCGAGCTCGGGAAGCATCCTCGAGTCATCCAGGCGGGCCTCGACCTCCTAGGGATCGGGTTCATCTTCCTGGCGTACGTCCATTCCCCGCTGTCGGCGGAGTTCCTGTTCCATTGCGTCTTCGTGCTGCTGGTGCTGCACGCGTTCCTGTTCGGGCTGCGCGGCACCCTCCTGCGAATCGGGCTGGTATCGGTCCCGCTGCTCCTGTATGCAGACGCGAGGGCATTCGGGATGGATATGCCGCCGCTCGAGCTGACAGAGTGGCCGCTCATGTTCGTCATCGCGGGGCTGGTCGCGTGGATGGCCGAGAAGCGCGCCTCGACATCTCGTCGCTACGCGACCCTGTTTCGAAGCGCGAGCGAGCGGCTCCTCACGGTCGAAGAGGACGAGCGACGGCGGATCGCGGGCGAGCTTCACGACGGCGTGGGCCAGGTCTTGACGGCCCTGACGCTGACGCTTGACGCGGCCGGGGCCGAAACCGATCCGGCGGTCGCGCGCCAGCGTGTCGCCTCCGCTCGAACCCTGGCCGATGCGGCGCTGGCCGGGACGCGCGACCTCTCGCACCGGATCCGACCGACCCGCCTCGAGGAGCGAGGGCTGGTCGCGGCGGTCCGCGACCTGGCATCGCAGTCCGGCTTCCGGGTCGTCGTCGAGGCCGACGAGGCCGCCAGTGGTTCGAACCTCCTCGGCCCGACGGCGACGGTGGAGGTCTATCGCATCATCCAGGAAGCCTTGGCGAACGCGGCCCGCCACAGTGGCGCTCCGGGTGCCCTCGTGTCGATCACGCAGGAGGACGAGCGATTGAAGGTGGTCGTGGTCGACGAGGGACACGGCTTCGATCCCGCCAAGGTCCCGGAGTCGGGCATCGGCCTCGCCGGGATGCTGGAGCGGTCGCGCCTCCTCGGCGGACAGATCTGGATCGAATCGGCACCGCAAGCCGGAACCCGCGTGACGGTTTCCATCCCCCTCCTCGCCGCTTCCGTGGCCGCTCCATGACGCCCATCCGGATCGGCATCGTCGATGACCACGCCCTCGTCCGCGAAGGCCTGCGGCTGATCCTCGGCGCACAGCCCGACATGGACGTCGTCGGCGAGGCGAGTGACCCTGCTGGCGCACTCGCGCTGGCGGCGCTGCAGGAGCCACAGATCATGCTCGTGGACCTGACCCTCGACGACTCGGACGGTGTCGCGCTCATCGAAGACCTCACGCGGCGAAATCCGAAGATCCGGGTGATCGCGGTCACGATGCATCACCACGAGGAGACCGTGCGACAGGCGTTCCTGGCCGGGGCGGCGGGATACGTCGTCAAGGGTGCTGCCAGTTCCGACCTGGTTACGGCGCTCCGCGCGGTCGCCAACAACCAGCATTACGTCCATCCGGTGGTGGCCTCGGTCGTCGTCGTCGACTCGCTGCGCTGGCTGCGGCACGCGGATCGCCTCAGCCCTCGCGAGATCGAGGTCCTGCGGCTGGTCACCGCCGGACGCACCGCCGCCGAGACCGGCCGAGCCCTCGGGATCAGCGCCCACACGGTCAGGCGCCACCTCTCGAACATGGCGTCCAAGGTCGGCGTCCACGGCCGGGTCGCGCTGACGCGATACGCGGTGGAGCACCACCTGATCTACGACGAGACCTAGGCCCCCGCCAGCATCCGCCAGCGGCTAGCATCTGGGCGATGCAGGAACTGCCGACCGGACATCTGTCGGACTCCGCTGACCGTACGGTGAGCGCGCGTCGGTGGACGAGGCGGTTCGGCGCGGCTCTGGGCCTGCTGGCCATCGTGACTGCGGCAGCCTACGTCTCGACGCAGCCCTTCGGCGACCCGCCGGCCTCCCTGCCGACGTTCGACACCGGCGGCGCGATCGGCCATGAGGCACGAGGCGTCGGGATCGGTGAGACGGCTCCGGACTTCGTAGCTGCCAGCGGCACCGAACCACTCCTGCTGGATCTCGACGGCAACCCGATCCGGCTCCATGACTTCGCCGGCAAACCGCTCTGGATCGTGTTCTGGGCGACGTGGTGCACCCCGTGCCAGCTGGAAGCGCCGGACATCCGCGACCTGTACCACGCCCACCGGGGCGACGACCTGGCAGTGCTCGCCATCGACATCCAGGAGCCGGCGGCGGCCGTCCGCAAATACACCCTCGGGCTGGGTCTGGACTATTCCATCGGGCTCGATCCCCGGGCTGCGGTCCGCGACCTGTATGGAGGGTGGGGCCTGCCGTCGCACCTCTTCCTGGATGGCAACGGCACGATCAGGGACCGCTACCTCGGCCAGATGAACAGGCAGCTCATGGAAGAGCACCTGCGGACGATCATCGCGTCCTGACGCGTCCCGCATCGCCGCGGGCGCTACTTGGCGGGTAGCGCCATGAGCAAGGGCTCGATCTCGTCACGCGTCACGATGGTGTCCCAGGAGGCGGCGATCCGTCCGTCGGCTCCGATCAGGAACGTCCACGGCTCGCGGAGATCGCCGTCGGCCGTCATCAGCCAATCACGCGCGGCCTGGTTCACCTCGTTGGCCTCGAAGTCCCGGTAGATCTCGACGTGGATGAAGTCGGCCCGGTCGCCATAGTCCGCGGCCAGCTCCGCTACGACGTCGGTGACGGGACCGCAGAAGCGGCTGACGCAATAGACCGGCGTCGAGAAGACCACGAGCGCCGGGTGCCCCGCTGCGATCGCGTCCGCGATCGAGACCCGATGGAGGGCGGGATCGGGGATCGCTTCGCCGCCTGCGGCGCGAGAATCGATCGCCTGGGGCGCAACGCCCGGATCGCCCATCACCGGATTCGCCGATCGCGGCGCGAGCGCTCCGACACCGACGACCTTCGGCGAATCGAGCACCGTGAAGGCCGCGTCGCTGCTGAATGGCGAGCCGTCCTTGAGCTCACCGGCGGCGGTGACCTGCCAGTACCCAGGCGTCGGAAACGTGATCGGGTCGACCGCGTAGACGCCACGTCCGTCCGCGGCGAACGTCAGGGTCGCCGTCTGGCCGTCGCCCTCGGGCGACCCCGGGATCGGCAGGAACCGGGCCGTCGTATCGGGCACCACGGCGTCCGGGGGAGCCGTCGCGGCCCCGTCCCCAAGGTAGCTGAAGCGCACGCCGACGCTGCCGAAGCTGAGCCACCGATCGTCCGCGGTCAGGAGGGCGACAAGCAGGCGGCCGGGTCGATCCGCGACGAGCTGGTAGCTGGCGACCTCGGCGACGATCCCGAGGCCCTCGACAGACGGCGTGGACGTCGGTGTCTGTGTCGGATCGCCGCAGGCGGCGAGGGACAGCCCGAGCGACACGATAACGGCGGACCAGCGGAGCTGCCGCGATACCCTCGTCACCCCGTGCATGCCGGGACCGCCTCACCCAGCGCCTGCAGTGCCGCATCCGCCGACGCTCGGAGCGCCGTCAGGTCCCCGGTCAGCACCGCCACTCCGGACGGCTGTTCGAAGTCGGCCTCGACCTTCTGCATCGCCTCGAGGACGCGCGCCGACATGGGGCGGTCCAGGCGAGGGTCGGCGGCCAAGCCATGCAAGGCATCGTGCGCCACGTTGGTGAAGGCACGCTGTGCCGCGGACACGTCCGGCAGCGCGGCGATCGCCTCACAGACGCCCGACGACGAGGCGGCCAGCCCGAGGCCCGCGCTGATCGTCGTCAGGGACGCGCTCGCCACCGGCGAGCAGGCGCCCAGGACGATCAGGAGCCAGGCGGCCGTCAGGTATGAGGCTGGGCTGGACGCGCGGAGCGCGAGGCCAACGGAGGATCGGACCGACATCGCTGCACGACCGTCTGCGCTCGACGCTTCGATGGGTCAGGGACGTTGCTGGTACCGCATACCGGATTCGAACCGGTGATCTCCGCCTTGAGAGGGCGGTGTCCTGGGCCTCTAGACGAATGCGGCACGAAGTGGCGCGGGCGACGGGACCGCCCGGCCGGTCGGGATGATACCAGACGAGGCCCTCGCGGCCCTCAGAGGCGATGCGTTTCGAGAAACCCGCGAACGGCCTCGGCGACCTGCTGGAAGCTGTGCTCGCCGATGACCATGCCGTAGTGCGAATGGGCGCCGAACGGCTCGAATTCGGCGTCGAGCCACTCGGCCAGCCGCTCGGTGTCGTCGACGTTCACGGTCCGGTCCAGGCCGCCCCCGATGACGAGGCGCGGGACGGCCTCGACACCCCGCCGATCGACCCGCACACCGGCCAGCACCTGGCGGCGAGACGCGCCGGCTTCGTGCGGTTTCTGGCCGAGCAGGTGCTGGATGCGCAGGACGTCGGCCAGCGACAGGTCGCGATGGTCGCGGACCAGTCGCTCGGGGAGTGTCTCCCAGCCGATGAGCGACCGGCCGTACGCCTCGGGGACCTCGCGAAGCTCGTACGGCCGGGCCGGCGGCCGCAGGTCGCGTGGCAGTTCCGGGCCGATCAGGATGATGCCGCTGATCGGCATCCGTTCGGCGGCCTTGAGTGCCAGGAGCCCGCCCATGCCGTGGCCGACGATCACGGTCGACGGCCCGAGCCGCTCGAGCGCGCAGACGACGTCCTCCGTGTACGTGTCGAAGGAGAGCTGTGCCGGATCGGCGGTCTGCGACCAGTGGTGGTTGCGCAGGTTCAGGGCGTGCCCCTCCCAGCCGCGCCCGGCGAAGTAGCCCAGATAGCGCTCCCACAGCCACGAGCCCGTCAGCTCACCGTGCACGAACAGGAGGGGCTTGCGACGCGACCGACGCTCGGGCAGCCACGATTCGATGTACAGCCCGCGGTCGTGGAGCTCGATCTCGTCCTTGCGGACCGGGCGTCCGTTGATCGGCGGGAGCTGGGCCTGGGCGAGGATCGAGTCGGGGGTCTGGTCGGGCAACGGGCTCACCATTCGTGCGGGTTGATGACGAGGCCGGTCAGGGCCTTCGGGTAGAAGTAGGTCGATTTCTGGGGCATCACGTCGCCGTCGCGTGCGACGGCCTCGATCGAGGCGACCGGGGTCGGCTCGAGCAGGAAGGCGACCGATGCGCCATCCCGGTCGGCGTCGACGCAGTCGATCGCCTCCGCGACCGACTTCGTGTAGCTCACCGCCCCCGCCTCGACCGCGTCGGCACCGATCCCCAACCGAGCCAGCGTGACGCCGAGCAGGGTCACGTCGAGCTCGCGCACGGCCTGCCCGCCCTCGGTCAGCAGTGGCCGGAACGCATCGCGGCGGGCCGTCAGGCGGGCACCGCCGGCACGGCTCCACAGCCCGAACCGGCCGTTGCCACCCTGAACGAGCGCGGCCGCCTCGAACTGCCGACGGAGTTCCGCCGCAGGGACGTCGCGCTCGATGTCGAACAGCTCGCCCACCTGGGCAAACAGGGCGTCGGGCGCCACGTCACCCAGGCCATGGACCACCCGGTGCGTGGGCAGGACCGTGAGCGGTTCGCCGGTCGAGGGAAGGAAGGACATGAGGAGGTAGTCGAAGGCCGGGTCCTCCTCGCACGAGCGGCTCATCCGTCGCTCGTCGCGATACCGGAGCGCGGTCTCGTAGCGATGATGCCCGTCGGCGATGGTGATCGGACCCGTGGAGACGGCCGTCAACAGCGCGGTCACCGCCTCGGCCTGCTCCCCGTCGGCGGGCACTGCCCACAGCCGATGGCGGGTTCCGTCGTCGTCGGCCACGTCCATCTCGGCGGGCCCCGCGGCCCATGCCGAGAGTCGATCCCGGACCGCGCCGCTGCGATCCTCGTACAGGCCGACGACGGGACTCGTGTTCACGCCGGTCGCTCGCAGGAGCTTGTAACGGTCCTCCCTGGGCCCTGACAGGGTCCGCTCGTGCGGCAGCACGCCGGCCGCGGGTCCGAACGGCTCGAGCCGGAGGCGTGCGAAGAAGCCTCGCTGGGTCCGCGTGACATCAGTGCCGGGGACGCGATAGGTCTGTTCGTAGACGTAGATCGACGGATGCGGATCCTTGCGCAGGATGCCGCCCGATCGCCAGGCAGCCAGGGTCCGGGCCGCCCGCCGATAGCGGTCATCGGGCTCGTCGCCCTGGACATCCTCGGGCAGGTCCAGCCGGACGACATTGTCGGGGTGGCGGGCCAGGAGACGCACGTGCTCCTCCGGCCCGATCACGTCGTATGGCGGCGCGACGACCGCGGCGAGGTCGTCGATGCTGGTCGGATCGAAGCGCAATGCGCGAAACGGACGGATCTCGGGCACAGGACCTTCAGGAGGGCGGCACGCGGGCCGACGGCTGCGGGACGATGGCATCGTACGATACGAGCGGCGGCGGCGCGACCAGCCGTCTCGGGGCCTCCCTGCGTCGCGCACGCCCTCCACGCAACTTTCCCCCGGGGCAAGGCGTCCTTGCTCCGACCATCGCAGCCGACCCTCGCGGAGACTTCGTGCGCCTCCTACCCCGCTCAGGCCAGGCCGACGCCATCAGTCATTCCCCTCGCGGGCCGATCCGCCCGCTGGTCGCCGCCGCGTTCCTCGTGATCGCAGCCGGTCTGCTCCCCGCTCCGGCGCTCGCGGCCGAGGGCTTGACGATGGAGGCCCAGGCCCTGCTCGACGGACACGTGCGCGTCGGCTCGTGGATGGCCATCTCGGTCCACATGAAGAACGACGGACCCGCGGTCGCGGGCGAGTTGCGGATGTCCGGCGGCGCCCAAGGCCGGACGAGGTTCGGACAGGTCGTGGACCTCCCGACCCTCTCGGACAAGACGTTCCTCCTGTACGCCCAGCCGCCGGCCTTCGGGCGGGAACTCGAAGTCGCGCTCGTCGACGGCGACGAGGTGATCGCGAAGACCAAGGTCCCGTTCAAGGTCCACGACGGGACCCAACTCATCGTCGGGGTCGTGGCCGAGCGCCCGGGCGACATCGTGGGCGGGATCGACCTGCTGCCCAACCAGAACCAGCTCGCGCCGGTCATCGTGCCCCTCGACCCGGAAGACCTGCCGGAGCGGGTGGAGGCGTGGGGCGGCCTCGATCGCCTGGTGTGGCAGGACCAGGATTCGAACCGGCTTACCGCGCCACAGCTCGCCTCCCTGCGCGGGTGGGTCGCCGGCGGTGGGCGGTTCGTGATCGTCGGCGGCACCGCCGGCCCGAACAGCCTGTCCGCTTTCCCGGACCTGCTCCTGCCCTACCGGCCGACGGCCACGATCGACGTCCCGCCCGCATCGCTGACCGGCCTGCTTGGCAACGCACCGGCGGGGACCGCCGACCTGCCGGCGCTCGGCGGGGAGCTGCTCGGCGGCCGTCCGCTCGTGACCACCGGCGGGCGCGTCGTCGCCGCAGAACGGGGGTATGGCAACGGCGCGGTGACGGTAGTCGGCTTCGATCCGACGACCAAGTGGATCGCCGACGGCGCCGCCGGCGAGTCCCTGTGGCGCCGATTGCTCCCGGCCCGTTCGTCGGTCGGACCAGTGATCGGCGACGACAGCCAGCTCGTCGGGGCCGTCTCCCAGCTGCCGGCGCTGGCCCTCCCGCCGATCGGCGGCCTCATCGGCCTGCTGGCCGCCTACATCCTGCTCGTCGGCCCGATCAACTACATCGTCCTCCGGCGCATGGACCGGCGCGACTGGGCGTGGATCACGATGCCTGCGCTCATCGGCGTCTTCGCCGTCGGGGCATACGGCTATGGCGCGTTACTGCGTGGCAGCGAGGTGCTGGTCAACGAGGTCGCGGTCGTCCGCGGGGCGCCGGGGGCCACGGACGGCACGGCCCAGGTCTACATCGGCGTCTTCTCGCCGTCGCGGAGCACCTACCAGGTGCAGGTCCCCGGCGGCGCCCTGCTGTCGGCCCCGATCAGCGGTGACTTCTTCGGTGGCGACGGGACCGCCTCGGCCCTCGACGTCCTGCAGGGCGACCCCGCGAAGGTGCGCGATCTGGCGGTCGGCTTCGGCTCGCTGCGGACGATCCGCGCGGAGACGGCGGTCACCGTGCCCCTGGTCCAGGCCGATCTCCGACTGGTCGACGGGCGACTCAAGGGCACCGTCAAGAACGCCTCGAGCGTCGTGCTCCAGAAGCCGGTCGTCGTCCTCGGCGGCACCGTCGCCACGCTCAACGACCTGGCTGCCGGCGCCGAGGCGTCGGTCGACGTCGGCATGGCGCCGATCCCGTTCGGCCAACCGCTGTCCGACAAGGTCGTCGGGCCGATGTTCTTCGGGGACACGGGCCAGATGACGCCCGACATGACCGACGCGTACATCCGCCACACGATCATCGACCAGCTGACGTTCGATCCCAACTGGGGCTCGACCGGTTCGTTGCAGACCGACGGCGCCGTGATCCTCGCCTGGGGCTCGGGCAGCCTGCTGCCGGTCGACGTCGTCGGCCAGAAGCCGCGCGCGACGGGCAACATCCTGTACTACATGCCGGCCGACATCGCGGTCAGCGGCAAGACCACGTTCCGAGGCGACCTGTTGCGTTCGAGCACCATCGACGCCAGCGCGGCGTTCTTCGGCAAGGATCCCTTCAGCATCAACTTCGGAAAGGGCAGTGCGACCCTCGCCTACCGGCCGATCTCGTTCGCCGGGACGTTCGCGCCGACGGAACTGGCGGTCGGCATGAACTTCGGGGGGGACATGCCGATGGTGAACCAAGTCACGACGCTCGAGCCGCTCCCATCGATACCCGAAGCGTGCGTGGACCCGCCGAAGCCCGACTGCGTGGTGGCCAACTTCGACGGGCTGCCCGAGGTCGAGCTGTTCGACCTGACCGACGGCACCTGGGTCCGCCTCCCCCACCTGGCGGGTGGGGCACGGTACGCCGTCGCCGAGCCGACCCGATACGTCGACCCGACGTCAGGCAGCGTCCTGGTCAGGTTCGTCAACGATCGCAGTGATGGTGTCAGCTTCAGCTTCGACCTGTCCTTGACGGGGACCGTCCGATGACCGCGATCGTGCGGACCGAAGGGCTCGTCAAGCGGTACGACGGCACCCTCGCCGTCGCTGGCGTGGACCTCTCCGTCGAGGCCGGCGAGATCTTCGGCCTCGTGGGACCCAACGGCGCGGGCAAGACCACGACCCTGCGCATCCTCGCCACGCTCCTGCGGCCGTCCGCCGGGGAGGCCGAGATCGCCGGCTGGTCCGTCACCCGGAACCCCGACCAGGTACGAGCCGTCCTCGGGTTCATGCCGGACGTGTTCGGGGTCTACGACGACATGAAGGTGTGGGAGTACCTCGACTTCTTCGCTCGCTGCTACGGCATCCCGGCAGCTGGCCGACGGCGCATGATCGGGGACCTGCTCGAACTCGTGGACCTCGGCGACAAGCGCGATCAGTACGTCCAGACGCTGTCGCGCGGCATGCAGCAACGGCTGTGCCTGGCCCACGCCCTCGTCCACGACCCCCAGATCCTGCTCCTCGACGAGCCCGCGTCCGGGCTCGATCCGCGGGCCAGGGTCGAACTGCGCGAGCTGCTGCGCGAGCTCCGGGCGCTCGGCAAGACGATCCTCATCAGCAGCCACATCCTTCCCGAGCTCGAGGAACTGTGCACGAGCGTCGCGATCGTCGACCGCGGCCAGGTGCTCGCCCAGGGCCGCGTCGCCGACATCGAGCGCCGGTTGCGCTTCGGAGCGGTCCTGCGCGTCCGACTGCTCGCCGACGCGGACGCCCTCGCGGCGGCGCGCGACCGGTTCGCGGCCGATGCCGATGTCGCCTCGGCGGTGGTCCTCGAGGACGGCACGATCGAGCTCGGCTTCCGCGGCGACGACGCCGCATCCGCCCGCCTGCTGGCCGAATCCGTTCGAGCCGGCATGCCCATCGCGAGCTTCGCCCGCGCGGCGAGCGACCTCGAGGAACTGTTCCTCCAGGTGACGGCGCCCGAGAGCGCCCCACTCGATGCGGCCTGAGGAGCGATCGATGACCGAGCCCACCTCGAACCCGATCCCGGCGCCGGACGCGGCGACCGTCGAGGAGATCGCGGCCACGCCGATCGCCGGAGAGCTGGGCAGCGTCGAGACGACGATGGTCGCCTCCCCTGGGCGACGCCTGCGCCTGCCGCGGCCGAGCGTGCGACGGATCTCCGGCGGCATCGCCGCCGTCGGCGTCAAGGAGTTGCGCGGCCGGATGCGCGGGCGGCGAGCCTTCGTGATCCTGACGATCTACCTGCTGCTGCTCGGCGGGTTCGCCTGGATGGTCGAGCTGCTGATGGAGCGCTCGTACATGAGCGGCTTCGGCAGCTCCGCGGCGTATGCATCGGCGGCGATCGGCCAAGGCATCTTCGCGGCCCTTCTGATGCTCGAGACGCTCCAGGTGATCTTCCTCGCTCCGGCCGCGACGGCCGGGGCCATCAGCCTTGAGCGCGAGAAGCAGACGCTGGACATGCTCATCGCCACGCCGATCTCGTCGGTCGCCATCGTGCTCGGCAAGCTGCTCAGCGCGCTGACCTACGTCTTCCTCCTGATCGTCGCCTCGGTCCCGCTGACCGCCGTCGTCTTCGTCTATGGCGGCGTCAGTCCCGAGGACGTCCTCAAGGGTTACGCCGTCCTGCTCGCGACCGCCCTCGGTCTCGGCGCATTCGGGCTGTTCTGCTCGAGCCTGGTGAAGCGCACGCAGGCGGCCACGGCGATCTCGATCTTCGGCGTGCTCGCGGTCTCGATCGGCTCGCTCTTCCTGCTCGTGTTCTGGACCGGCATGGCCGGCACCGACCAGGGCCGTGGGTTCGGCCCGATCAAGGGCCGGGCGCCCGAGATCGTCGCCTACGTCAATCCGTTCGTGGCGCAGGCCGACGTGCTGTGCGGCACGGAGCTCTCGTACGGCACGTGGTGCGGGTTGACCCAGCAGCTCGTCCCGAACAACGGCGTCGTCTTCGGCGACCGGAACTTCTCCGGAGCCGTCCCGCTCGTGGGCGTCGCGAACGGGGGGGTCGTGCTCGACAGCGGCGTCGCCGTACCGACCGACCGGTTCGGCAATCCCATCCAGGACGTCGCGCCGTTCGGCGCCCTGCGCGACACCGTGTGGCCGAAGAGCGTGGCGACGTGGCTGATCCTGTCGGTCATCTTCCTGTTCCTGTCCGTCCAGCTGGTCTCGCCGACTCGTCGCTGGCGGCCACGCCTGCGCCGACGCGAACCGAAGGGATCGGCCGCGTGAGGGTCGGACGCCCGCAGGTGCGCCGCCCGTCCGGGCCCGCCGAGGTCGCGTACGTCCCGGTCGATCCACGGCGTGCCATCGAGGGTCCGCTGGATCCGGCGCTGCTTTCGGTCCGCGACGGTCTCAGGTCGCACCGCCGACGCCTCTGGATCCGCCGGATCGTCCGTCGTTCGTGGATCGCCATCGCAGCCATCCTGGTCGCGGAGCTCGCCCTTTGGACGATCGCCCGCTTCGTACCGCTCGAGTGGGCGCCGATCGCCGGCGCCGCCATCCCGATCGTCGGGGCGGTCGCACTGTTGATCGCGATCGTCCGTGCTCGACCATCGCTGGGCGAGACAGCCCTCGCGATGGACATGGAAGCGCACCTAGGCGATCGCGTCTCCAGCGCGCTCGAGCTGGCAGTCGGGTTCCCGGCCTCGGCCGGCCCGGCCACCGAGCCGATCGAGCCTGAGGACGGACCCGTTGCGAGCGTGGGGCCGATCGATGAGGCCGCCCAGACCGACCGCTTCGTCCGACGGCAGCGGGCCGATGCGGTCGCCGCGCTACGAAGCGCCCCTTCGAACCTGTTCCGACCGAAGTTCTCTCGCCGGCCGGCGGTCGCGGCGGTGATCGCGGCACTCCTGCTGGCCCCGGTCCTGTTGATCCCGAACCCGCAGGACGCTGCCATCGCCCAGCAGCGGCAGGTGCGCGAGGCTGCGAACCAGCAGGCTGAACGACTCGACGAGCTGGCGCACGAACTCGAATCCAAGGGCGCCGACGCCCAGGACCCGCGGACGCGCCTGGCCCAGGACCTGCGTGACCTGGCACGCCAGCTGCGCGACCGCCCCGACCAGCTCGACGTCAATCTCGCCAAGCTGGGATCGGTCGAGGCAGACGTACGAGCGCAGGTCGACCCGGCCACCGAACAGCGCGCGGCGGCCATGACGTCGCTGAGTCGCGCCCTGTCGAGGGCGGCCACCGGCAAGCCCGACGCCAACAAGGACGGCGACCCGAAGCAGACCAAGGAAGACCTCGATCGACTCGGGGAGCAGCTCGACGAGATGACCCCGGAACAGCGGGCAAACCTGGCCCGCCAGCTCGCCGAGCAGCAGGCCGCGGCATCCGGCACGAACGGCGCTGCCTCGACCGCGCTGCATGACGCGGCGCAAAGCCTGGCTCAGGGCGACACCGCAGGTGCGAAGAGCGCACTGGACCGGCTGGGCGAGGCGCTGACCGGCACCGAGCGCCAGGTCACGGCGAACCGCGATCTGTCCGGCGCGGCGTCACGGCTCCAGGAGGCCCGCCGCCAGCTCGCCGATGCCGGGCGGCCCAACACGGCTCGTGGTCAGGGTCAGGGCCAGGCCCAGGGGAGCCCGCGTCCGAGCGGAGGGGCCGGCCAGGGGCAGGGACAGGGCAGCCCGGGCACGAGCCCCGGCCAGCAAGGCCAAGGTCAGGGCCAGGGGCAAGGCCAGGGACAGGGTCAGGGCCAAGGTCAGGGTCAGGGCCAAGGTCAGGGCCAGGGCCAGGGCCAAGGTCAGGGCCAGGGCCAAGGTCAGGGCCAGGGCCAAGGTCAGGGGCAGGGCCAAGGTCAGGGCCAGGGGCAGGGCGCCATCGGCGGCGGCGGCTCGAATGCCCGCTCGCTCGGCAACGGCATGGGCGGGAACGGTCGACCGGCCGGCCCGACCAACCCGAACCGACCGTCGCAGCTGGGCGAGGATCTCTCGTCGCTCTACGCCCCCTTCGACCGTCTCGGCCGGCCCGGGGAACCGTCGTACATCGCCGGCCAGGGCGGTGACGGCCAGACCCAGCAGGGCAACCAGACCGGAAACGGCACCAACAACGGAGCGCTCACGCCGTATCAGCAGGTCTACGCGGACTTCGAGCGATACGCCCAGACCTCGTTGGAACGCGGGTATATCCCACTCTCGGTCAAGGACTTCGTGCGCGATTACTTCAGCTCGCTCGATCCGGCCCAGTGACGGCCGGCAGCGATCAGCCGATCCCGACCCATCCGGAGGCCGCCATGGAACGATCGACCGCCACCACGACCGCGGCGACCCTCGCACCCGAGGCGTTCGCCGAGCGGGCCCAGGCCATCGAGCGCGAGGTCGGCCGCGTCATCGTCGGCCAGCGCGAGCTCGTTCGCCAGACGCTGACGGGTCTCCTGGCCAACAGCCACGTGCTGCTGGAAGGGGTCCCCGGGCTGGGCAAGACGATGCTTGTCCGGACCATCGCCGACGTCATCGACTGCACGTTCAACCGGATCCAGTTCACGCCCGACCTGATGCCGGCGGACATCACCGGCACGAACATCCTCATCGAGGAGGGTGGCCAGCGCGTCTTCCGGTTCCAGCCGGGCCCGATCTTCGCGAACCTGGTCCTCGCGGACGAGATCAACCGTGCCACGCCCAAGACCCAGTCCAGCCTGCTCGAGGCGATGCAGGAACACCAGGTCACCGTTGCGCGCCAGCGGTTCCCGCTCGATGCGCCGTTCTTCGTGCTGGCCACGCAGAACCCGCTCGAGATGGAGGGCACGTACCCGTTGCCCGAGGCCCAGCTGGACCGATTCCTGTTCAAGGTCATGGTCCCGTTCCCGTCCGAGGAGGACCTTGTCGCGATCATGGATCGCACGACCGGCGCCGAGGCCGTCACCGCCGGCAAGGTTTGCACGGCGGCCGAGATCGTCGAGATGCAGCGGCTCGCCCGGGCCGTCCCGATCGCGCCGCACGTGACGGCCTACGCGGTCAGCGTGCTGTCCGCGACGCACCCTGACCAGCCGCGGGCCCCGGAGCTCGCTCGCGAATTCGTGCGGTATGGCGCCTCGCCACGCGGCGCGCAGGCCCTCGTGACGGCCGGCAAGATCTACGCCCTGCTCGACGGGCGCTTCAACGTCTCGATCGACGACGTCCGCGCGGTCGCGCTCCCCTCGCTCCGGCACCGGATCATCCTCAACTTCGAGGGCGAGGCCGAAGGCATCACGACCGAGGCGGTCGTGCGGTCCATCCTCGACGCGGTCGCGCCGCCGTCCGTCGAGTAGCGGGTCCACGGGACCCGAGCCAGGCGACCAGCGCATGACCGACGCACTGCCCGGACCGCAGGCCGGACCGCCACCGACGACCGGTTCCGGCGACCGTCCGGCGGCGGCCGGCACGCGCCAGGCGTTCCTGCCGAGCGAGGTCGACCCGACCGTCTTCGACGAGGCCTTCCTGCGGCAGCTGGAGCGCCTGCTCCTGCTCATGCGTTCGCCGGTCCGCGGCGGCCTCAAGGGCGGTCGCCGGAGCGTCAAGCGCGGCCAGTCGGTCGAGTTCGCCGACTACCGCGACTACTCCCTCGGCGACGACCTGCGCCAGCTCGACTGGAACGTCTACGCCCGGCTCGAGCGCCTCTTCGTCAAGCTCTTCGTCGAGGAGGAGGACGTCACGGTGACCCTCCTTGTCGATGCGTCGGCGTCGATGGCGGCCGGCCAGCCGGCCAAGCTGCTGTTCGCGAAGCGGGCGGCCGCCGCGCTCGGATACATCGGGCTCGCCAGCGAGGATCGGGTCGCGGTGACCGCCCTGTCGGGACGCACGGCTCGTCGCCGGACGGCGTTGCGTGGTTCCGGCCGGGTCTTCCGGCTCCTGGCGGACCTCTCGGCCATCACCCCGACCGAGGGGCCGACCGACCTGCTGGCGTCCGCTCGTCATGCCGCGGCCCAGCTCCATGGCCGCGGTGTGGTGATCCTGCTCTCGGACCTCCTCGATCCCGCGGCCGACCGGGTGGTGCGGGAGCTCGCGGCCACCGGGTCCGAGCTCATCGTCATGCACATCCTCTCGCCCGACGAGCTGGAGCCGACCCTCGAGGGCGACCTCCGGCTCATCGACAGCGAGACCGGCGAAGGCATCGACGTGACGGTTGACCTCTCGACCATCGACGCGTACAAGGCCCGACTCGCGGCCTGGAAGGCCGGGTTCGCGGATCTCGCGGCGAAGCGCCGTGCCGGCTACGTCGACCTCTCGTCGGACGTGAACCTGGCCGACCTGATGTTCGCCGAGCTGCGCCGCCGACGAGTCCTGGGCTAGGCCGATGCCGTTCATCACGCCGCTCGCGCTCGCCGGCCTGGTCTTCATCCCGGTCGTCATCGCGATGTACATGCTGAAGCTCCGGCGCGATCAGGCCGTCGTCCCCTCGACGCTCCTCTGGAGTCGCCTCCTGACCGACGTCGAGGCGAATGCGCCGTGGCAGCGCCTGCGGCGCAGCCCGCTGCTCCTGCTCCAGTTGCTGCTGGTCATCGCGCTCGTCCTCCTCGTCGCCCGACCGTTCCTCGAGCGACCGGCCGGTCTCGCCCGCGACATCGTCCTGGTCATGGACACGTCGGCCAGCATGGCCGCAACGGACGTGGCGCCGAACCGGCTGGCCGCCGCGCGCGCCGCCGCGATCGATGCCCTGGGCGACCTGCCGACCGGCGGCCGCGTCAGCGTCATCGCCGTCGACCGGAGCGCGCGCATCGTGGTCAACGACACGGCCGACATCGGCCGCGTCCGCCAGGCTCTCGACGAGCTGGAGCCGGCGGCGACCCGGGGGGATCTCGGGGATGCCCTGGAGCTCGCCTCCAAGCTGGCGGCCCGCTCGGGCGACGCCCAGATCCTCATCGCGACCGACGCGGCCCTGGCGAGTGTCCCGACCACGAAAGTGGACGCGCCCATCAAGGTCCTGCCGGTCGGGCGCGACCGCAAGAACCAGGCGATCGTCGCGCTCGCGGTGCGGACGTCGCCCTCGTCAGTCACCCGGTCGGTCTTCGTCAGCGTCGCCAACCTCGACATCGAAAGCGCCCGGCGGCGCATCGAGGTCTGGGGCGACGACCGGCTGCTCGAGGCGCGCGACGTGGACCTCGATGCCCAGGCCCGCTCCGACGTCGTCATCGATGACGTCCCGGCCGATGTCGGCGTCGTCGAGGTCCGCCTCGTCGGTCGGGATCCGGCGTCAACGGCCGCTCCGGACCAGCTCGCCATCGACGACCGGGCCTGGGCGGTCCTGCCCGCGGCACAGACGAAGCTCGTCCTCCTGGTCGGCGAAGGCGACCCCTATCTCGAGACCGCCCTGTCCTACCTCCCGAACGTCGAGCTGTACGGCGTCGAGCCCGCCGATTACGGCCCCGCGTCGGAGCGGACGGACGGACGCCCGTGGGACCTGACCATCTTCGAATCGACGTTGCCGACGACGCTGCCGACCACCCCGATCCTGGCCATCGCACCGCCACGGACGAGCGCGCTCGGCGTGGTGAATGGCACGCTCAAGGACCCGGGCATCGGCTCGCTCAGCCCGGACGAGCCGATCCTGCGCTACGTCGACCTCTCGACGACTCACATCTCCGCGGCGCAGCTCCTGACGACGCCGGACTGGGCCCGCACGATCATCCCGGGTCCGAAGGGCGCTCCCCTCCTCTACACGGGCTTGCGGGCCGGCCTGCCGACCGCCGTCCTCGCGTTCGAGCCGCGGCGCTCCGACCTGCCGCTGCAAGTCGCGTTCCCGATCCTGCTGTCCAACCTCACCGGCGAGCTGCTGGGTGGATCGGCGGCGCCGACCGAGGCGGTCTCGCCCGGCACACCCGTCAACCTGGCGATTCCGGCGGGTGCGACCGGCGTGACCGTCACGAGCCCAGACGGCACGACGACCGAGCTCGTCGCGAGCGCCGCCGGCGGTTCCTCGGTGTCGTATGTCGCGACCGACCTGCCGGGCATCTACACCGTGGTGCCGATCCGGTCCGGCGATGCATCGCCGGGTCCGTCGTCGAGCGGGGCGCCGAGCGCCGCTACGACGCCGCGTCCGAGTGCCCGTCCGTCCGGTGCGGCGTCGCCCGGCGCATCGGCCGTGCCGGTCGACCCGAACGCGCCGGTCCGCTTCGCGGTCGACCTGTTCGACGTCGGCGAGTCGACCATCGCCCCAGGGTCGGTCACGGCCATCGAAGGGCTGGGCAGCGCCCCAAACCCGTCGGCGGCCCCGGGCAGCGGTGCCCCGACCGACCGGCCGACGGCCCGCGACGAGCTGTGGCTCCCGATCGTGGTGCTCGTCCTCGTCGGGCTCTGCATCGAATGGGCGCTGTACCACCGCGATGCGGTCGTGCGGATGCGGCGCTCACTGGCGGCGCGGTTGGGCCGCCAGTCGGACGGGACCGCCTAGATGGGCGTCGCGTTCGAAGCGCCCCTCGCGCTGCTGCTCCTGATCCCGGCCCTGGCACTGACGTTCGCGCTGCACGCGGGCGCGCGCCGGCGCCTGGGTGCGGGGCGACGACGCGCCGCCCTCGTCCTTCGGTCGGTCGTCCTGACCGCGCTGGTCTTCGCCATCGCGGGCTTCCAGCTGGTGTTGCCGGTGGACCGGCTGGCGACGGTCTTCGTCGTCGACCTCTCCGATTCGGTCGGGAACGCGGGTCGCTCGGACGCCCTGGCCTTCTTGCGCGAGACGCTCAAGGAGAAGCCACCCGGCGACGTCGCCGGGATCGTGGCGTTCGGCAAGGACGCCCTCGTCGAGCGGCTGCCGTCGGAGCTCGAGGAGATCGATCGGCTCGCCTCGACGCCGGTCAAGTCCGCGACCGACATCGGGGCGGCGCTGCGCCTCGCGACGGCCCTGTTCCCGGACGACGCCCAGAAGCGCATCGTGCTCCTCAGTGACGGCAACGACACCACGGGCTCCGGCCAGGCCGAGGGCGCCCTGGCGGCCAGTCGCGGCGTCGAGATCGAGACCCGCCAGATCGGCCTCGGCGACGCCGACGAGGTCGTCGTCGAACGGCTGACCACCCCCTCGACCGCCCGTCTCGGCGAGTCGATCGAGGCGGTCGCCGAGATCCGCTCCTCGGTGGCGCAGCAGGCGACCGTCTTCCTGTTCGCTGATGGCGCCGAGGTAGCTTCGCAGCCGGTCAGCCTCGATGCCGGCGTCACGCACGTGACGTTCGACATCAAGCCGACCGATGCCGGGTTCCACACCTTCCGGGTCCGCGTCGAGGCGGCCCGTGACACGTTCAGCGAGAACGATCGTGCCGACTCGAACACCATCGTCAAAGGCGAGCCGAGGACGCTCGTGCTGGCCGGCAACGACCTGGTCGCCGCCGAGCTGGTCCGGGCGCTCGAGAGCCAGCGCCAGCAGGTCGACACGATCCTCCCCGAAGCGCTCCCGACCGACTTCGCCGGCCTCGCGACCTATGACAGCGTCGTCCTCGTCGACGTGCCGCGCATCCGGCTCTCGGACCGCCAGCTCGCTGCGCTGCAGGTCTACGTGCGCGACCTCGGCAAGGGGCTGGTGATGGTCGGCGGTCCGAACAGCTACGGCGCGGGCGGCTTCCAGAAGACGCCGCTCGAAGAGACGCTGCCGGTCGACATGGGCGTGCGCGACCGCCAGAAGCAGCCGGACATCGCGCTGGTCATCGTCATCGACTCGTCGGGTTCGATGGCCGCCTGCCACTGCAACTCGTTCGACCGGGGCACCGGCGCCGGGATCGCCGGCGTCCAGAAGGTCGATATCGGCAAGGAGGCCATCCTGCGGGCCGCCGCCGCGATGACCGAGCGAGACGAACTGGGCGTCGTCAGCTTCAACGAGGCCGCGCACTGGGTCGTCCGCACGCAGCCACTGGGCCAGGTCGGCGATCTCCAGGGCCAGATCAGCGGCATCCGGGCCGATGGCCAGACGAACATCTTCGCGGGGCTCGACCAGGCGGTCCAGTCGCTCGAAGGCGTCCAGGCGACCCGCCGCCACATCATCTTGCTCACCGACGGCTGGTCGACCTCGGGCCAGTACGACGAGATCCTGGCCAAGATGAAGGCCGATGGCATCACCCTCTCGACGGTCGGTGCGGGCGGCGGCGCGAACCCCTTCCTCGAGCAGCTGGCGACCCAGGGTGGCGGCCGGTTCTATGCGGCCGCCAACCCGGCCAGCATCCCCGACATCTTCCTCAAGGAGACCCAGCAGGTGTCGGGACAGCAGATCGTGGAGGAGCCGTTCTTCCCGATCCTGACCTCGTCGTCGCCGATCCTGCGCGGTCTCGACGACGGCCTGCCGCAGCTCCTCGGCTACAACGGAACGACCGCCAAGCCGGCCGCGCAGACGGTCCTCGTGACGGCGCGCGACGACCCGCTGCTCGCGCAGTGGCAGTACGGCCTGGGACGGTCCGTGGCCTGGACGTCGGACTCGACCGGGCGCTGGGCCAAGGACTGGCTGGCGTGGGGCGGGTTCAACCGGTTCTTCTCGCAGCTCGTGAGCTGGACGTTCCCGGGCGAAGAGACCGACGGCATCGAGGCCCGCTTCGACTCCAAGGACGGCGCGACGGCGCTTCACGTGGAGAGCGTCGAGGCCGACGGCTCGCCGCGCGACTTCTACTCCACCCGGGCGACGGTCGTCGGGCCGGACCTGGAGCCGGTCGACGTCGCCCTCGTCCAGGTGGCACCGGGCGTCTACGAGGCGCCGCTCGGCGAGGTCGCGCCGGGGGCGTACGCGCTGCGCGTCACGCAGACCCGGCCCGGGTCATCGGCCCTCGGGCGCACGATCGGACTGGTCGCCCCGACCGCCGCCGAGTACCGGCTCCTTGGCTCGGACGAACCGTTCCTCGCCGGCCTGCGATCCGCCACGGGCGGCGAGGTCGTGGAGACGGCGCTCGATCCGTGGGTCCATGACCTGACCGCCACGAACCGCTACACGGACCTGTGGCCACTGCTGCTCCTTCTGGCGCTCCTGCTCTGGCCGATCGACATCGCGCTCCGGCGGGTGTCGATCGGGCGTCGCGAATTCGCGGCCGCCGGCGCCTGGGTCCGCGGGATCCCCCGCCGGCGGGGTTCGACCGCGCCCAGGACGGCCACCGGTGAGGGCCTGTTCGCGGCCCGGGAGCGGGCGAGCGGCGCACCATCTCGAGCCGCGCTCCGGACGACGCCCGCCGATCCGAGCGCGGCGACCGTGACGACCACGACGACCCGGGCCAGCCCGGCCACGGCCCTCGCCTCGAAGCCGGCCCGTTCGGCGGACCCGACAGCGAAGGCACCGGCGCCCGTCCCGTCCGCGCACGCGGCGACCGCCGCGTCGACGCCCGCACCGGCCGCTCCGGCGGCCCCTCCCGCGGCGGACGCAACCGACACCATGGCCCGCCTCCGCGACGCCAAGCGGCGGGCCCGCGAGCGCTGATCCGGCGCCAGATCGTACCGGCCGACGAGCGAAGCGGTCGATGGTAGCCTTCGTGCCGATGTCCCCCCGTCGCTCCGGCCTCGCCGGCCTCGTGCTCGTCGCGCTCGCCGCCGGGGCCTGCGGCCTGGTGTCCACCACGCCGCCCGAACCGACGCCCGCCGACTTTCCGGACCTCGCGATCGAGCTGACCCGTCGCGGCATCGTGATCGACAACGTCGTGTCCGGTGACGCCGGCTGCGACGACCCCGTGCTGATCCCGACGGCGATCGCCATGGACGCGTCCGGCGCCGGCCAGGCGCCGCCGGTCCGCCTGTACCTGTACGTCTTCCGGACCGGCGAGGTGTTCGAGCGGCTGCGCTCCACGGTCGACGACTGCGCTCGCAGCTACGTCACCGACCCCGAGACCTTCGAGTCGATCGACCAGTCGCCGTATGTCCTCGCCGGCCAGGGCCCGTGGGCGCCCGCGTTCGAAGCCGCCCTGCGGGCGGGCCTGGAGGCCGCGGCCGGCAACGGCGGCTAGGCGTTCCGGGCGGCTCTGCATGGGTCCGCCGGGGATGGGTGCGGTCCGTCACGGTCCTCTTGCCTCGGCCGGATGGGACGACCGGGTGACGGCCCGCAAGGGGTCGGTCACGCGACGCTGGCCCCATGGCCCGCACGTCTCGCGCCCGGCGATTCCTGACGACCTCGGCGCTGGCGCTGAGCCTCGCGATCGGGACCGTTTCGGGCGCCGTCGGCCGCGACGCGATCGCCCCGCGGGCGACGAGCGCGGGCGCGGATCAGGCCGCCGTCCCGGCACCGACCGGCGAGGTCCTCGCGGCCGAATCACGACTCGCTGACGCGACGACCCTCGGCACGGGCGCCGCAGCCGCGCCGGTCAACGGACCGGCGGTCCCAGTGGCGGCGCCTGGTCAGCGACCGACGCCGCGGATACCGACCGTCCGCCCGGCGGCGGAGGCCAAGGTCGCTTCGGCTGCTGACCCGGCCAAACCGTCCAAGTACAAGGGCCGGAACCACGTCTGGATGCCGTCCCTTCGGATCGACCGCTCGGTGGCGAGCTACTCGTGCTCGAACAAGTCCTACCCCGGCAACCGGGTGTATCGCTGGGGCTGCGCCGGCAAGAACAACGTCTATCTCTTCGGGCACGCCCACAGCGTCTTCCGGTCCCTCCACGACGCGTACGTCAAGGGCCGCCTGAAGAAGGGCGCGAAGCTCTACTACGCCGACTCGAACGGTCGCGTGCGCACCTACAAGGTCGCGTGGTGGAAGGTCACCACCCCGACCAAGGGGACCTGGGCCTACGCCGCCCAGGCGAAGCCGAGCCTCACGCTCCAGACGTGCGTCGGTTCGCGCAGCCAGTACCGGCTGATCGTCCGCCTCGCCCGGGTGGACTGAGCCCCGCTAGACCACCCGCAGGCCGAGGATCCGGCGGGCGATGACGAGGCGCTGGACCTGGCTCGTGCCCTCGCCGATCTCGGTCAGCTTCGCGTCGCGCATGAAGCGCTCTACGGGGTAGTCGGTCACATAGCCGTAGCCGCCATGCACCTGGATGGCGTTATTCGTGGCTCGAGCGCTGACCTCCGACGCGAAGAGCTTCGCCTCGGCGGCGGCCAACCCGTAGTCACGACCCTGGTCCTTGAGCCAGGCCGCACGCCAGACCATGGCCCGCGCGGCCTCGATCTCGGTCGCCATGTCCGCGATCATGAACGCGACCCCCTGGAACGAGCCGATCGGCCGGCCGAACTGCTCGCGCGTCTGCGCGTACGGGATGGCAGCGTCCAGGGCGGCCTGGGCGAGACCCACCGCGAGCGCCCCGATGCTGATGCGCCCGCCGTCGAGGATGGCCAGGAACGTCTTGAAGCCACTCCCCTGCTCGCCGAGCATGTTGGCGGCGGGGATCCGGGCCCCCTCGAACAGCAGCTCGCCCGTGGCCGAGGCGTGCAGGCCGAGCTTGTCCTCGAGCCGCCCGACTGAGAACCCGGGCGTATCGGCCGAGACGATGAAGGCGCTGATCTCGGGCGACCCACCATCGCGATCGCCGGTGCGGGCGGTGACGATGTACGTGCCGGCCTGTCCGGCATTCGTGATGAACCGCTTGCGGCCGTCGAGGACCCACTCCTCGCCATCCGGCCCGGATTCCCGACGAGCGGTGGTCCGCGTCCCACCCGAGTCGCTCCCGGCGCTGGGTTCGGTGAGGCCGTAGGCGCCGATGACCTTGCCCTGCGCCATCGGCACGAGGTATCGCTGCCGCTGCTCGTGCGAACCGGCCAGGTGGAGCGGGCCGCAGCCGAGGCTCGTGTGGGCCGCGACGATGAGCCCGAGCGATCCCCAGACGCGGCCGATCTCCTCGACGGCGATGGCATAGGCGAGCGTATCGAGCCCGGCACCACCCTCGTCCTCGGGGATCGGGATGCCGAGCCAGCCCAGCTCCCCGATGCGCCGCACGATCTCGCTCGGGAACCGCCGCTCCCGCTCGTGTTCGTCGACGACAGGCGCCACCTCGCTGAGCATGAACTCGCGAACCGTGTCGCGCAGCAGAGCGTGTTCGGGCGAGAGGTCCAGATCCATCGCGGCGAGCGTACCAGCCACGGTCGCGGCTCGACCGGACAGCGCGCTGCGGAGACCGGTGCTAGCCTTCGCGGATGCCCGAGACCTCACCGTCGGTCCCGGAATCGGGCGGACCCGCCGTCACCTCAGGGTCCGTCCATTCGGCAACCGCCGGTGGCCCATCCAGCCTCCGCCGTGACCTGCTCCTTCGTCTGCGCCTGGACGGCCCCTCGTCGCCGGACCAGCTGGCCGCGCGGCTGGGCGCCTCACGGACCGGCGTCCTGCAGCAGCTGCGAGCCCTCGAGGCGGCGCACCTGGTCAGTCGACAGACCGTGCGCCACGGCGTCGGCCGGCCGCGGCACCTCTACGACGTGACCGCCGACGCCCAGGATCTCTTCCCATCGACCTATGACGCGCTGGCCGCCGGGCTCCTGGCAGCCATCGGGGCGATCGGCGGCGACGACCTCCTGGACGAAGTCTTCGCCGCGCGGCGCTGCCAGCTCGGTGCCCGGGTTCGCGGCAGGCTCGCGGAACGAGTCCCCGACGGTGCACCGCTCCGGGACCGGGTGATGGAGCTCGCGGTCATCCAGGCCGAGCAGGGCTATCTCGCCGACGCATCGGTCGATGCCGACGGCACGATCCGGCTGCGCGAGCACAACTGCGCGATCTACCACGTCGCGCGGGCGACACCGGCCGCCTGCCAGGCCGAGCTCGAGCTGTTCCGCGAAGTGCTCGGCGCGGACGTCGTGCGCGAGACGCACATCGCCTCGGGCGACCGCTGCTGCAGCTACCGGATCGAGGAACGCGCGGGCGACTGAGTCGGGGCGAGGGGCTTACGCCTCCTCGCGTTCGACGACCTCGCGGCGGGCGGGTTCGAGGCGCGGCGCCGGGACGTCCGAGACGTTCGGGACGAAGGATGCCGCGAGCGACGTCGCGGCGGCGGCCTCCTGGTCCGCCACCGACAGGATCCCCAGGCGTCCGAGCTGCGCCATCTCGTCGCGAATGTACGTCTTGAGCATCTCCGGGCCGTCGGTGTTGATCGTGAACCGGACCTCGTTGCGTCGGAAGGTGTCGAAGATCCAGCGGAACTCGTCCCAGCCCGACACGACGCGCGTGTTCAGGTTCGAGGTCGGGCAGATCTCGAGGACGATGCCGCGGTCGCGGATCATCTCCATCGCACGCGGGTCATACGCGGCCTTGACCCCGTGGCCGATGCGGTCGGGCTCGAGCAGCTCCACGACGCGGGCGACCTCCTCGACCGGTCCGGACTCGCCGGTGTGGACCGTGAGTCCGAGGCCGAACTGGCGCGCCCGCCGGAAGAGCCGCCGGTAGTCGGCGACGCGGAACGTGGCTGCCTCCGGCCCGGCGATGTCGACCCCGACGACGCCCCGGTCGCGCCAGGCGATCGCCTTGTCCACGATGATCTCGTTGAGCTCGAACGGGAACGCCCGGTCCAGGCAGAAGATGAGCCCCGGCTTGACCGGGTACTCCAGCCCGGCCTTGTCCATGCCGCGAACTGCCGCCGCGATGATGTGGTCGAGATCCTGCTCGCCGCCGCGGTTCCGCTTCATCGGGTTGAAGCGCAGCTCCATCGTCGTGACGTTGTTCTTGCGATACGCGCCGCCGACGACCTCGTAGACGCTCCGTTCGACCGCGAGCGGCGAGCTCTGGATGAGCTCGGTCCAGTGGAAGAGCTGGAGGTAGCCGTCGAACGACCGGTTCCGCCGTGGCGACACCGTGATCATGTCGCGGAACTCCCAGTAGTCCTTCGTCGGCAGCTTGATGCCCTGGGCGTGGGCGATGCCCCACATGATCGCCGGGGTCACGGCGCCGCCGAGATGACAGTGAAGCTCAGCGAGCGGGAGCTTCCGGGAGAGCGGGCGGACCATGGTCAGCAGGGTACCCGACGAGGTGGGATGACGGGCGCCTAGCCGGCCGTCGGCGGCTCCGGAATGCGCTCGAACCGGCCGGGCAGGCGCAGGTCGATGGTGGAGGTGCGGGTGCCGATCCGTAGTTCGATCCGGTAGGCGCCGGCCGGCCAGATGTCGCTGCCCGTCACGGGATCGGTCGGCGGTTCCAGCAGCATCGCGCCACCCGGCGCCGATTGCGCGACATGAGCCACGTCCAGCACTTCCCACGATCCATCGTCCGCGGGACGCCAGACTTGTACGTCCCGTGGCGAAACGAAGCCGGGCACGGTGACCCCCAGGGCGAGGACGGACCGTTCGCCCGTGTCGAGTACGGCCAGTCGGTCCCCGCCGGCTCGCTCTTCCGCGGCGGTCCAGCGCTCGGCGTACGGCGAGGCGGCCGGGCCGTCGACCGAGGAGCTACCGCGAACGATCGCCCGGACACCCCACGCATCGTGCGCGTCGATGACGGCGAACATCCGGTCGGGCGACGTCGGGGCCTCGGCGGACACCACGACCGCGGCCGTCGGTGCGGGCGGTGCGGATGCCGCGTCAGTAAGGGCCGACGACGGTTCGGCCCAGGGCTTCAACGCCGCGACGACCACGCCCAGCGCGACCACGACCGCACCGATGGCGGCGAGATCGACGCGCCGGCGGCGCGGTGCCACGGGCGCGATCGCGAACTCGATGCCCTCGACTCGATCTCCGGGCTCCACGTGCCAATCGTGGCACGGGTCGCCATCAATCGCAGAAGGGGAAGTGCTTGGGTCCGTCGCGGCGCTGCAGCTGGACGACGAGGCCGCCCTCGGGTTCCTGGGCCCCGAGCGAGCCTGACCGACCTCAGCCGGCGAGCGGGACGATCCGACCCTCGGCGTCGATGGTCGCCTGGCGGCGAAGGCGCTTCAGCTCGGCGCCGGGGACCTGGTCGCGGGCGTGATAGCTCGAGCGCACGAGCGGCGCCGACTCGACGTGCTTGAACCCGAGCGCTGAAGCCTCGACCTTCATCTCGGCGAACTCGTCGGGGTGGTAGTAGCGCTCGAGCGGCAGGTGTTTGGTCGAGGGGCGCAGGTACTGACCGATCGTGAGGATGTCGACGTCGGCCTCGCGCAGCGCCTCGAACGCCTCGGTGAGCTCGTCGCGCGTCTCGCCGAGACCGACCATCAGGCTCGACTTCGTGTGCGCCGGGTAACCGATCTCGGCGGACATCTCCTTGGCCCGACGCAGGACGTACAGGCTCCGGTCCCAGCGCGCTCGCTTCCGGACCGGTTTCTGCAGGCGCCGCACGGTCTCGAGGTTGTGGTTGAGGATGTCCGGTCGTGCGTCCATGACCGTCCGCAGGCGGTCGTCCGATCCGTCGAAGTCCGGGATGAGGACCTCGATGCCCATGCCGGGCGACGTCTCGCGCATCCGCCGGATGGTCTCGGCGAAGATGCCCGACCCGCCGTCGGGCAGGTCGTCGCGGGCGACCGACGTGACGACCACGTGTTCGAGGCCCAGCTGGCCGACGGCCTCCGCCACGCGTCGCGGCTCGTCGTCATCGAACCAGGTGGGACGGCCGGTCTTGACCGCGCAGAACCCGCACGCACGGGTGCACGTGTCGCCGAGGATCATGATCGTGGCCGTGCGCTGGTCCCAGCACTCCCCGATGTTGGGGCAGCGGGCCTCCTCGCAGACCGTGTTGAGCGAGAGGCCGCGCAGGATGCCCTTGAGGTCATGGTAGTTCGGGCCGGACGGCATCCTTGCGCGGATCCAGTCCGGATGACGCCGCAGCGCCACCGATCCATCAGCGGCCGGCTCACCGGCGGCGCCGCCGCCCAGGGCGATCGGCAGGTCCGATCGATGCGCGTGCGCGACCCCGGCCGGATCGGGCGGCGGGGTGAACATCGGGAGGTCGCGGGCCATGCCCGGGAGTGTACGACGGGGCCGGTCGGGTCGCCGCTCAGCGGCTCTCGCCGCCGAAGGCATCCGCGAAGCCCGCGGCCGGATCGCGCGGCCGATACCCCAGCTCGGCCGCGGCCCGAGCGGAGCTCGCCCAGAACGTGACGCCGTCCGCCGCGGCGAGGATCTCGCGCAGGTTCGGTGACAACCCGAAGAGCCCGCCGAGGTTGGGGCCGAGTCGCGCCCCGATGCGCAGGAACCAGTTCGGGACGCTGAGCCGAGGCGGGCCGTGGCCACCTGCCCGGGCCGCCATGCCCATCGCGTCCTTCAGCCGGATGTTCGGACCGCCGAGTGCGTACGTCCGGCCCGGGCGGCCCCGGTCGAGCGCCGCGAGGATCCCGGCCGCGAGGTCGTCGATGTGGACCGGGCTGACGCCCAGGCTGCCGAAGGCGATGAACGCCGCCGTGCCCAGGTACGCCTGCAGCAGCTGCTGCCCGAGCGACGAATGGTCGCCCGGGCCGTACGTCGTGCCCGGTTGGACGATGACGATCGGCGCGCCGTTCGCGATGCGCTCCTCCGCTGCGAGCTGGGCGAGCCACTTCGTCTCGTCGTAGTAGCTCCCGAAGCCGTCGGCGGGTCGCGCCGGTACGTCTCGTCGACGACCCGGCCGCGGGTGTTCCCGTAGGCGTTGATCGTCGAGAGGCACACGATGCGCGGCACGCCGGCGGCGATGCGCGGCATCGAGCACCCGCTCGGTCGTCCCGAGGTTCGCGTCGAGCATCGCCGGACGCTCGGAGACCGGGATCCCGACCCGATACGAGCCGGCGGCATGGACGAGGCCCTCGGCGCCGCGTGCGAGCTCGGTCAGCGAGGCGATGTCGGACAGGTCGCTCCGGATCAGCTCGACGTTCGGTGCCGCCAGATTCGCCGCGGCGTCCGGATCGCGGACCACGGCTACGACGTGATCGCCGCGCGCGGCCGACTGGCGGACGAGGACCCGGCCGATGAACCCCGCGGCGCCCGTGATGACGACCCGCATCGGGTCAGTAGACCGGCGTGTCGGGTCCCATGGCTTCGAGGGCGGCCTTCACGACTCGAAGGAAGGCGGCCGCCTGGGCGCCGTCGTTGGCGCGATGATCGATCGCGAGGACCACGTTCATGATCGGCCGGATGGCGATGACGTCGCCCTCGGGTGTCTCGCGGACGACCGGCCGCTTGGTGATCGCCTCCATCGTCAGGATGGCGACCTCGGGCACGTTGATGATCGGCATCGTCAGGTTGGAGCCGAGCCAGCCGGTGTTGTCGATGGTGAACGTGCCGCCGCCGAAGTCGTCGAGGCGCAGCTTACCGGCCCGGGCGCGGGCCGCGACGTCGGCGATGGCCCGGTTGAGCCCGCTGATGGACAGCTGGTCGACGTCTCGCAGGACCGGGACGAGCAGCCCGTCGTCGACCGCGACCGCGACGCCCATGTTGATGCGCCGCTTGGCGAGGATCCCCGCGTCGGTCCAGTGGGCGTTGAACGCCGGATACTGCTTGAGTGCCTCGACGGCCGCCTTGATGACGAACGGCACGTAGCTCAGCGACATGCCCTCGCGCTCCTGGTACCCGCGTTTGGCGCCTTCGCGCGCTCGCACGAGACCGGTGGCGTCCACCTCCATGTGGACGTAGGCATGCGGGACGGCGAGGGCCCGCGTCATCTGGGCCGCGATCCCCTTGCGCATCTGGGTCATCGGCAGGAGGACTTCGTCCGCGCCGTCGGGGAACGTGAGGGTCGCTCCGGCCGGCGCCTTGGCGGGGGGCGCGGCGGGCGTGCCCGCAGCCGGGGCCATGACGGGGACGGGCGCGGCCCCACCCGTACGGATCGCCTCGACCACCGCCAGCACGTCGTCACGCGTGATGCGGTTGCCGCCGCCGGTGCCCTTGATCTGTTCCGGGCTCAGGCCGTGCTCTCGCAGCAGGCGACGAACGGCCGGGGTCATGCGGGCGTCGGGGTCACCGGTCGCGGCCAGGGTCGCCGCGGGCGCGAGCGGCACCGAAGCAGGCGCGGCGGCCGGCACGGGAGCAGGCGCCTGGACCGGCGCCGATGCCGGTGTCTCTGACTGCGGGGCAGCCGCGACGGGCGCGGGCGTTGAGGTCGTGACCGGGCCGGTCGCCGCGGGCGCGTCGGATTCGTCGCCGGTGTCGATGATCGCGATCTCGGCGTCGTTGGGGACGGTCGCGCCCTCCTCGGCGAGGATCTCCTTGAGGACGCCCTCGAACGGCGACGGGACCTCGGCGTTGACCTTGTCGGTGATGACCTCGAGCAGCGGCTCGTATTTCGCGACGTGATCGCCCGGCTGCTTGAGCCACTTCCCGATCGTGCCCTCGGCGACGCTCTCGCCGAGCTGGGGCATGGTCACCTTCGCCACGTTCGCAGGTCCTCCGCTGGGGCCGCCTGGGTCGACCTCGTCCCGATGTGTGGCGTAGTGTCCACCATCCGCGGCCTGCCGGTCGAGCGGCGACGCCCTAGTACGCCGCGAGCTTCCGGATGGCGTCCGCGATCTTCTCGGGGCTGAGCATGAACCAGTCCTCGAGGACGTGGTTGTAGGGGACACCCGGGACGTCCGGACCGGCGATCCGCGTGACCGGGCCGTCGAGGTAGTCGAACGCCTCCTCGGCAACCGTCGCCGCCACCTCCGCGCCGTAGCCGCCGAACCGGTTGTCCTCGTAGACGACCAGGCACTTGCCGGTCTTCTTGACCGAGTCGAGGACGGTCTCCTTGTCCAGGGGCCGCAGCGTGCGCAGGTCGATCACCTCGACGCTGATGCCGTCGTCAGCGACACGGTCCGCCGCCTCCAACGCGTAATGGGCCATCAGCCCGTACGCGATGACGGTCATGTGCGTGCCCGGGTGCGTGATCGCGGCCCGTCCCAGCGGCACGACGTAGTCCGTGTCCGGGACGTCGCCACGCACCGAGCGATACATCTTCTTGTGCTCGAAGAAGAGCACCGGGTCGTCGTCGCGGATCGACGAACGCAGGAGCCCGCGGGCGTCGTACGGCGTCGACGGCACGACCACCTTCAGGCCCGGCACGTGAGTGAAGAACGCCTCGACGCTCTGCGAGTGATACAGCGCCCCGTGCACGCCGCCGCCGTACGGCGCCCGGATCGTCATCGGGACCGCGTAGCCATTGTTCGAGCGGTACCGCATGCGGGCCGCCTCGGACACCAACTGGTTGAATGCCGGGAAGATGAAGTCGGCGAACTGGATCTCCGCCACCGGGCGCAGGCCGTTCACCGCGGCCCCGATGGACGCCCCGACGATCATCGACTCGGTCAGCGGCGTGTCGATCACGCGCTCATCGCCGAACTCGCTCCACAGGCCGTCGGTGGCGAGGAACACGCCGCCCTTCTTGCCGACGTCCTCGCCCAGCACGATGATCGACTCGTCCCGGCGCATCTCGTCGGCGAGCGTCTCGCGGATCGCCTCGATGAACGTCTTGGCCGGCATCAGTCGACGTCCTCGGCGTAGACGTAGCGGGTCCCGGTGGCCGCATCGGGATCCGGCTGCGCCTCGGCATAGTCGGTCGCATCGTTCACCGCGGCCTCGATCTCGCTCGTCAATCGCGCCTCGATCGCCTCGGTCAGCACGCCGGCGTCGCGCAACTGCTCGCGGAAGTGCGGCAACGGGTCGCGCCCGCGCTCGGCGGTCAGCTCGTCCTCGGAGCGGTACTTCGTCTGCTGATCGTCCGACGAATGGGCCGTCAGCCGCATCACCTTCGCCTCGATGAGCGACGGGCCATCTCCCGCACGGGCGCGGGCGACGGCATCCCGTGCCGCCGCGTAGCAGGCGAGGACGTCGCTGCCGTCGACCACGACGCCCGGGATGCCGTAGCCGGCGGCCCGCTCGGCAACGTCCCGGACCGAGACCTGCATGGCGGCCGGGACGCTGATCGCGTAGCCGTTGTTCTCGACGACGAAGACGAACGGCAGCTTGTGGATCGCCGCGAAGTTGAGCCCTTCGTGGACGTCGCCCTGGTTCGACGAGCCCTCGCCCATGCTGGTCATCGCGACCTGGCCGGTCTTGCGGATCTTGGCCGCGAGCGCGATGCCGACCGCGTGCAGGAGCTGCGTCGCCACCGGCGACGAGACCGAGACGATGTTGTGCTCGTGACTGCCGTAGTGCCCCGGCATCTGCCGGCCGCCGGACGATGGGTCGCTCGCGGTCGCGTACTGCGCGGTCATGATGTCGCGCGCGCTCATCCCGAAGGTCAGGCAGGTCGCGATGGAGCGGTAGAACGGCGCGATCCAGTCGTGACCCTTCTCGAACGCCCAGGCGATGCCGACCTGGGCGCCCTCGTGCCCCTGGCCGCTGATGACGAACGGGATCCGGCCCGCCCGGTTGAGGATCCACATCCGCTCGTCCACGGCCCGGGCGAGCGCGACGAGGCGGTACATCGCGACGAGGTCGTCATCGGTCAGCGCGACCGACGCGGCGAGTGCCGAACTCCCCTTGCTGACCGTCATCGCGCGATCCGGGCCCTCCGCTGGCGGTGGATGTGCCCTAGAAGTTGATGGACTGCCCGTCGACGGCCATGGCCGCCTCGCCGAGGACCTCGGAGAGGGTCGGGTGCGCGTGCGTGGCGGCGCCGATCTCCCATGGCGTGACCTCGAGCGAGATGCCAAGGCTGGCCTCAGCGATGAGATCGGTGGCATGCGGGCCGACGATGTGGATCCCGAGCGTGTCGTTGGTCGCCTTGTCGCCGATGACCTTGGCGAAGCCCTCGTAGTCGCCGCCGATGATCGCCTTGGCGATCGCCAGGAACGGGACCTTGCCGACCTTGTAGTCGCGGCCGGCGGCCTTGACCTGTTCCTCGGTGAGGCCGATCGACGCGATCTCGGGACGGCAGTAGGTGGCCCGCGGCTGGTTGTCGTAGTCCATCTCGTGGACGTCGGCATCGCCCGCGATGGTGTGGGCCGCCGTGATGCCTTCGTGGGCGGCGGTGTGGGCCAGCCACAGCCCACCGACGATGTCGCCGATCGCGTAGACATGCGGCTCCTTCGTCCGCATGTGGCCGTTGACCTTGATGACGCCACGATCGGTCTCGATCTTGGTGGTCTCGAGCCCGATGTCCTCGATGTTCGCCGCGATCGACCCGTGGCGACGAGCAGCATCTCGGCGCGGAGTTCCGCCGGGTCCTTGCCCTCCGGCCCGACCATCAGGCAGACGCCGTCCTTGTCGGTCGTGACCGCCTTCGCGTCGAACCGGGCGTTGGTCATCACGGTCATCCCGCGCTTCGTGAAGCTGCGCTCCACCACCTTGCTGACCTCGCCGTCTTCGAGCGGCACGATCTGCGGCAGGTACTCGAGCAGGGTCACCTTGACGCCGACGTCGTGGAACATCGAGGCGAACTCCACGCCGACCGCCCCGGCACCGACGATCGCGATGTCCTTCGGCAGCGTGTCCATCGCCAGCACGTCATCGCTGGTCACGATCCGCTTGCCGTCCGGCGTCAGGCCGGGCAACGACTTGACGCGCGACCCGGTCGCGAGGATGACGTCGGTCGCCTGGAGCACCCGGTCGCCGCCCTTGCCCGGCGTCCCGTCCTCCCCGGGCTGGCTGACGCGGACCTTCTGCGGGCCGTCCAGGCGGCCGCGGCCCGGGACCCACGTGACCTTGTTCTTGTCGATGAGGGACTTGACCCCCGTCCACATGCGCTTGACGACGGCGTCCCGACGAGCGGCCATCGCCGCGTAATCGACGACGGCCTCGCCCGGCAGGACCAGACCGTAGTCCTTGGCGTGGCGCACCCGCTCGACGAAGGCCGCGGACTCGAGGAGCGCCTTGGTCGGGATGCAGCCGCGGTGGAGGCACGTCCCGCCGATCTTGTCCTGGTCCACGAGGGCCACCTTGAGCCCGAGCTGCGCCGCCCGGAAGGCGGCGGTGTACCCGCCCGTGCCCGCGCCGAGCACGACGAGGTCGAAGTCATTGGACGAGCCGACGGCCATAGGTCAGGCAGCCTCGGGGAGCCTGTCGAGCGGCCGCCGCGCGCGGGCGTCGGCGAGCCGTGCAGGCGGGTGGGTCATCGCGTTCGATGGTACGCGCGGGGTCGCGAGTCCCGCAACCGAGCCACGGGTCCGTGCGCATGACCCGGTGCTAGACTCGGCCCCTTGGGCCGTGACCCAACGCAGGAGCGCATCGATGGATCCCGCGATCCTCCTCCGCACCTTCGTGCTGATGCTCGTCGCCTATCTCGCGGGCTCGATCCCCGTCGGCATCGTCGTCGCCCGGCTCTCGGGCGGACCAGACCCACGGACGGTAGGCTCCGGGCGCACGGGCGGCACGAACGCACTGCGGGCGCTCGGCCGGAAATGGGCGGCTGTCGTCGTCGGCGGCGACCTGCTCAAGGGGATGGTCCCCGTCCTGCTGGCACGCTACGTGACCGGCGGCGATCCCCTGACCGAGGTGCTGTGCGGAGGAGCGGCCGTCGCGGGGGCCATCTGGTCGGTCTTCGTCGGGTTCCGCAGCGGCCGCGGGGTCGGTACGGGCGTCGGCACGATGCTGGTCATCCAGCCCATCGCGGTCCTGCTGGCGACCCCGGTCTTCGTGCTCGTGATCCTGTTGACCCGATACGTCTCGCTCGGGTCGTTGCTCGGCTCGGCGGCGATGATCCCGGCGACGCTGCTCGTCTTCATGGTCGTGCCGGAGACGCCGCTCCCCTACGTCATCTATTCCGCGGTCGGGACGGCCTTCATCTGGCTTGCCCACGCGGACAACATCGACCGTCTGATCCACGGCACGGAGCGCAAGTTCGACCTGGGCCTGCTGGCCGGGAAGCGCCCCAGCGGCTGAACGGATCGGCCGGGAGCGTCAGCCGCGCTGCAGAGCGACGTCCGTTCGGGGTGCCGTCATCTCTTATACCGCAGTCCTCCCGCGGTCGGGCCGAAGGGACCTGCCGTCATGGTGGCGAGGTCATCCGCCGACGAAGGAGTTTCCGATGATCTACGTCGCAGTCGTCCCGCCGCCCGACCCGCTTCCTGACCCTCAGCGGACCGAGACGATCAACCGGTTCTTCGCAGCGATCCAGGCCGGGGATTACCCCGTATTGCATGAGGTGCTCACGCCAGATGCGATCACTCGTTGGCCGCAATCCGGCGAGCGCATGACCGGCGCGATGAGCTGCGTGCAGGTGTATCAGAACTATCCCGGCGGACCACCGAGGCAGCAGGTGTCACGCGTCTCGGGCGACGGTGACGTGTGGGTCGCGGAGCTTGTCGCTGACTACGGCAGCGAGCGCTGGCATACCGTCAGTGTCATCGAGTTCGACGGCCCGCGGATCGCGAGAATGACCGACTACTTCGCTCCGAGCTTCCCCGCTCCTGACTGGCGCCGGCAATGGGTCGAGCGCGAGTGAGGCGGCTCGACCTTTGGCCGTCAGGACTGCAAGCGCGGATCGCTCGACGAGTCCTCCGGACGCCGGGTGACCGAAGCACCGAGTCGCGCGAGCCCATTCTCGGCTCCCGGGTGATCTCCGCCCGAGAGGGTCAGTGCTTCTCGGAAGCGTGCGGCCGCGAGCGTCGTGTCGCCGCGACCCTCGTACCGGCGTCCGACATCCACGAGCGCGTCGATCAGTTCCTCCCGAAGCGAACGCCGACGCTCCTCGACGAAGCTGCTGTCGCCGTACAGCGGGCAGTCGTCCAAGAAGTCCCCGTGATAGAGGGCGCGAGCGGCTTCGATGGCACGGATCGCGGCCTGATCATCAGACGCCTGGGCGGCATTCGACAAGAGCCGCTCGAACTCCGCTGTATCCAGCCACCCGATGATCGATGGGCTCAAACGGTAGCGAGCGTTCGCGAAGGACACGCCCCCGGCTGATCCGGACGTCTTGTCAGGATCGAGCGTTGTGCGAAGCCCGCCCAGCGTCCGATGAAAGCTCACATCTGCGAGCGTGATCTCCGCGTCTGGCCAGATGACCTCGATGAACTCGTCCTTGGTGACACCGCGCGCGCCCCGATCCAGGAGGAATGCGAACATCGCCTGCGCTTGTCGCGAGCCCGCCTTCTTGCCGCCCCAGTGCGACACCGGCTGCCCTGACCGCTCGACCAGGAAATGGCCGAACGCCGTCACCCGGAGGGACTGAACCGACCCGACGACCTCACCGGAACGCAGGGCATAGGCGATCGCCTCCTCCTGTGACATTGCGTGACCCGCGGCCCACTCGTCCTCGAGCGCAACGGCGTCGATCGGGGCCCCTGGCGCACTCGACTTCGTCAGCCATGGCGCATCGTCGGCATTAGCGACTTCCGCCTCGGTCACCTGCCGCATACTCGCAGCAGCGCCTCTCAGGCGGGCGGCTCGGAGGGCGTCGCCCTCGGCTGCCGCGAGGTTGGCGAAGTCGTCGAGCAGCATGCCCATCGCACTGCCGTCCTGTGCCGACGCGAACAGCCCCAGCGATTCGGCAAGAACCCCGTCTGCGGCGGCTGTCTCGGCGGTGCCCATGAGCGCCAGACCATAGGTTCGCAACGCCCAGCCCAGCCCGAACGGATCGTCCAGAGTACGGAATCGCGCAACGCTCTCTTGAAGGAGGCCCTCGGCTCTCTCCATGTCGTGGTACAGGGCCAGTGTGCCGAGCAACCAGCCGCTCTTGGCCACACCCGGCTCATCGCCCGCGATCTCGTAGAACGCTCCGGCTTGTTCCGCGAGGCTCACGGCCTCCTCCGTTCGTTCCGGATCCTGAGGGGGCGGGCGGTTGAACGGGCCGAGTGCGAACGCCAGGTCGTACAACGCGTCGGCGATCCCGACGTTGTCGCCGATACCGCGTCGGAGCGCGACCGCTCCTTCGTAGTGCCGCTGTGCCTCCGCCATGTCGCCACGCCAGTAGGCGAGCCCGCCCGCCGCGGCGAGTGCCTTCGCCCGTAACGCCTCGGGCGGCTCATCCCCAGCTGCCTGCAGGGCGCTTGTCAGCCATCGGCCACCCTCGACTAGATGGCCTCGCATCTGCCAGAAGCGCCAGACGCTTGAGCTGAGGCGAAGGGCGTCGACGGGGTTGGCGATGAGGAGGTAGTCGAGCGCGGAACGGAGGTTGTCGTGCTCGATGGCCGTCGTGTCGAGTGCGTCGGCCCGGTCGGCGCCGGTGAACTCCGACTCGTATCGCTCGACGAGTTCGATGCAGTAGGCAGCGTGCCGCCCTCGTGCGATAGCGGTCTCGCCCGCTTCGTCAAGCCGTTCGGCTGCGAACTCGCGAAGCGTCTCGAGCATGGTGAATCGTGGTATCGCGGAGTCATTCGACCGCCGGACGATCAGGCTGGCATCCAGGAGGGACGCGAGCGTCTCCATGACCCTGTCCTGGTCTGCGGCTCCCGCCCCGGAGACCGCAACGGCGCCGTCGATCGCCCAGCCGCCTCGGAAGATCGACAGCGCCTGAAAGAGACGCTGAGCGGGCGGCTCCAGCAGGTCATAGCTCCAGGCGACGGCGGCCCGCAGACTCTGGTGACGAGCGGGAGCGTTCTTGGGACCGCCAGTGAGCAGCGCGAGCCTGTGGTCGAGCCTGGCCAGGATGGCCGGCAACGGCAGGAGCTTGACCCGGACGGCAGCAAGCTCGATCGCCAACGGCAGACCGTCGAGCCGGCGACACAGCTCACCGACCTGCTGCGCGTCCTCGTCCGCGAGGCGAAAACCCGGATCGGCGGCCACCGCGCGCCGGGTGAAGAGGTCGACCGCCTCGGAGCGAATGACCTCGGCAGCGTCAACGCCAGGCGCGGGGATCTCGAGCGGCGGAATGACGAGTTCATGCTCCGCCGACAGGTGGAGCGTGACCCGGCTCGTGACCAGCAGCTGAAGCGCCGGGGCGGCTTCGAGCAGCGTGACCAACTCGGTCGCCTCGTCGCTGATGTGTTCGAAGTTGTCCAGGATCACCATCATGTGGCGGCTTTTCAGGTGAGCGGCAACGCGGTCGATGGGTGATCCCTCCGAGTCGGGTGCCAAACCTAGGACGTTCGCCAGCACCGGGATCAGCAGACTGGGATCCCCGAGGGGCGCAAGGCCGACGAACCAAACGCCGTCCTCGAACCGACCCAGGAGGCGCTCAGCGATCTCGGCGGCGAGTCGAGTCTTGCCCACCCCAGGCGGTCCGGTCACGGTGACGAGCCGAGCGCCACCGATCAGCTGTCGGACCTCGCTGATCTCCGCCTCGCGACCGACAAAGCTCGTGAGGGCCGGGAGGAGATTGTTCGGGATTTCATCTCGAGCGTTCGCGAGGCGATGGATGTTCGGCGGGTTGTGTTCCGGAGCGTCCTGGACCGGCAGGACCACGCGGTAGTCGGGTGGGTCCCGTCGAGCGACGGCCGCGAGCGATTCACCAAGGCGGATCTCGTTCGGGAATGCGGACCTGGCGATGACGGCTGCACGCTCGGCGGCTGCTTGGTCGTTGGGCGGATCGCAAAGATCCAGCCCGACGCCGACCTGCATCCCTGCGGGACGATCGGTCAGCGAAGGAATCTCCGATGCAAGGGCGATTGCCGCTTCGATCGCCTCGGGCCAGGTTCGGAAGCCAAAGCAGGGTTCGCCCGTGGCCAGGTCGAGTGCATCGCCGCCGGATGTCTGGAGCCGAGCGCGGACGAACGCCTTGCTGCCTCTCGACCGAAGGAGCAGCGCGGACCGCTCCGGTCCGTGGGCCCACGGAGACGGCAAGGACGACAGTCGAATCCGCCCGGTTCTCCGAAATCCGTCGACACCTCCGAGCGTGGAGCCATTGTTCGTCCGTCGCGGGCTCATGTCTAGGCGTCGCCCCGAGACGCGCGCTACGTACATCCGAGCCTGCAAGCAGAGACCCGCGACCGTACCGCAGCGGAGCCGCAGGGGTCGTGAGTCAGCCTGTGAAGGAACGCGGTAGTGCATCTGATCAGCAGGAGACGCTGACGTGCGATCTGGACGGATACTTCGGGCCAGGACCTGGGCGCCCTGGATGAAAGCCGGCCTCGCCTGCGCCGGGCTCCTCGTGGCGGGCTGCGGCGAGAGCGCGTCCTCCCACTATCAGGCGGGCTCGGTCCACGTGAGCCAGCGCCAATGGGACAAGGCGCTCGCCGAATTCGACCAAGCCATCGAACTCGATTCGAAATACGCGGCGGCATACGCGGGTCGATGCCACGCTCTTCGTGTCACGCACCAACTCGACCGGGCGCTCACCGACTGCGACAGGGCCATCGAGCTCGATCCCGAGTTGAGCATGGCATTCGTCGACCGCGGCAATCTCCACGACGATCGAGGGGACGCCGAACTCGCGCTCGCCGACTACGGCAGAGCGATCGAACTAGAGCCCACGGCCGCGGGCGCCTATCGGAATCGCGGCCTTGTCTACGAGCGGCGCCGCGACACTGCGCTGGCGCTCGCTGACTACAACAAGGCGATCGAACTCGATCCGACCTATGCGCTGGCGTATGTCAGTCGTGCCGGGCTTGAGATGGCCGACGAGGAGCCTGTCGCAGCTCTGAAGGATCTTGCGAAGGCCATCGAGGTCGATCCAGCCGCTGTGATCCCGTATGTCAATCGAGCGGTCATCCGGAGGACGCAAGGGGACCTTGCGGGCGCGACGAGCGACCTGGATCAAGCGGTCGTGATCGATCCGACCTTTGCGGAGGCCTACGCTCAACGAGCCCGTGTGTTGATCGATCTGGGTGACTATGACTTGGCGATCACCGACGCGGAGAAGGCGATCGGACTCGACCCGATGCTGCCCTCCGGCTACCTCGGCCGTGGGCTCGCGTTCGCCTACCTCGGTGATGACGCGTCCGCGATCACTGACTACACAAAGGCGATCGGACTCGACCCAGACTACTTCGAAGCGATCTCCGGACGGGCCAGGGCGTACCTACGCCTCTCGGATGGCGATGCACTGGTGGACGCTGAGCGGCTGATCGAGCTGCAGCCGGAGACTGCGATCCTGTACGCACTGCGTGGTGCTGCGAAGGCATCGGTCGGTGATCTTGAGGGCGCCGGCGCCGACCTGGATCTCGCGGCATCGATGGCGACCGACCCAGAAGAGGTGGGCGCGATCAACGAGATTCGCCTCGAACTCGGGCTTTGATCCCAGTTCGGCTCGGCTCGCCCGGGAATCGAACGACCCGGGTCGGCTGACGACCCGGGTCGGGATCACGCTGGTTCGGCGGGCCGTGGGTCGGCCCGCACCGAGAGGTCTGGATCAGCCGCCGCGCATGCTCCGGAAGCAGTCGCTGCAGTAGACCGGCTTGCCGCTGGTCGGGCGGAACGGCACCTGGGCTTCCTTGCCGCAGTTCGAGCAGGTCGCCGCGAACATCTCGCGAGGACCGCGGTCGCGCGCGCCGTAGCCGCCGCCACCGTAGCTCCCGCTACCCCCTGCGGAGTAGCCGCCGCCTGCCCCGTAGCCACCGTATGAGCTGCCACCGCCCTCGGCGTTCCGCGCGGCCTTGCGACTGGCGCGGCACGACGGGCAACGGCGCGGCTCGGTGAACCCGCGCTGCGCATAGAAGTCCTGTTCGGACGCGGTGAACACGAATTCCTGTCCACAGTCCGCGCAGGTCAGATTCTTGTCGCTGTACACGAAAACGAAACTCCTCTCGGTAGCCGGCGCGATCCCGCGGGTTTCTCGCGTCAGCCGTGAGAGGAGTCCGAGTGCGTCGAGCTACGTTCTGGCCGCGGACGTTTCCACGGCATTTACGGGCCGGATGTTACGCGGTCACTCGTACGTTGCATAGCCCCGACTTTCGGCGGTTTTGGATGGGCTTTTCAGGCCGATTCGAACGGGGCCGTCGCGAACAGATGGCTGAACTGCTTGCACCAGATGACGGCGCTGGCGAAGTCGGCGGGATCGATGCCCGCCGGCAGGTCGTAGCCGAACGAGCCGTCGGTCGCCTTCAGCTTGCCGAGTTCCAAGGCCCCCTTTGCGAACCCATCGGCCGCGGGCGAGAGGTAGACGAACAGGTCGGGCCCGTTGCGGACCGAGAAGTCCTCGAGCCGGAGGTGGAACCGACCGGGCGTCGTCTCGACGATCGTGGCGGTGCCGCGGCCGAAGTGGAAGTCGTCGGAGCCGTGGAACTCGCCGGTGACACGGGTGATCGGCGCGAACGGAGTCGGCGCCCGGGTGGCCGTCGGGACGACCGTCGGGGTGCGCGACGGCGCCGCCGGGGCGATCGTCGCACCGGGTGCCGGCGCCGCGACCGATGTCGGGCTCGCGATCGCCCCGACCGGAGCCGGCTCCACGAGGGCGGTCCGGATGAAGATCGGTGAGGCGAGGTACCAGGTCAGCGGCACGCCGACGGCCAGGGCCAGCGCGATGACGACCCCGGTCCGTCCGGGATGCCGACCGGCCGCCGCGACCCAGCCGCGCCGCCAGGCGACGAGGGCCGCGATCGCGACCGCCGCCACCGACCCGATCGCCACGGGGATGCGCAGCTCGTACAGCGCGTTGAAGAACGCAGCGGCGAGATCGCCAAGGGCGTCGAAGATCGGCATCGACCGGACCATGCCAACCCCACGTGACGCCCTGATGACGCGAGTCCGATCGCACGGTCCACGTCAGTCGATCTGGGGTCTCGTCGCCTCGCCCGTCGACGCCGCCACCGAGTACTCGCGCCGGGCCAGCTCGAGGTAGGCCTCGACCTCCCTCGCCTGTCGCGTCTCGCCCCAGCCGAGCTCCGCGCCGAGCAGCTCGGCCACGCGGGGGGCGACCGCGGCGCCACGATCGGGGAGCTCCTGGGCGAGACGAGTCCGGCGCGCGAGCATGTCGTCGAGCGACAGCGCCAGCTCGTGGCGCGCCGCCCACGTCACTTCCGCCTCGAGGAACGGACGCCCAGGAACGAGCGCCCGGATGAGATCCGTCTCGACACCGAGGCTGACCACGGCTGGTGCCTCGGTCCCGTGGCGAGAGACCAACCGCGACGCGACGTCCGGACCGAGGGCCGTCACCGCCGGGATCGTCTCGAGCTCATCGGCGATCCGCGCGAGGGCGTCGGTGTCGGCGGCCCCGACGAGGCGCCGATCGACGGTCTGGCTCGGTCGAGCGCGAGCCCCCTCCTTGCCGAGCACCGCATCGATGACGTCGCGGGCCATGACCCGGTAGGTCGTGTACTTCCCGCCGCCGATCCGCACGACCCCGTTCGCGTCGACCGTGACCCGATGCTCGCGCGAGGCCTTCACGGTGGACCCGCCCGAGGCGATCAACGGCCGCAGACCGGCGTACGTGCCGACCACATCCTCTCGTCGCAGGTCCACGTCCATCGTCGCGTTGACCGTGTCGAGGAGGAGGTCGATCTCCCAGCCGTCGGCCGCGGGATGCTCCGAGGCGCCCTCGTACGGCGCGTCGGTGGTGCCGATGAGCCAGTAGTCCGGCCACGGCACCATGAAGACGACCTTGCCCGGGACGCGGATCGTCAGGCCGCACTGGTTCGGGATCCGCGACCTCGGCACGACAAGGTGCGCACCGCGGCTCGGCAGGATCCGGAGCGACCCACCACCGAACACGTGATCGGGCTCGGCGGCCCAGACTCCCGTCGCGTCCACGACGGCGCGCGTCCGGATCTCGAACGCGCTCCCGGTGACCAGGTCCTGGGCGCGGACGGCCTCGAGCGTGCCGTAGCTCGCCTCGACCTTCAGGCCCGTCGCCCGGACCCGCGTGACCGCCAGGCCGCCATCGGCGATGGCCGTGCGCGCGACCGCCAGCGTGTAGCGTGCGTCGTCCTCGACACCGTCGTGGTAGAGCAGCCCGCCGCGGAGGCCTTCGGTGCGCAGCGTCGGCGCCATCCCCAGCGTGTCCGCCTTGGACAGCCGGCGATGCCAGCCGCCGTCATGCCGAGCGCCCAGCACGTCGTACAGCGTGAGCCCGGTGTCATAGAACGCCTTGGAGAGATACGGGATCCCGTAGATCGGGAAGAGCAGCGGCTCAAGGCGCACGAGGTGGGGCGCCAACTGGAGGATCCTCGACCGTTCGGCCAGCGCTTCGCGGACGAGCCCGAAGTGGAACTGCTCGAGGTATCGAAGACCGCCATGGATGAGCCGGGACGAGCGCGACGACGTGCCGGCGGCGATGTCGTCCTGCTCGATGAGGGCGGCTCGCATCCCGCGCGAGACCGCGTCCAGCAGGGCGCCGCTTCCGACGATACCGCCACCGACGATGACGACGTCCCAGGTCCCGTCGGCCAGGGCCGCCAGGCTCGCCCGACGGGCGTCCAGGGGTCCGGGCCCCGTCATCGGCCGGACGGGTTCGTCACGGGCGCGGTTCTTCCGGACGACGTCTCGAGATCCGCCAGAGCAGCCAGCCCGTGCCCACGATGAGCACGACGATGGCGAGTGGCGTGTGGAAGACGACCTGCTGGAGCGTGGTCGGCAGGAGGCTCGTCACGATCGCCGCACCCATGACCACCGCGACGACGGCCGCGGCGACGAGCGCCACATCGCGCCAGCCCGGCTGCCGACCGAGCGGCCGGCCGTCAGCCACGGTCCGCCTCGGGCGGGATGCCGATCGGCGCGACGAGGACCTTGCCGGCATGGGCCGCGCCGCGCCGCGTCAGGAGACCGGTCTTCGGTCGATGGAACGTCACCGTCAGGTCGGCGCGAACGGCTGGGTCGGATGGCTCGCCGCTCGAGAGGTCGACCGCGGTCGGGGTGTCGACGGCGACGACCGGCACGCCCACCACGGCCGCGCGCACGATCACCTCGACCGCCGTCCGGATCGGATCGCGCAGGACGCCACGGACGCCGGTCCCGAGCAGGGCGTCGACGATGACCGCCGCCGTCTCGATGCCGTGCTCGAACATCGCGACATCGCGCGCGACCGGCAGATGGACCTTCGTGATCCCGGCGTCGCGCGCGATGCGGTCCCAGTTGCGGGCCGCCGTGACGCCGGCGGGCCGGGCGTCAGGGGCGACCAGCCCGACGACGACGGACGCCCCGTTGAGCGCGAGCCGGCGCGCGGCCACGAAGCCGTCGCCGCCGTTGTTGCCGGGTCCGCACAGGATGACGATGGGCCCGGTCCCCCATCGCCCGAGGTCCACGGCGAGCGCCCGGACGGCTGCGGCGACGGCGGTCCCGGCGTGCTCCATCAGCCGCTCCTCGGGTACGCCCAGCGCCTGGGCGCGCCGATCCGTGCCGGTCATCGCCTCGCCGGAGATGGCAGGCAGTGCGGCCGAGGCCGCCCAGTGACCGCGCAGGCCCCGCAGGTCCAACCCGAAGATGGATGGGTCGTTCGCGGGAAGCGCGGCCTGCGCGGCGGCGCGCTCGACGGTGGTGGGCATCGCGCGAGGAAGCGTAGCCGAACGGTGGTCAGCCCATCCGGAGTCGAACCTGGAGCGTGGCATCCGGCGGGTCCGCTGCGATCTCGACCAGGCCGTCGCGGGTCATGGCCTCCGCGGCCGCCCGGATCGCACGGTCGTCGTGCGTGCCGATCGGTCCCGTCAGCGTGACCCAGGTCGTGCCCGGTGCGGCGCGGACGCGATCGAGGATCCGGCCACGCAGCCAACGGGTGGTCGAGGTGAATGGGGCCGGGCGTTCGCGGGCGACTCGCGGTGTTCGTTCGATGACCGAGCCTCGCGCGGCGAACATGCACCACCGCAGGGCAGGGCACGTAGCGCAGTCGGCCCGAGCCGCTTGGCAGACCGTGGCGCCGAGGTCCATGAGCGCGTGGGTCCACGCGCCGGGCGATTCGAGCGGGACCGCCGCGTCGGCGATCGCCTGCATCTCGCGAGCCGTGAGCGCCGACGGGTCGCCGGCGACGATCCGCCCCAGCACCCGGCGAACGTTCGTGTCCACGGCGCCGACCGGCACCCCGAAGGCGATCGAGGCGACCGCCCGAGCCGTATACGGCCCGACCCCGGGCAGGGCCTCCAGTGCGCGGATGTCGGACGGCACCACGCCGGCATGCGTCGACACGATCTCGCCGGCGGCGCGCCACAAGTTCATCGCCCGGCGGTCGTAGCCGAGGCCCTGCCATTCGCGCAGCACGTCGGCGAGGCTCGCGGCGGCCAGCTCCTGGACGGTCGGATACCGCCGCATCCATCGTTCCCAGGCCTCCGCCGCCCGAGCTGCCTGGGTCTGCTGGGCCATGGCCTCCGAGACGAGGACGGCGTACGGATCGCGGGTGCGGCGGAAGGCGAGCGGCCGGCCTCTTCGCGCGTACCAGTCAAGGGTCGAATCGCGCAGCTCGGGCGGGAACGACACGACCTCCGTCATCAAGGGCAGGATAGGCGCGCCAACACCAGGTGATCGCCCGATGAGCGGCGCGGCGTAGATTCACACCCCGCACACGCGCAGGAGTGCTCCCATGGCCATCGCGACGCCCACGTTCACCGGGTTCCGGCCCGACGCCATCGATTTCCTGGCCGACCTCGCCGCCAACAACGATCGCGAATGGTTCGCGCCGCGCAAGGCCGACTACGAACGACTGCTCAAGGCCCCGATGGAGGCGCTCGTGGCTGCGCTCGCGGAGCGCTTCGGAGCGCGCGGCATCCCGCTGCTGGCCGATCCGAAGCGCTCGATCTTCCGGATCTACCGCGACACGCGGTTCTCGAAGGACAAGTCGCCGTACAAGACCCATCTCGCGGCGAGCTTCCCGTGGCTGGAGCGCTCGACCGGCGGCGCGCTCGTCGAGGCCGACGGCGCGGCCCACGCGAACGGCGGCTACTTCAACTTCCAACCAGGCGAGATGTACGTCGGCGGCGGCATGTGGATGCCGGAGAAGGGCCGGCTCGATGCGTTTCGGCGCGCCGTCGTCGAGGAGCCGGACCGGGTGCGGGCCGCGCTCGAGGAACCGGGCTTCCTCGCCGCCTTCGGACCGGTGACGGCCCACGAGCACCTCAAGCGCGTGCCGCCCGGGTTGCCCGCCGACCACCCGATGGCCGATCTCTTGCGCTACAAGGACGTCGTCTTCGGCCGCCGGCTCTCGGATGACGAGGTGCTCTCGCCGTCGCTGCCCGACACGCTCGCCGACGCGTTCGCCGCCGGCATGCCGGTCTTCCGCTTCCTCGCTACGATCCACACATAGCGTGGCGATGCGGTTCGGAGCGGCCTTCTGGATCAATCGAACGGATTGGCCGGCCCTGCGCGACGCGTGCGTCGCGGTCGAGGCGGCCGGCTGGGACAGCCTGTGGATCGACGACCACCTGCTCGCCGACGAGGGCGACCCTACCGACTCGAAGTTCGAGGGCTGGACGACCCTGGCCGCGCTCGCGGTCCTCATCCCTCGAGTCCGCCTCGGGCTGCTCGTGGCGGCCAACACGTTCCGGAACCCGGGCCTGACCGCGAAGCTGGCAACGACCCTCGACCACCTGTCGGACGGCCGGGCCGTGTTGGGCCTCGGCGGCGGCTGGTTCCAGCTCGAGCACGACACCTTCGGCATCGACTTCGGGAGCGGTTTCGGGGACCGCCTCGACCGGCTCGACGAAGCCGCGCGGTTGATCCGGCGCCTACTCGACGGCGAGACCGTCACGCACTCCGGCCGCTACTACGCGATGCACGACGCCCTGTGTGCCCCACTCCCGATCCAGGCTCGCCTGCCGATCCTCATCGGTGGCTCCGGGCCGACGAAGACGCTGCGCACGACCGCCGCGGTCGCGGACCTGTGGAACGGCTACGGGCTGCCGGACCGCATCGCCGAGGTCGGCGAGGTCATGCGCCAGCGTTGCGACGAGATCGGTCGGCCGTTCGAGGAGATCGAGCGGACCGTGACGATCCATGGCGTCGTCCGAGACGATGCCGCCGCCGCTCGAGAGGCCTGGGTCGAGACGGCCCGCATCCACGGCCTCGAAGGCAGGCTCGGGTCGGACGGGACGGATCGCGGCCTGACGATCGGTGGGTCGCCGGCGGAGGTCGCGGCGCTCGTCGATCAGTACAAGCAGGTCGGGGTTCGCGAGGTCATCTTCACGTTCCGTGCGCCCTTCGACATGGAGTCGATCGAACGGCTCGGCGAGGTCCGCGAGGCGCTCGGCGCCTGACTTCCTATCTCGGCTGCCGGAGCATCGGCCACATCGGCGGAGACCCACCGTGCTGGATGACGCCGATCTCCTCGAACCCATGACGCGCGTACAGGTCGCGGTTGCGCGGGGCTGTCGCCTCGAGATAGGCAGGGACGCCATCCCGGTCACACGTTCGAGTGCATGTCGCAGGAGTCGAGCCACCGGCCCTGCGCACGGTCGACCCGCCCATCTGTCCGAAGAAGCCGTCGAGATCGGGCGGGCCGGACGCCCCCTCCTCGAGAGCCGACATCGTGACCTCGTCGGAGCCGACGCCGGGCGGGAGCCACAGGGCGACCGCCGCGAAGCCCGCAGAAGCGTGCGCCGTTCCGCTCTCGAAGGCAGCTCCCGCGAAGGCGTCGATGATCGGCGGCCAGTACTCGGCATATGCGTGGGGTTCCTGCAGAACCCAGCGGACGACCGGGTCGCTCGCGAAAGCGAGCATCATCGTTGACGTCGCGCGCTGACGGTCGGCAGGCGAGATGACGGTGACGGATGTCATCTGACGCGATCCTCCAGGCACCTGAGATCTGGGCTTCGCAGGTGACGTATCGCGGCGCTCAGATTACGACAGCTTCGCCCCTCCATCTACCCACGCTCCACGAACGTGGGTCTCGTCGAGCCCGAACAGCGCATGCATGCTCTCGTCCGGCGCCCACAGCCACGAGGGCATCCAGGTCGAGGCGTACACGTACTCGTGGACCTCCTGATCGATCTCGAACGCGCGCAGGAGATCGGGATCCACCGCGATCGGCGCGCCGGATCCGCGAAGCCCGGCCCGATATGCCTCGAGGAACCGCTCGCGTGACCGGCGCAGCCACGCCTCGATGTCCAGGCCGGGCGACTCGACCGGCCCGCCGTTGCGGTCGGCCGCGCGGCGCTTGGCGCTGCGACCGATGTGGTCGAGCGAGCGCAGCATCGACGCGACGTCGCGCAACGGCGATTGATGCGCCCGTCGATCGTCGAGCGAGCGCGTCGGCTGCCCCTCGAAGTCGATGATCCAGTAGCCGTCAGGCGCCAGCAGCACCTGGCCCAGGTGGTAGTCGCCGTGGACGCGCGTCAGCAGCGGGGCGTCTGATGGAGCGTCGAGTCGTGCCAGCTCGTCGGCGATCGTCGGCGACAGCGCACGAAGGGCCTTCCCGGCGTCGTCCGGCGTGATCGCCACTGCGTACTCGAGCTGCGCCGCCGCGTCGGTCGCCCATCGGCGGCGCTCGTCGGGTTTCGCGTCGCGGGGTTCGAATCCCGGCGCAGCCGCGCCGCTCGCCAGCGCGGCATGGAGTCCGGCCGTCAGGGCGCCGATGTCGGCCGCCACCTCGGTCGCGAACTCGACGGTGACCTCGCCGGGGGCCAGGATCCAGGCCGCCAGCGCCTCGGCGACCGACTCGTACAGATCGGCCCCATCGACGACGAATGCCTGGGCGATCGCGACGGTCGCCGTGCCGTAACGCGCCGAGATGACCTCGGCGAAACCGGCCAGCGGCGGCACCGCGCCGAAACCTGCCTCCTCGGTCAGGAACGCCGTCAGCTCGAGGTCCGGGTTGAGGCCGGACTGGATCCGTCGATATGCCTTCAGCACGACCTGCTCGCCGAGCACCACCGAGGTGTTCGACTGGTCTGCACCGATGTCGCGCTCGGGCGCCGCGCCGATGTCGGGCGGCATCGCTCTCGCCGGTCGGCAGACCAGGGCCGCCGTCGGCGTGTCGGTGGCCTCGTCGCCGGCCATCGCCGCGATCGTCCGCCCGTCGTCCATCGCAGCGGCGAGGGCACGCCATGCGCCGTCGCCCGGCCAGGCGACCCGCATCGGTCGACCGGTCAGCGCGAACGAGTACCGACTCGTCTCGCCGCCGACCAGCCGGACCGTGGCGATCGCCAGGACGTGTGGGCCGCCCGAGTCGAGCACGAAGGCCTCGTCGAGCTCGATGGCCTCGACGGCTCGACCCTTCTCGCCGAACCAGCGGGCGGCCGCGACGGCCTCCAGGTCCAGACTCGCCAGGGCGGCCTCGACGTCCGCCCGGCTCACGCCTGGCTGATCCAGGCGTGACATCGAACTGGTCAGCTCCCCGTGTTGATCATCACGTGCTTGATGAACGTGTAGTCCTCGAGCGCGTACTTCGAGCCGTCCTTGCCATAGCCGGACTGCTTGACGCCGCCGTGCGGGGTCTCCGACGCCAGCGTGAAGTGCTCGTTGATCCAGACGTGTCCGAAGTCGAGCGCCTTGGCGACGCGCATCGCGCGCCCGATGTCGCTCGTGAAGACCGAGGACGCGAGTCCGAACGGGACGTCGTTCGCCCACTTGACGGCCTGCTCCTCGTCGCTGAAGCGCTGGACCGTGACGACCGGTCCGAACACCTCGTCCTGGACGATCTCGGAGCGCTGGTCCGGGCCGGCGATGATGGTCGGCTCGTAGTAGGCGCCGGGTCGGTCGGGACGCTTGCCGCCGACGACCACCTCCGCACCCGAGCGGGCGCGATCGACCATGCCCTCGACCTTGTCCGCCTGGGCCTGGGCGATGAGCGAGCCCATCTCGATGTCGTCGCCCTCGGCGGGGTCGCCCCACTTGATGGTCTTGACCTGGTCCGACAGCGCGCTCACGAACTTGTCGTACACCTTTGGGCCGGCGATGACCCGGGTCGCGGCCGTGCAGTCCTGGCCGGAGTTCCAGTAGCCGGCGAACTTGAGCGTCTCCGCGGCGAGGTTCACGTCCGCGTCGTCGAAGATGATGACCGGCGCCTTGCCACCGAGCTCCAGGTGCAGCCGCTTCACGGTGTCCGCCGCGATCTTCGCCACGCGCTTGCCCGTGACGGTGTCGCCGGTGATCGAGACCATGCGGACCGTCGGATGGCCGACGAGCGCGTCACCGATGTCGGCGCCCGAACCCGAGAGCACGTTGACGACACCGGGCGGGAACACCTCGGCGAGGATCTGGGCGAAGGCCAGGGCGCTGAGCGGCGTCCGGGCCGACGGCTTGAGGACGACGGTGTTGCCGGTCGCGAGCGCCGGGCCGAGCTTCCAGGTCGCCATGTAGAGCGGGTAGTTCCAGGGTGCGATCGAGGCGACGACGCCGATCGGGTCGCGCCGGATGATCGAGGTGTGGCCGGCCAGGAATTCGTTGGCCGCCAGGCCGTCCATGACGCGGGCAGCGCCGGCGAAGAAGCGGAAGAGATCGACGCTCGTGGTCATCTCGTCGATGGCCGCCCCGACCGGCTTCCCGGCGTTGGCGCTCTCCAGTCGGCCGAACTCGTCGGCTCGCGACTCGAGGATGTCCGCCAGCTTGAGCAGCAGCAACGAGCGATCCTGCGGCGTCGTGTTCTTCCAGCTCTCGAAGGCCGTCGCGGCCGCATCGACCGCGCGGTTCACGTCTTCGAGCGAGCTCGCCGGGACGTTGCCGATGACGGCGTCGTTTGCCGGGTTGACGACGTCGGCCGTCCGGCCGTCGGCCGCGTCCACGAACTCGCCACCGATGAACTGTTGGTAGGTCTTGACTCGCTCGAGGGTCTCGGTCACGGGAGTGCCTCCTGGGCGTGACGGGATCGGTCCGAAAGTGTGGTCATCCTATGCCTGCCGCGGTACTCCGTCCCGCCACGTGGGCGGTCATCCGGTGACGGCTTCGCCGGTCCGTGCCACCCGTTCGATCAGGTCGGCCGCGCGGACGGTCCCGGAGCCGGCCTTGATGCGGCTCGACATCGCGGCCAGGCGTGCCGCGAGCGCGCGGTCGTCGAGCAGCTCGTCGATGGCGTCGGTCAGCTCCTCGTCGCGGAAGCCGTACGTCGAGAGGCGCCGCCCGAACCCGGTCTCGTCGACGCGCTGGGCGTTGTCGACCTGGTCCCAGAACAGGGGCAGCACGATCATCGGCTTGCCGTGGTGAAAGGCCTCGGTCACGGTGTTGTTGCCGCCGTGGGTGATGACGAGGTCGACCTGCGGCAGGATCGCCGGCTGCGGCAGGAACCCTTCCCCGGTCTGGTTCTCGTGCAGCGTGATCTGGTCCGCCAGCGGACCCTTCGAGACGATGACCCGATGCTCGGTCGTCGCCAGGAGGTCGACGAGTCGCTGCATCAGCCCGACGTCGGCGGAGCCGAGCGAGCCCAGGGACAGGTAGATCAGCGCCCCGTCCCGTTCGCGCAGATGCTCCGGTAGCTCCCAGGTCGTGTCGGCCTCGCGGACCGTCGAGTCGAGGCGGTGCCACGCCGGGCCGAGCGCCCGCTCGCGCGCGTAGTCCGCCTCGGCCGGGTACGAGTACAGGTTGAGGTACGGGGACTCGGCGATGAAGTCCGGCCCGAGCTCCCCGTATGAGAGTCCGTGCTCGCCGTGGTCGCGGCAGAACGCATCGAAGTCGGCCCACATGTCGCCATGGGTGCGGCGGACCTCGTCAAGAAATGCCGGCCAGCCACCGCGGTCGGCGGCGGCGTATCCGGACGAGAACGGCGCCACGGCCGGATCCTTCGCCTCGGCAGGGTTGCACGACATGATCCGGACCCACGGTCGGCCCGATGCCGCCAGGGCCGCGAACGCCACGACGTTGTCCTCCACGATGACGTCCGGTCCGAGCTCGTCGAAGATCTCGGCCAGCCTCGGGTCGACGTACTTCGCACCGTCGATGAGCGCCTGGAAGGTCGGCGCGATGAACTCGCCCAGCTGCTCGAGCGTGGACTTGCGGAAGACGGGCGACGTGTCGCGGATGAAGTCGATCCAGAACTGGCCGGGGATCTCGGGGACCTCGGGCGGCGGCCCGAGGCGCATCAGCCGCTCCTCGAAGCCCTTCGCTTCGAGCGTGCCGGCGAAGGACTCCTCGACGACGAACACGATTCGATGCCCGCGCGCGCGAAGGACCTGGCCGATCCCGACGCAGTTGTTGGTCGGGCCGTAGGCTCCTTCGGGGAAGAAGACGATCGTCCGGGCGTCCGTCACGTGGCCCTCCGGCTGCGGATCAGGCGGCGATCATCGCCGACCATCGAGGCGATCCGCTCAGCGACTCTGCAGGACGGAACGCCGGGCGGCCGACCAGGGGATCACCAGCCGCTCGACGACTCCGACCGCCACGTACAGCGCCAGCGAGACGACCGCGGTCAGCAGGATGGCCGCGAAGACGAGGTCGGTCCGGAAGCTGTTCTGCGAGAGCTGCATCCAGATGCCGAGGCCATTCGTCGCCCCGACGTACTCCCCGAAGATCGCGCCGATGACCGCATAGACCACGCTGATCCGGAGCCCGGTGAAGAGCGACGGCAGGGCCGACGGCCAGCGCACCTTCTCGAATGTCTGTCGGGCGGTCGCGCCCATCGAGCGCAGCAGGTCCATGGCCTCGGGCTCGACGCGGCCGAAGCCATCGAGCAGGGCGATGGTGACCGGGAAGAACGTGACGAGCACCACGATGAGGACCTTCGGGAGCAGCCCGAACCCGAACCAGATCACGAACAGCGGTGCGATCGCGACGACCGGGATCGTCTGGCTCGTCACGAGGAGCGGCTCGATGGCCCGTCGGACGGGCTCCCACCGGTCGAGGGCGATCGCCGCCGCGATCGCGAGCACGACGGATAGTGCGCAACCGACGAGCGCCTCGACCAGGGTCGGCACGAGGTGACCCACGGCCGTTTCGCGGAAGTCCCACAAGGCACCGAGGACGCGGGACGGGGCCGGGAGCGTGACCGGGTCGAGGTCCGCGAGCCGCACGTAGGCCTCCCAGACCAGCACGATCACGGCCACCGACAGGAGCGGTGGCCACCAGCGGCGGAAACGGTCCGCCGCGACGGTCATGGCAGGAAGTCGTTGGTGAACAGGGCCGCGTAGTCGGGCGGCGCGGCCAGCGGCTTGCCGTCCGGCCCGGCCAATAGGCCCTGCTCGTACAGGAAGCCCGAGTAGCCCTGCCATCGCTCGAGGGTCTGGTGCCCGACCGCCCCCTGCTCGTCGCGGAGGTAGTCGTGCTCGGCGAGGAACCGCTGGCTTGCGACGGGTAGCTCGGCGTTCGCTTCGAACACGCCCGGGTTCTCCTCGATCAGCAGCGCAGCCGCGCCATCGGGATCGTCGGCGGCCACCTCGGAGCCCAGAACGGTCGCCTCGACGAACGCCTTCGCGAGCGCGGGCTCGCGATCGAGCCAGCGCCGGTCGCACGCGAGCACGACCTGGTAGAAGTCCGGGAACCCGTAATCGGTGAAGGCGAACGTCCGCAGGTCGATGCCGCGCATGCCGGCTTCGATGCCTTCCCAGGCCGTGAAGGTGATCACGAAGTCGGCCTTCCTCGCGTAGAGCGCCTCGTATGCGGCGGTGTCGAGGGTGACGACCGTGAAATCGCCCTTGCCGCCGTCCGCCTTGATCACCGATCGCAGCGTGGGCTCCTCGTTCGGGTAGCCGAAGCCCGCGTAGATCCGACCGTCGAGGCCGCGCGGCCTGATGATGTCCGAGGACGCGAGGACCGCGATCTCCTGCGCCGTGTGCTGGAGGATGGCCATGACCGAGACGACCGGGGCCCCGGTCGCGGCGGCGAACGTGAGCGAGTCCTGGAAGCTGATCCCGCACTCGGCCTGCCCGGCAGCGATGAGCGCCTCGGGCGTCGTGGTCGCGTACGGCAGGATCTGCAGGTCGATGCCGGCTTCGTCGTACCAGCCGTTCGCCTTCGCCACGTAGAACCCGGTGTGGTTGGTGTTCGGGGTCCAGTCGAGTGCCAGGCGAACGGTCCCCTTCGCGGCGGCCGACGGAGCGGGCGACCCGGACGGCGGCGGGGTGACGGACGGCGTCGCACCGCCGCAGCCGGCGACCGCGAGCAGGACCGCGACGGTGGCGGCTAGGGCCCGGGGGCGCGTCATGCGCGACTGCTTCGTCGGGTGTCGATCACGTACGTCTCCGATCTCATCGCGAACACGAATGACGCCGTCTCCGGGTGCCGGGGACGGCGTCGACGATGACGATCGGGCCTGCTTCCTTCGCCGGTATGAGCCGGATCAGGTTCGGCGGGTCTGTGGCGTTGGCCACACTCTCAGCGCGAAGCGCGCTCCCCGGAGGCGTATTCGGTTCTATGGGCACGGTACCACGGCAGCGCCGACTCTCAGCTCAGTCGCGGGTCGCCGATCGAGTGACCGGCGGCGGTCAGCGCGGTTTTTGCGGCTTCGAAGTCGGGCTCGTGGACCAGGACGTAGTCGGTGTCGAAGGTCGAGATCGCGAAGATCGCGATGCCCGCATCGGCCAGTGGGTTCGCTACCGAGGCGACGACGCCGATCAGGGTCATCACGAGAGGGCCGCGGACCCTGAACGCGCGCCATGGACCCTCCATCGGCACCCCGTCTGGCACGGCTTCGACGGCGCAGACGATCGAGAGTTCATCCGGCGTGCGGGTGATGCAGCTGAAGGCCCCGGCGTCGTCGGCCCAGGCGGGAATGTCGCTGCCCGCCTCGAGGCGGCACACGGCCAGCCGACCCTCGACGACCGCCAGGTCCAGCTCCGCCGACACGGTCAGCCCTTTGCCTCGATCTCGGCCACGCGTGCGCGCAGCCAGTCGATCACGCCTTCGATGATCTCGGGGCCCTCGGGTTCGTTGTGGAGTTCGTGGCGGAGGTTCGGAAAGGTTCGCCGCTCGCAGCCGGGGGCGCCCTCGAAGGCCTCGGACGCCTGGCACGGGACGAGGCCGTCGTCGAGGCCGTGGAGGACCAGCGTCGGCAGGCCGAACCCGCGCGGCGCACCCTCACGGACGCGCACCTGCTCCGCAAGGCCCGCCGCGCTGAACCTCGCCGTGCTCGACTTGACGTTCAGGGGATCGGCCGCGGCCTTCTCGCCGACCGTCGGATCGCGCGACAACGTGGACCCGACGATGCCGTTGGGGATGGCGAGCGTCGGCGCGATGCGCGAGACGAGTTTCGCGAGGCTTCGCTTCCAGCCCGGGATCGTCGAGTCGAGGCCAGGTGAACCGAGGACCACGATGTCCGGCTTCGGGCGGTCGCTCATCAGGTAGCCGGCGACGACGAGCCCACCCATCGAGTGGCCGTACAGGACGACCGGCCGCGACCCGGCGCTGCCCTGGACCGCCGCCAGTCGCTCAGCCAGATCATCGTGGAACTGGGACCACCGTTCGACATCCCCCCGGCGTCCGCCCGAACCGCCGTTGCCGCGCTGGTCGTAGGCCCATGTGTCGAGGCCTGCGGTCGCAAACTGGTCGCCGACGTGCGCGTAGCGGCCTGACTGTTCGCTGAGGCCGTGGACCAGCAGGACCGACGCCCACGGTTCGCCAGCCCACGCCCCGCCCGCCTCGACCTCGTCGGGTGGCCAGTGCCGGACGAGCAGGTCCGTGCCGTCCGCGACGGTCGCATGGCTCACGATCGATGGCATCGGGCGCAGCGTACGCGACCTACGGGCGCGTCATCGGACCCCCTCGATACCATTCGGCCATGGGCGTCGACGACGGCTGGGTCGAGATCGGTGACCGCTTCTTCGTCCGCCGCTATAGGTTCTACGACCAGAACATCGGGCTCATCCTGGGTGATCGCGAGGCGATGGTCATCGACACCCGGTCGACTCATGTGCACGCGCGCGAGATCCAGGCCCACGTCCGCGAGCTGACGACGGCTCCGGTCGCGGTGGTCGTCAACACGCACGGGCATTTCGACCACGCCTACGGGAACCACGTCTTCCGGCCAGCGACGATCTGGGGCCACGAGCGTTGCGTCACGTTCATCGAGCGGACCGGCGAAGGCCGGCGGCCGCGGATCGCCCGCGAGGAACCCGACCTTGCGGACGACCTGGCGGAGGTGGTGATCGACCCACCGGATCGGACGTTCGCCGAGACGGCCGTCGTCGAGGTCGGTGGGCGGCCGGTCGAGCTCCGCTACCTGGGCCGCGGCCACACGGACCACGACATCGTGATCAGCATCCCGGGGATGGGCGTCGTCTGGGCCGGCGACCTGCTGGAGGGCGGGGCACTCCCCTTCTTTGGCGACGCCTATCCCATGGAATGGCCGGCCACCGCATCCGCGCTTGCCGACCTGGTGGGCGACGGCATCGTCGTCCCCGGTCATGGCGACCATGCCGGCCAGGCGTTCGCGCGGTCGCAGGCTGACTCGTTCGCCGGGCTGGCCAAGCTGGCGCGTCGTGTCCACGCGGGCGAGATCACCCTCGACGACGCCATGGCGGACGAGACGTCTTTCCCGGGCGAATCGCGGGCGGCGTTGCGCCAGCCGTTCCAGCGGGCCCTGCAGCAGCTCCGCGGCGAGCTGACCTAGCGACCTACGACGTCGTCCGGCCGCACGCTTTGTGCGTCAGATGCAAGAACGCGGCACGCCGTTGCACGAAGTGCAAGCTACGTCGCCGGCCTGACCGAACCTTGCACCGGGTGCACGAATCGATCAGCTGATCGTTCGGATCGGTCGTGACCTTGCGTCTCCTGCAATGTTCGAACGCGTTTCGCCGGTGCAGGCAGCTCCCGGCGACGTTGCTGGCATCTCGTGCAAGCCCCGACCGCGTTACGCCCCGACCCGGACGATCCAGCGACCGCGAGCCTCACCGGCGACGATGCCATCGAGGGCCGGCTCGAGCGTATCGAGCGTGACCTCCTGGCAGTGGACGCCGAGGTCGCGGGGCCGCAGATCGGTCCCGAGCCGGTCCCAGATCCGGCGGCGTCGCTCGATGGGGACCGTGACCGAGTCCATCCCCAGCAGGGCGACCCCGCGCAGGATGAACGGGAAGACGGTCGTCTCGAGCTTCGGGCCGCCGGCGTTGCCGCTCGCCGCCGCCGCCGCGCCGGTCTTGAGCGTTCGGAGGACGTACGGCAGCGTCGCCCCGCCGACGGCGTCCACGGCACCCGCCCACCGTTCCGCGTCGAGCGGACGGCCCTCGGCGGTCACCTCGTCCCGGGTCAGGATCCCGGCCGCACCCAGGGACACGAGCCGCCCGGCCTCGTCCGGTTTGCCGGTCGCGGCCCAGACCTCGTAGCCGCGCTCGGCCAGGATCGCGAGGGCGGTCCCGCCGACTCCCCCGCTCGCCCCCGTCACGAGGACCGGCCCATCCGACGGGGACATGCCTCGATCTTCGAGCGCCACGACGGACATCGCGGCGGTGAACCCGGCGGTGCCGATCGCCATCGCGTCGCGAGTCGAGAGGCCCGCAACGAGCGGGACGACCCAACCCGCCGGCACCCGCTGGTACTCGCTGAAGCCGCCGTGCCGCGAGACGCCCAGCTCGTAGCCATGGGCCACGACGCTCGACCCGACCGCGATCGCCGGGTCGGCGCTCGAGACGACTTCGCCCGCGAGATCGATGCCCGGGATCAACGGGCTGATCCGCGCCACCTTGCCGTCGGCCCGCGTGGCGAGCCCGTCCTTGTAGTTGACGCTCGACCACTCGACGCGGATCTCGACGTCGCCGGCCGGCAGGTCGACTTCGGCGAATGGGCGGATGCCCCGATCGACGACGGGCGCGCCTTCTCGCTCGACCTTCTCGGCGACGAAGGCGCGGAACGTGGCAGGGACGTTGGACATCGCCCAAGCCTACCGTCCCGTCGACCCGGTGTCGGGGCCGGTTCCGTGCGTAAACGTGCGGACGAGGCCGCGTAAAGGGTCGTCACATGGAAATGAAGGCGGAGTCGGCCGTCAACGGCCAGACCGCTCGATGTCCGGGATGGGTCCCGAACCGTACGTTCATGCCTGCCGATACGCGAAGCCCGCATCGACCCAGACGAACGGAAGGACGGGAACACGATGACCTCGACCGAGAAGACCCTCGCCGACCTGCGGATCGCGCAGCTCCACGCCACGGCCGACGCCGACCGCCTCGCTCGAACGATCCGTGGCGCCGCCGAGCCGACCCACCGTCGGACCATCACCCGCTTCTTCCGACTCGATCGCACGCCGGCCGCCGTCTGACCGGTCGCAGGCGGTGGTCGCCCAGGCGCATCCACGTCCGACGGCCGAGCTCGATGGCCCGTCGGCGCCTCGTATCATCGAGGCGATGGTCGGTCGAATCGTCAGCCCGGAGATCGTCGGCCGCGACGTCGAACTCGAGGTCCTCGCGAACGCGTTCGCCGACGCGTCGGCGGGCCGCGCCCGGGTCGTGCTCGTCGGCGGTGAGGCAGGGATCGGCAAGACCCGGCTGGTCGGTGAGGCGACCGAGCACGCGCGGGCCGAGGGTGCACTCGTGCTGAGCGGCGGATGTGTCGGGGTCGCGGAGGGCTCGCTCCCGTTCGGCCCGATCGTCGAAGCCATCCGCCCGTTGGTCCGGACCCTCGACGACGAAGCCGGCGGCCCGAGCGGCGGCAGGTCGTCGGCCACCCGCGACGCGCTCCGTGCGGCCGCCGCCGACCTCCGACTCGTGGGCTCGTCGCCGATCCGCTCCATGGATGCCGCCGAGTTGCGGCCCGAATGGGCACGGAGCCGCCTGTACGAGACGTTGTTCGACCTGCTGCGTCGGCTCGGCGAGGAGCGGGTGGTCATGCTCGTCGTCGAGGACGTCCATTGGGCCGACGACTCGACCCGGGAACTCCTGGCCTTCCTCGTCCGCAACGTTCGCGATGAGCAGCTGCTCATCGTTGCGACCTTCCGGAGTGACGAGCTCCACCGCCGCCACCCCCTTTTGCCCTGGCTGGCCGAGGTCGACCGCGTCGCCTGCGTCGAGCGGATCGAGCTCGCGAGGCTGGATCGCGACGAGGTGATGCGGCAGCTCGCGGCCATCATGGGCGGCGACCTCGATGGCGCGGTCGCGGACGCCATCTGGAGCCGCTCGGAAGGGAATCCCTTCTTCGCCGAGGAGTTGCTCGCCACGGGCGCCCGGAATCGGCGACTGCCGGTGACCCTCGCCGAAGTGCTCCGAGCCCGGCTCGCCGGCATCGGCGAGGACACGCACCGCCTGCTCGGGGCGGCTTCCGTGGCCGGTCGACGGGTCGACCACGACCTGCTGGCCACGATCGCGGACCTGGACGAGCGCCAGTTCCTGTCCGGGCTCGACGAGGCGACGACGGCCGGGCTGCTCGTGGCCGAAGTCGACGGCGATGCCGAGCGCTATGCGTTCCGGCATGCGCTGATGGGTGAGGCCGTGTACGACGCGCTCCTGCCCGGCGACCGCCGAAGACTTCACGCCGCGATCGCGACGGAGCTCGAATCCCGACCCGATCCCGGTGATGGAGCCGGCCGTCTGGCAGAGATCGCCCATCACTGGCTCGCCGCGCGAGACCAGGAGCGCGCCATCCATGCCTCGGTCGTGGCGGGCGTCGCCGCATTCGATGCCTATGCGTACGCCGAAGCCCATCGACAGTTCGAGCGGGCGCTCGAGCTCTGGGACGCGGTATCCGACCCCGAGGGATCGTGCGGGATGTCGCGCTCCGACCTCCTCCGCCGCGCCGGACAGGCCGCCCAGCTGGCCGGCGCCTTCGCTCGTGCCCAGGCCCTCTACCGAAGCGTGCTCGAAGGGATCGACCCGGAAACGGATCCGACCGAGGCCGGGCTGATCTACGAGCGCCTCGGGCGGGCCCTCTGGACGCAAGGCGAGATCGACGAATCCATCGCCGCCTACACGAGGGCGGCCGAGCTCGTCCCGGCCCAGCCCCCGACCGCGGCTCGTGCCCGCGTCCTTGCCGGCTACGCACAGATCCTCATGCTGGCGTCCCGCTACACGGAGTCACGCGAGCATGCGCGCGCCGCGATCGCCATGGCACAGGCGGTCGGCAACCGGGAGATCGAGGCGCACGCGATGGCGTCCGAGGGCCTGGCGCTGGCCCAGATCGGCGATTCGGACGCGGGCATCGAGATCCTGCGCCGGTCCGTGGAGATCTCGGACGCGCTCGGGGCCGTCGACGATCTGGGTCGCGCCTACTCCTGCCTGTCGACGGCCATCGAACTGACCGGTGCCTTCGAGGAGGCCGCCACCGTCTCGCTGGAAGGCGCGGCGCGCATGAGCGAAGTGGGTCTCGGCGGCCCGAGCCAATACGGGGTCTTCCACACCCTCAATGCGGCCAGCTCGTACTACCTGCTTGGCCGCTGGGATGAGGCGCTGCGCCTGGCCGAGGGCGTGTCGTCCGTGGCGACGGGGGTCGGCCAGATCTTCTGCGAGTCGACGCTGGCCCTCCTGTACGTCGCCCGCGGCGACATGGCCGCGGCCGAAGGGGCACTCGAGCGTGGGTTCGCGGCTCTCGGCGCCGGCAGCGAGGCGCAATTCAACGGACCACTTCGTCAGGGTGCCATCGAACTGCACCTCTGGCGCAACGACCTCGCCGAGGCGCGACAGGCGACCGAGGACGCACTCGAGGTCCTGGCCGGCACCGAGGACCTGCCGATCCTGTCGAACACGCTCTCGCTCGGCGCGAGGGTGCAGGCCGAACTGGCCGAACGCGCCCGGGCCGGCCGCGACACGGCAGGTGCCGACGCGGCCGTGGCGCGCCTCGCCGGCTACCGCGACAACCTTGCTGCGGCCATGGCGTCCTTCGACCTCCCGGCAGGCCCGGATCTGGAGGCACGCGGACACTTGGCGCTCATCGACGCCGAGGCGACCCGGGCCGGCGATGCGTCCGATGCCGCGGCATGGCGGCTGGCCGTGTCCCTGCTCGACGAGTGGCGGACGCCCTACCCCGCCGCGTATGCCAGGTTCCGCATGGCTGAAGCGTTGCTAGCCGAGCGGTCGCGACGCGCGGACGCCGCCACGGAGCTCCAGGCGGCGCACGCTGCGGCCGTCAGCCTCGGGGCCCGCCCGCTCCGAGAACGCATCGAAGCGCTGGCGGCGCGTGCACGACTGCCGCTTGCGGATTCCGCGACCGAGGCGCCGGCGACCGACGAGACGGACGGGTCGGCCGTTGACCCCTTGGCCGCCTACGACCTGACGACACGCGAGGTCGAGGTCCTCAAGCTCGTCGCGGCCGGGCGGACGAATCGCCAGATCGCCGAAGAGCTGTTCATCAGCGAGAGCACGGCCGGCGTCCACGTCTCCCACATCATCGGCAAGCTCGCGGTGAGTGGACGCGTCGAGGCGGCGACGATCGCGGCGAGGCTGGGCCTCGTCGATTAGGCGTCGAGCGCCACGCCCTCGACGGCGGATCAGGCCGGGCGGTCGAGCTTGGCGTAGGCGGCCTTGACCGCGGCGACCAGTTCACCGGGTTGCTGATGCCCGGACACGATGGCCCCGGCATCGTCCTGGGCCCAGCCCACGTCCATCCCCTGCGAGGTCAGGACGATGGCCTTCTCCGGATACTGGTCGATGAGGTCCTGGGTGAGCTCCGACTCTCCCGTACCTGCCGCCCAGACGTCATAGACGAGCACATCCGCCCATTCGACCTGCCAGCACGGCATCCCGTGCAGGACCGGGCAGGCCGTCAGCGCGTGGGTCGGGCCACCGCATTGGTCGACCTCGAACCCGGCGCGCCGGAGGGTGTCGACCTTCATGTCCGCGAGATCAACATCGTGATCGACGACGAGCACCTTGACCATGGCAACGTCCTCCGTCCCAGGTCACGATCCCATCGGCTGCCGGTGGCGACCGCGCCGTTTGATCAGCGCAGGGTGGGCCGGGTCCCGGGCGTCAGGTAGTGCCGAACGTCACCGAGATGGCGGGCCGTTGGGCGCAGCGCCCCGAGGTACGGGCTCGTCGGCCGGGAACACGTATCCCACGCTGCGTTCGTTGATGACGTAGCGTGGCTGACTGGGGTCGTGCTCGAGCTTCTGGCGCAGGTGCCACACATATCGCCGGATGTACCCCGTCTCGTCGGCATACTCGGCGCCCCAGACGGCCGTCACGATCTGACGCGGCGATAGGACGCGACCCGGCTCACGCATGAGCGTCGCGAGGATCCGAAACTCGGTCGGGGTCAGCTCGATCGGCTCGCCATCACGCACGACGCGGTGACGGTCGAGGTCGACGACAAGATCGGCGCCACGCAGCACGCCCACCGCTTCACCGCGCTCCGGTGAGGAACGATCCAGGACAGCTTTGATCCGGGCGCCGAGCTGGGCGAAGCTGAACGGCTTCGTGACGAAGTCATCCGCGCCGCCTGCAAATCCGCGAAGCACTTCCGCCTCGTCGCCGCGCGCGGTCAGCATGATCACCGGCACCGCCGACTTCGCGCGAATCCGCGCGAGCGTCTGCCAACCGTTCAGCCCGGGCATCGTGACGTCGAGAACGATGAGATCAGGCGGCGTCTCTCCAAGCACGACCAGGCCCGTCTGCCCGTCCCAGGCTGCAGACACTTCGTAGCCGAGCCGGCCAAGGTAATCGGTCAGGAGTTCGCACAGGGATCGGTCGTCATCGATCACCAGGATGTTGGCCATCAGGCAGGACCGTCCGAGCCGCTCGCGAGCACGCTGTTGGACCCTGGGGCACGTCCTGACTCGGGGTCGTCCGGATCCGGTGGCGCGATCGGAAGCATGACGACGAACCGCGCGCCGGGCTGGGCAGCGTCTGGCCACACCGGACTCTCCACGGCGATATCGCCCTTCTGGGCGCGGACGAGCTTGTCGGCAAAGTAGAGGCCGAGGCCGTACCCGGCCGTCGTTGTGTCCGAATTGCCGAGTCGGTAGAACGACCGGAAGATCTGCTCACGCTCCGAGGCTGGGACGCCGGGCCCGTGATCGGTCACCGTGATCACGATCCGGTCGCCCTGGGCGTGGGCGGACACCTCGACCGGCGAGCCGGCCGGCGTGTAGTGAGCGGCGTTCTCGACGATGTTCCGTACGACCTCCTCGACGAGGACCTCATCGGCCCAGGCCGGCGGCAGGGCCACGGGTACGACGAGCTTGACCGCGCGTTCCGGCTCGATCTCGAGTGTGGTCGCACATGCGCGGGCCAGGAGCGGCTCTACGGCGACAGGGCCGAGGCGGAGCGTCAAGCGTCCCGATTCGATTCGACTGACGTCGAGGATGGTCTGGATGAGCCGCGAGAGTCGGTGGCTCTCGAGCGTCAGGATCTGGAGCGTGCGCCGGCTTGCCGGCGGCAGGCTCTCCGCGTCCTGGCCGACGATCTCTAGCGCGCCATTGATGTTCGTCAGCGGCGCACGCAGCTGGTGCGACACGAGCGAAACGAACTCCGACTTCATGCGGTCGAGTTGGCGCAGGTTGTCGTTGGCCGCGGCGAGCTGCGCGGTCGCCTCCTCGAGGTGCCGTGTCCGCTCGGCCACGTTTGCTTCGAGCGAGCGGTTCATCGATTCGAGCGCCGACGCGGTCGCGCGATAACCCTCGACGATCCGGGCCACCCACGTCAGGGTCAGCGCGACGGCGACGGGGCCCACGAGTCCGAATAGGACGACCTCACCCCAAAACGCCGGCGTGATGGCCTCTTCCTCGATCGCGACGTGCTCGGTCCATTCGATGACCACCGCGATGACGGCCAGCCCCAAGGGCAGCACCCATCGCACGATCCCGAGCAGGCGCGCGGCTGAGGCGGGAGGCGGCTGCGGTGTCGTCATCCCTCCGTTTCTAGCACAGGTCCAGTGCGGTCATGCCGCGGAAGGCGACATCCGGACAGAGACGCGACATCCCGACGACCCGCTCGCGACGGTTGCGCTCCTAGCCTCGGGAAGTCAAGCAGCGGATCGGACGTTCGCCGTCGGACCACGGTCGTGGCGGTGGCTCAAGCCGCATCGTGAAAGGACTGAGTGGTACCTGTGTTCAAGCGATTGGCGCTCATGGCGTCCCTGGCCGTGGTGTTCGCGGCTTGCGGCGGGACGGCCGCCACACCCGTCGCTGAGGAGTCCGAGGCACCCGCGGCCTCCCAGGCACCCGTGGCCGGCGCGCGGACCGTCGACCTCGAGATCGGCTCCGGGTCCATCACCCCCGCATCGGTGGATGTGACGAAGGGCGAGTCCATCACGTTCGTCGCCAAGAACGTCAGTCCCGATGAGGTCGAGCTGATCGTCGGCACCCAGACGGACGTCGACGCGGATTCCGGTGACAGCCTCAAGGAAGCCGAGCACATCGCGCCTGGTGCGAGCGGGTCGGTCACGTACACGTTCGACGGCGATGGGCCGTACGCATACGGCGACCAGGAAGGCGATCACTACGGGAAGGGCGCGAAGGGCGTCATCGTCCTCAAGCCCTGACCAGGGATCCGGGAGGCCGACGGGCGGGTCTCGAATCCGCCCGTCGACCCTCTGACACGAAGGAGGCGGTCTTCGATGACCGGTCACGTCCCTGGCAACGAGCCACGACTCAGCCGCCGTAGCTTCGTGCTCCGCAGCCTCGCGGTCATCGGCGGTGGGATCGCCGCCGTCCTCGCATTCCCGATCGCGGGCTTCGCCACCGCCCCTGGCTGGAAGGCTCGGACTCCGATCCGGTGGTTGGGCACGTCTGTCGCCCCGACGCTCCGTTCCGATGACTGGACGTCCGTGGGCCGGCTCGCGGACTTCGAGATCGGCGTCCCGCAGTACCTCCAGGTCGATCGACACGTCGTGGATGGCTGGGTCTCCGAGACCGCGCCGATCGGCGTGCACGTGGTCCGCCAGGGCGAGACCGAGGTCACCGTGTTCGATCCGCACTGCACGCATCTCGGCTGCCCGCTCAGCTGGTCGACCGGATCCGAGAACTTCGTGTGCCCTTGCCACGGCGGCTCCTTCAACGCGTCGGGTGAGGTGATCTCCGGTCCGCCGCCCCGCTCGATGATCCAGTACCAGACCCGCATCGAAGGCGACGAGATCCTCTTCGGCCAGATGCTGGTGGAAGGAGCCTGAGACGATGCGCCGCATCGGACGATGGATCGACGAGCGCCTGGGCGTCGCCCCGATCGTGACCGCCTTCCTCGACCGCCACGTTCCCGGGAACATCGGCTGGCTCCATACCCTGGGGAGCGCGACGCTCTTCCTGCTCGTTGTCCAGATCGCGACCGGCATCGCGCTGTCGATGTCGTACGTCCCGAGCCCTGACCACGCGTACGAGAGCGTCCTCTTCATCGACCAGACGCCGTTCGGCAGCCTCGTTCGTGGGATCCACCATTGGGCGGCCGGCCTGCTCGTCCTGATGATCGGCCTGCACACCCTGCGCGTGTTCATCTGGGGAGCGCACCGGTATCCGCGCGAGATCACCTGGCTCATCGGCGCGGGATTGTTCTTCGTCGTCCTCGGCTTCGCGTTCACCGGCTATCTCTTGCCGTGGGACCAGAAGGCCTACTGGGCGACCGTTGTGGGAACCAACATCGCCGGCTCCGCCCCACTGATCGGCGGGAGCGTCCTCGAATTCCTTCGCGGTGGCGTCCAGCTTGGCGCCGTGACCCTGGCCCGCTTCTATGGGATCCACGTCTGGGTACTTCCGGCGGCGCTGTTCGTCCTCGTGGGCATCCATCTGTTCGCGGTCATCAGGCAGGGGATCGCGGCATCGCCGAGGCGCAAGCCACTCGTCGAGCCGATCGAGGGGCTGTCCCGACGTGAGGCCTACGAGCGTGAGTACGCCGCCGAAAAGGAGGCCGGCAAGCCGTTCTGGGCGGCACTGCTCAAGGACGCCATCGTCGCGGCCATCCTCCTCGCGATCGTCGTGGTCCTCGCCCTGACCCAGGGCAGTCAGCTCGAAGCGAAGGCGGACCCCAACGCAACGAACTACGTCCCGCGGCCGGAGTGGTACTTCCTCGACCTGTTCCAGATCCTCTGGTACTTCACCGGCAACCTGGAGCCGCTCCTGATCTTCCTCGCCTTCACCGCGGGCGCCCTGATCTTCGTGCTCGTGCCGTTCCTGGACCGCGGCAGCGCCCGACACCCGCGCCAGCGCCCGATCGCGATGGCTCTGACATCTCTCGTCGTGGTCGCCGTGGTCGGCCTCACGTTCATCGGTGCGACCGCGGCGCCGGCAGGCACGGCCCAGGTGCCTCCGACCGACGGCATGTCGCCCGCCGAGCTTGCGGGCCTGCGCGTCTACAACGAACAGGGCTGCTCCGCCTGCCATGAGATCCGGGGCATCGGCGGTCACACCGGCCCGGCCTTGACGCGTGCCGGGTTCCGGTGGGACCGCGAGGCGATCCTGCGGCAGATCGTGACCCCGAAGGACGACCGGATGCCAGCCTACGACGAGCTCGAAGGGAAGCAGCTCGACGACCTTGTCACCTATCTCACCAGTCTGAAATAGGCGCGGAAGGTCGAACGACCGTGAGCGGCATGGATCGAAGCGTCGTCAGCAAGCCGATGGTGGCGCCCGTGCCACATCGCCTGCACGCCGTCGTCAGTCGCGTCGGAGGTCGCGCCTGGAAGGTGGCGCTCTCGATGCGGACGGCGCTGGTCCTGACCCTCGCCCTCGCAGGGATGGCCGTGATCGGCACCCTCGTCGCGCAGGCGCCGCCGGACGTCGCGTCGGACGCGACCGCCTTCGCCGCCTGGGTCGACTCGATGCGGCCTCGATTCGGTGCCTGGACGAGCGTCCTGGAGCGCCTCCAGTGGTTCACGATCTTCGACTCGATCTGGTTCCGCGGCGGCGTCTTCCTGCTGACGGCGAGCCTCGTCGTCTGCTCCATCGCGCGGACTCGTCGCCTCTGGCAGGTGGCCCTCCATCCGTCCACGAACCCGCCGGGCGACACCCACCTTCGCCTCGAGATCCGGTCGATCGTCGCGACCTCTCGATCGCCAGGGACGGTCGACGCGATCGTCGAGGCATTCAGCCACCGCCGCTTCCGGGTGACGGTCGCATCGACCACGGCGTCGACCGACCTCGTCGCCGTCCGCTTCCGATGGGCACCGCTCGGATCGGTGGCGGCACACCTCAGCGTCGTCTTGATCGTGCTTGGCGCGGTGGTCGGCGCTACGTGGGGTTTCCGCGACGACCGCGTCTCCGTCCCGATCGGCGAGTCGGTCGCCGTCGGACACGGCACCGCTCTCACCCTCGTCGCGCAGGGCTTCACGGACCGCTATTACCCGGATGGATCACCTCGCGACTATGCCAGCCACGTCGTGCTGACCCGGGCGGGGGTCGCCGTTGCCGACCAGGATGTCCGGGTCAACGAGCCGCTGCGGTTCGGCGATGTCTCGGTCTACCAGTCGTACTTCGGCGCCGCGGCGTCGGTTCGGATCGCCGACCGCGATGGGTCCGTCCTGTTCACCGGCGCCGTACCCCTTGAGTTCGTGACCAACGACGGCCGACATGTCGTCGGTCGAGTTCGGCTCGTCGACCGCTCGACGGTCGTCTACGTGGTCGCGCCGACATCCGGGACCACCGACCCGATGATCCCCCCAGGTCGGTTGGAGCTCCGGGTCGTCGGTCCTCGGACTCAGGACGCGGCCAGCGTCGTGGTCCTGAGCCCGGGTATCCCCGCCCCCGCCGAGGGTCTGTTGGTCACCTTCGTTCGAGAGACGCGATTCACCGGCCTGATCGTCGCTCGTGATCCCGGAAGGGCGCTCGTCTTCGGTGGTGCTGCGCTCCTGGTCGTGGGGTTCGCGATCGCGTCGGGCCTTCGAGAACGACGTGCCTGGGCATCGGTCGCTACGAGCGCCGGCTCCTCGGTGGTTCGAGTCATCGCGACGCGACGCCGCCCCGGCGACGGTGACATGGCGTGGTTCGAGGAGATCGTCGACGAGATCCAGGCGGCACTCCACAGCGGCCGACCGATGAACAAGGAGCGTCCAAGGTGTTGATCTGGTCCGATTACAGCCTGATCGCCGCGGTCCTCGCCACCGGCCTGGCCCTGGCCTGGCTCATGCTCATCCCGGCGGCGACCGTCCTCGCGCGACGGCTTGCCCGTCCATCGCTCGTCTCCACGAATGGCGGTCGGATCAACGTCGCGGCGCGACAGTCCCGCGACGTCCTCGCCGCCGGCACACTTCTCGCCTGGCTCGGGTTCGGGTTCGTCACCGCGGCGCTGGTGTTTCGGATGGTCGCGCTCGGCCGCGGGCCGTTCGCCAACATGTACGAGTTCGCCCTGGCGTTCGCCTGGGGCGTTCTCCTGGCGGATCTCATCCTCGAGCACCGCGCGGGGACGCACGTCGTCGGTGCGATCGCCCTGCCCGTGGCGTTCGTCCTGCTCATCGTGGCCGTCGCGATCACCGGCAAGGTCGTCCCACTACCGCCGGCGCTCCAGAACGGGTTGCTGCTCACGACCCACGTGCTGGTCGCGATCGTGGCATATGGCCTGCTGACCACGGCCTTCGCCACGACGGTCCTGTTCCTCATTCAAGTCCGCGCTCAGCGAGCGTGGCTGCCATCGCCGGATCGACTCGATCAGTGGTCGCGCCGGGCGGTAACGATCGCCTTCCCCTTCCTGACCCTCGTCCTCGTCCTCGGCGCCGTGTGGGCCGAGGTCGCCTGGGGTCGATACTGGAGCTGGGATCCGAAAGAGACCGCAGCCCTTGCCACGTGGCTGATCTTCGCCGCGTACCTCCACGGACGGTCGGTCCGAGGCTGGTCAAGCGAACGATCGGCGTCGCTCGTCATCCTTGGGTTCATTGCGATCGTCTTCACCTTCTCGGGCAATCTCTTCTTCGGCGGTCTGCACAGCTACAGCGGCGTCACGTGAGTGGGGACAACTCGGCCTTGCGGCGGGCCAGGTCGGTGTTCGAGCCCGGTGCGCCGACGGTGCTGCGACGACTCGCGATCCGATCGTCGATGTGGATCGCGATCGCCGTCGCGATCCTGTTCGCCGCCGTCGCGCTGGAGCCGGTGATCGAGACGGCCCACGCAGCCCCGGCAATCGGAGAGGTCGACGTCCGCTCACCTCGCGTTGGCGAGCCCGCCGCGGATTTCACGGCGACCTCGACGGGCGACGTGGCCATCACGCTCAGCCGATTCCGCGGCCGACCGGTGTGGCTGGTCTTCAGCGAGACCTGGTGCCAGGCCTGTCGAGCGGAGGATCCAGACATCCAGGTCGCCTTCGAGGCGGCCAGGCGAGCCGGCGTCGCGGTCATCGCCGTCTACCTGTCCCAAGGCGAAGGCGAGGTCGCGGACTACGCTCGACGGGCCGGCCTGACCTTTCCCGTCGTCGCCGACCCGGATCGAACCATCGGCGACGCCTACCACATCCTCGCCACGCCGACCCATGTGTTCATCGATCGATCCGGCACGCTGAGGGCGATGTCCGTCGGCGGCCTCGACGCGACGGCGATGGACAACGCTTGGCACGCTCTGGCGAACGACCCCTCATGAAGGTGTCGGTCAAGCGTGAGTGTCGGGTCTTGCGGGTCTAGGTCAGCTCGTCGTTTCGCTCGGCGTCGGTTCGACGCTGGGGCTCGGACTCGGCGTCGCCGGTGCGACCGGCACGGCCGCGACCGGCGTCTGGCGGGCCCACAGGAACTCGCGCAGGGTCAGCTGGCTTTCATGGAGCTGCTTCGCGAACTTGCGCCCGACGTAGCGGTAGTGCCAGGGCTCGTACGTGTAACAGGTGACCGCGGTCTTGCCCTTCGGGTAGCTCATCACGAAGCCGTATTTCCAGGCGTTGGCGTTGAGCCACTTACCGGCCTTGCTCTTGCCCCAGTCCTTCACATCCCATGGCGCCTTGCCGCGATATGACTTGAGATCGAGGGTCGTCCCCAGCTGGTGCTCGCTGTGCCCGGCTCGGGCGCTCTCCTGCAGCGCGACCGCGTACCCGTGGAGGCGGACCCAACTGGCGAACGTCGCCTTCTGGGTCGCGTAGCTCCGGTAGGCGGACTGGACGGAGAAGCGCGCCCCGGCTCGGCGAGCGGCCGCCGCCATCTTCTTGAGGTCGGTGATGACGAACTTGCGAACCTTGTACCCGCTGTTGAGTCCGGCGTTCGCGGTCGAGCGGAGGTCCTTCGGCTTGTGCGAGCTCGCGAGTCGATAGGTCTGATCGAGCAACGCGCGGTGCCAGTCGGACAGGGTTCGATTCTTCGTGAGGGTGTCGGCCACGGCGCATGCTGGCGGGGTCGGGGCGGCGGCCGACACCGTCGCGGACAGCCCCGTCAGCAGGCCGGCCGCGAGCAGGAGCACGAACAGGCGGGCGCGCGGAGACCGGGAGTGCATGACAACGAGGCTACCGTGCCCCGGCAAGGCTGACACCTCCCCCGAACGTACCGGCCGGGTCAGGCCCGGAAGGCGGTCCGGGAGGGTCGATGCGGTATCATCACCGCCGCTCCACTGGCGAGTGGCCAAGCGGTAAGGCGCCTGACTCTGGATCAGGAGATCGAAGGTTCGAATCCTTCCTCGCCAGCCAGCTGCCCCACGGGTAGCGATCCATCGAACACCCCACACCACATCTGGTGGTTTCGTGCGGCAAGAGCAAGGGCGTGGACTCCAAGAAGGAGCCACGCGATGCCGCGAAGTTCACCTGATTCGACTTCTGGACGTTCACCTGATTCGCCGGATCGCCATCCTTCGATAGCGTGCGATCTCTGACCGGACGTTTCACCCGGCCCCGTCGACGAGGAGTGCCAATACCCGCTGGGTGACCTTCTGTTTCATCTCGACCAGCGATTCCTCGCTGTAGAACGCGGCGTGTGGCGTCAGGACCACGTTCGGGAGCCCGATCAATGGGTCGTCTGCCGGGATCGGCTCATGCTCGAGCACATCGAGAGCCGCCCCCGCCAGACGACTTGACCGCAGGGCGTCGACGAGGGCATCGTGGTCGACGAGGCCGCCTCGGCTGGTGTTGACCAGGATGGCCGTGGGACGCATCAGCGCCAGCGTTCGCGCGTCGATGAGATGGCGGGTCGAGGCGTCGAGCGGAGCATGGATGCTGACGATGTCGCTCGTCGCAAGCAGGTCGTCGAGATCGACGACCTGCACATCCGAGGCGCGTGGTCCCCGCGGATCCGAGCCGACCACCGTGTAGCCGAGCGCCCGCGCACGCCGTGCGAACGCCGAACCGATCCGACCGAGCCCGACCACGCCCACCTGCTGGCTCGATGGGCGGCGAACGCGCCCCGCCAGGCGGAAGTCCCAGATGCCGGCCTGGACTCCTCGGTCGAGCGGGACGATCCCACGGGTCAGGGCCAGGATCAGTCCCAGGGCATGGTCGGCGACTTCGTCCGTGCAGTAGTCCGGCACGTTGACGACCCGGATGTCCAGCGACGCGGCGGTCTCGAGGTCGATCGTATCGAGTCCGACACCGTACCGGCCCACGACCCGACAGGCCGGCAGGGCGCGCAACACCTCCCCGGTGATGGGTGCGTACTGGACGATCAGTCCGGCCGCCGCGCTGGTCGTGCCCGCTGCGATGACGTCGGCCGCGGTGCGGCAGTCGGCAACCTCGAGCCGGAACCCGGCTGCCTCGACCATGGCCCGTTCGATCTCGGTCGATGGATGGTCGCAATCGGTGATGAGGATCGTGCCCGCCACTGTCATCGCCCGGCGCCGGTCGTCGGGTCGAGGAGCGCCTTGATGACCGTCCGCTCGCGGACAGCCTCGAACGCGGCCTCCCAGTCGCCGAGCGGGAAGACGGTGCTCATGCCTTCGAGCTGCGGGGTTCGCTCGAGGATCGTGATCGCCGGCGCCCACGCCGTGCCGTTCGAACTCATCGAGAAGGTCGCATCGACGGCCCGCGAGACGGCCAGATCCCATGGGACCCGCACGACCGGCTGGCCGCTCATCCCCACAGCCGCGAACCTACCTCGGCGCCGGACCGCTCTGAGCGCGAGGTCGATCGCCTCGGCCGTTCCGGTCGCGTCGATGACCAGGTCTGCCCCGCGGCCGGCGGTCTGGTCCTGGATGAGCTCGACCGCTGAGTCGTCCAGGACCGTCAGCGCTCCCACGGTCCCTGCGAACCGGAGGCGGTCCGAATCTCGCCGGCCGGCCACCACGACGGTCGCGGCACCCATCGCGAGCGCACCGGCCGCGAGCAGGATGCCGATCGGCCCGGGGCCCACGATAAGGACGACGTCGCCGGCCTGGACGCCGGCCCGCGCGAGGGCGGTGACCGACACGGCCATCGGCTCGGCCAGGGCCGCGACTCGGTCGGGCAACCCGGCCGGGACACGGTGGAGGAGATGCACAGGCATCGTCAGCCGGTCGGCGAACGCGCCGTCGATCCCCCAGCCGGGCGAACGCTTGCTGGCACACAGCTCCGCGAAGCCACGGCGGCACAGGTAGCAGGTGCCGCAGGCCAGGGAGTGCGGTTCGCCGACCACTCGTGCTCCAAGCCAGGCCGGATCGACGCCGCCACCGAGCTCGACAACGGTCCCCGTGAACTCGTGGCCGAGGGTGACCGGCGGCCAGTACGGGAACTCGTCCTGGACGATGTGCAGATCGGTCCCGCAGATCCCAGCGTACCGGACGGCGATCTTCACCCAGCCGGCCACTGCCTCGGGTTCCGGCCGTTCCTGTAACGCGAGGTGGCCGACACCGCGGGTCGTCTTGACCAGGGCGCGCATCAACGCCCACCCGTCGCGACGAGGTACTTGACTCCCTCACCCGCGCGCAACCGCGCAAACGCCGCCGGCGCCTCATCGAGCCCAACGACTTCGCTGATCAGCGGTCTGAACGCCGCCGGGCCGTCCGCCAGCATCCGGAGTGCCGCGTCGATGTCGGCCGGCTGGTAGACCCGATTGCCGAGCACTGTCAGTTCCTTGAAGAGGATGGCCTGGAGGTCGAGCTCGACGGGCCGCGCGTAGGTGCCGACGAGGCCGATGCGCCCGGCCGGCCGGACGAGCCGAGGCAAGAGTGCGGCAACAGCTGGCACCGCGGCAGCGTCGAACGCGACGTCAGCCAGGCGGCCCGACGTGTGCCGCTCGAGGTCGCCGAACGGATCCACCGTGTCAAGCGTGTCGAAACCGAGCGACTCGGCGAACGTCCGCCGGGCCGGGGCAGTCTCGCCGATGAGGATCGTGGCCGCCCCGACGTGTCGCGCTGCGAACGCCAGCAGGAGCCCGATCGGTCCTGCGCCCATGATCACGATCGTGTCGCCAACGCCGACGTGAGCGCGACGGGTTGCGTGGACGGCGACCCCCAGCGGCTCTGCCAGGGCGGCCACCACCGGATCGAGTCCGGCCGGCACCACGTGCACCCGCTCCGAGTCCACGACGACGCGCCCACTCAGCCCGCCATCCCGATCGATGCCGATCAGGCGCAGGTTGGCGCATACGTGTCGCTCGCCAAGGCGGCAGGCCGAGCAGTCGCCGCAGGCGATGAGCGGATCGACCACGACCGCCCGCCCTGCCAGTTGCCCCGCCGTCGCTCGCCCGACCAGTTCATGTCCGAGGACGAGCGGGAAACGAGCCCGGGGATGGGAGCCTTCGACGATGTGCAGGTCCGTCCCACACAGGCCCACGAGATCGACGTCGATGGCGACTGCGTCGCCGGTAGACTCCGCCGGCGGTCGCTGTTCCACGACGAAGCTGTCGACGCCGGTGAGGACGAGAGCCGGCCGGTTCATCGGCGGACCCGGGCGCCGGCACCTGCCATGAGCGCCTCTACCTCGGCTTGCGTCGCCATCGACGTGTCGCCCGGGGTCGTCATCGCCAGGGCGCCGTGCGCGGCTCCGTATTCGACGGCGACCTGCGGCGAATGGCCGGCGAGCCAGCCGTGGATGAGGCCCGATGCGAATGAGTCGCCACCGCCGATGCGATCGAGGATATCGAGGTCGCGCCGGGTGGTCGCTGGGTAGACGACCCCATCCGACCAGAGCAGGGCACCCCAGTCGTTGCGATTGGCCGTCCGGGCGACCCGAAGGGTGACCGCGATCGCCTTCAGGTTCGGGAAACGCGTCGCGGCGACCGCGAGCATCGCCGCGTAGGCCTCCGACTCGAGCTGGTCGAACGACCCGTCCGTGCCGGCGACGTCGAGGCCGAGCGCGGCGACGAAGTCCTCCTCGTTGCCGATGAGCACATCGACCGATGCGACGATCGCGGCAAGGACCGGCTGGGCGGCGGGACCACCGCCTCGGCCGCGCCACAACGAGTCGCGGTAGTTGAGGTCGAATGAGACGACCGTGCCGTGCCGGTGCGCCGCCTCGATCGCCGCCGCGATCACGCCCGGGGTGGTGTCCGAAAGTGCCGCGAA
>CAVZND010000006.1:0-103778 GCA_963776545.1 uncultured Chloroflexia bacterium | reverse complement strand
CGCCTGGCGATCGGATCTCGCTCGTCTCCGATCCATCCAAGGCGAGGATCCAGGTCGCCGTTGTTCCCGGGACCGCACGGGCACCCGGTGACGGCGAGCCGTTGGCCATCGGGCGACCAGCTGACCCCGACGAAGTTGGTCGGGCTGGCCGCCTGGTACCCCGGTGGAAGATCGAGCGTTCGCTCGAGCCTTCCCCGGCGTCATAGAGCCGAAGCCCACCGGTGGTCGCGAGCGGGACGAGGACCGCCAGGTGCTTGCCGTCCGGCGACCATGCCATCGTGAGCAGGTCGTACTCGACCGCGATCGACCCAAGCGACGCGCCATCGGCGCCGAGGATCTCGACGCGTCGAGGCTCGATGCCGAGCTTCTCGGGGTTGGGGCGATCGGGGCCGCAAGCCGCGAGCCGTCCGGCGACCAGTCGACACCGAGGTATGCCAGCGGCACGTCTCCGTCGACGTGTGTGCCGCCAACCGTCGGGCGGCGGTCCCGTCCAGTTGGCGACCCAGATGTCGCCGCTCGCGCACGAAGGCCAGTCGCTCGGTCGTCGAGAGCGGGGGCTCGGCCAGGCGTGATCCGACGAACGCGGCGAGCCCGACCAATGCCGCGACGAGCAAGGCTGCGGCGATCAATGCGACCCAGCGACGTCCCTGACCCAGCCCAGGCCGAAGCCTGGCGGTGACTCCACGCGGCGTCGCGACCGCCGACTCGGCGAGGACGCGCGCGTCGAACGGCCGGAGGCCCGCGTCCGCCATCTCGCCGAGGCCCCGCGCCAGGCGCGCCTCGAAGCCTGACTCAAGCACGGTCGAGCTCCTTTCGGAGGCGAGCGGTGAGCCGCTCCAGTCGCGAGCGCACGCCCGATGGGCTCATGCCCATGGCCTGCCCGAGCTCGGACGAGTCGAAGCCCGCGACGTAGCGCAGCGCCAGCAACGTCCGGTCCTCCGGGCCGAGGCGCCGGACGGCAACCCGCAGATCGACGGACGGGATCGAACCGGACGGGTCGTCCCGACTCGATCCCACGTCGGCGAGATCCAGTTCGACGACGTTGTGACGCCGTCGCTGCCGGAGCATCTGGCGGGCCTCGTTTGCGGCGATCGTCACGAGCCACGGCCGAATGTGCTCCGGGTCGTGAAGCGTTCCCAGTTTTCGCCAGGCGATCGGCCAGGCCGACTGCACGGCGTCCTGAGCGAGATCGGCATCCCCGCCACAGACGACGACGCAAACTCGCGTCATGTCGTCGTGATAGCGAGCGATGATCTGTTCGAGCGCTCGCGCGTCGCCGGACACGGCCCGCGCCAACACGACGGACGCGATGTCGTCAGTCGCGAGCGTGCCGCTCATACCAAACAGATGATGCCCCGCCGCCATCTGTCTCAGGCGGACGATGGTGACGCGGCGTGCGGGTCCAGCAGCGACATGCGTAGCATTCGCCGGGATGGACGCTTGGGCTCTCGCGGCGATCGCGGCGATCCTGCTTGCGGCCGCCGCTGCCTCCGGCCTGCTTCAGCGGTCGCACATCAGCGCCGCCATGTTCTTCGTCACGACCGGCTTGCTCGCCGGGCCCGTCCTCGGCGTCGTCGATCTACCGATCGCCGGTGGGCCGATCGAACTCCTCGCCGAGGTCACGCTCACGTTCGTGCTCTTCGCCGACGCGTCGCGGATCTCCCTGCCCAAGCTGCGCCGGGAGTACGCCGTGCCCCTCCGGCTGCTGGGACTCGGGCTGCCCCTGTCGATCGTCGCCGGCGCGGTCGTCGGCGTGGTCCTCCTGCCGGGCGTCGGTGTTGCGGAGGCGTTCCTGCTGGCGGTGATCCTCGCCTGCACCGATGCTGCCCTCGGCCAGGCCGTGGTGACGGACGAACGACTACCCTCCCGGATCCGACAGGGACTGAACGTCGAAAGCGGGCTCAACGACGGCCTGTGCGTGCCGCTGTTCTGGATCGCCCTCTCGCTCGCGCGGGTCGAGGAGGGGGTCACGACCGCCGATGCCGCGCTCCGCCTCGTCGTCGATCAGATCGGCTTCGGCATCGTCGCGGGCGTCGTCGCCGGAGCGATCGGCGTCGCGGCGCTCAGGACCGGTTCCGCTCGAGGCTGGATCCAGGGACACTGGATCCAGATCCTGCCGGCGGCGACGGCATTGCTGGCGGCCGGGATCGCGGTCGCTTTGCACGGCAGCTTCTTCATCGCCGCGTTCGTCGCAGGCCTCGTGTTCGGGTCCACGAAGCAGGCGACGAGTGGCGAGGTGACCTATCTCGTCGACGAGAGCGGTGAAGTCCTCAACGCCATCACGTTCATCATCTTCGGCGCCGCGATCCTGGGACCGGCGCTGGGCGAGGTGACGTGGCAGATCGTCGTGTATGCCCTGCTCAGCCTGACGATCGTCCGGATGGCGCCCGTCGCGCTCGCCATGCTGGGCACCGGTGCGCGGAGACAGACCGTCGCGTTCGTCGGCTGGTTCGGGCCGCGCGGCCTCGCATCGATCGTGTTCGCGGCCATGATGATGGAGGAAGGCGGGCTGCCCAACGAACGCACGCTGCTCGTCGCCATCGTGATCACGGTGGCCATCTCGGTCTACGCGCATGGCGTCAGCGCGGGACCGCTGACGGAGCGCTACGTCGAGTGGTTCGCGTCACGCCACCGGGATCGCCAGCCGGTGATGGAGAGTGTCGACGTTCCAGAGCCCCGCTGGAGGACGCCGAGCGATCGGCCGTGACGAAACTCCGACGCGCGTGTGTGGGCAACGCGCGCCTGTCGCTCTCACGGGATGCGAGCGAACCAGGCGAGCGAGCCGGCCGCGGCGACAGCCGCCGCCAGGAGCGCGGCGAGGGCCAGGCCGTCGGTGATCTCTCGCGGTTCCGTCCGCGTGCCGACCCCCTCGCCGATGTCCTCGAACACGGACACGATCTTCTCGGCCGAGTCGGCCTCGAACGCCTGGCCACCGGTGGTCTCGGCGATGTCGCGCAGCGCCTGGCGATCGACCGGCACGGGCACCGACCTGAAGCCAACCACCACCGACCCATGGTCGGTGCCGAAGGCGACGGTGCTGACCTTGACGCCTCTGCGCTCCGCCTCACGAGCGGCCGACCCGTCCGGTCGTCCTGTCGTCGTGTCGCCGTCCGACATCAGCACGATCGATCCTTGACCGACGTCCTCAGCATCGGTGGGCGCGTCCGACGCGAGCAGGTCCAGCGACGTGAAGATCGCCTCGCCGATCGCCGTTCCCTGGCCCAAGGACAGCCGGTCGATCGCACGGTCGAGGACCGTCTTGGACGTCGTCGGCGGGATGACGACCCGGGCCGACCTGTCGAACGCGACCAGTCCTACCCGGACACCGGTCGGAACGACCTCGATGAACCGATGCGCTGCGTCACGGGCGGCAGCGATGCGGCTGGGGACGACATCCGTCGCCTCCATTGACAGAGAGGTGTCGAAGGCGAGCACGACCGTCGGCTCATTCGGGACCTCGGTCGCCAGGGCGGGGCGCGCGGCGGCGATGACGAGCAGCGCCGTCGCCGTCAGGTAGACGACGGCGACGAGATGGCGCCGAAGGCCCGGGCGTCGCGGGGCGACGGTGTCGATCAGGTCCAGATCGGTGTATCGGAGCACGTACGCCCGGCGCCGGCGCTGCCTGACGAGGTACAGCGCGGCGAACAGTAGCGGCACGATGAGGAGCGCGAACCGCTCGGGCGCAAGGAACGTCAGATCAGGCGCGAACGGGATCATCGGACAGCTCCGGTCGTGGGATGGGACGCCACGTGCCGACCCAGCGCCCGGGCGCGACCGCGTCGGTCGAGACAGGCCGCGAGCGGACCTGTCCACTCCGTGTCCGTGCGCAGTCGCAGGTGGGTGGCCCCTGCTCGCCGGATCGCAGACGATCGCGCGGCGCGTCGACCGTCGGCGACCTCGGCCAGGCGGACGCGGAAGCGCTCGTCGCTCGTGTCGATCGTCCGCTGACGGCCGGTCTCGGGATCCTCGACCACGATGAGGCCGACATCAGGGAGGCGGAGCTCACGCGGATCGAGGACCTCGACGGCGATGATCTCGCTCCCGCGTCCAAGCCGGGCAAGCGCCGGGCTCCAGGTCTCGGGGGCCGCGATGAAGTCCGAGACCACGACCGCGAGTCCACCCCGTCGCAGGACGTGTCGGAGAACGTCGATGGCTCGGCCGAGATCGACCTGTCCCCCGAGCGGTGACCGTGCCACGCGACCCACGAGTCCCGTCAGATGCCGGCGACCTCTGCGGATCGGCACGATCTGTGGTCCGCCCGCGGTCGCGACGACTGCCCCGATCCGGTCGCCGCCAAGGACCGCGAGCCCCGACACGGCCGTCGCGACGTTGACAGCCAGATCGGCCTTCCGCCAGCCCACGGTCCCGAAGTCGAGGCTGCCGGATCGGTCGACCAGGACTGCCACGTCGAGGTCGCGCTCCTGGATCGCGTCGCGGACGTGCGGTTCGCCGGTCCGGGCAAGGATCGACCAGTCCATCCGGCGGACGTCATCGCCCGGCTCGTAGGGTCGTGCCTCTCCCGGCTCGACACCGTGGCCGAGCACGAGCGATGCGTGACGGCCGTCTCGGCGGCCGACCACCTTGTGACCCACCGCCAGCTCGACGCGGCGGAGCCGTGCCGGCAGGTCAAGACCGGCACGCGGTGCGGAGGTCACCTCGCGACTGGTGGATCGCCCGGCAGGACGATCGGCGGCGTCGGTGCGGGCACACCCCAGGGCGTGCTGACGGCCGTGACCGGTCCCGGCATCGGCTGCCGAGCCTGGGTCTGCGGCGCTGCGTTGACGTAGACCACGGTGTCGGCGGAGGACGACGCCACCTGCGTCGGATATGCCGGTGTCTGGACAGCGGACGGTGTCGGGATCGCCGGCGCCCCCGGCACCGGTGGTGGCCAGGTCGTCAAACCGGGCGCCGGAACCGTCGTGAGCAGCTCGACGAGCACGTCGTCGATCGTGAACCCCTCGGCCGTTGCCCGGTACGACAGCGCCAGGCGCGCGTTCAGGATGTCGTACGCGACGTCGTAGACGTCCTGCGGTACGGCACGGTCGCGTCCGCGCAGGAGCGCCATGGCCCGGGCACTCCGGACCAGCCCGAGCGATGCTCGCGGGCTGGCGCCATACTCGAGAAGCCCGACCAGCGTCTGCAGCCCGTGGGCCGCAGGGTCGCGCGTCGCGAGCACCAGGCGGATCGCGTAGTCGACAGCTGCCTCGTCGACCGTGACTCGCCGCGCCGCGAGCTGAAGGTCAACGACGTCGGCAGGATCGAGCAGGCGGGCCGCCTGCGGTGGCTGGTCCGCCATGCGGGCGACGATGGCCCACTCCTCGGCCGGGGTCGGGTAGTCGACCGGGACCCGCATGAGGAACCGGTCGCGCTGCGCCTCGGCGAGCGGGTAGACGCCCTCCGACTCGACAGGGTTCTGGGTGGCCACGACGAGGAACGGCTGCGGCATCGCGAAGGTGCGACCGCCGACCGTGACCTGTCGCTCGGCCATCGCCTCCAGCAGCGCCGACTGGACGCGCGCGGGGGCGCGGTTGATCTCGTCGACCAGGACCACGTTGGCGATGATCGGCCCGGGCTCGACGTCGAAGGCCTCCGACGAGGGCCGGAAGATCCGGGTCCCGACGATGTCGGATGGGATCAGGTCCGGTGTGAACTGGATGCGATTGAAGGAGCCACCGAGGATCCGCGCCAAGGTCGCCAGCAGCAGGGTCTTGCCGAGGCCGGGCGCGCCCTCGAGAAGGACGTGTCCGTCTGCCAGCACGGCGACGAGGAGCCGATCGACGACCCGGTCCTGGCCGACGATGACCCGGCCCAGCTCATGACGGATCTGGGCGAGGCGAGTGGCGGAGAGGTCGATACTCACGGTTTTGCCCCCGGGTCGTCGGTGCCCCCATCGGGGGCGGATGGATCCAACGTCCCGTCCGGGCTCGGACCCCTGGAGTAGCTCGTCCAGGAGCTGCTGCATCAGACGGTCGATGGTGTCGGCGGCCGGGCCGTTCGGACGGTCCGGCGCGGGAGTCGCGTCCGGACCCGGCGCGGGATCCGGTGCGGGCTGTGGAGCCGGGGCATCGGGAGCAAGCTCGCGCAGCAACTCGTCGAGCATCTGGCGCAGCAGCCGGTCCGCCGAGTCCGAACCGCCGGAGGGGTCGTCGGGTGTCTGCGATCCGTCGGGCCCGAGGCCGAACAGGTCGCGCAGGCCGTCCAGCCCGTCAGGACCCAGGAACTGATCGAAGAGCCCACCGAGCGGGTCCATGCTGTCGGCGGGGTCGTTGTCCTCGGCCTTCCACGTGCCGTCCTTGACCTTGTCAAGGACCCGCGCGGCCTGGTCGACCGGCACGGCGAAGCCGATGCCGTCGCTCCCGCCGGAGGCGCTCGCGATGGCGGTGTTGATGCCGATCGCCCGACCCTCCCGGTCGGCCAGCGGACCGCCGGAGTTGCCGGAGTTGATCGCAGCATCCGTCTGGATCAGGTCGTGCAGCTCGCCCATCGGGGTGGGGACCGTGCGGCCGAGCGCGCTCACGATGCCGGTGGTCACCGTCTGGCTCAGGCCGAACGGGCTCCCGATGGCGATCGTCATCTCGCCCACCTGCACATCGGCGAGGGGACCGAGAACGAATGGCTTCAGATCGGCCGCAGCGCCCTCCTCGGCCCGGATGACCGCAGTGTCAATGGACTTGTCGACCGCGACGACGGTGCCGGAAATGCTCGTGCCGTCGTAGAGCCGAAGCGTGACCGCCTCCGATCGACCGACGACATGCGAAGCGGTGAGGATGAGGCCCCCTTCGGCCGCGACGAACCCGGAGCCGAGCGCGCCGCCGGCCTCGATCTGCACGACCGAAGGCAAGAGCCTCGAGGCCGTGTCCGCGAGCGGCTCGTCGCTCGGCGGGATCGCCGCGGCGCCCTTGTCCGGTCCGCCCGGGCCAGCCGCGGCGGCCTTGTCCGGTCCGCCCGGGCCACCGGCCGTGGCGGGCGGCGCCAGGAGCGCCCCGAGACGGTTGCCGTTGGCGAGCACCCCGGTGCCGACGACGAGGATGGCCCCCACGAGGAGGGCGGTCCCGACGAGCCGTCGTCCGGGCCGCCTCGAGGCTTGCGCGGTGGGCCTCGGAAATGCCGGAGCACCGACGGCTGCGGTCGCGAGTGCGGGTCCGGCGGTGGGCCAGACGAGGGGTGGAGTCGGTGGCAGGTCGCGCCAGCTCTTGTGCTGACGCTCGTCGCCGGCGAAGGGATCGTCCACGTGAGCGGGCCTCCGGATCGGGTGCGGTCGCAAGCCGGTCAGACCGATGCCGGTCGGGCCAGTCATCCGGAGGCTAGGAAACGGGCGATAACGTGGACGTTCGTGCGGTGTAAGGACGACCTAAAGGTTGGTCAGGAAGCCGCGTCCACGGTCCACAGCGGGTCGGCGATCGCGCGGAGATCGGCCACCCGAACCGGCTCCGCACCCGTCCGTCGGTCCGGCAGCCACACGACGAAGCTTGCGCCGTGCCGTGGGACCGACGCCACGCTGACCGCGCCGCCATGTGCCTCGGCGATCTGGCGAACGAGGGCGAGCCCCAGGCCTTGCCCGTCGCCTTCCGCCGTGGGCGCGCCGTCGCGCCAGGCGCGGCGGAAGACGAGGGCTTGGTCATCGGGTGCGATGCCGGGCCCGACGTCGCGGACCCCGAACCACAGCCATCCGCCGGTACGTCCGGCGCGCGAGTGAACCACTGAGCCAGGGGGAGCCACGCGGAGCGCGTTCGATACGAGGTTCGCCTGGGCCCGCTTCAGCGCGGACCGGTCGCCGTCGACGACCAGGCCGGACGGAGCGAGCCGGGACAGCCGGACGCCACGGGTCGAGGCCACCGCGTCGTACTCCTGGGCGACCTCGGCCACGACCTCGGCCAGGTCGACGGGGACCCGCCGCTCCGGCTGGACACTCGTCCTTCCGAACGCCAGGAGCTCGTCGACCGTGGTCGACATCCGGTCGGCCGTCCGACGAGCAACCTCGGCTGCCCGGCGCAGGCCCTCGGCGTCCTCTGGATCCGCAAGCGCGACATCAAGGGTCGTCCGGATGACCGCCAGTGGGTTCCGCAACTCGTGCGAGGCGTCCTCGACGAAACGGCGCTGGGTCTGCACGCCTCGATCAAGCCGGTCGAGCATCGCGTCGAACGTGTCGGCGAGATCGCGGATCTCGTCGTGTGGACCGCCGAGGTGGATCCGACGTGAGAGATCGGTCGCCTCGATCTCCCGTGCGACGCTGGCGATCGTGCCCACCGGCCGCACGACCCGGCCTGCGACGGCCCAACCGATGGCGAGGCCGACCGGCACCAGCCCGAGGAGCGCCGCGAGCGAGAGATTCCGAACCAGCTGGAGCGTCTGCTCACGGACGGCCTGTTCCACGTTCAGGAGTGCATCCGTCGCCCCACCGTCGCCGCTTCCCTCGAGCTCGGCGAGGCTCATGCCGAGGACCCGGAGCAACTCCTCCTCGAGTGTCGTCGGCTGCTGGTTCGGGACCGTCGCGGCCACCGTATCCAAGGCCACGTTCATGCCAAGCACGAGCACGCCCGCCGTCACGATCAGGGCTGTGGTCACGAGTATCGCGAGCCGGAAGCGGACCGATCGAACGGACGCGGCGAGGCGTCGGTGCGGCGACTGACTCATTCGACGCCTTCCACGAGGCGATATCCCACACCCACGACCGTCTCGATGGGCTGCCCGGAGCCCGCCTCGGAAAGCTTGCGCCGGAGGTTGCTGATCGTGACCCGGACCGTGTTCGTGAACGGGTCGGCGCGATCGTCCCAGACATGTTCGAGCAGACGCTCGGGAGTCAGAACCTCGCTCGGATGGAGCATGAGGTACCGGAGGAGCGCGAACTCCTTGGGCGTCAGGTCGAGACGCTGTTCGTTGCGGTGGGCCTCGTGCCGCGCAGCGTCGAGCCCGAGGCTCCCCAGACGGATCGTCGCCCCACCGTTGACCGTCTGGCGGCGGGCAAGGGCGCGAACCCGTGCCGCGAGCTCCGCGAAGCTGAACGGCTTGACCAGGTAGTCGTCGGCACCGTCGTCCAGACCTCCCACTCGATCGTCGAGACCGTCCCGGGCGGTCAGGATCAGGACGCGCGGTGGCGTGGCGTCCGGTAGCACCAGCTCGCCGGCGCGAATCTCTCGGCAGACCGTGCGGCCGTCGTCGTCGGGCAGCCCGAGGTCCAGGCACACCACGTCGTACGGTGTGTCCTGCAGGCGCTCGCGCGCCTCGGCGGCAGTCGCGGCGGTATCGATCGCGTAGCCTTCGCGGCGCAAACCGGTGGCAAGAGCAGTAGCGAGGTCGAGCTCGTCCTCGACGATGAGCAGTCGCACGGCCGTCGGAGGATAGCGTGGACTCGCGAAGTCGTCAGGGACCGACGCCGAGGGTCATACCGGTGTAGTTCCCAAAGAGGCCGCCGGTCGATCGGACCGATCGGTGGCATCGGTCATCCCGAATCAGGCGCTCCGGCCCTTGGCCGACGACGCTGGGCGACCGTAGCGTCAGGCTCGGACCGGCTTCGACCGCGCCTGCGGACAGGTCCTGCATCCTGCGGAGACGAGATGGACGGCCCTGATGCGTAGCGCGGCGGTCGACGAGCGATCGCTGCCGGACGCCTCGGAACCACACGAGACTCGGGCGAACAGCGTCCTGCGACCGATCGTCTTCGGTGCGAATGACGGGCTGGTGTCCAACCTCGCCCTGGTGATGGGCGTCGCAGGCGCGACGTCGGACAACGGGATCATCGTGCTCGCCGGGGTGGCCGGGCTCATCGCGGGCGCCTTCAGCATGGGCGTCGGCGAGTACGTCTCGGTCCAGAGCCAGCGGGAGCTGCTCGACTACCAGCTGGCCTTCCAGCGCAAGCAACTGCGTGAGGCCCCCGACCAGGAACGGGCGATCCTGGCCAAGACGTATGTCGAGCGGGGTTTCGGCCCGGACGAGGCCGACCGGTTCGTCGACGCCGTCTTCGGCGATCCGGACCATGCCGTCCGCCTGCTCATCTTCGAGGAAGTCGGCCTCGACGCCCGTTCGATCGGCTCGCCGCTGGCCGCTGCCGTCGGTTCCTTCGTCGCGTTCACGACCGGTGCGTTCATCCCGCTCGTCCCGTACCTCCTCGGCGCCGGGATGCCGGCGTTCGTGGCCAGCCTGTCGGTCAGCCTGGCCGCGCTGGCGCTCCTCGGGGCGGGGATCGCGGCCCTCACCCGCCGGCCGGCCTGGTACGGGGCCGTGCGGCAGGTCTGCCTCGGGGCCGTCGCGGCCGGGTTCACCTACGCCGTCGGCCTCGTCGATCGGGGTCGGCGCCCCCTGACCGAGCGAACCCGTCGAGTGGCCCGGCTCCGGCTCACTGAAGCGTCCCATGAGGCTCCGGTCAGGCAGCGATCGTCCAGTAGCGCTCAGAGACGATCGCCTCAGATGGGACGCCGAACGACGCGAGCAGGTCGTCACGTCGTCGATCATCGCGGGGCCGCCGCAGAGGTACGCGACGACGTTCCGTGGATCGATGCTCGTTTCGCCGAAGACACCGGGCAAGACCGCAGTGACCCGGCCGGTCCGTCCTCGCCAGCCGGCGTTGCACGGTTCGGTAGGGCGCGAGATGGTCGGGGCATACACAAGGTGTCCGCGTCGCTTCCCCGTTGCGAGTCGGCTCCGGAACGCGAGCTCCGCGGCTCGCGCCACGCCATGAACGACGACAGCCGAGCGCGGAGACCAGGGGCTGACCGAATTGACCATCGCAACGAGCGGCGCCAGGCCTGTGCCTGTCGCGATGAACACGTGGTCTCGCATGTCACCCGGGCGGAGCGTGAACAGCCCCTTCGGCGGGCCCAGGAAGAGGCGCGATCCCGGCGCAAGCGACCAGAGCGCCGGCGTGAGCGCACCGCCATCGACGTGGCGAATGAGGAACTCGAGCTCGATCGACCCGGGCAGCGATGCCGCGGAGTATGGCCGTTGGACCAACCGATCACCGACCTCGAGTCCGAGGCTGAAGTACTGCCCGGGTACAAACGGGCGCCGCCCATCGTCGGGCCAAACCGTGAAGATCGAGATCGAATTGGTAAGGTCTTCCCGCGCGACGAGCGTCGCGTTCATCGCCCGCGCGGCGGTCGTCCTGCGAAGGGGCAATGGCCGACCGGCGACGACCACGATCCCACCGGATACCGCCGCTGGCCGACGCCGGGGCAGCGGACGATCCGTCTCCGTGGAACGAGGGGCCGGTTCACGTTGAGCGGTGGCGCTGGTCGCGGCTCGTGCACTCACGCCACACCCAGCACCTGATCGATCTCGTCGCGGGCGGCGGCGGGATCCGCATACCAGGCGGCGTCGACCCAAGCGTAGCCGCCCCACTCCGCCGGAAGCTGGTCGGCGCGGTAGATCGCAGCGTTCGGACAGGCCGTCTCGCAGGAGCCACAATCGATGCACGCTTCCGGATCGATGTAGAGCTTTCGATCGACGCTGTCATTCGTGATGCAGTCGACCGGACAGACGTCCACGCAAGAACGGTCCATGTGGTCGATGCACGGTTCGGCGATGACGTACGCCATGCGGGTCTCCTTTGCGATCGGCACCCGGCCGATGATCTGTAGAGTCAGGCGATCGCAACAAGGTTTCATGTGTCCCGGATGAGCGCGCTCCCAAGGAGCAAGGAGTGGCCCGATGCCTGCCCGCTCGGTGGGCGAGCTATCCGTATATTTGTGGCATCCGCGCGCTCGACTCCTGTCGGGCGCGCCGGCCATCTCGACTTCAGCGCATCGCGGACGCCATGGACGCCAGACTCCTCGCATTCGGTTCGATCGAGATCGACGGGCGACAATTCGATCACGACGTCGTCATCGACCATGGCCGCGTCCGGCGGCGCAAGAAGGGTCCCTCGAAGGCCTACCGCGACCGGTACGGCCACACGCCCTTGTCCGTCGACGAGGCCATCCCCTGGTCGGGCAGTCGACTGGTGATCGGCACGGGCGCATCGGGCCAGCTGCCGGTCATGCCCGAGGTGCTCGACGAGGCCCGTCGGCGTGGCGTCGACATCGTCACGAGGCCGACGGCCGAAGCTTGCGAGCTGCTCGCCGACACGGAGTCTGGCGCGGTGACGGCGATCCTCCACGTCACCTGCTGACGGCCGTGATGGCGACGGACGCAGCTTCTTGTGAGCGTCCAGCATCGTCACGGCGTGAACGTGTCGGTGATTGGGGCTTGTCGTCGCGCGCCGGGCCTCGTATGGTGCTCGCCCGACATTCGAGCCCCGAGACGAGATGAGTGTCCGAGCCGATCCACGACCTGTTCCGCTGCCATCGCTGACGGAGACGGACCATGGGGTCGCCGCGATCCCCGAGGCGGGTGCCCACGCCCGGCTGGTCATCCGCGCGGCCGGCGGTGTCGTGTGGCGACTGGATGACGCGGCGGGCGCGATACAGGTCGCGTTGATCCATCGACCCAGGTACGACGACTGGAGCCTGCCCAAGGGGAAGGTGGACGCGGGTGAGTCGAACCTCGATGCCGCCCTCCGCGAGATCCTCGAGGAGACCGGCCTGCGGGTCGCCGTCGGCCCATACCTCGGGGAGACGCGCTACAAGAAGGCGGCCGAGTTCGGCGACCGGTCCAAGCGAGTGCACTGGTGGGCGATGCACGTCGAGGGTGGCTCGTTCCGGCCGACGCCCGAGGTCGACCAGCTCGAGTGGCTCGATCCCGGCGCCGCACGAAAGCGACTGACGAAGGACTCGGACCGCCGGGTCCTGCGACGGTTCGCGCGGTTGCAGCGACGAGCCCGAAGGTCAGGCCAGGATGGGCGGACGGGCGTGATCGTCATCCACTCGCACGAGGCTCCGGCCGTGCGCCGATCCGAGGAGCCTGCGTGACCGGAGTGGGGTCACCCGCCGCGGTTCGCCGGTGCAGCCGGTCAAGCCGACCGGGGTACGCTGGCACTTCCCAACAGGAGAGTGCGCCGATGCGTGTGACCGTCACCCCCGAGCAGATCCAGTCCGCCTTCGAGTCCGTGAAGGACGACCCGTCCTTCGACGAGAGCCGCGGCCTTTGGGAGCGCGGTCGGCCGCCGGTCGAGATGATCCAGGCGATGTGCCTGCGGCCGGAACTCCTGCGGGCCTTCGGGGGCTTCGGGGACTGCGTCTACCCCGGCGGGCTGCTCGAGCGGCGGGTCAAGGAGCTGGTGATCATCACGGCCTCGCGGACCAACGAGTGCCAGTTCTGCACGTACTCGCATTGCGATCTCGTCGACATAGCGGACATCGTCGCCGATCCGCTGGTCGTCATCGACCACACCGAATCGCTCGTGCCGCGGGAGCGCCTGGCCATCGAATACACCCGGGCCGCCATGGCGGCATTCGAATGCCATCCCGGAACCGCTGGCGCAGCAGTTGCACGAGCAGTTCACCGATCCCGAGCTCGTCGAGCTCACGTTCCTCATCGGCTACATCAACATGCTCAACCTGTTCAACAACTGCCTGCAGGTCCGCTACAACGGGGAGTACAGCCTCCTGAAGCCCGTCGCCGGCTGAGCATGGATCGGCGCCGCTCGCCTGCGAACGAGCGGCGCCGAGTCGGGTTTGCTACGGGACTAGAAAGGGCAGGCCGCGGCAGGACACGCGCGGGTTCCAGTCCTTGAAGAGCCCCGACGGGTTCTTCTTCCACAGCCACAGGTGGATCTCGTAGAAGTCCGGCAGCTCATAGGCATTCGGTGCCTTGACGAGCGAGAGGGGCTTGCCGAAGAGCTTCGGCGGGTTCTTGCCGAACGCCGCGTGCCAGGCGTCCTTGAGGACGATGTACTCGACGGCCACGAGCTGGTAGCCGCCGCCCTTGCGGGGCTCGTAGACGAGGGCCTCGGGCCGGAGCTGGTCAAGATGCGGATCGGCGACCAGGTCGCCCTTGACGTAGTGCTGGCCCATGCCGCCGACACCGGGGTTCTGGGCACAGCCCTTGACCGGGCCGTAACCGGCCGCCATGGCGATGTCGAGATTATGGAACGGCGTCGTGGCGTCCCGGACGGGGTTCAGGTTGCGACCCTCGTCACTGTTCGAGGCGGACGCCACGGCCGCGCCGAACATGGCGATGACGGATACGAGGGCGATCGCCGCGATGAGTCGCGTGCGTGCGCTTCTGGCCATGTGCAAGTCCTCCCGCTTTCGGCTCGGGCGTCCGCCCGGCCTCCTCGGCCCGAGGTTCGCGAGGGAGGTGCTGCGCGTCATCGGTCATCCGACCGAGGGGCCCTACGAGGATGACCGATGCTCGGGCGGCTACCGCTGCGGCATCGTGGACGCGGGCTACACTGGTCGGGATGGGGTTTCTCCGACGCTTTCGCGGACCGACGGCCGCGACACCGGCGCCCTCGGAGCCTGGCAACACCTACCTGGCGGCATTCCGGGGGCTGGTGTTGTCCGATCTGTCGGGCGAGCTGTTCGACTGCAAGCAGGACGGCCCGGGGCACCGCCACGTCTCGAGGCTGTTGAACGCGGAGGTCCTGCTCCGCGAGGGAGAACCTGGCGTCGACCCGTGGGCGGGCATGCCGATCGGTCCGCCCGGCAGTGCCACCCCTCCGCCCGGTGGTGCCACGCCGTGGACTGAATTCTGGACCATCGATCGCTGCGGAGACGCCATCTCCTTCTATATCAGCTTCGAGCCGACCCCGACCGAGGGGACGAAGATCACGACGCGAGACGCTTCCGGCAAGCCGGCGTCCGGCTCCTAGCTCATTCAGGGCGACCGCCGCGCGACGGGCAGGCCGACCGGATGTCGACGCGTGCGGCGGCGGGCGACAACAAAGGGGCGCGCTCGACTCCTGTCGAGCGCGCCACGACGAGCAACCTCAGCGGCCGGTCTCTCCCGGCTGGGTCACGCGATCGGTCAGCCTTCGAGCGCCTTCTTCTTCAGCGCTTCGAACTCGGGCTCCGTGATGGCTCCAGCCGCCTTGAGCTGCTGCAGCTTGGCGATCTGGTCGGCCGGCGAGACCGCGGCAGCCGCCTTCTGGGCCGCCTCGGCCTGGGCCATCAACTCGACGTCCTGGGCGGTAACCTTCGGCCGCGCGATGATGTAGATCAGCGCGCCGAGGAAGGGCAGGAATATCAGCAGGAAGATCCAGACGGCCTTCATCCCGCCGGACAGGTCGTTGCGTCGGAAGATGTCGCCGAAGAGCGCGATGAAGATCCAGATGAACATGATCCAGAAGAAGAACACGATCATCGACGCGACGATGTCCCAGAACCCGAGCTGGCCGGCCTTCCCGACCTCGGAGCATGCGGCGACGAGGACCGCCAGGATCGCGAGCAATGGCAGCATCGGTCGCCCAAGCAGGCTTCGAGCCGTCGTGAGTGTTGTCATCCCTACCTCCTGAACCGGCATGGGTCTCCGTCGACGACGGGCCCGGCGTCCCCAAGCGCCAGCGGTGAAACGGGTTCATCCAACCAGGGTGATGGAGCCGGCCCGTATGATGACACGGTGACTAGCACTGGTGCGTGGTTTCGCCGCCTATGGCGCGATGACGCCACTCGGGACATGCGTGGCGCAGGCCCAGCGATATCGCTGCGGAGAGGATCGTGAGCGCACCCCCCGTCGCCGATCGGACGGTCGCCCGGGCACGCGCGCGAGCGGCGTGGGCGGATCTTGGTGACCGCCTGGCCACGGTGACACCGGCGGCCGTCGGTCGTGCCGTGCTCGGCGTCGCCGTCATCGCGACGATCATCGCGTTCGCCGCCGGGACGTGGCCCGCGTTGCTGCCGTTCGCTGTCGGGGGCCTGCTGGCCTATGCCGTGCTGCCAGTCGTCGATGGTCTCGACCGGATCATGCCCAGGGCCCTTGCGGCCGCCGTCAGCATGCTCGCGATCGTCGGGGCAGTGATCCTTGTCTTCGTGATCGTCGTCCCGCCCCTGGCCACGGCGATCATCGACCTGGCCGGCCAGGTCCCGACGGCGAGCGAGATCGAGCGTCAGCTCGACGATGCGTTGGCCGGCCTGCCGGAGTCCACGCGTGCCATCGTCGGACCGATCCTGGTCGAGATCGCGGCGGCGGCCGAGGACGGCCTCGCCGGCGCTTCGGGTGGTCTGCGCGACATCGTGCCCATCGTCCTGCAGGCGGCCCTCGGCGTCGCCGGCGCGATCCTCGGGCTGATCGTCCTGCCGACCTGGCTGCTGACGCTGCTGACCAGCAAGCGCCGCGGCCGAGCCGCGACGGACCGCGTCGTGGCCGGATGGATGCGCCCCGACTTCTGGGCCGTCGTCCGGATGGCCGATCGAGCGGCCGGGACCTACCTGCGCGGATACGTGGTGGTCGCCGCGGTCGTGGGCCTGCTCAGCTGGATCGGCCTGACGGCATCGCCGCAGTTGGGTGGACCGGAGTTTCGGGGTGCCCTGGCGCTCGGCGTGTTCGCCGGCGCCGTGCAGGTGGTGCCGGAGCTCGGGCCGATCCTCGGGTTCTTCCCGGCGCTCCTCCTGCTGGCGTACGACCCGCAGCGCGCCCTCATCTACGTCGTTGTCTACGTGGTCGCCCGATCGCTGAGCGGGTGGCTGGTCGGCGGGCGCCTGCTGGAGGCCCGACTCCACGTCCACCCGGCCATCCTCATCCCGGGCGTCGTGGTGCTCAGCCAGGTCGGCCTGCTGGCACTGCTCCTGTCCGCCCCGATCCTGGCGTTCGGGAGCGACCTCGTCCGGTACCTCCACGGCCGGATGTCCGAGCCGCCACGCCCGGCCGGGGTGCTGCCGGGTGAACCGGTTCCCACCGCTCGGACCGCGGCCCCGGCCCGCGTCCCAGCGGTCTACCGTCGTCGAGCCGTCGCAGCCGGCCCGTCGGAGGCGGTGCCGCCCGCGACGACTGCGATCGCCACCCCAACTGCCTCGAGGTGATCTGTCCATGGCTGACGAATCCGGCGTCGCGATCGCCCCGACGCTCGCGGGCGAGACGATCGCCTTGACGCAGCTGACCCAGACCCGCGTTCCCCTCGAGGATGCGGGTGAGGCGTTCACGGTCCCGGATGCGAGCGGTCGCCTCCCGATCGTCGTCCTGCCCGAGCAACCGTTCCGGATCAAGAACGAGTTCGTCATCGGCGGCGTCATCGCGGTGGTCGTCGGCATCGTCTTCCAGCTCGAGCTGGCGGTCCGCGGCGGCCTGGTCGGCATCGGTGGCGTCCTGATCTTCCTGGGCGTGTTCCAATCGTTCATCGTCGCGGTCCCGGAGGGCGCCCGAGCCCTGCTCCTCAAGGCCGGCCGCTACGACCGCACCGTGGGTGCGGGCCGCCACATCGTCCCGCCGTGGATCATCGTCTCGCACGTCGTGACCGTCCGCGAGATCCCGTTCGACGCGCTGACGACGGGCGTCCCGACCCACGACGACGTCCGCGTGGACATCGACCTCCTGCTGACGTTCACGATCGTCGCGCCGGAGAAGTTCGTCTTCGCGATCTCGGCGCCCGACTTCGACCAGGTCTGTCTCGCCGCCGCGCTCGAGGCCATCCGGGACCTCGTGCGATCCAAGCGCTCGGATGAGATCCTCGATGTCTCGACCGCGCGACACGGACCGCCTCCGGACGGCGATCGGCGAGGCGCTGGCCGGCTATGGCATCGAGATCGAGCGCGTGGTCATCACGCATATCCAGCCGCCGGTGGAGTTCATGGCCTCGCGGGAATCGCGTCGCCTGGCCGCGGTACGGCGTGACGAGCAGACCGACAAGTTCGCGCTCGAGGAGCGGCTCCTGGCCGATCGCGAGGCGCTCGAGCGCCAGCGGATCGCCGCCCAGCGCGAGCAGATCGAGCTCGAGGCGGCCAACGAGTCGCTCCGCCTCAAGCACATGGAGGAGCGGCTCAGGGCGTTCCCGAATGCGTCGCGGCAGGACGTCCTGGACCAGCGGATCGCCGTGGCTCGAGCACTCGCCGGTAACACCCGCGCGATGGTCCAGGTCGGTTCCGGGGGCGACGTCGCGGACGCCCTCATCCTCCACACCCTGACGGATGAGATCGTGACCCCTGAGGCCGAAACGGCGCCGACGAACGACCGACCGAAGCGCGCGGCCAGAGCGAGCCGCACGACGTCGTGATGCACGACGCGCCCGGCGCGAGGGCCCATGATAGAGGGCCGACATCGCAGGACAGAGGAGACGACGGTGAGTATCGGACCAGTCGAATACATGGTCGTGGCGTTTCCCGGGAACAAGTTCAAGGGCGAGATCGCGCCGGCCCTTGGTGACCTCGTCAAGTCCGGCACCATCCGGATCATCGACCTGGCCTTCGTCCACAAGGACGAGAACGGCGACGTTGCCGCGGTCGAACTCGAGGACGAGGGCTCCGACGTCTTCAACGCGTTCCAGGCGCTGACCGAGGAGCGTGGCGGGCTGATCAACGATGACGACCTGCTCAGCATCGGCGCCGCGCTGGACGCGAATTCGTCGGCGGCGATCCTCATCTGGGAAGACCTCTGGGCGGCCCGCTTCGCCGATGCCGTGCGAGGCGCGGGCGGCGTCCTGGTCGACATCCAGCGAATCCCGCGCGAGATCGTCCAGGCGGCGATCGACTTCAACGAGACGGCCGCGACGCCCGCCTGATCGGCGGCATCGACCTCGTGGCGATCACGACGAACGACAGGAGACCAACGACATGATGCGACGACGACGAGGCCCCGGACTGCTCATGACCGCGGCCGTGGTGGGGGGCGCAGCGCATATGGGCGCCAAGAGTGCCAACAAGCAGGCCGCGGCCCAGGCGGACGCGCAGGCGCAGGCCCAGATGGAGGCGGATCAGAGCCAGCAGATCGCGGAGCTCCAGGCCCAGCAGGCGGCGATGGCGGCTCCCGTGGCCGCCGCACCCGCCGCGGCCGCACCCGCGGATCCCATGATGGCCGAGCTCCAGAATCTCGCCAACCTCCACACATCCGGGATTTTGAGCGACGAGGAATTCGCCGCCGCGAAGGCCAAGCTCCTGGGGATCTGACCCGCTCCGGTCGTGCCGGACCTGACCGAACAGGGCAACGCCCTCGTCGCCTGGCTGACGACCCACGGGCTCCAGCTCGCGGTCGTCGCGATCCTGCTTTGGCTCGCCTATCGGTGGACGCGCCCGACCATCCACCGGGTCTTGGTCCGGGTCGTCCACGCCGAAGCCACGACCCTCGGCGACGACTCAGTCAGGCGCCTCGAGATCGACAAGCGCGTCGAGACGATCGAGGACCTCGTCTCGAAGGTCCTGCGCGCCTTGGTCGTCTTCGCGCTGGTGGCGGTCATCTTCGGCATATTCGACCTGTGGCCGATCTTTGCCGGACTCGGCCTGCTCCTCGCGGCCATCACGCTGGCCGGCCAGGACATCGTCCTCGACTACCTGATGGGGGTCCTGATCCTGGTCGAGGGGCAGTACTTCAAGGGTGACATCATCCGCGTCGGCGCGGTGGAAGGGACAGTCGAGGAGGTCGGCCTCCGACGGACGGTCATCCGGGATCCGCGTGGCACGTTGCACTCCATCTCGAACGGCCTGATCCGGGCCTCGGCCAATCGGACCCGGTCCTACGCGATGGCGGTGGTCGAGATCGAGGGGATCGCCGACGGCGACGTCGAGAAGGTGATCGGCGTCCTCGACGCGGTCGGCGCGGCGGCGGTCCAGGATCCGGCGCTATCGAAGCGCCTGCTGGACACACCCGGCTACGCCGCCACGACCCGACTGTCCGCCTATGGCGCCACGCTTCGGATGACCGGCCGGGTCCAGCCGGAGCACCGGGTCGCCGTCGAAGCGGAGTTGCGCCGGCGCGTGGCGGCCGAATTGGCCGCGGCCGGGGTCGTGCCGGTCCGCCCCGCGGGTGGTCCGGCGGCCTCGGGCGATGTCCCGGGCTCGCCGTCGGGGCCCTGAGCGAGGCGAACCCAGTCCGACGGCCCTGTCCCGACTGCTAGCATCCGTCGGTGCGACGCCCACCCATTCCCGCGTTCATCGCGGAGGTGTTCGACGATCCCGTCGCTCGCCGGAGCCTGGTCGCGGGGACCATGGCGCTCGTCGCCGCGGGCCTGGACCCGAGGGTGTGGGGCCCGGCGCTGCCTTCGGTCCAGGCGGCGGTGCGCGAACAACCCCAGCTCGAAGCCGTCTTCCTGATCCTCGCCGTGGGCGCGTCGGGCCTCCTGCTCCTCGGCGGCGCGGTCGGCGATTCCGCACGGGCCAGGCCGATCATCGTCGGCGGGCTCACCGTCGAGCTGCTGGCGAGTGTCGCGGGGCTTCTCGTGCCGAGCGGACCGGTCTTCACCGCGACCCGCCTGATCGGCGTTGCTGCCGCGTCGTTCGTGATCCCCGTGTCGATCGCGCTCGTGGCCACGAGTTACCAGGGCATCGCGCGCGCCACGGCGATCGGCCTCGCCTACGGGGCCTACGGAGCGGCCGGCGGGGCGGCGCCGATCCTCCTGCAGCTCGTGCCAGACCAGCGAGCGCCCGCGTTCATCGCGGCGATCATCGCCTGTGCCATCGCGATCGCGGTCACACGGAACCGGATCTCGGAGATGACCCGACCCACGATCCCGGAGCGGCCCTACGTGGTCGGAACCGCCATCTGGGCGTTCGGGATCATCACCCTGACGGTGGGCGTCACGTGGATCGGCGGAGGCCTGGCGAACCCGATCCGCTGGGCCCTGGTCCTCGGGGGCCTCCTGGTGCTCGGGCTCGCGCGGGTGCACGACCGCCGGCGGATCCAGGTCCAGGCCGGATCGGTGCGGATCGAGCGGCGCCCGGTCGCGGTCGCGATCTTCATCGGCATCGTACTGGCCGTCTCCCAGACGGTCCCGATGATGGCATTGCCGCTGTACTTCCATTTGGTCCGCGGCTACGGGCCGCTGCTGGCCACCGTCGCCCTCGGCCCGTTGTTCATCGCGCTCATCGCCGCGGGCCCGATCGCCGGTTTCCTGCTCACCCGGTACTCGCCCCGGTCGCTCGTCGGCGTCGGCGTGGTGGCGGTCGGACTCGCCAACCTGCTGCTCTGGCTGATCGCGACCCCGTCGTCCAGTTACCTGGCGTTCCTGGTCCCGTGTGTCCTGGTGGGCGCCGGATTCGTCATCGCGACCACGGTCCGGACCGCCATCATCTTCGCGAGCGTGCCGCGAGGGCTCCCGGCGACCGCCGCCGCCCTGAACGAGTCGTCGATCGCCGTCGGCACGCGGGTCGGGATCGTGCTCGTCACGGTGATCGTCTCGGAGACCGCCCTCGCGACCTATGCCGCGTCGGTCGTCACGCTTCCCGCCGACGAGGCGCAGCGCGCCGTCTCGACCTTCCACGATCTCCTGATCGCCGTGGGGACGCCCGCGTTCAGCCAGGTCGCGTCGGCCGTGAACGAGGCGGATGTCCGGCCGTACCTGGATGCGTACCTGTCCGGCCTGCGCGCCGCGTTCGGGTTCGGCGGTCTGGTGGCCGTGAGCGGCGGGGCGATCGCGTGGCTCGCGCTCGGCCGCCGCGATCCCCTCGCGACCGTGTGGGAGCATCGCGATGAACGAGAGGCGGTCGCGGGCTGAGGGATCCGACGACCGAGCCGGAGAGTCGGTCGAGCCGGATCAGCCGCCAGACGGCGCGATCAGCGGCGGGAGAGCCAGACGATGACCCCGTTGAGGATGGCGATGTAGGCAAGCACCAGGAGCACGCCACCGGCGGCGAGCCAGAGCAGCATGTCGATGGAGCCCCCGACGTCGGCGACCTTGGCGCGCATGTCCACGACGGCCGTTCGGACCTTGACGGCCGAGGCAGCCAGTTCGGCCGCCCTTGACCGCAGCCCCGAGACGGCGGCCGCGACATCTTGAGCCTTCCCGGCGACCAGGCCCGGCGCTCGAAGGCTCGAGATGCGTTCGTCGAGGGCGGTGATGCGCGCGTCGAGCTCCGCGAGCGGGGCCGCCGGTTCGGCCGGCAGGGTGACCGCCGGGACGAGCCGGTCCACGAGACGGACGTAGCGGACCGCCGACCGGATGCGGTCGCGCAGGGCGACGTATCGCTCGCGCAGCTCGTCATAGCGATCGCCGAGGCTGACGACGCGTGCGGCCACCGCCGCCGGCACGGGCGAATTGGCGGCGGTCGCCTCGAGCGCGCCGACCAGGTCGTTCAACTCCGCTGCCCGCCCGGACAGGCGGGCGCCCGTCTCGTCGATGGCCGAGATGCCGGTCTCGAACGCCGCGTCGCCGGCCGCGAAGACCTGGTCGAGGCCATCGGCCAGCCACGCACGCCCGAGCAGGACCAGCACCGCGAGCAACAGGCACACGACGATCCCGATGATCCCGGCGACCCGAGCGACCTTCCGGGAGCGGTTCCGAGGCGCGCGCGTTTCCGGCACGTCCGCGTCGGGGGTCGGCACGGGCGTTTCGGGAACGGGGGCTGGCGCCGCCTCGACCGGCGTGGACTCCGTCGGACCTTCGGGCGTCGTCATGGACCTCTCCTCGACCGTGGCTCGACCGCGAGCGTAGCGCCCCGCGACCGCCCGTGCCGGTCCATCGGGTGACGGTCGGCTCGATGCGACCCCGGCGTCGCGCGCCTCATGGCGCCGGGTCCACGATCGGCAGGGCCCGCGGGATGAGATCCGGGATCTGGTCGAGCAGCCCCCACATGGTCTCGAGGAACGGGGACGTGGCACGCGAGCCGAGCCGTTCGATCGCCACGATCCGACGCCGGACCGTCGTCGCGCCGACGAGTCCGATCTCGCGAAGCGCCCCGGTGACGATCGCGTCGGCGACCGCGGTCCCGGGGAGGAGCGCGACGCCGAGGCCGCGCTCGACCATCCGCTTCGCGGCCTCGATGTTGTCGACCTCGGTGACACCGCGCGGGACGACGCCGGCGACGCGGAACAGGGCATTGGTGACGTCGTAGTAGCTCGAGGTCCGGTCGAACAGGATCAGCTGCGCGTGCCTGATCTGCGAGACGTCGACCGATCCGACCCGGGCGAACGGATGGTCCGGCGGGGCCACGAGGACGAGCTCGTCCTCATAGAGCGGACGACTTCGAACGCGGGCGTCGCGGAGCTGCCGGATGATCCCGAGCTCGACCTGGCCGCGCGTCACCAGGTCCACGATCTCCTCCGAGTGACCGGTCCGCACGAGGAGGCGGACATCCGGATGACGCTCGGTGAAGCGGACCAGGATCTCCGGCAGGACGTAGGCGCTCACGGCGGGCGCGACCGCGAGCGCCAGCTCGCCGATGACGCCGTGCTCGAGCTCGCGCACGATCGAGTGACCGCTCCGGACCGCCTCCATCGCGCGTTCGGCATGGGGGAGGAAAGCGCGGCCCGCGGGCGTCAGGACCATCCCGGAGTGCGACCGTCGGAAGAGGGGCGTGTCGAGCGTGTGCTCGAGCGCCTGGAGTCGCGCCGTCAGTGCTGGCTGGCTGATCGACAGGCTGTCGGCCGCGCGTCGCATGTTCCCCTGCCGGGCGATCTCGATGAACCCCTCGATCTGCGCAAGCAGCACGACATCGCCTCCGAACAGGTCATCAACGAAACCGATCATACAGGGCAGGAGATTTGATTGGACAGATCGACGGCGAGGCCGTACGTTCGACGCCCGTCCGTCGAGGAGAGCGTCCATGGAGATCAGCGTCGAGTCGGCACAACCGAGCCCGAGGAGCATCGGCAGCGTGGATCCGTCGTCCCGCGGGGTCGCCGGCATCCCTCGTGGCGAGGCGAGTCCCCGTAGCGAGGCGGGGTCGCGCCCGTACAGCTTCCTCGAGGCATGTGAATGCCCCGACGCCTGCCTCCGCGACCACGCGAACGAGTGATGCGCCGCGGATGAGCGCGCTGTCCACATCGACCACGGACTCGTTCGAGACGCAGGTGGCGGACGCGCGGGACTGGTTCGCCCAGCCCCGCTTCGAGGGGATCGTCCGCCTCCATACCGCGCGGGACGTCGCCGCCCAGCAGGGCACGATCCAGCCCGACTACAGCGTCGCGCGAACCGCGGCGGAGGCCTTCCATGCGCGGCTTCGCGAGCTGTTCGCCCAGGGCCGGCAGATCACCACCTTCGGCCCCTACTCGCCCGGACAGGCCGTGGTGATGAAGCGGATGGGGATCGAGGCGATCTACCTGGGCGGGTGGGCCACCTCGGCGAAGGGGTCGGCGGCGGAGGACCCGGGTCCGGACCTCGCGAGCTATCCCCTCGGCCAGGTCCCCGACGAGGCGGCGGGGCTCGTGCGCGCGCTCTTGACCGCCGACAAGAACCAGTCCTTCGCCCGCGCACGGATGGACGAGGAGCAGCGCCGGTCGACGCCGGAGGTGGACTACCGGCCGTTCATCGTCGCCGACGCGGACACGGGACACGGCGGGGACGCCCACGTGCGAAACCTGGTCCGTCGCTTCGTCGAGGCCGGCGTGCCCGGGTATCACATCGAGGACCAGAAGCCGGGCGCCAAGAAATGCGGCCATCAGGGCGGCAAGGTCCTCGTCGCGCAGGACGAGCAGAACAAGCGACTGAACGCTGCACGCCTGCAGCTCGACATCATGCGGGTGCCCGGGATCATCGTCGCGCGCACCGACGCCGAATCCGCGACGTTCCTCGACGATCGCACCGACGAGCGGGACCAGCCCTTCATCCTCGGGGCGACCAACGTCGACCTGCCGACCTATCGGATCGGATTCCTGGCGATCCTCAAGACCCTGCACGACCTCGGACTGGACGAGGTCCGGGGGCACCTCCTGTTCGCGGTACCCGATGACGAGCTGCGGCAGGCCACCGCCTGGCTGACCCGCGTCGGGCTGATGCCGCTCATCGAGGAACGTGCCGCGGCCGCCCGCGAGGCCGGCTCCGGCATCGAGGACCTGCTCGACGAGATCGACGCCCGGTACGCCGAGACGTGGCAGGAGGCGGCGGGCCTGATGACCTACGGCGAGGCCGTCGCCGAGGTCCTCGAACTTCGGATGGGCGAGGGCGAGCGGTTCGACCTGTCGCTCGAGGAGTGGCGCGCCTTTGCGAGCCGCGCGTCGTTCTCCCAGGTCCGCGAACGGGCGGACTCCCTCGGGGTCCGGGTCCTCTGGGACCCGGAGTCGCCCAAGACGCCGGATGGCTACTACCAGGTCCAGGGCGGGATCGACTACGCGATCGCCAAGTCGCTGGCTGCCGCGCCATTCGCCGACCTGCTCTGGATGGAGACGAAATCCGCGAACCTCGAGGACGCCCGGCGATTCGCCCGGGCGATCCATGCCGAGTATCCCGACAAGATGCTGGCCTACAACCTGTCGCCCTCGTTCAACTGGGACACGACCGGGCTGACCGACGACGAGATGCGCAGGTTTCCCGAGGAGCTCGGGGCGTTGGGCTTCGTGTTCAACTTCATCACGTACGGCGGTCACCAGATCGACGGCCTCGCCGCGGAGGAGTTCGCGACGGCGCTCCGGGACGATGGGATGCTCGCCCTTGCTCGCCTCCAGCGGAAGTTCCGTCTGCTGGAATCTCCCTATCGAACGCCGCAGTCACTCGTCGGCGGCGACCGGCTGGATGCCGCGTTGATGGCCGCGTCCGGGAGGACCGCCGCGACGAAGGCGATGGGCAAGGGCTCGACGCAGCACCAGCACCTGGCGCAGACGGAGGTGCCGACCACGCTGCTCGAGGCGTGGCTGGCGACATGGGCGAACCATTGGGGTCGGCCGGAGCGGATCCGCGTGGAGCTGCGGCCCCACACCGCGGGTTCCGACCTCCTGGAGCTACGCGTGTTCGACGACGGGGGGGACCCGCTCGCCAACGTGATCTTCGCGAGCATCGTGGACCGGCGGGGCACCAGCATCCTCTCGATCCGCGACCAGAACACCGCGCCCTCGATCCGCCGGCGGCGGCTGATGACGCTCGTCCAGCTCTTCCTGATCCATCGCTACCACGCCGGCTCGCTGCACTACCTCACCCCGAGCGAGGACAATCAGTCGCAGACGCAGCGCATGCGGGACCTCGGCATCTTCACGGTCGTGCGGACGGAGATCGGGCACATCATCGTGGCGGACGTCGACCGGGCACGCGTCGCGGAGCTGACCCAGCCGGACGGGGAGGAGCTCGCGGAACTGATCCGGAAGCCGGTCCCCCAGCCGGCCTGACGCCGGAGCGCGTCGACCCGGCCAAGCGGATCGCCGGGGCTGATCCGGCCGCGACCATTCGGTGCCTGGGCACATCGACAGCGCAGCGCGTGACAACATCGCCTGGCGGATAATCGGTCTCCAGGTTCCCAGCGTGACACCGGGCGGTCCCGCCACGAACGCGCCACTGACTGGATTCCCGAAGGGAGGCCCGGCACGTGGACCAGCCATACGAGTGCCTCGACGGGAACGAGGCGGCCGCGCGCGTCGCCTACGCCCTGAGCGAAGTGATCTCGATCTACCCGATCACCCCGGCGTCCCCCATGGCCGAACACTGCGACGACTGGTCGGCGGCCGGCCGGCCGAACCTTTGGGGCAAAGTGCCCGATGTCGTCGAGATGCAGTCAGAAGCGGGTGCGGCGGGCGCGCTGCATGGCGCGCTACAGAAGGGCGCACTCGGGACGACGTTCACCGCGTCCCAGGGCCTGCTCCTGATGATCCCCAACATGTTCAAGATCGCGGGGGAGCTCACCCCGACCGTCATCCATGTCGCCGCCCGGACCGTGGCGACGCATGCGCTCTCGATCTTCGGTGACCACAGCGACGTGATGCATGCGCGCACGACCGGTTGGGCGATGCTCGCGGCCGGCTCGGTCCAGGAGGCACACGACTTCGCCCTGGTGGCACATGCCGCCACGCTTCGGTCGCGCATCCCCTTCCTCCACTTCTTCGACGGCTTCCGAACCTCGCACGAGATCAACAAGGTCGCCGTCCTGGACGACGATGACTTCCGGGCGCTGGTCCGCGACGACGACGTGCTCGCGTTCCGCGATCGGGGCCTGACGCCCGACGCCCCACTCGTGCGGGGCACCGCGCAGAACCCGGATGTGTTCTTCCAGGCGCGCGAGGCGTCCAATCCGTACCACCTGGCGGTGCCAGGCATCGTTCAGGAAGTCATGGACGAGCTGGCGACGCGGACCGGCCGCCAGTACGGGCTGGTGGAGTACCACGGCGCGCCGGACGCGGAGCGGGTAGTCATCGTGATGGGCTCCGCTAGCGGCGCGGTCGAGGAGACCGTCGACACGCTCGTCGAAGCGGGCGAACGCGTCGGGCTGCTCCGGATCCGCCTCTTCCAGCCGTTCCCCGCCGACCAGATCCTCGCCGCCCTGCCGTCCACGGTCCGGGCGATCGCGGTGCTCGACCGGACGAAGGAACCCGGTGCCATCGGCGAGCCGCTCTACCTCGAGGTCGTCGCAGCCCTTGCCGAGGCGATGGATCGCGACGATCCGCGGTTCGCGACGATCCCCAGGGTCATCGGAGGGAGATACGGCCTGTCCTCGAAGGAGATGACCCCATCGATGATCAAGCCGATCTTCGAGGAGCTCAGCGCGACGCGGCCGAAGCGGCATTTCACAGTGGGCATCTACGACGACGTGACGCACCTCAGCCTGCCGATCGACACCGGGTTCCGGCGACCGCGTCCGGCCGGTGAGGTGCAGGCCATGTTCTTCGGCCTCGGCTCGGATGGGACGGTCGGCGCGAACAAGGCCTCGATCAAGATCATCGGTGAGAGCACCGACCTGTTCGCCCAGGGCTATTTCGTCTACGACTCCAAGAAGTCGGGCTCGGTCACCGTGTCGCACCTGCGCTTCGGGCCCGAGCCCATCCGCTCGACGTATCTCGTCGAGGACGCCGACTTCGTGGCGTGCCACCAATTCGGCCTGCTCGGCAAGACGAAGATCCTCGAGCACGCGAAGCACGGGGCGACGTTCCTGCTCAACGCCCCGTACGGACCGAGCGAGGTCTGGGATCACCTGCCTGGTGGCGTCCAGCAGATCCTCCTCGACAAGGAGATCGAGTTCTGGGTCATCGACGCGCTCGCCGTCGCGGACGAGGCCGGCATGGGCAGCCGGATCAATACCGTCATGCAGCCGTGCTTCTTCCAGCTCGCGGGCATCCTGCCGCCGGACGAGGCGATCATCAAGATCAAGGGCTTCGTCGAGGAGACGTACGCGAAGCGTGGCGACGCCGTGGTCCAACGCAACTTCGCTGCGATCGATCGGTCGCTCGAAAACCTGGCACACGTCCCTGTGGGCGGCGTGACCAACGATCGAGCGACGACCCCACCCGTGCTCGCGGACGCGCCCGACTTCGTCACGCGCATCACGGCACGACTCATCGCCGGCGACGGCGACCAGTTGCCGGTGAGCGCTCTCCCGGTCGATGGCTCCTTCCCGACCGGGACCACGAAATACGAGAAGCGGGCGATCGCCCAGATGATCCCGATCTGGGATCCCTCGATCTGCATCGACTGCGGCAAGTGCGCGATGGTCTGCCCGCACGCGACGATCCGGATGAAGGTGTTCCCGACGTCGGAGCTCGAGGCGGCCCCCGCCGACTTCCTGCACAAGGAGTTCCGCTCCCGGGACCTGCCTGACCACCGCCTCACGATCCAGGTCGCGCCCGATGACTGCACGGGCTGTGGCGTCTGTGTGGACGTGTGCCCGGCGAAGAGCAAGACCGACACGAGCCACAAGGCGATCAACATGGAGCCGGTCGCGGATCACCGCGATGTCGAGCGGGTCAGTTGGGACTTCTTCCAGTCCATCCCGCCGCTCGATCGCAGCCTCATCGCGCACGACACGGTCAAGGGAAGCCAGGTCCTCGAACCGCTCTTCGAGTTCTCGGGTGCGTGCGGCGGTTGCGGCGAGACGCCCTACATCCGCCTCGTCAGCCAGCTCTTCGGCGACCGGATGATCGTGGCCAATGCGACGGGCTGCTCGTCGATCTATGGCGCCAACCTGCCGACCACCCCATGGACGGTCAATGCGGTCGGGCGCGGCCCCGCATGGGCCAACTCCCTCTTCGAGGACAACGCGGAGTTCGGACTCGGCATGCGGCTCGCGCTCGACGCCCAGACCGATCACGCGCGACGCCTGGTCGAGCGCCTCGCTCCGCAGCTCGGCGCCGACCTGGTCAGCGAACTTCTCGGAGCCGTCCAGGACACCGAGGTCGACATCGGGCGCCAACGCGAGCGAGTCGATCGCCTGCGCGAGGCGCTCGCGCATGTAGAGGGCCCGGCGGCGTCCGATGCCCGACACCTCTTCGCGCTCGCCGGCGATCTCGTCCGCAAGGGCATCTGGATCATCGGCGGCGACGGCTGGGCCTACGACATCGGCTTCGGGGGCGTCGACCAGGTCCTCTCATCCGGTCGCAACGTCAACATCCTCGTCCTCGACACCGAGGTCTATTCGAACACCGGCGGCCAGTCCTCGAAGGCGACGCCGCGCGGTGCCGTGGCGAAGTTCGCGGCGGCCGGCAAGGGCACCGCGAAGAAGGACCTTGGCGCCATCGCGCGTTCATACGGCAACGTGTACGTCGCACAGGTCTCGATGGGCGCGAACGACCAGCAGACGACCAAGGCGCTGCTCGAGGCCGACGCCTGGCCGGGCCCGTCGCTCGTGGTCGCCTACAGCACCTGCATCGCGCACGGGATCGACATGTCGAAGTCGATGACCCATCAGAAGGACGCCGTCAAGAGCGGCTACTGGCCGCTGTACCGCTTCCACCCCTCCGACATCGAAGGTGGCAAGCCATTCAAGCTCGACTCCTCCACCCCATCGATCCCGATCGCCGACTTCGTGGCGACCGAGACGCGGTTCTCGGTCCTCAAGCGGACGCATCCCGAACGGGCCGCCGAGCTGGCTGAGCTGGCGCAGGCGGACGCCGACGAACGGTGGCGGTACTACGAACAGCTGGCCGGCATCGAACGCACCGTTCCCCACGTCCATCAGCCGGATCCGGCGATCGTGCCCGAGGTCGAGAGCGACGCGGGCTACCGGTACGAGGGCGAGGAGAACGGTCAATGACCATCGAACTGCGGACGAGCTACCTCGGTCTCGAGCTTCGCTCCCCGATCGTGGCTTCAGCCGCTCCACAGAACGGAGAGCCGGCGATGGCCCGACGCCTCGAGCGCGCGGGAGCGGGCGCCATCGTGCTGCCATCGCTGTTCGAGGAGGAGATCCTGGCGGAGGAGATCGAACTTGACCACTCGCTCGAACAGGGCACCGAGGCCTTTGCCGAGGCGCTCGACTACTTCCCGGCGATCGATCGGATCATCGGCGCCGCCGATCGGTATCTTGCGGGGCTCGAGCGGGTCAAGGCCGGCGTGGGTGTGCCGATCATCGCCAGCCTCAACGCATACAGCGCCGGCGGCTGGGTGCGCTATGCCCGGCTCATCCAGGATGCCGGGGCCGACGCGCTCGAACTCAACGTGTACCGGGTCGCGGCAGACGCGCGAAGGTCGGCGGCCGAGATCGAAGCGGCCGACTTGGAACTGATCACGGCCGTCCGGGCGGCGGTCACGATCCCGCTCGCGATCAAGCTGAGCCCGTACTACTCCGCCCTGGCCAACTTCGCCGCGAGCGCCAAGGCCGCCGGTGCCGAGGGGCTGGTGCTGTTCAACCGGTTCTACCAGCCGGACTTCGACCTCGAGGAGCTCGAGGTCGTCCCGCGCATCGAGCTGAGCCACTCCTGGGAGCTGCGGCTGCCGGTGCGGTGGATCGCCATCCTGCGACCCCAGCTCGGGCCGGACGTGTCGCTCGCGGCGAGCTCCGGTGTCCACTCTGGGACCGATGCGATCAAGGGCCTCATGGTCGGGGCCGACGTGGTGATGATGACCTCGGCGCTGTTGCGCCACGGCCCCGAGCACATCGGCACGGTCGAAGCCGAGGTTCGGGCGTGGATGACGGAGCACGAGTACGAATTGGTAGCGCAGCTGCGGGGCAGCGCCAGCCAGGCCACGGCCGAGAACCCGTCCGCGTTCGAGCGCGCCAACTACATGCGCACGCTTCGATCATGGGTCGCGACGCGAGAACTGACTCCGACTTCGCGGCGGCCGGGCGACCCGGTCCGCGAGACCTAGACCCGCTTCAAGCTCCGCCGGGCGGGTCGGATCAGTCGTGCGCGGCGAGCCAGGCACCGACGTGCGGCCAGAGATCCTGGCTGGCCCGGCGACCGACGACGATCCCGACGTGCCCGCCCTCGACGAGGATCTCCGAAGCGTCGTCGCTGCTGACACGGCTCGTGACGACGCTCGTGGTCGTGCGCGGGGCGATCTGATCCCGGCTCGCGGCGATGTTGAGGACCGGGCAGCGGATGTCGGCCAGGCGGACGCGCCGGCCGTCCATGTCGAGCATGTTCCGAGCCAGGCGATTCTCCTGGTAGAACTCGACGATCCATTGGCGGAACGCGGCCCCAGCGAACGGGACGCTGTCATTCACCCAGCGGTACATCGCCTGCCAGCCGCGGACGTCGAACTCGGGGTCGGCGAGCTTGTTCCAGAGCTGCCGGTAGGTACCCACGTAGTTGGCCACCGGGTTGAGCATCTTCGTGCCGATGTCTGGGAACTGGGACGGCACGGTCGGGTAGGTGTCGGTCAGCTGCTCGACCGGGAAGCTGCCGCGCGCCGTCATGCGACCGAACTGACCGGCATCCGAGAAGTCGATCGGAGCCGTCAGCAGCACGAGATTGCGGGTGACCTCGGGATGGAGGGCCGCGAAACAGGCGGCGAGGGTCCCGCCGATGCAGTAGCCCAGGACGGTCATCTGGTCCGCGCCGGTGGTCCGCTGGATGGCCTTCGCGGCCCGTGGCAGATAGCGGGTCACCAGCGCGGTCACGTCGAGCCCCTGGTCCTCGTCAGCCGGCGTGCCCCAGTCGATGAGGAAGACGTCAAAGCCCTCGTTCAGGAGGAACCCGACGAAGCTGGCGCCGGGGCGCAGGTCGAGGATGTACGAGCGGTTGATCAGCGGGAGGACGAGGAAGATCGGCGTCCGGTGGGTCGCGGGCTCGGACCGGACATAGCGGTAGAGGCGCGCCTTGTTCTTGCGCCAGACCAGCTCCTTCGGGGTGAGACCGACCTGCGCGTCGATCGAGCCGAGGACGGCTCGCGCCATCTCCAGGGCTCGATCGTTCGAGAACCAGACACTCGCGGCGTCCGGCGGGATCGGGGGTGGCATCGTGGTCATCGAGCGCCGCCTTCAGGCTTCGGGCCCGCGATGGGCTTCGGGGCTCGGGCGGCCACGGCGCGACCCGGTACACGGGGCGTCCCGGCGGGCTTGACCCGAGCGGCCGGACCCTGGAGCCCTCGTTTGCCCTGGGGACCTGGCCGGCCCTGGGGCCTGGCCGCCCCTGCGGGCCGGCCTTCCCCACTGGCCCACGCGTCCCGGCGGGTCCCACGCGCCCGGTCTGCCCAGCCGGCCCGGCTGGGCCCGTGGCGCCGGCGGGCACGGCGCGAACGGCAGCCTCGAGATCATCGAGCCGGTCGACCACCTGGTCGACCTTCTCCTCCAACCCCACGATGAGCTCGCCGAGGCGGGCGATGTCCTCCCGCGTCGGCACGTTCATCGTCTCGAGGTAGGTGCGCATGTTCTCGCGGACCGCCTTCTGGGCGGCGAGCATCGTCTCGAGCATCTTCCCGCTGGAATCGGCGAATTCCGGGCTGTCCATGGCCTCGCCGATGGCCGTGGTCCATGCGCGCTCGTTGGCGTCGTACAGCTGGCGCCACGTCTCGAACGGATCGACGGCCTGGCCCGTTTCCTTGGTCTTGGTCATAGCGGCGTCTCCTTCTCGGCCTTCGAGTCAGCGCGGCGGTCGCGGTTCGCACGCGGGCCGGCGCCATACAGACCGAAGAACCGATCGATGGTCTCGCGATAGGCGTTGAGCATCGCTGCCGAAGAGTCCAGCCAGACGTGGCCCGCATCGGTGATCGTGTACACCCTGCGGGCGGGACCGGTCGGCCCCGGCTCCCAGGTCGATTCGAGGAAGCCGTCCTTCTCCATCTGGCGAAGGGTCCGGTACAGCGTGCTCATGGTGATCCCGAACAGGCCGAGCGCGCGCAGGTAGTCCTCGATCACATACCCGTGCGATCGCTGCATCGACACCGCCAGCAGGACGAACGGGGCGAGGAAGTCGCGTGGCGGCCAGCCGAAGAGCGCCTCAGGCTCTTCCGCCGGCTCGTCCGCACCCTCGGGTCGCGTGTCGCGGCCATCGCTGGCGGCGCGCCGATCTGGATCACGCGGATCCGTGCGGCGACCTCGGGCCCGCCGCCCGTCCAACGACGGATCAGGTGCGGAGCGGCGTTCGGACGCGGTCTGGCGATCTGGCATGGTTCGTGCTCGACGTCCTCGATCCGATCTGGCGGCGGTACTTGACAATCTTAGCACACTAAGTGCACAATGCACCTAGAGCCGGTGAGCCAATACAGGCGAATGGATAATAGTCGAAGGAGGACCGAGATGTCCACCACCACAACCACCAACGAGATGCCTGAGTCCGCAGCCGCGGCCGTCGCCGAAGCGACCCGCATCGCCGCACAGGCAGCCCGCAACGGGACCGAGACCGCGAAGGCATCGATCGAGGCCGCGCGGACCTTCGCGGACGACACCAGTGTCATCAGCCGCGATCTGCTCGGCACCTGGTCCGTCCAGAGCGAGTCGATCCTCAAGACGGCGTTCGAAGCGCAGAACGCGGCCATCGATGCCGGACTGGGGATGTTCGACCTCGGCGTGAAGAGCAATCGAGAGGCCGTCGCGCAGTTCAGCGAGCTCGTCAAGCGGACGCAGAAGGCGACCCTTGAGAGCTGGCAGACCACGGTGAAGATGGCCACGAAGGCGACCGAACCCACGAAGCGCTGATCGACGGCTGATGAGCACCGAAGTGGCCGGCGATCCGCCGGCCACTTCGTCGTGCCTTGGCCGAGTCCAGGAGGGTACTGCGATGGCTGAGCTGTCAGGCAAGGCGTGCCTCGTCACAGGCGGATCGCGTGGCATCGGCCGGGCGATCGCGCTCGAGCTCGGGCGGCTCGGAGCGTCCGTGGCCGTCGGCTATGCCAACAACAAGGACGCGGCGGAAGCCGTCGTCACCGAGATCGCGCCCTTCGGTGGCGATTCGTTCGCGTTGGGTTTCGATGTCGGTGACCCGGAGGCCATCGAGCCGGCGGTCGCCGCCGTCGTCGAGCGCTTCGGGAAGATCGACGTGCTCGTGAACAACGCGGGGATCACCCGCGACCGCTCGCTCGCGAAGATGACGGCCCAGGAGTGGGACGCCGTCCTGCAGACCAACCTCACGAGTGTCTTCCAGCTGACGTCCCGCGTGCTTCCGCACATGGTCGCCGCCAGCTACGGCCGGATCATCAACATCAGCTCGGTGATCGGCCTGCACGGCAACTTCGGCCAGGCCAACTATGCGGCGGCCAAGGCGGGGATCGTCGGCTTCACCAAGTCCGCGGCACTCGAGGTGGCCCGCAAGGGCATCACGGTCAATGCGATCGCGCCCGGCTTCATCGAGACGGAGATGATCGCGGCGATGCCGGAGGAGGTTCGGGCCACGATCCTGGCGAAGATCCCGATGGGTCGCTTCGGGCGCCCGGAGGAGATCGCGCAGATGGTCGTGTTCCTTGTCGCGCACGGCGACTACCTCACCGGCCAGGCGATCGAGATCAACGGCGGCCTATACACCTAGGTCGGGGACTCCGCTGGGGGCCGGACGACCAGGGACACGCAACGAGCGAGGAGAACCACTGTGGAAGACACGACGCAGACCGGCCGCAACGGCGGCGTCTATCTCGTCAGCGCCGCCAGGACGCCGATCGGCAAGTTCGGCGGCGCGCTCGCGGACGTGCCCGCGGTCGAGCTCGGTGGTGTCGCCATCCGGGCGGCGGTCGAGCGGAGCGGGCTCCCGACCGAGGCGACCATCGACGAGGTCCTCATGGGCCAGGTGCTCCAGGCCGGCGTCGGACAGGCTCCTGCCCGCCAGGCGGCCCTTCGGGGCGGCCTCCCGGTCACGACGAGTGCCACGACCATCAACCGGGTCTGCGGCTCCGCGCTCAAGGCGATCATGCTCGGGGCGGCGGAGATCCGGGCCGGTGACGCCGACGTCGTCGTCGCGGGCGGGATGGAGAGCATGAACGGCGCGCCGTACCTCCTGCCCAAGGCCCGCTTCGGCTACCGCCTGGGCAACGGGACGCTCGTCGACGCCACCGTCCAGGATGGCCTGTGGTGCGCCGTCGAGGGGTGCCACATGGGCACGCATGCCGAACGCGTCGCGATCTCCAACACGATCAGCCGTCAGGCGCAGGACGAATTCGCCCTGCGCAGCCACGTGCGCGCGATCGAGGCGATCGACGAAGGTCGTTTCGAGCCCGAGATCGCGCCGGTCACCTTGCGCGATGCGAAGGGGCGCGAGACCGTCGTGGCCGTGGACGAAGGGCCCCGGCGGGATTCGACCATCGAGGCCCTGGCTCGCCTCAAGCCGGTCTTCGACCTACCCGCCGGCGAGGACCGTGGCGGCGCAACGGAGGGCACCGTCACCGCCGGCAACGCACCCGGCATCACGGACGGCGCCGCGGCGACCGTCGTCGCGAGCGAGCGGACGGTCGAGCGATACGGCCTGAAGCCGCTGGCCAGGATCGTCGGCTACGCCCAGGCCGAGGTCGAACCCAAGTGGCTGTTCCTGGCCCCCGTCCAGGGCGTCCGCCGACTGCTCGACCGGATCGAGATGCCGATCGAGGCATTCGACCTCATCGAGATCAACGAGGCGTTCGCCGCCCAGACGCTGGCCGATGGGACCGAGCTCGGCTTCGACTGGGACAAGGTGAACGTCAACGGTGGCGCCATCGCCCTCGGCCACCCGATCGGTGCGTCCGGGGCCCGGATCGTCGCGACGCTGCTGTACGAGCTCCAGCGGCGCGAGGGACGCTACGGCCTCGCGACCCTCTGCCTCGGCGGCGGCGGGTCCGTGGCGATGGCCTTCGAACGGATCTGACGCGACCGCTCGACGAAGCGGTACGCCGTCAGGTCGGTGTGGCTGATGACGCCCACCAGCGTGCCGCGGTCATCGACGACCGGGAGGCCCATGATGAAGGTCGAGCGGAGCAGCTGATCGGCTTCCTCGAGGGAGGCGTTCACCGAGACGACGATCGGGTTGCTCGTCATCACGTCCGCGACCGATTGCTTCCGCGTAGCCATGCCCATGGTCCTCCAGAGTACGTGCCATGGTCCGCCACGAGGGACACGGCATGCAAGGGCCATGTGGACCCGAACCCCCCGTGACCTCGGTCAGACCGGCACGGCGCCGCAGGTCCACTCGAGCGTCCCGGCAAGGTCGACCGGCGGTCCGTCGAACCCGTCGCGGGGTTGCGCCACGAGCCCGGCGAACCGGAGCGATCCACCCGCATTGCTGAACGACGACTCGAGCGTCGACGAACCGTCGGCGCGAAGACTCGGTCGATGGGTCGTCAGCCTCGCGAGGTCAGCCTTCCGTCTGGTTGCCGTCGCGTCCCCCGCCGAGTTCGCCACGGACCGCGGCCGCGCCGTTCGCCGTCGACCAGACGCTGACGGCGTCGGCGAGCGCCACGGATCCGGGGCGGACCGCGAGCCGATCGTCGGCGCCACGGATCCCGGTACCAAGTTCAGCCAGCACGCCGCGATACGCGGGCTTGTCGCCATCCGACCGAGCGGACGACGGATAGACATCGAAGTAGCCGTCGCTGCACACGACGATGTTCGCCTCAGGCGGGGAGAAGGACGTTCGAGCCATTGGGTTGGATCCGATCGATCGCGCGCTTCGGGCCGACGAAATGGAAGCCCGGCGCCTGCGACGTGAGCCCCACCATCGGGCCGCGGATCGATTCCGTCAAATGCCAAGGGCGACAGCGGCGACCAGCGCGACCGGGATCTCGACCTCCGTGCGGTACTCCGCGGGCCTGACGTCATCGCCTGGGCCGTTGAGGTACCGCTCCTGGACTGGGCCGGCCGCTTCGAGGCCGATGCCCTGGATCCAGTCCGTGATGGCCGAGTACGCCACCGTCAGGTCCTCGTACGGCCCGACGTGCAGCGTCCAGGCGACGGTCATGGCGGGCAGCACGCGATAGCGCATCCGGCCCGTTGCCTTCACGCCTCGATCGACCGGTACGCAGACTTCCGCGTCGATGCCGTCGGGGCCGAACGCGTGATAGATGACCAGGGGCGGACCGACCGGCGCCGCCCCGAGACGCCCGAGCGTCCCGAAGAGCTCGTCGAAGGCCCCGCCGAGGAATTCGGGGATCGCCCGCTGGACCCGTCGCTCGCGGATGGAGAGGACCGGTTGCTGCGCGAGCTCGCGCGTCGTGATGTCGTACGTCATGTCGGACTCCCTGCTTGGAGCGTGGGCCGAGATGCCCAATCTGCGGGTCGCGAGTGGCCCGGGTCGAGAGCCATCGGACCCATCGTCGTGAGCCGCCCAGGGCATGCCCGGGCCGCCGGCGATCTGCGTCGTTCGTGCCGTTTGTCACGTGCCACCGCATCCGATGGCCGCTGTGCCGGCGGTTGGACGAGGCGACGCTGGCGGTACGCCCGAGGTCCGGGCAGGAGGGCCTTCGACATGGAAGCAGCAGCCCGAACGCTCGTCTGGATCGACGCTCGCGAGGCGGTCATCGTCCGCTGGCACGACGATCGTGCCAGCGTCGAACGCCTGGACTCCGACGTGCCGGCTCACCATCGTGCGACCGGCCACATCACCCACGGTCCGGGTGCGCGCCACGGCGGAGGGCGGGCCCAGACGGCCGGCGAGCCACGCCGCCTGGAGCACCTCGAACGGTTCGTCGACCGGGTCGCACGGACCCTGGCCCCGGGCGAGGACCTGCTGATCCTCGGCCCTGGCACGGTCCGCGAACGCCTGGAGCGCCATGTCCGCGCGATGGACGAGCGCCACCCGGGCGCGCGCGAGGTGACCTGTAAGGCCTCGACGCGGCTGACCGACCGCCAGCTCGTGGCACGGCTTCGCGTCCTGGCCGGTGACGAGCCGCGGGCGCAGACCGTCGGAGCCTACCGCTGGAGCGAGCCGGCTCCGCGACGCCCATCCGGTCAGGCGCAGCCGGGACCTCGACGGGTCGTGGAGAAGCCACCACGCCCCGCCGATCGCGGCGCCTGACCGCGGTCTAGCGGCGGGTCACCTGGCCGTCTCGTTCCGGAGTCCCTCGCCGGCCGCCCATTCCGCCGGGTGATTCTCGCGAAGCCCGTGTTCCTCCGCCTGGAGCATGGTCCAGAGGCGTGGTTGCTCGATCCGGAGCATCGGGCTGGCCCGATAGCGGGCCATGGCATCCGCGACGAACGCGGCGTAGCGCGAGACGGGATCGGCCGCGGCCACCCGACCCTCGAACCCCGGGGCCACGTCGACGGCGAGCAGGACGCGGCTGAAGAAGGCGCCGAGCGTCTCGGCGCCTTCGTCCCAGTCCTGTGAATGACCGCCGCGCCGCAACATCGGCGCTGGCGAGGTGAAGACGGCCACGACGACGTCATCGACCGAATCGACGGACAGGTGTCCGCCGAACGTCAGGTACTCGTTGGTGACATGCAGACGATCGGTGATCCGGATCAGGCCCCATGAGAACTCGCTCTCGAGCGGCAGGCGCGTCGAACGGGTCACGGTCCGGCGCGAGCCGCGGCCCCCGTCGCTGACCCAGTATTCGACCCCCTCCGGGTCGTAGTGGCGCAGGGTCGGCGACGCCCGCAGGGCGACCAGCAGGTATGCGGGACCCGGACGATCGGGCAGGTCCGGGCTGGCGACGAACCCAAGTTCGCTCAGCAGGGGCGCGGCCGAGACAGGATCGAAGCGGACCGGTGTGGGGCGCTGGACGCTCATGGCGCTCCGAGACTACCCCGTCATCGACTGGATCGGTGGTCGTTGCTCGTCGAGCAACGGGATGAGGAAACGTTCCTCGCGCTGGATGTGCGCCCGGACCAGGGCCTCAAGCCCGAAGACGTGACAGCGCAGCTCGGCGTGCTGATCGGCCGGTTCGTGACGGCCGAGGGAGTGCTGGTCGGCACGCAGCTTCGCGGCCATCTCGCGGATCTGCTGATGGTCGAAGCGGGCCGCCCGAGTCGCCCACGGGCTACCGATCCGCGCGTCGATCTCCGGGTAGAGCCACGCCTCCTCCCACGCGATGTGCGGTTCGAGGGTGTCGTCCACCCAGCCCAGCAGGCCGAGCAGTTGCACGGACACCTCGGGCGTCGGCCGGCGACCGATGCCGCACGCGATGTCGTGCATCCGGTTGATCCCGCGGACGAGGTCCCGGTGCTCATGTTCCGCGTATGCCCAGACGGGCTGGGTTCCGCCGGCTTCCGTGGTCATGGCTCGACTCCTGCTGCGGGCCGCCCTCAAGGTTCGTCGCCCGTATCTAACGGTCGCGCGACCGGCGGCCGCTGGACAGGGCCGTCGGTCACGTCCCGCCGGTCGCGATGGCCCGCAGTTCTACGGAGTCGCCGAGGAGCCGGTCGTGAGGAGCTGCGCCCGGGCACGAGGGCGCCCAGGCGCAGCTGATAGGCAGCGGGGAAGGGAGAGCCGCTGCCGTAGTCAGGGCCGTTCAGACGCGGCCCTTCGGCACCGTGTGCCAGTACGTCTTGTTGAAGACGATCTTGCCCAGGTGCCAGAGCTGGTTCGGCTTCGGTGGCTTGGGTGGATGCTCGTAGTCGAACTGGAGCAACGTGCCCTTGCCGTCGCCGATCTCGAAGAAGCACATGACCTTGCCGAGATAGTCGCCACGCGGGTGATCGACCGCGCGGCCTTCGATCGCCGCGACGAGTCGCTCGGTCACGACCGGCGCCTCGAAGTGGGCCGTCGAGCCGGCCTTCGAAAGCGGCAGGTCCGTGGCGTCGCCGAGGGCATAGACGTTCGGCCTGCCGCCCACCTGGAGCGTCGCCCGATCGGTCGGCAGCCAGCCGCCCGGGGCCGGCGCCAGGCCGGAGTCCATCAGGAACTGCTGGCCCTTGTGCGGGGGCACGAGGATGAGCAGGTCGTAGGGGAGCTCTTCGCCTTCGAGGCTGAGCACGACCTTGCGCTCCGGATCGATCGCCTCGACGTTGAAGAACGTGTGCAGCTCGATGCCCTTGCGTTCCAGGATCGGCGTCGCCATCTCCGAGACGGTCTCGATGGTGAACGCCCGTCCGATCGGCGAGCAGAAGTCGATGGTCGTCCGGTCCCGCAGGCCGCGCTGGCGCATCTCGGCCTCGATGAGGAACGCGACCTCGAGCGGCGCCGGCGGGCACTTGTAAGGCATGCCGGCGATGCCGATGACGATCCGGCCGCCGTCGAACCGGTCGAGCGCGGTCCGGAGTCGCGCCGCGGCTTCAGCGCTATAGAAGTGTTGGGCCTCGGTGTCGAAGTGCTCGATCGCCTCGGGCACGATACGGGAGCCCGTCGCCAGCACGAGCTGGTCATATCCGAGCTCGAGGCCATCGGTGAGCGCCACGACCTGGCGGTCCTCGTCGACTCGCGCCACCTCGCCGATGACGAGCGTCACGCGCTTGTCGAGCAGTGAGCGCTCGGGGCGCTGGAGGTTCGCCGCCCGCTCGCCACCCATCGCGATGTACATGAAGCCGGGTTGGTAGACGTGCTGGCCGGTCGAGTCGACCACCATGACCTCTACCTCGCCGCGGTCGATCCGCTGGCGAAGGCGCTTCACCAGCAGGTTCGCGGTCAGGGTCCCCCCGACGCCACCGCCCAGGATGAGGATGCGCTGCATGTCGGGCCCCCTAGCGCCGCTTCTCGACGACGATCTCGTCGTAGCCGTCGCGGGCCTCGAGGGCGATGAGGCCGTGCCCGGCTTTCTCGACCCACTTCGGGATGTCGATCTTCGAGCCCTTGTCCGAGGAGTAGACGGCGATCACGTCGCCGACCTGTCCCTCACGGATGGCCCGGATCAGTTCCATCAACGGCCCGGGGCAGAAGCTGCCGCGTGCGTCGACGGTGCGCGTGATGGCGATGGCGGTGTCGGTCATGACGATGTGTCCCTTCCTAGATGAACAACGGGACGGAGTTCTCGGTCATCAGGCCGATGACGGTGGCGGCGCCGACGGGCTCGGCCATGCCCTCGATCATGTCTTCGGGCTTGAGCCCGAACATGTCCATGGTCATCTGACACGGGATGAACTCGACGCCCATCTCCTGCGCGACCTCGAGGAGCTCCTTGGGGCTGGCCACGCCGTACTGCCTGGCAAGGCGGCCCATCATCCAGGGGCCCATCCCGAGGAAGTTCATCTTCGACAGCTTCCGATGGCTGACGCCGGGCCGCTGCATCGCCGACAGCATCTTCTGCATCCAGTTCTCGCCGGTGATCCGCTTCGAGTCCTTGACGAAGACCTGGAGCCCCCAGAACGTCACGAAGACGCGGGTCTTGACCCCCATCGCGGCGCTCGTCGAGGCGAGGATCATCGTCGCCCAGACCTTCTCGAGATCGCCGCTGTAGTCGATGATCAGGAGGTCCTTCGTGGCCGCGGCGCCATCACCGGTCGGGAGGGGCGCCGGCGATCCGTCGACCTCGGGCCAGCCGTCGACCGCGGCGATCGCATCGGCGAGCGGGTCGAGCGGGGTGAGCGTTTCGGTGGTCATCGGGTGTCCTCACTTCCGGCGGATGACGAAGCGGTAGAGCGCGCCATCCGATGTCTGCTCGATGAGTTCGTTGCCGGTCGCGCGGCACCAGGCCGCGACGTCCTTGATCGACCCGGGGTCCGTGGCGAGCAGCTCCAAGGCAGCGCCGGACGGCATGGTCCTGACGGCTTGGGCGGTCTTCACGATCGGCATCGGGCACGACAGCCCACGGGCGTCGATCGTCTGGGTGATCTCGATGACTGGCATCGCTGACTCCTTCCGGGCTACGTCGGTCAGATGAAGAGGACCTGGCCCTCGCCGGCATTGATGTAGAAGGCCGTGACGCCTTCCACGCCGTCGACGAGTGGGTCGAGGTCGGTCAATTCGAGGTGCAGCAGATCCATGGACAGCGAGCACGCCTGGATGTCGACGCCGCCGAGGTCCTTGGCCTGGCGCAGCGTCTCCGCCCAGGGGGCCTGCCCGGCTCGGGCGAGGGCGTCGACCGCGGCCCGGCCCGCGACGCCCGCCTCGGGAGCCAGTCCGTGATCGTCGGCGATCTTCGCGGCCCGGAAGGCGTCGAGCGCCCAGTACTGCAGGAAGATGTTGACGGGCTTCCCGAGCGCGGCCGCGCCGGCGGTCAGGACCGCCGCCGCCTGGAGCTTGTCGTCGGTCCCGGAGAAGAGCACCAGGTTCAGGGGCTCGGTCATGACGGTCACCTCGATGTGGTGTGGACGGTCAGTCGGACGGGCTGCGGACCCGCGGTCAGCGGCGCCACCCGGGCGGCGGACCCGACCGCGGCATTGGCGGCCATCTCCCCGAGGCGCGCGAGCCGCCGTTCGAGCACGGTCTGCATGAGGCCGCAAGCGACCATGACGTCCGGGTCGGTCAGCCGGTAGCGCACCTCGCGGCCGTCGCGTTCCGCCTCGACGATGCCCACCGCGCGAAGCAGGCCGAGATGCTGTGACACATTCGGCTGGCTGGCGCCGATGGCGCGTGCCAGGCGCCCGACTTCGAGCGGTCCATCGGCGAGGGCATGGAGGATCTCGAGGCGTCTCGGGCTGGCGAGCGTCTTGAGGACCTCGGCCTGGAGGATCGTGATCTCGTCCATGCCTCGACTATCGACATATGCGCAGACATCGATGAGTGCCGGCAGGCACGCGCTGGCGGGCCACAAGTCACGAGGCCGCGGGGGATTCATGCCAGCCGGCCCGCGACCGAATGGCAGATGGCCCTGCCTTCCCCGGCCCGCGAACGCTTGGATTAGGGTCGGCGGCCAGACCGCCCCGGTTGGAGGTGCGATCCCATGCGAAATCTCGCTCCGTTCGTGTTCACCACGCTCGCCGTGCTGCTGTCCATCGGACTGATCGTCCTGGTCCAGCGCAACGAGCTTGTCCGCTCGAAGCTCGCCGGATTCGACTGGCGCGAGCGGATCGCGGAGGCCCGTGAGGACCTCATGGAGGAGGTCGACCTCGCCGGCTGACCCGAGGCCAGCAGCGGGGTGGATCCCAAGCGAGGGCGGCGTGACGATGAACGTCCTGGTCGCCTATGCGACCCGTCTCGGATCGACGAAGGCGATCGCCGAACGGATCGCCGGCCGGCTCGAGACGCATCGACTCGCCGTCGTCGTCCGACAGGTCGATGCGGTCGATGCATTGACGCCGTATGACGCGGTCGTGATCGGGAGTGCCGTGTACGCCGGCCGATGGCTCACCGAGGCGACCGAGTTCGTCAGTGACCTCGAGGCGGCGCTCTCGGCACGCCCGACCTGGTTGTTCAGCAGTGGGCCCGTGGGTCGCATGGCCGCGGCGGCCGAGCCAGTCCGACAGGCCGAGGTCCTCGAGATCTCGGCCGCGGTCCACGCGAGGGGGCATCGGACCTTCGCCGGCGCGCTCGATCGTCGGGCGGTCGACGGGTCGGACCTTGGGGTCGCGGATCGATTCCTGGCCAAGCACTTCGTGGCCGAGGGCGACTACCGCGACTGGGATTCGATCGATGCCTGGGCCGACGAGATCGCGAGCGACCTGACCGCGACGCCGGCCACCACGTGAAGGGATGTAGCAATGCTCAAGATCGTGATCGCCCTCGTGCTGCTCGCCCACGGGATCGGCCATAGCATGGGTCTCCTGGGGGTCTTCAAGGTCGCCACCGTCAACCCGGCGTGGGACGGTGGCTCGTGGCTCCTCGACGGCGTCGCCGGCACGCCCGTGACGCAGGCGATCGGCACGGTCCTGTGGACCGTGGCGATGGTCGGGTTCATCGCCCTCGCGGCGGTCGTCATGGGCTGGCTCCCGGCGGCCTGGTTCACGCCGCTCGCGATCGGTTCCTCGGTCGCGTCACTCGTGGGCCTGCTGCTGTTCCCGGTCGCGTTCCCGACGTTCAGCACGCTCGGCGCGCTGGTCGTCGACGTCGTCGTGCTCGTCGCGGCCGGCTGGTATCACTGGGTGCCGAGCGACCTCGCCTGAGCTCGCGCTCGGCACGACAGGGCCTCGCAACCGCACGACGCCGGGGCCCCGTCAGGGTGCGTGGGAAGGTCCGTCACGCTCGCCGCCGTGCGACGGATCGTCCCGTCGGGTTCAATGGACGGGTCGGCGCCTGATCGCGCCGTCGACGAGCCGGCCACGACGCGCCCAAGGAGTCCCCGATGTCGACCTCGCCCTCGCTCACCGCCAGCCTGTCCATCCCAGTGCTCCGGGACGTCATCAAGGGTCGGGTGATCGCGCCCGGGGACGAGGGCTATGACGATGCGCGAGCCGTGATGTCCGGGGAGTTCGACCGCCGTCCGGCGGTGATCGTCCGGGTGGCCGATGCGACCGACGTGGCCACGGTCGTCGCCATCGCCCGCGAGACGGCGCTGGAGCTCGCCATCCGGAGCGGCGGGCACAGCGGTGCCGGGCATAGCACGACCGATGGCGGGATCGTCCTCGACCTGCGGGACATGACCGGGATCGAGATCGACGTGGACGGACGGACCGCATGGGCCGAGGCCGGGCTGGCGGCGATCGAGCTCACCGAGGCGGTCGGCGCCCACGACCTGGCGATCGGCTTCGGCGACACCGGGTCGGTCGGGATCGGCGGGATCACGCTCGGTGGCGGCATCGGGTACCTGGTGCGCCGGCTCGGCCTGACCATCGACTCGCTGCTCGCGGCCGAGATCGTGACGGCCGACGGCGAGCTGCTACGCGTGGATGCCGAGACCCACCCGGACCTGTTCTGGGCGATCCGCGGCGGCGGCGGCAATTTCGGCGTCGTGACCCGGTTCCGGTTCCGGCTGCACGAGCTCCCATCCGTCGTGGGCGGGATGCTGATCCTGCCGGCGACGCCCGACACGATCGCCGGGTTCATCGCCGCCGCCGACGCCGCGCCGGACGGACTGTCGACGATCGCGAACGTCATGCCGTGTCCGCCGATGCCGTTCGTCCCGGAGGAGCATCACGGCAAGCTCGTCGTCATGGCCCTGATGACGTTCGCAGGCGCGAACCCGGAGGGCGACCGGATCCTCGCCCCATTCCGGGCCCTGGCGACGCCGATCGTCGACATGCTCCGACCGATGTCGTACGCCGAGATGTTCCCGCCCGACGACCCGTCGTACCACCCGACCGCGGTCCAGCGAACCATGTTCATGGAGTCGATCGACCGGACCGTGGCGGAGACCATCGTCAGCCACCTCGAGGCCTCCGACGCGTCGATGCGCGTCGCCCAACTGCGGGTGCTGGGCGGGGCCATGGCCCGCGTGCCGGCCGACGCCACCGCCTTCGCCCATCGGGCCAGCCGGATCATGGTCAGCGTGGCCGCGTTCTACGAGGGCGCCGAGGACAAGCGGGTCCGCCAGGCGTGGGTCGAGGTCCTCTCGGCTGCGCTCCAGCAAGGCGACCACGGCGCGTACGTCAACTTCCTCCTCGACGAGGGCGAGGCCCGGATCCGGGCCGCCTATCCCGGCGAGACGTGGGACCGGCTCGTCGCGATCAAGGCACGCTACGACCCGGACAACCTGTTCCGGCTCAACCAGAACATTCCGCCGGCAAGCCTCAGCTGAAGGAGGGTCGCGACGTGACCTACCCGGACCCACGCTACCTCGGCGAGACCGGCGAGGTCAGCGCGAGCTACCGGCCGGCCGACCACGCGCCGGACCTGACGTATCGCAACGGCAACACCGTCCATTACCTCGCGACCGGCGCCGCCACGGGCGGCGGGTTCGGGCTCTACCGCGCGGCGTTCGCCGTCACCGGGCGGCCGAGCGCGAACGAGCTGGCCGACTTCTACCTGCACCACGACAATCACTGGCGCTGACGACCGACCGAGACGACCACCCGGGAGCTGACCGCATGCGATTCCGCACGACCATCCTCCAGAGCGACAAGACGGCGACGGGCATCCGGGTCCCGGACGAAGTCGTGGCCGCGCTCGGCGCGGGCAAGCGTCCGGCGGTCACCGTCACGATCAACGGCTTCACCTACCGGAGCAGCATCGCCGTGATGGGCGGCGTCTTCATGGTCGGGGTCAGCGCCGAGAACCGGGCCGGCGCCGGGGTCGCCGGCGGCGACGAGGTCGACGTCGACATCGAGCTCGACACGGCGCCCCGGGAGGTGACGGTGCCGCCCGACTTCGCCGCCGCGCTCGACGCGGAACCGGCCGCCCGGGCCACGTTCGAGCGTCTCTCGTACAGCAACAAGTCGTGGCACGTGCTGCAGATCACGGGAGCGAAGACCGAGGAGACGCGTCAGCGCCGGATCGCCAAGTCGATCGATGCGCTCCGCGAGGGGCGGATCCGCTGAATGAGCGCCCGACCGCTATCGGGCGTCGGCACATTTGTGCATCTCTCGCACAAATGTAAGATAGGCACTCGACATCCAGGCCCTCGGCGCGGGGTTCGCGTCAGGCCGGTGGAGGCAGGAGGGATCGGGCGTGGTCGATGACTTCTTTCCGGACGTGACGGGGCCGATCCCCTTCGGCGGTCTCGAATCGACGGACCCACTCTCGTTCAAGGTCTACGAGCCCGACCGTCTTGTGCTGGGGAAGCGCATGGAGGACCACCTCCGGCCGGGTGTCTGTTTCTGGCACTCGTTCTCCTGGCCCGGCGTGGACATGTTCGGGGTCGGGACCATGGACCGTCCCTGGCTCGACGGCAGCGGCGACCAGATGGTGGCAGCGCGTACCAAGATGGCGGTCGCCTTCGAGTTCTTCACCAAGATCGGCATCCCTTACTACTGCTTCCACGACCGCGACGTGGCGCCCGAGGGCTCGACGTACGCGGAATTCCGGTCGAACCTGGGTGCGCTGGCCGACGACGCGGCCGGCTACCAGGAGCGGACCGGCGTGCGGCTGTTGTGGGGCACCGCCAACCTGTTCACCCATCCGCGCTACCAGGCGGGCGCGGCCACGAACCCCGATCCCGAGGTGTTCGCCTTCGCCGCGGCACAGGTCAAGCACATGCTCGAGGTCACCGAGCGGCTCGGTGGCGAGAACTACGTCCTGTGGGGCGGCCGCGAGGGTTATGACACGCTGCTGAACACGGACCTCCGCCGCGAGGGCGACCAGCTGGCGCGCTTCCTCCACCTCGTCGCCGAGCACAAGCAGCGCATCGGCTTCCGGGGCCAGTTGCTCATCGAACCAAAGCCGATGGAGCCCACCAAGCACCAGTACGACTATGACGTCGCGACGGTCGACGGCTTCCTCGTCCGCCACGGGCTCGAGGGCGAGTACCGGCTGAACATCGAGGCGAACCACGCGACGCTCGCCGGTCACAGCTTCCACCACGAGGTGGCAACCGCCATCGCCTCCGGGGTCCTCGGCAGCATCGACGCCAACCGAGGCGACCCGCAGAACGGCTGGGACACCGACCAGTTCCCGAACTCGGTGGAGGACCTCGCCCTGCCGCTGTTCGAGATCCTGCTCAACGGCGGGATCGCGCCGGGCGGCTTCAATTTCGACGCCAAGCTGCGTCGCCAGAGCACCCACAGGAACGACCTGTTCCACGCCCACATCGGCGCCCTCGACACGCTGGCCCAGGCCCTTCTGGTCGCGGCGGACCTCGTCGAACGCCGCGACCTCGCGAAGCTCAAGGTCGAGCGGTATGCCGGCTGGGACGGACCTCTCGGCACCGCGATCCTGGACGGCTCGGAGACCCTCGAGTCGCTCGAGTCGAAGGTCGCGGCCGGGGAGATCGTCCCACGACGCGTCTCCGGCCAGCAGGAGCTTCTCGAGAACATCGTCAACCGGTCGGTCTGGGCGGCCGGGGCGACGCGCGCGAAGGTCGGCACCGAGCGCTGAGTCGATGGCGCACGTCATCGGCATCGACGCGTCGACCACCGCGACCAAGGCCGTCCTGATCGACGACGCCGGCGCGGTCCGCGGTGTCGGCGTCTCCGAGTACGGACTTCGAGATCCCGGAGCCGGGCTGGAGCGAGCAGTCGCCCGGCCTGTGGTGGGACGGCGCGGTCGCCTCGATCCGATCGGTCCTGGCGACGACCGGAGTGGCCGGGACGGACGTGGTCGCGATCGGTCTGACCGGTCAGATGCACGGCCTCGTCCTCCTCGACCGCAGCGATGCGGTCCTGCGACCGGCGATCCTCTGGAACGACCAGCGCACGGCCGCCGAGTGCGACGCGATCCGTGCCGCGGTCGGCGCTGAGCGGCTCATCGCGATCACCGGCAACGACGCCTTGACCGGGTTCACGGCCCCCAAGCTGGTCTGGGTCCGCGACCACGAACCGGACGTCTGGAAACGCGTCGCGCACGTGCTGCTGCCGAAGGACTACGTCCGGCTCCGGCTCACCGGCGGGCATGCGATGGACAAGGCCGACGGCGCCGGGACGATCCTGTTCGACCTGGCCGCCCGCGACTGGTCGCCCGAGGTGCTTGCCGCCCTCGAGATCGAGCGCGCCTGGATGCCCCCGACCTTCGAGGGTCCCGAGACCACGGGGGTCGTCAGCGCAGAGGCCGCCGCGGCCACGGGCCTTCGAGCCGGCACGCCCGTCGTCGCGGGCGGCGGCGACCAGGCCGCCAACGCCGTCGGGGTCGGGGTCGTCGACCCCGGGAGCATGGCCCTCTCGCTCGGGACCTCGGGCGTCGTGTTCGCGGCGACCGACCGACCCATCCACGAACCACGTGGCATCGTCCACGCGTTCTGCCATGCCGTGCCGGGACGCTGGCACCTGATGTCGGTGATGCTGTCGGCGGCCGGCAGCCTGCGCTGGTTCCGCGACGCCCTGGCGCCGGGCGTACCGTTCGACGACCTGGTCGCGGCGGCGGGCGAGGTCCCCGCCGGCAGCGAGGGCCTCCTCTTCCTGCCCTATCTGACCGGCGAGCGGAGCCCACACCCGGATCCTCAGGCCCGCGGCGCGTTCGTCGGGCTGGGTCTCGGCCACGATCGCCGCCACATGACCCGGGCGGTCCTCGAAGGGGTGGCCTTCGGGCTGCGCGACGGTCTCGACCTTATGCTCGCGACCGGCATGCCGGCGCCGGCTCAGATCCGGGCGTCAGGCGGCGGAACGGCGAGCCCGCTCTGGCGTCAGATCCTCGCCGACGTGCTGGGCGCGGAGATCGCCACCGTCGACACGACGGAGGGCGCCGCCTACGGCGCGGGGTTGCTCGCGGCCGTCGGGGCCGGCTGGTTCCTGAGCGTCGAGGCTGCGACCGGCGCGCTCGTCAGCGCGACGCCGGTTGCGGATCCGGGCCGGACACACCGCGTTACGCGACCGCCCACGGCGTGTATCGAGAGCTGTACCCCGCGCTGGCGCCGTCGTTCCGGCGCATGTGACGGGCAGCACGCCGCGCGGTGCGCAGCCCCGACCTAGCGCAGTCTCGATGGCCGCCTTGTCGATCTCGGTCGCCTCTTCGGGCTTCTTGCCGAGGATGATCATGCCGAGCACGTCGTCCGGGGTGACCTCGTCCTTGTTGACGGTGCCAACGACCTGCCCGTGGTACATGACGCTGATCCGGTCGGACAAGTCGAACACGTCGTGGATGTCGTGGCTGATGAGGAAGATGCCGATGCCTTCGTGCTTGAGTTGGCGGATCAGGTCGCGAACCTGCGCCGTCTCGGCCGGTCCGAGCGCTGCCGTCGGCTCGTCCATGATGAGGATCTTGGCGTTGAAATGGACGGCGCGGGCGATGGCGACGGCCTGGCGCTGGCCGCCGGACAGCGACTTCACCGGGGACGTGAACTTCGTGAAGTTCGGGTTGAGGCGTCCCATGACCTTGCGCGTCGCGTCCTCCATCGCCCCGTCGTCGAGGTTGCCAAAGCGTGAGTCGTGATCTCCCGGCCCAGGAACACGTTCGCCGGGGCGTCGACGTTGTCCGCCAAGGCGAGCGTCTGGTAGATCGTCTCGATGTTCAACTTCTTCGCGTCGCGCGGGTTCGTCGATCGAGACCGGCGACCTTCGACCGGATCTCGCCCGAGTCGGCCGGGTGGGCTCCGGACAGGACGCGCATGAGGGTCGACTTGCCGGCGCCGTTGCCGCCGACGACGCCCATGACCTCCCCGGCATGGAGATCGATTCGAGACGTCCGCACCGCGTGCACGCCACCGAAGGCGACGTTGATGTTCCTGAATCTCGACGAGCGGCGCGGCCGCGACCTGGGTCATCTCATCGTCTCCTGTCGCACCGCCGCGACGGCGATTGATCTGTCGAAGCCGACGGCGACGATGAGGACGATGCCGGCCACGACGTTCTGGGTGGGGGAATTCACGTTCATGTAGGCCAGGCCGTACGACAGTGACTGCATGACGAACGCGCCCAGGACAGCGCCCGGGATCGTGCCGATGCCGCCGGCGAACGAGGTGCCGCCGACGACCGCCGCGGCGATGACGTACAGCTCGTTGTCCTGGCCGACGTCCAGCGTGGCGCCGTTCAGCCGCGCCGACGCGACGGCCGCCGCGATGGCGCACAGGAGACCCATGAGCATGTACGTCTTCATGATCGTCCAGCGGGTATTGATGCCACGCCAGCTCGGCCGCGTCCGGGTTGCCGCCGTAGGCGTAGACGTAGCGTCCGAAGCGGCGACGTGTCGCGAGGAAGGTCATGGCGATCGTCACGCCGACGAGGAGGATGAGCGGCCACGGGAAGCCGGACGAGATCTGGAGCCCGCCGGGCGGGATCGGGATGCCGTTCGCCTCGGCGTAGGCGTCGGCCAGCGAGGGCGGCCAGTAGTATGCATTGGCGATGAATGCGAGCCCCAGGACCGCGAGGCCGCCGAAGCGGCGAGCAGGGCCTCGGCCCACATCGGCCGGACGGGGAACCCGAACCGACGACGCTGGCGCCGGTTGTATGCCAGAAGCAGGACGACGGCGCCGCAGCCGAGGGCGGCCAGCGCCCAGGTGGCCGTACCGCCGATCGACCCGGCCGCACCACCGGCCAGGTGCTGGAAGACGTCGTTGATGCCGGCGACCGCGGCCCCGCTGGACATGAGCCAGACCGTGCCGCGCAGCGACAGCAGTCCGCCCAGCGTCACGATGAACGAGGGGACGCCGATGTAGGCGATGATGAATCCCTGGAGCGCGCCGATCCCGACGCCGAGCGACATCCCGAGCGCGAGCGCGAGGATCCACATGAGCGGGCTGCCGAGGCCGATGCCCAGGTTCGGCAGCCAGTCGGTCATGAGCAGGGCATACGTCATCGCGATGACCCCGACCTGCGAGCCGACCGACAGGTCGATGTTCCGGGACACGATGACGAGCACCATGCCCGTCGCCATGATCGCGACGACCGTGGTCTGGACGCCGAGCGTCACCATGCTGGCCGGGGCGAGGATCTTGCCGTCGGTGAGGATGCCGAAGCCGAGCCAGATGCCGAAGAGCGCGACGAGCATCCCGAACAGGCGCAGGTCGATCTCGGTCGCCGCGAATAGGCGTCGCACCGACAGGCCTCGCCTTCGGGCTTCAGGCCGACGTCGGGCGCGGCACCCGCAAGGTCAGTCATGGGCTGTCTCCCACCCCGGACCGATGACATGAGCGCCCTGCGTCGCGGCGTTCCGCGAGCGCAGGGCGCTTGCTAGGTTCGGACTCGACGACCTACGACTTGCAGATCGCCGCCGCTGTTGCTGGGTCTGTCGCGTTCTTGCAGAGGGTCTTCTTGTCGAGCCACTTGGCGTCCAGGATCAGCTGGAGGTTCTCCTGCGTGACGGGCTGGACATTGAGGATGACCGACTTGACGACGTTGTTGCCCGGCGTCGTGAAGTCCACGACCTTGTTGCCCTTGGGCGGGGCGTTCGCCTCGAGGATGAGGCCCGCCGGGAGCTCGACGTTCGCGACCGTCGGGTCCTTGCACAGGGCGAGGGCAGCCGCACCGGCGGCCTTGCCGAGCTCGTTGGAGTTCTTCCACACGTCCACGTACTGGAGGCCGGCAGCGACGTTCTGGAGGTTGGCGGTGTCGCCGTCCTGGCCGCTGACCGGGATGACCCCGTACGACTTGGCCTTGAGCGCCTGGACGACGCCGAGCGCCGTGCTGTCGTTCTCGGCGAGAACGGCATGGATCGGCGTCTTGTCTGCGACGGCCTTGTCGATGATCGCTTCCATGTTGTTCTGGGCCTTGGTCGTGTCCCAGGCGTCGGTGTACTGGTCGGCAAGGATCTTGATCTTGCCACTGTCCACGGCGGCCTTGAGGCCGGCCTCGTCCCAACCTGCTGGCAGGAAGGTCTTGGCGTTCGCGTCGCCCGGATCGCCCTTGATGAGGACGTAGTTGCCCTCAGGCACCTTGGCCAGCATCGCCGTCGCTTCGGCCTTGCCGACGTCCGTGTTGTTGAACGACAGGTAGAGGACGCTCGGATCCTCGATGAGCCGGTCGTACGCGATGACCGGGATCTTGTTCTGGGCCGCCAGCTTGACGACTTCGGCACCGGCCTTGTCGTCCTGGGCGAGGAGGACGATGACGTCGGCGCCCTGATTGATGAGCGTCTGGACGTCGGTCAGCTGCTGCGTGTTGCTGAGGTTCGCGTCGAAGTCGATGAAGATGCCACCGCCGTCGGTGACGACCTTCTGCATGCTCGGCCGGTCCTTGGCCGCCCAGCGGGGCTGCTGGAAGTTATTCCACGAAACGCCGACCGTGCAGCCGGTCGTGGTGGCCCCGGAGCCGCTCGGAGTCCCGCTTGAGCAGGCCGCCGCGATGATCGCGACAACCGCCACAACGGGCGCTACTCGCCGAAAGTTCATCCGTGTCTCCTCCTCCTGTCGTTTCCCATAACTCCCCCCGGAGCTCGCACGTCAGGTCCCGACTAGGCTACCACCCTCTCCGATGCGCGCATCGGGCATCGACGCGCTGGTGGATCCATCGATACGGTCGCCCATCCCGGATGGCACGCGAGGGTGCCGGCGGTGGTCATTCAGGCGCTCGCCAATCGGCTGTACACGTCGCGTGACGGCATCCAGGCGGCCGGATCGGACAGGAGCGGCTCGAACGCGAGCTCGGCGGCGCCGAGCAGCGGCGCGTCGATCCCGAGGGTTGCCGGCTCGATCCGCACGAGCTTGCGCGGGGCTGGCAGGGCGCGTCGATCGAGCTCGGCATCGACGAGCTCCGACACCATCGGATAGATGCGGCCGAACAGGCCGCCCAGGACGACGAGCCGTGGGTTGAACAGGTTGATCAGGCCCGCCAGGCCGTAGCCCAGCGAGTGCCCGATCTCGGCGACGGCGGCGACCTCGATGGGCGAGCCCGCTTCGGCATCGCGGATGACTGCCTCGACCTCGGCTCGACCGCCATCGGCCGGGCGGCCGGCGAGCCGCAGCAGGGCGCCGGCGCCGGCCTCGGTCTCCCAGCACCCGATCGAGCCGCAGCGACAGGGCGATCCGTTCCGGTCGACCGGGAGGTGGCCGACCTCGCCGCCGTAGCCGGCGACACCGGTCAGCGGCCGACCGTCGACGATCAGGCCGCCGCCGATCCCGACCTCGGCGGACAGGAAGAGCAGATTGCTCACGCCGATCGCGGCGCCGCGTCGCCACTCGGCGAGCGCCCCGAGGTCCGCGTCGTTGGCGACCGAGATCGGGACGTCGGTCCCGAGCGCGACGGCCAGCCGGTCCCCGAGCGGGACATCGTGCCAGCCCAGGTTCGGGGCCATCGAGACGAGTCCATCGATGCGGCGGACGACGCCGACGACCGTCACGCCGACGCCGATCGGCGGGCGATCCCCGGGCCGTCGGGCCAGGACGACCTTCGCCAGCCTGGCGAGGTCGTCGGCGATCTCATCGACCGAGGCGTGCTCGCGCGGCCGGTCCACGCGGATGAGGTCGAAGACGTGGCCGCCCAATCCGACGGTGGCCACCGCGAGCGAGTCCACCGCGATCTCGAGGGCCAACACGACGGCCCGATCGGGGTTGAGCCGGACCACAGGCGACGGACGTCCGGGCGTCCCGAGCGGTGCGGCGCGCCCTTCGGAGACGAGGTCGCCGGCGACCAGCTCGCCGATCAGGGCGCGGATCGCGCTGCGGGTCAGGCCCGTCCGGGCGACCAGGCCGGATCGGGACCGCGGCCCGTGGTCGTGCAGCTCCCGGACGATCGCGCTCAGGTTCGCACGGCGGACGGTTTCGCTGCGCTGACCGATCTCGTTCCGACCCAGCGTCAAGGGGTTTGTGTTCCTCTCTGCCAAATGTTCTGTGACAGACTGTTGCATGGCCCTTGGTGGTGTCAAGCAGCCTCACCCGAGTAGGAGTTGGCGCGTGTCGATGAGCCATGACTGACCTTCGCTGGGGGATCGTGTCGACTGCGAATATCGGGACCCAGAAGGTCATCCCCGGGATCCAGAAGGCCGCGCGATGCCGGGTGGTGGCGATCGGCTCGCGCGACGTCGAACGGGCTCGGCGCGTGGGCGAAGACCTTGGCATCCCCCGGATCCACGGCTCGTACGAGGCGCTTCTGGCCGACCCCGACGTCGATGCGGTCTACATCCCGCTGCCGAACCACCTCCACGCCGAATGGACGATGGCGGCGGCACGCGCCGGCAAGCACGTGCTGTGCGAGAAGCCACTGGCGATGACCGCCGCCGACGCCCAGGAGATGGTCGATGTCTGTCGGGCCGAGGGCGTCCGGCTGATGGAGGCGTTCATGTACCGCCTGCATCCATCGTGGGTGGCCGTTCGCGAGCTCGTCGCGTCCGGTCGCATCGGGCGGCTGGTGTCGGTCGACAGCTGGTTCTCCTACTTCAACGACGATGCGGCGAACATCCGCAACATCCGCGACTTCGGGGGCGGCGCCCTGTTCGACATCGGGTGCTACTCGGTGAACCTGTCCCGGATGCTGTTCGGCGCCGAGCCGGTCCGTGTCGAGGCGGCGGTGGTCCGCGACCCGACGACGGGCGTCGATGTCCTGACGAGCGGCATCCTGGCGTTCGAGGACGGCGTGGCCTCGTTCACCTGCTCCACCCGAGCCGAGAGCGACCAGCGCGTCCATGTCTACGGCACGGAGGGCCGCATCTCGATCGGCATCCCGTTCAACATCCCCCCGGATCGCCCCACGCAGGTGTTCGTCACGGCCGGCGGCGATCCGCCGGTCGCACCGGACACCGAGACGCTGACCTTCGAGACGGCCGATCCGTACACCGTCGAGGCCGAGCGGTTCGCGGCGGCCGTCCTCGACGACGGGCCGACGCCGGTCCCGCCGGAGGACGCCGTCGCCAACCTGCGGGTGATCGAGCGGATCTTCGAGGCTGCCGAGAGGACCGGACGCGTTTGACCGGCGCCCGACTCGCCGAGATCCGGCTGCCGGACTTCGGTCCGCCCGAGGACGATCGCCCGGAGATCCCGGCCGCGACGTACGGGCGACGGGTCGAGCAGTTGCGCGAGCGCGCCGAGGCGCGCGGGTACGACCGTCTGGTCGTGTACGCCGACCGCGAGCACAGCGCCAACCTGTCGTTCCTCACCGGCTTCGACCCGCGCTTCGAGGAAGCGATCCTGATGCTCGGCCCGAGCGGCGAGCCCGCCATCCTCGTCGGCAACGAGTGCTACGGCATGGCCGGGGCCGCGCCGCTCCCGATGCGCCGTCACCGCTACCAGGACCTGAGCCTCCCGAGCCAGCCGCGCGACCGGTCGCGCCCGCTTGGCGAGATCCTCGCCGACGAGGGTGTCGGGCCGGGGGCACGGGTCGGCGTGCTCGGCTGGAAGACCGACGCGGATCGCCGCCGGATGGAGGTCCCGGCCTACCTGGTCGATGAGCTCCGCCGCCTGACCGGCTCGGGCGGGCTCGTCGAGAACGCCAACGACCTGCTGATCGACCCCGCCGACGGCCTGCGCATCATCAACGACGCAGACCAGCTCGCGGCCTTCGAGCACGCCGCCAGCCGGACGTCGAACGGGATCCGGAACATGCTCGCCGAGCTGCGCCCGGGGCTGCGCGAACGCGAGGCCGTCCGCCTGCTCGAGTGGGACGGCACCCCGCTGTCATGCCACCTGATGCTCACCGCCGGCCCGCGCGCGACGCTGGGGCTGCTCAGTCCCGGCGACCGGGTCATCGAACGGGGCGACCGCTTCACGACGGCCTTCGGCATCTGGGGTTCGCTCACCTGTCGCGCCGGTTTCGTGGTCGAGGACGCGACCGAGCTGCCCGACGGCATCGGCGACTACGTCGAGAAGCTCGTCGGGCCGTACTTCGAGGCCGTGACCGAGTGGTACGGGGCGCTCCACATCGGCCAGACCGGCGGAACCCTCCAGGCGATCATCGATCGCCGCCTGGCCGACCCGTTCTTCGGCATCTTCCTGAACCCGGGCCACCAGCTCCACCTCGACGAGTGGGTCAACTCGCCGGTCGGGCCCGGCTCGACGACCGAGCTGCGCTCCGGGATGGCGCTCCAGGTCGATATCATCCCGGCGACCGGCACGGCCTACTTCACGACCAATATCGAGGACGGCATCGCCCTGGCCGACCAGACGCTCCGCGAAGAGCTCGCCACGCGTTACCCGGTCGCCTGGCGGCGGATCGAGGCGCGGCGGCGGTTCATGGCGGAGTCGCTCGGCATCGACCTGCACCCCGATGTCCTGCCGTTCTCGAACATGCCGGCCGTCCTGCCGCCGTTCCTGCTGCGACCGGACCGAGCCATGGTCGTGGCGAACTGACGGAAGGGAAGGCGCTCGATGGACGAGGTCGTGATCGCCGATGGGCCACTCGAGGTGGTCGTGCTGCCCGACGCCGGGGCCCGGCTCCATCGCGTCCGCGCGTTCGGGCGCGACATCATCCTGACGCCCGACGACCCGGCCACGCACCTCGCCGACCCGTTCTTCTGGGGCTCCTACGTGATGGCGCCCTGGTGCAACCGGATCGAGGCCCGCCCGACCGCGATCGGCTCCCGGACGGTCGACCTGGCATCGAACTTCCCCGACGGCACGGCCATCCACGGCCAGGTGTACCTGCGGCCCTGGACCCGCGCGGGCGAGGGCAGCTTCGTCGTCTCCGCCGGCGGCGATGGCTGGCCGTGGACCTACGACGTGCGGCAGACGGTCACCGTCGATGGGGCGACGCTCCGGATCGACCTGGGGCTGACGAACACGTCCGACGATCCGATGCCGGCCGGCATGGGCATCCACCCCTGGTTCCTCCGGCCGGTCCGGGTGGCGGTCCACGCCGACGAGTTCTTCGCCGACAACCTCGCGACCGAGCCGCGGCCGGCACCGGTCGCGGGCGCCTACGACCTGCGGGGACTGGCTCCGATGGCCGACGACCTCGACGGCACGTGGACCAGCGTCGCGGAACCCCCGGTCGAGCTCCAGTGGGACGAGCTGGGCCTTCGGGCGACGATGCGGACGCAGCCGCCCGCGCCGTACATCGTCGCCGCCAGCCCCGGCCGGGTCGGCGCAGTCGCCGTCGAGCCCGAGACGCACGCCCCGCAGGCGGTTCGCCGGCTGCTCGGCGGCGAGCCGGGCGGATTGGTCATGCTGCCGGCGGGGGAGACGCTCCGGCTGGTGATCGACCTGGCGTTCGAAGAGGTCGGATCGGGTCGGTAGGACACGTCAGCCGACGCCGGTCGGTCGCATCGCGTCGTCGACCATCGGCTTGACGACGTGGATGAGGCTCTCCATCGTCTCGACGTCGTAGGGCGCGGCCAGCTCGACGATGAACGTGTGGAACCCGATCCGTCGATAGGCGAGCATCGTCTCCGCGATCTGCTCGGGCGTGCCCGTCCAGAACGTGTGATCGCCCTCGACCCGCTCGAGCGTGGTCCTGTTGTGCTCGAGCAGGGATCGCCGGACGCGTTCGGCCTCGGCCTCGGTCCCGCGGATGGTGATCTTGCAGCCGACGGTCCGCTCGATCGTGTCCGGATCGCGCCCGACGGAGGCGCAGTGGGCGCGCAGGACCTGGTCCTTGTGGACCAGCTCGTCCGGCAGCCCGAAGACGTTCCACATGTCGGCGTACTGGGCGACGATGCGCAGCGTCTTCCGCTCGCCTGCGCCACCGACCATGATCGGCAGGTGGGCCTGGACCGGGACGGGCAGGATCCGGAGGCGGTCGAAGGCGTACCGACCGCCGGGCGGACTGGTGACCTCGCCGCCGTCGAGCAGCACGCGGGCCGCGCCGACCGCCTCCGACAGCCAGTCGAGTCGCTCGCCGAACCCAGCCCCGAAATCGAGGCCGAAGGCGTCGTGCTCCGCCCCGAACCAGGCCCCGCCGAGGCCCATGATCGTCCGGCCGCCGCTGATGTGGTCGATGGTCGTGACGCTCTTGACGGCCAGGCCGGGGTTGCGGAAGGTGTTCGCGCCCACGAAGAGGCCCAGCTGCACGTGCTCCGTCGCCTGGGCGAGGGCGGCCAAGGCCGTGTAGCCCTCGAAGATGGGCTGGTCCGGGTCGCCGAAGATCGCCAGCAGGTGGTCCCAGGTCCAGAGGTGGTCGTAGCCGAGTCGGTCGGCTCGCTGGGCCGCCTCGAGGAACGACGGCCAGTCGCTCGCCTGGCTCCACAGGTTGATCCCGAGTCGCACGCCGTCCATCGATCCCTCCGCCTCGGGTGACCGCCGGCGCACGGCCAGCCGCTCCGTCCCGTCGACTGAAATCCTACTGCAATCGAATGTATGCACTCGTTTGCGTGCGTGTTAATGTGTCCCAGCCCGGCGCTGCGAACCGGCAGCATTTCGCTCACCGGACAGGTCGGGTCCGTCGAGATGGAGGAGCACAGGGATGAGGAACCAACTCAGGTTGCCCGCCCTCGCGATCGCGACGATCCTGTTGATCGCCGCGTGCAGCTCGGGGACAGCGAGCACCGCGCCGAGCGCGGCCGCGCCATCGGCCGCACCGCCGGCGGCGACCGGCACGCCGCGGCGAGCGCGTACCGCGCCGCGTCCGCGTCCGCGCCCGCGGCGGTCCCGACGCCGCAGCCCGCGAAGGCCTGCGCCCAGAGCACCGACGCCAACGCGATGCAGATGTGGGAGCGCTCGGGCGGGAACAAGGAGATGGTCGACATCCTCGTCTGCGCCTGGAACGCGGCGAACCCGACGAAGCCGATCAACCTGAGCTACATCGTCCACACCGACATGGTGGCCAAGATCGCCCAGGGCATCGCCTCGGGCGACGTCCCGGACCTGATGGGCATGGACCTGATCTACGCCCCGCAGTTCGAGGATGCCGGACAGCTGACCGACATCACCGACCAGACAAAGGCCTGGACGGAGCTGGCCGATGTCAGCCCGGGCCACAAGCAGGTCGCGACCTTCAACGACCGACTGTTCGGCGTCCCGCTGTACGCCGACGTCTCGGCGCTGTTCTACAACAAGGACCTGTTCAAGAAGGCCGGGCTCGATCCCAACAAGCCGCCGACCACCCAGGCGGAGATGCGGACCTACGCGGACGCGATCACCAAGCTGGGCGGCGACACCAAGGGCTACTACCTGCCCGGCAACTGCGCCGGTTGCAACATCTTCACCGTCGGTCCGCTGATGTGGGCCAACGGCGCCACCATCGAGGCCGGCAAGTGCGGCGACGAGCCGCTCGTCGGCGAGGGCGTCAAGCAGGTGCTCCAGTTCACTCGTGACATGGTCGCCGCCGGCAACGTCCCCGAGGGGGCCCGCGCCGAGACCGGGGCCACGTTCCACCTGCAGTTCGGCTCAGGCACGCTGGGCATGATGGGCACCGGGAACTTCAATATCGTGCTCGCGCGCGACCAGATGAAGGACCATCCCTTCGAGTTCGGCATCAGCCTGCTGCCGGGCCAGGAAGCGGGCAAGTCCGCCTCGTTCATCGGCGGTGACCTCGTGGTCATCCCGAAGGGCAGCAAGCGGGTCGATGACGCCCTCGCCTTCATGCACTACCTGCTGACCGATGAGAACCAGGTCGAGCTGTACGCCAAGTCGCTCAACCTCACGACCCGCACCGACCCGAAGCTCGTCGACAACCAGTACTACAAGGCCGAGCCGCTCGTCCAGGACGTCGCCAAGGCGCTGGCCGTCGGCCGGACGCCGTACACCCTGACGTTCTTCGAGCAGATCAACTCACCCCAGGGCCCCTGGCTGCAGATGCTCCAGAAGGCCTACTACTCCACGGACGATCTCGACAAGATCATCGCCGACGGCAAGACGGCGATGAAGGGGATCTCCTGCGGCTAGAGCTGACAGTAGCCCTCCTCCACCCGGCGGCCGCGGCGCTTCGAAGGAAGCGCCGCGGCCACATCTGACGCCGTCCGCCGCGCCCAGGCTGGCTCCTCCGACGGCGTCCATCTACGATTCCACTGATCGCTGGAGACCCGGCATGTATGCGAGACGGCGCTACAAGCTGATCGGGCTGCTGTACCTGACGCCGGCGCTGCTCTTCGTGCTGGCCTTCACGGCCTATCCGCTGATCCAGATGGCCTGGGTCTCGCTCAACAGCTGGACGTTGATCACGCCGCCGAAGTTCATCGGGTTCAACAACTTCATCCGGGCCTTCAACGACGCCCAGTTCTGGGTCTCGCTCGGCTACACCCTCAAGTACACGCTGCTCATCACGCCGATCCTGATGATCGGCGGGTACCTGCTCGCCCTGCTGGTGTCACCGAACACGCCCCTGCGGCGGTTCACGCGCGCGGTCATCTTCGTGCCCGTCGTCATCGGCCTGGGCGTCTCGAGCCTGCTCTGGGTCTGGCTGTTCGATCCCGACGTTCGGCTACATCAACCAGTTCCTGTCCGACATCGGCCTCATCGAAAAGCCGATCCAATGGCTCGGGACCGACGCCGACGTCTCCACGTGGGCGATCATCACGTCCGTCGTCTGGAAGGTGCTCGGTTTCGGCATGATCCTGTTCGTCGCCGCGATCCAGGCCATCCCGACCGAGATCAATGAAGCGACGATGGTCGACGGTGCCAGCTTCTGGCAGCGCACCCGGCGGGTCACCCTGCCGCTGACCAAGTCGACCGTCCTGCTGGTCACGCTGGTCAGCGTGATCGGCTCGCTGCTGGCCTTCGACCAGTTCTACATCATGACCGCGGGCCAGCCGTTCAATCAGACCGCGACCGCGGTGTTCTACGTCTACCTCAACTCGTTCCCGTACCTGAAGCTCGGCTACGGGGCGGCCCTGTCGCTCATCCTGGCCGTGATCATCCTGCTGTTCACGATCGTGCAGATGGCACTGACCCGTCGGAGCCGGGGATGACGGCCGTCGCGGCACAGCGAACCCGGTCGCGGTCGCGCGTCCTCGCGGGCGCAACCGGTATCTCGTCGGCGCGCTCTGCCTCGCGATCTGCGCGCTCATGGTCATGCCGATCCTCTTTTCGATCACGGCCTCGGTGAAGACGACCGCCGAGGCCGCGGCCGTGCCGCCGACGTACTTCCCGCACGGCTTGAGCCTCGACAGCTACGCCCGGCTGTGGTCGTACCAGGCCGGCCTGCCGACGTACCTCTGGAACAGCTTCGGGACGGCGTTCCTGACGATCGCCTTCACGCTCGTGCTGACCATCACGGCCGGGTATGGTCTGGCGCGGTTCCCGGTGCCGGGCAAGGAGCTGATCTTCATCTTCCTGCTCCTGGCACTGATCATCCCGTACCAGGCCCTGCTGACGCCGATCTTCCTGATGTTCGCGCAGCTCAAGCTGACGAACACCCTCATCGGCCTGGCCATCGTCCATACCGCGATCCAGCTGCCGTTCAGCCTCTACATCATGCGCAACAGCTTCGAGGCGGTGCCGACGGGAGCTCGAGGAGGCCGCGGTCACAGACGGCGCCAATTCCTGGCAGACCCTCATCCACGTCTTCATCCCGGCCGTCGTCCCGGCGATCGTCACGGTCGCGCTGTTCGCCTTCGTGACGTCCTGGAACGAGTTCCTCGGCGCGCTGGTCCTGATGAGCAAGGGCTCGACGTTCACGTTGCCGCTCATCCTGGCCGCCGCCCGTGCCGAGACGAGCCTCGGCGGCACCGACTGGGGCATGCTCCAGGCCGGGATCACGATCTCGATGATCCCGTGCATCGGCATCTACCTGCTGCTGCAGAAGTACTACGTCTCCGGGCTCACGTCCGGCGCCCTCAAGTGACCGTCGCGGACCGGCCGCCCGCCCCTCGGGTGACGTCGGGATGCCGCTCATGCAAACGTATGCTAGCGTTCGTATGCTCTCCGTCCAGCGGAGACGGTCGAGGGTGGAGGATCGGTGAGCAGAGGCCTGCCCGAGCTCGAGGTGTGGTTCGTGACCGGCAGCCAGCGGCTGTACGGCGATGACGTGCTGCGGCAGGTCGACGAGCATGCCGGCCGGATCGCCGCCTGCCTCAAACGGGAGCTCCGTTGGAACCATGCCTACTACTTCCTCGACCGTGGCGTCTGAGACCGGGACGAGCCGCGCGTCCGTGAGCGTCGTGCTGCCCTGCCGCTCGGCGATCTCGACCCTGTCCCCGATGAGCGCGCCGGACGTGACCATGACCGGCGGCCTGTGGGCCGACCGGGTCCGGACCAATCGCGAGCGCACGATCGGACATGGCTTCGCCGAACTCGACCGCGTCGGCAACTTCGCCAATCTGCGTATGGCCGCGGGACAGCCGGGCCGGTATCGGGCGCTGAGCGAACCCCTCGGGGTGATCTACCCGTTCCTCGACACCGACGTCTACAAGTGGCTCGAGGCCGTCGGCTGGGAACTCGGCCGGGCGCCGGACCCCGAGCTCGCCCGCGAGGCCGACGAGGTCATCGGCCTCGTGGCCGCGGCCCAACGTCCGGACGGCTACATCGACAGCTACGTCCAGGTCGTCGGCGGCGGCGAGACCTATCGAGACCTCGCGTGGGGCCACGAGCTGTACAACGTCGGGCACCTCGTCCAGGCGGCGGTCGCCTGGCATCGGGCGTTGGGCGACGACCGATTGCTCGACATCGCCTTGCGTGCGGTCGACTCGGTCGAGCACGAGCTCGGCCCGGGCGGGCGGGACGCCATCGACGGGCATCCGGAGATCGAGATGGCCCTGGTCGAGCTGTACCGCACGACCGGCGATCGGCGGCACCTGGACCTGGCCGCGCGGATGATCGACCTGCGTGGCCATGGGTTGCTCGGGACCGGTCGCTTCGGGTCGGCCTACTGGCAGGATCACGCGCCCGTGCGCGAGGCGCCGACTCCCACGGGTCACGCCGTCCGCCAGCTGTACCTCGACTGTGGCGCGGTCGACGTCGCCGTCGAGTTGGGCGATCAGGCGCTGCTCGACGCGGTCCTGCGCCGCTGGCGCGACCTGGTCGCCACGCGGAGCTACCTCACCGGGGGGGTCGGCAGCCGACACAGCGACGAAGCCATCGGCGATCCGTTCGAACTGCCGCCCGACCGGGCATATGCCGAGACCTGCGCGGCGATCGCGAGCGTGATGCTCGCCTGGCGGCTGTTGCTCGCGACGGGCGATCCGGACTGCGCCGACGTCATCGAGCGGACGATGTTCAACGGGGTCCTGTCCGGCGTGTCGGCCGCGGGGACCGAGTTCTTCTATGTGAACCCGCTCCAGCGGCGGACCAACGGCGCGGCTGCCACCTCGGGCACCGGTGAGCGCCAGCCGTGGTTCCCCTGCGCCTGCTGCCCACCGAACGTCATGCGCACGCTCAGTTCCTGGCAGCAATACCTCGCGACGGCCGATGCGGATGGGATCCAGCTCCATCAGTACGCGACGGCGTCGTTCCACGTCGAGGTCGCCGGCGGCTCCGTCCGCCTCGCGGTCGACACCGACTACCCGTGGAGCGGCGAGATCGCCGTGACCGTCGAGGAGGCCCCGGAGCGCCCGTGGACCCTGTCGATGCGGATCCCGGCCTGGAGCCGGTCGGCGGCGCTCCGGATCGGGTCGAACGAGCCTGCGCCGGTCGCCGATGGGGCCCGGGTGGTCCAGGAGACTCGCGCCTGGCGTGCCGGCGACCGGGTCGTCCTGTCGCTCGAGATGCCCGTCCGCGTGACCGAGCCGGATCCCCGCATCGACGCGATCCGCGGCTGCGTCGCCATCGAACGCGGACCGATCGTCTTCTGCGTCGAGACGGCCGACCTGCCCGACGGCACCGACCTCGAGGCGGTCGTCCTCTCGCCATCGGTCAAGCCGGTCGTCGTCGCACGCGACGACGTTCCGGGTGCCCCGCTGGGGATCACGATGCCGGCGATCGATTCCGCGACGGGGAGGGCGATCGAGGTCGGCGCGGTGCCGTACGCCTCGTGGGCCCACCGGACGGTGCGCGGGATGCGGGTCTGGATCCCGGTGCGAGCCGGCGAGCCGATCGAGGCGGCCACCCCCGAGGCCTGACCCGGCGCGAGGAGGTCAGGCGACCGGCGCCGAGGCGCGCTGCGCGACCCTCCGGGCAGATGTCGCGGGCGGCGCCGTCGACTGCCGAACGACGAGGGTCGGCTCGAAGAGAGTCACGTTCGCCTCCTGCTCGAGCGACGCATCGCGAGCGAACTGGATGGCGAGCCGGACCCCCTCGCCGGTCACCTCCGGGATCGGCATCCGGAGCGTGGTCAGGGCGGGCACCGTGTGGGCGGCGATCGGGATGTCGTCGTATCCGACGACCGAAAGCTCGTCGGGCACGACCCGGTTGCGGCTGTAGGCGGCGTGGAGGACGCCGACAGCCACGAGGTCCGTCGACGTCACGAGCGCGGTCGGCGCGTCCGCCAATTCGAGCAGGGCCGCCAGGGCCGCCTCGCCGCCGGCCATGGAATTGGGGACGTGCTGGATGTAGCCCTGGCGGACGCCCCCGAACCGGTCGGTCATGAACTCGACGAACGCGTCGAGACGCTGCGGGTTGTCACCCGGCAGCTGCCCGCTGACGAAGGCGATCCGCTCGTGGCCCAACCCGACCAGGTGTTCCAGCCCGGCGAAGATGCCGGCATGGTTGTCCACGTCGACCGTCGGGAACTCCAGCGGACTCGAACCCTGCCAGAGCGCGACCACGGGCACCATCGAGTTCCGGAGGTCCTCGAGCAGGCGGGGCTGGTCCTGCATGTCGCCGAGCATCACGATCGCGTCGCAGTGCCGGGTCTCGATGACCGCCGGCAACGAGATCTCCTCCTCGAGCCGGCCGTGCGCGTGGCCGAGGACGACGTTGTAGCCGCTCCCCATCGCCTCGACCGCGAGCGTCTCGATCGCCCCGGCGAAGAAGGGGTCGCTGAAGTCCCGGACCACGGCCCCGAGCAGCATCGTCGGCGCGCCTCGCAGGCCGCGCGCGAGCGGGTTCGGACGGTACCCCAGCCGGCGCGCCGTCAGGATGACGCGCTCGCGCGTCTCGGGCGCGATCGGGACCCTCGTGGAGACGTCATTGAGGACGCGCGACACCGTGCTCTGCGAGACGCCGGCGGCGGCCGCGATGTCGCGCATGGTCGTGACCGACGGGGCCCGCCGGCCGGCCGATCCCGGGCGCTCGTCGGTATCCGTCGACCCGCCCGAAACGGCGTCGCCGCCCTGCTCCGCTCCCATGGGCCAAAGCGTAGCACTCCGATGCGGTCATACGATTGCGTATGGCCGTCCGGTCTCGGTCGACGCCGTCCGCCCGCCCCCTCGGGACTCGTCAGCGGACGATGACGACGTCGGTCTGGGCGTGGGTCGCCACGTGGGCCGAGACGCTGCCCTGCAGCATCCGCCCGATCGTGCTGAGACCCCGGGCTCCGATGACGATCATGTCGAATTCGCCCTTGGCAGCCACCCGCTCGATGGACGATGCCGGATCTCCGGCGGGCTCCAGCAGCTTGGCTTCGATGCCGAGCGCCCGAAGCGCCAGGTCGGCCTCACGCAGCTGGGCGTCGTGGACCTCGACGTCATCCCAAGGATCGATCGGGGCGCGGCCTGGATGCACCGGGACGACGCTCACGACGGTCACGCTCGCTTCGTACTTCTTGGCCAGGTCGGCGGCCGTCTCGAGCGCTCTACGCGCCGGTTCGGTGCCGTCATAGGCCAGCAGGATCCGCTTCATGGCGACTCCGCTCCTTTCACGATGGGCACGACCATGTGTCGAGTCCTCGATGAGCGTGCGTCAGACGACCGGCGCGTACATCGGTCCCCGGTCACCACATCGGGGGCCATCCGGCCCGCGGACTGGCGCGTCGTGTCGCGCTTGTGACGTCTGGCCGAGTTTTCGGGCCGAACGGCATGAGAACCCCTGCGCGGTCCGTCCCTACCGTTGGGTCACAAGGAAAGGGTGTCCCCGATGATCGACGGAAGGCAGTCCGCGTCGCTGCGCGGCACATCGTTCGGGGCGAGCCTGCCCGAGGCGGCGGTGGCGAGGCTGGACGCGCTCATCCGCACGGCGTCGTATGCGGCCGGAACCGAGATCCTGCGCGAGGGCGATCCCACCCGCGACCTCGGCATCGTCATCCGGGGCCGGGTGGCGCTGCGCCTCCGTGTCCCGGAGCGCGGCGCGACCTCCATCCTGACCGTCGAGGAGGGAGACATCATCGGATGGTCGGTGGTCGTGCCACCGCACCGAGCCACCTCGACCGTGGTCGCGCTCGCGCCGACCGAGCTCGCCCTGCTCGATGGCGATGCCCTGCGGGCCGAGCTCGATGCCGATCCGGTCCTCGCCGCGGCCGTCTACCGATCGCTGCTGGCCGCCCTGGCGAGCCGCCTCGTCGCCACCCGCATGCAGCTCCTCGACCTTTTCTCCCATCCGGTCGATGAACCATGGTGACCGACGTCCGTGCCGCCCCGGGCTTCCTGCCGCGGAGCGACCTCGACCACCTGCTCGACCTGCTCGCCGAAGACGGCCGGCGGATCATCGGGCCGACGGCCAGCGGCGGCGCCATCGTCTACGCGGAGATCCGGTCGTCGGCCGAACTGCCTGCCGGCTGGACGGCCGACCAGGCGCCCGGCACGTACCGGCTCCGGCAGACGGGGACGGAGCGCCAATTCGACTACGCGGTCGGTCCGACGGCCTGGAAACAGGAGACATTCCCGCCCCGCGTTCCGATCACCCTCGGCCGACGGGTCGAGGGTCAGGCCACCTTCGAGGACGCGATGCCACCGGTCCCACCGGTGGCATTCCTCGGTGTCCGAGGATGCGAGATCGCCGCGCTGCTGACACAGGATGCCGTCCTCGCGCACGGACCGGCCATCGACCGCGACTACACGGCCCGACGGGCGGCAGCCTTCATCGTGGCGGTCGAGTGCGTGACGCCCGCCGACACGTGCTTCTGCACGTCCATGGGCACCGGCCCGGAAGTGACGACCGGGTTCGACCTCGCGATGACCGAGCTCGACGACGGGTTCGTCGTCCGTGCCGGCTCGGCCGCCGGTGACGACCTGCTGGCACGCCTCGACCTGTCGCCCGCCAGCGAGGGGCAACGGTCCGAGGCCAGCGGCGCCGTCGCGGCCGCGCGCGATCGGATCGGCGACCCGGTCCCGACCGCGGGACTCCCGGCTCGGCTCATCGCCGCGGCGGACAGCCCGCGCTGGGCGGAGATCGCCGAGCGCTGCCTCGCCTGTGCCAACTGCACGCTCGTCTGTCCGACCTGCTTCTGCACCGGGGTCACCCAGGTCTCGGACCTCGACGGCATCGACGCCGTGGCCGAGCGGACCTGGGACAGCTGCTTCACGCTCGGGTTCGCCCGCGTGGCCGGCGGGAACTTCCGCCCGCGCGTGCAGGACCGGTACCGGCAGTGGCTGACGCACAAGTTCGGCACGTGGTGGGATCAGTTCGGGATGTCCGGCTGCGTCGGTTGTGGCCGCTGCATCACGTGGTGCCCGGTCGGCATCGACGTCCGCGAGGAGCTGCTGGCGGTGGCACCGCCGCCCGACGCCGACGTGGAGCCGATCCGGCTCGACCCGAGTCCGGCCTTCCAGCTCGCGTCGGTGGCCCTGCCCGACCCGGCCGAGCCGCCGCCGACCTACGCGCGGGCCTTCGTCGTCGAACACCGGCGCGAGACGCACGACACGGTCACCCTGCGGCTCGAGACCGACGATCCGGCACTCCGAGCGGGCCGGCCCGGCCAATTCGTGATGGCCGCGCTGCCGGCCTTCTCGGCCGCGCCCATCTCCGTCTCGAGGTTCCACCCGGACGGTCTCGAATTGACGATCCGCGCAGCCGGGGCCGCCACCCGAGCGCTGTGCGGCCTCCGCCGCGGCGACTCGCTCGGCCTGCGCGGCCCGATGGGCCGGGGCTGGCCGGTCGATGCGGCCGCCGGCCACGATGTCGTCGTCGTGACGGGTGGGATCGGCCTCGCACCCCTGCGGCCGCTCATGGACGCGCTGCTGGCCGATCGCATCCGGTTCGGCGAGATCCGGCTGCTGTACGGCGCCAGGAGCCCGGCCGACCGCCTTTACGTCGAGGAGCTATCCGACCTCGCCGCCCGTCCCGACCTGGACGTCGGGCAGATCGTCGACCGCGCCGGGCCGGACTGGTTCGGGCGCGTCGGCGTCGTCACGAGTCTCTTCGATCAGGGCCATCTGGACGGTCCCGGCGCCGTCGCGTTCATCTGCGGCCCGGAACGGATGATGGAGGCAACCGTCAGCGTCCTCCGTGACCGCGGGGTCACCGACGATCGAATCTTCGTCACGCTCGAGCGGCACATGGAGTGCGGGGTCGGGCTGTGCGGCCATTGCCAGCTCGGCAAGGCCTTCGTCTGCCGCGACGGCCCGGTCTTCTCGCTCGAGGAGCTCGGCCCGGCCTTCGGCCAAGAGGGGCTCTGATGACCGGCGCGGCCCGAGCCAGCATCCGGTCGCGGCCACGGCTGGGCGTCATGAAGTTCGCCTCGTGTGACGGTTGCCAACTGACGTTGCTCGACCTCGAGGACAACCTGCTCGACCTGCTCCAGCGGTTCGACCTCGTTGAGTTCGCCGAGGCGTCCTCGTATCGCTCGTCGGGTCCGTTCGACATCGTCCTGGTCGAGGGCTCGATCAGCACGCCCGAGCAGGCCGAGGAGATCCTGCGCATCCGACAGGAGACGCCCCTGCTCGTGACGATCGGCGCCTGCGCCACCGCGGGCGGGATCCAGGCGCTCCGCAACTGGGGCGACCACGATGCGTACCGGGCGGCGGTCTACGCGCATCCCGAATACGTCGAGTCCCTCGCCACGTCAACGCCGATCGCCGACCATGTCGCCGTCGACGCCGAGCTTCGCGGCTGCCCGATCGACCCCGGCCAGCTGCTCGAGCTGCTGACGGCGCTCGTCGTCGGTCGTCGGCCGCAGCTGCCGGACGAATCGGTCTGCCTCGAGTGCAAGCGGCGCGGGACGGTCTGCGTGCTCGTGACCGGGGCCGGGCCGTGCCTGGGCCCGGTGACCCAGACCGGCTGCGGTGCCCTGTGCCCGGCCTTCGCGCGCGGCTGCTACGGATGCTTCGGGCCGCGCGAGGCGGCGAACGCCGCCAGTCTCGCCCGATGGTTCGGACGTGACGGTCGCTCGGACGCCGACGTCGCCCGGCTCTTCTCGGGCTTCACCGCGTCGGCCCGGCCATTCCGGGAGGTCATCGACGCCCTGGGTGGGCCGCCGGTCGCCGGTCCGGGCGGAGGGAAGACCTGATGCATGGCACCAACGTCACGGGCGTCGAGCGGCGCTTCGAGGTCGCCGGGCTGACCCGCGTCGAAGGCGAGGGCTCGCTCCGCCTGGTCGTGCGCGACGGTCGGGTCGACGAGGCCCAGCTCGCGATCTTCGAGGCCCCGCGGTACTTCGAGCGACTCGTCGTCGGCCGGACGCCGGACGAGGTCCTCGACATCGTCGCGCGGATCTGCGGGATCTGCCCGGTCGCCTACCAGATGTCCGCGGTGCACGCGTTCGAGGACCTGGCCGGGGTGACGATCGAGCCCTCGGTGCGGTCGCTGCGTCGACTGCTGTACTGCGGCGAATGGATCGAGAGCCACGCGCTGCACCTCTACCTGCTGCACGCGCCCGACTTCCTCGGCTGTGCCAACGCCGTCGAGCTCGCCGCCCTCGACAAGGCGGCCGTCGAGCGCGGCCTGGCCCTCAAGAAGACCGGCAACCGGATCGTGGCGATCCTCGGTGGCCGACCCATCCATCCCGTCAGCGTCCGGGTCGGCGGGTTCTCGAAGGTCCCCGCCAGGCGCGAGCTCGAGGTCCTGCGAAGCGACCTGGAGGCTTCCCTCAAGCGGGCCATCGAGACGGTCGACTGGGTCGCGACGTTCACGACACCCGACTTCGAGCGCGACGAGCGCTTCGTCTCATTGCGACATCCGTCCGAATACCCGATGAACGACGGACGGATCGTGTCGTCCGACGGCGTCGATCTCGCCCCGACCGACTGGGAGGCGGTCTTCCACGAGGAGCAGGTCCCCTGGTCGCACGCACTCCAGGCGCGCATGCCCGATCGGGTCCCGTACCTCCTCGGCCCGGCGGCCCGGATCACCCTGGCGGCTGATCAGCTGCATCCCCAGGCGCGGGCCGCGCTCGACCGGATCGGTCTCGCCGATGCGATCCGGCGCAACCCGTATCGGAGCATCGCCGCCCGGGCCATCGAGCTGGTGCACGCGGTCGCCGAGGCCATGGACATCGTCGACGGCTACGTCGAGCCGGACCGCGCCGCCCAGCCGTGGACACCGGGGCCTGGCACGGCCGCCTGGGCGACCGAAGCCCCGCGCGGCCTGCTGTTCCATCACTACGAACTCGACGATCGCGGGCGGATCGCGACCGCCAGCATCGTCCCGCCGACGAGCCAGAACCAGGTCGCCATCGAGGCCGACATGGCCGCGTTCGCACCGGCCATCCTCGACCTGCCCCACGACGTCGCGACCCATCGGCTCGAGCAGCTGATCCGGAGCTACGACCCGTGCATCTCGTGCGCGACCCACTTCCTGGACCTGACGATCGAGGCCGCGCCATGACGACAGCCCTCGTCGAACCCCTCGTCCAGGTCATCGTCTGCGGGAATGCCGATCGCGGCGACGACGGCGTCGCGGCCGCGACGGTCGCAGCGCTCATGCCGACCCTCTCGGCCGAGCTGCTCGCGCGCCTGAACGTCCTGCGCTGCCTGGAGCTGCGCGTCGAGGACCTCGTCGAGCTCCCCGCGGGCGGGTCGTGCCTCATCCTCGACGCGGTCGTCGGGGTCGAGCCGGGCTCGATCGTCGAGCTGTCGCTCGACGAACTGACCGAGCAGCCCGGGTTCACGCCGCGCTCGTCGCATCAGCTGCCGATCGACCTGGTCGTGCGCCTGGCGGCGATCCTGCGCGGCGGACCCATCGACGGCCGCTTCATCGGCCTCGCCGGCGGCGAGTTCGGGTACGGCGCCGCATTGTCGGTCGCCGCCCGTGCTGCGATGCCGGCGTTCGGCACGGCCATCGGTTCGGCGCTCGATCGCCTGGCCGATCCGGTCGCGGCGGCCCGCGCGCCGGGTCGGGAGGCCTGACCGATGTGCCGGACCACCGTCGGCCGGGTCGTCGCCGTCGAGGATGGCATGGCCGTCGTCGACCTCGGCGAGGTCCGGCGCAACGCACTGTCACTGATGGTCCCGGACCTCGTCCCGGGTGACCTCGTCCTCGTCGGCCTCGGGGTCGTCCTCGGGCGTGTCGCGCCGGACGACGAGGCGGCCCTCGACGCGATCCAACGACCCCCGGCCCTGCGGACGCAGGTCCTTCCCGCTGACCGATCCACACCCTAGGAGGACATCATGTCGATCCCGCGCACGACCGGATGGGGCATCGCGCTGGCCGCGGCCACGGCCACGATCTCCGGCCTCTCGATCTTCGTCAACGGGCTCGTCGTCAAGGAGTTCAGCGACCCCGTCGCCCTGACCGGCGCCCGCAACCTGCTCGTCGGCCTCGTCCTGCTCGGGCTCCTGGTCGCGCGGGGCGGTGCCCGCGAGGTGGCGTCCCTGCGCCGGACGGACGCCGCGGGCCTCGCGGCCATCGCGCTCATCGGCGGGAGCGTGCCGTTCATCCTGTTCTTCAGCGGGCTCGCCGAGGCGACGGGACCCGGAGCCGCGCTGATCCACAAGACCCTCTTCATCTGGGTCGCCGGCCTGGCCGTCGTGTTCCTGCGCGAATCGCTCGGGCTCGCCCAGGTGATCGCGCTGATCGCGCTGTTCGGCGGCGTCATGCTTATCGGGCCGACCGGCTCGATCGGCGTCGGACCGGCCGAGATCATGATCCTGGCCGCCACGCTGCTCTGGTCGGCCGAGGTCGTCATCGCCCGTCGACTCCTGGGCGAGGATCGCGTCAGCGTCGGGCTCGCGACGACCGCCCGGATGGCGCTGGGCGCGGTGATCATCGTCGGGTTCCTCGTGGCGTCGGGTCGACTGGGCGCCATCGCCGCGTTCTCCGCGGGGCAGTGGGCGATCGTCGCCGCGACCGGCGTCCTGCTCCTCGGCTATGTCACGACCTGGTATGCCGCACTGCAGCGTGCCCCGGCGAGCCTCGTGACCTCGGTCCTCGTCGGTGGCGCGCTCGTCACGGCGGCGCTGACCTCGGTCCGCGCGGGCACCGTCCCGGCGCCCACCGCGGTGGCCGGCCTCGCGTTGCTGGCCCTCGGCGTCGGACTCGTCGCCCTGACGGCGGCCGGTCGCCGTCGGGCGTTGCCGGGCACCGGATCGACGGGCGAGGTCGCGGCGTGACCGTCGCCCTTGCGCCAGCCGTGGACCGCGCTGAGCGCGAGGGCGCCGCCGCGCCCGGCGTCGAGCGCGGCCGCGACGGGCTCGTGGGGTGCTGGCTCCCGGGACCGCTCCTGTTCGCGCGCTTCGCCTTCCCGCCGAACCGCCTCGGGCTGTGCGGGCCGGAGTCCGGCCTGACGCTGCCCGAGCGGGTGAGGGCCGGGCGACCGGATCCGGAGCTGTCGCGGATCGCGCGGGGCTTCGAGGGCGCGTACCCGTACCTGGAGCTCATCGCCTCGGAGAACGACATCGCCGACCCGCTGGACGCCCGCGTCGTCGAGGCGTACTGGCTCGGCAACGACCTCCTCGATCGCGTGGGGCCCCGGGCGCGGCACGACGACCTGACCGAGCGGTTCCGAGGGCGTGCGTCGCAGCGCGAGTGGCGCTGGCTCGAGGCGAAGGCCGACGGCCCGTCGGCCGTCCATCACAGCTTCCACGTGCTGGAGATCCTGCCGCGCATCGGACTGATCCGCGGCGGCCTCCCGCCGGACCTCATCGGCGTGCTGGAGCGCTGCCTCGTCCGACCGGGACGGGTGGCGTCCACGGCCGCCGACGCGCTCGACGTGGAGCTCCCGCCACTCGAGCTGGTCGATGGGCGACTCCGCCTCGGCTTGCCACGCCTCGAGCGCCTGTCGATCGCGGCCGGCGACGGGTTCGGCGACGTCCTGCGGCCGGGCGACGACGTCGCGATCCACTGGGACCGCGTCTGCGGGCGGCTCACGCCGACCCAGGCGATGCGCCTGGCCGCGGTCACGTCCCGCAACCTCGCTGTCGCGAACACCACGCTCTGAGCCGCCGCGGTCGGTGACGTCCGCAGTGCCCGTCGGAAAGTGACTTTCGACCCTGCCTGGAGGCTCGAGCGACGCGCAAAGTCAGGTTCGGGATCGACCTCTGCACGGTCCCATCAGGAAGGCTTGGTATCCACGATGTTGACTGTCCATGACGTCATGACCGCGCCGGTGACGGCGGTCCACACAGACACCCCACTCAAGCAGGTCGCGCGGCTCCTCGTGGCGGGCGCGATCAGCGGCCTGCCGGTCGTCGACGCCGATCAGCACGTCGTCGGAGTCGTCTCCGAGGCCGACCTTCTCATCAAGGAGCGCGGCGCCGACGGGCTGCCGCATCGCCGCGGGGCGCGCGTCCTCGGCGAGTCGAAGTCGACCAAGTCGGCCCGCGCGAAGGTCGAGGCGGCGACCGCCGGTGAGGCGATGAGCTCACCCGCGATCACGATCGCGCCGGAAGCCTCGCTGCCGGCCGCCGCGGCCATCATGGTCGATCGTGCCGTCAACCGACTGCCGGTGACCCGGGACGGCGTCCTCGTCGGGATCGTCACCCGGGCCGACCTCATCCGGGCCTACGTTCGATCCGACGACCAGATCGCCGAGACGATCCGCCAGGACGTCCTGCTGCGACACCTGCTCGTCAATCCGGTCCTCTTCGACATCACGGTGACCAACGGGGTCGTCCGCATGCGCGGCCAGGCCGAGACGCGGTCCGTCGCCGAACTGATCGAGCGGCTCGTCGCCGTCGTCCCGGGCGTCATCCGCCTGGACGCCGAGCTCTCCTGGATCCTCGACGACAGCCGGGTCGAGGGGAACGCGAACGACCTGGTGTTCCCGTCGATCCGCTAGCCATGACCAGGTCAGGCGCCGCCTCGCCGCCGTTCCCCGGGACCAGGGCCATCGTCGACGGGTCGGAGGCGATCGCCTCCGTCGAGACGCGGATCGCCGAGGCGGCCTGCGCCTACCCGATCACGCCATCGACCACGATGGCGGCGATCTTCCAGGCGGCGGTCGCCGACGGCCGGACCAACCTGTGGGGCACCGGCCTCCAGTTCATCGAGCCCGAGTCCGAGCACTCGTCGGCGTCCGCCGCGGAGGGCTTCGCCCTCGCCGGCGGGCGGGTCGTGAACTTCACGGCCGGCCAGGGCCTGATCCTCATGAAGGAGGTCCTCTACGTCATCTCCGGCAAGCGCCTGCCCGTGGTGTTCCACGTCGGCGCCCGTGCGCTGACGAGCCAGGCCCTCAACATCCACGCCGGCCACGACGACGTCATGGGCGTCGCGGACACCGGCTGGGGCATGGTCTTCGCGAGGAACGCCCAGGAGGCCGCCGACCTGACGGCCATCGCGCGCAAGGTGGCGGAGGAGACCGAGACCCCGTTCTTCGTCGTCCAGGACGGCTTCCTGACGACCCACACGCTCGAGGACCTGCGCCTGCCCGAGGATGCCCTGCTGCGCGACTTCGTCGGCGATCCTCGCGAGCACATCCGGAGCTACTTCGACCCTGGTGAGGCCCTGATGACCGGCGTGGTCCAGAACCAGGACAGCTACATGAAGGGCCGGATCGGGCAGCGCGCCTTCTACGACCGTCTGCCCGAGGCGCTCGAGTCGGCGATGACGTCGTGGACGTCGCTGACCGGCCGCCCGTACGCGCCCATCGATGCCTACCGCTGCGAGGACGCCACCGAGATCGTCGTGTCCATGGGCACGCTCGCCGACACCGCCGCCGCGGTCGTCGACCACCTGCGCGCGAAGGGACGGACCGTCGGCAGCGTGACGGTCACGGCGTTCCGACCCTTCCCGGCGGAGGCGCTGGCTCACGCGCTTCATGGCGCTCGGACGGTCGGCGTGGTCGAGCGGACCGACGACCCGGCCGCCGGGAGCAATCCGCTGACCCGTGAGGTGAAGGCGGCCCTCTTCGACCTGGCGTCGGACAGCTGGCCGATGCCGCGGGTCATGTCCGCGTCGGCGGGCCTCGGGTCCCGCGACGTCACGCCGGGGGACCTGGTCGCCTGCTTCGACTGGCTCGCCGACCCCGAGGCCCACACCCGTCGCCACGTCGTGCTCGGGGTCCAGCACCCGCTGGCGCTGCAGCGCGTCCCGGTCGACCTCATGCCCCACGGCGCGTTCCGGGTGCGAGGGCACTCGATCGGCGGCTTCGGCTCGGTCACGACCAACAAGCTGCTCGCGGCCCTGGTCGGCGAGACGTTCGGGCGCCACGTGCAGGCCTACCCGCGCTACGGCTCCGAGAAGAAAGGGCTACCGACCAGCTACTTCCTGATCATCGCGGACGAGCCGATCCACGCCCACGCCGAACTCGACACGGTCGACTTCGTGCCGATCCACGACGTGGCGGCCTTCCGTCAGGGCGACCCGCTGCACGGCCTGGTCGACGGCGGATCGCTCTTCGTGCAGACCGCCATCGTCCACCCGGACGAGATCTGGGCGGCCATCCCGGCCCCCGCCCGGGCGGAGATCCTCGCCCGCGGGATCCATGTCTGGGCGCTTGACACGATCGCCCTCGCCCGGGCGCACGCCCCGCGGCCGGACCTGCTCGTCCGGATGCAGGGCGTGGCCCTCGTCGGGGTGTTCCTGCGGGTCGCGCCGTTCGCGACCGAGGCCGGGCTCGACCGTTCGGCGCTGCTCGACGCCGTCCGGGTCCAGTTGGCACGGTTCTTCGGCAAGCGCGGAGGGGCGGTCGTCGAGGCGAACCTCGCGGTCGTCGCGGCCGCCTACGACCACGTCATCGACGTGACCGGCACGGTGACCGGCCTCGTCCCAGGGCAACACAGTGAGCTGATCGCCGTCGGGCCGACAGCGGAGGGTTCGTGATGGATACGAGCGACGGACTCGTCCGTGACCTGATGACCAGGGATCCGATCCTGGTGGACGCGGATACGCCGCTCCCCAAGGTGGCCGATCTCATCGAGCGAGCAGACGTCAGCGGCATGCCGGTGGTCGACGCGCACGGCGACCTCGTCGGCGTGATCAGCCGGACGGACCTCATCCGCGCCCGTGCCACGGACGACCTCTGGTCGCGCTGGCCGGGTCTCGCCGCGCGCCACCTCATGACGTCCCCCGCCCTGACCGTCTCGGCCGACACGCCCGTCGCGGAGGCCATCCAGCGCATGGAGTCGGCGCATGTCCACCGGCTCGTCGTCGTGGCCGATGACGGGCGGACCCCCATCGGGATCATCTCGACGACCGATGTCGTCCGGGCCATCGTCGGAGGACGGTCATGACCGCCGTGCACGATCCCGGAGGCCATGCCACCTCGACCCTGCGCAAGGCCGTCGGGGAGCCGATGGAGGCCCACCAGGCCAGCCTCGCCGGGACCGCGACGGTCTTCGACGTCCACGCCTACGTGGACGACTTCAACAGCACCGTGGTCGACGCGTACCGCCGCAACGTGGCTGACGGCGAGCTCCCGGCCGACCGGGCCGTCGCCCGCAGCATCATCCCGCCGGCGACGGCCGCCAGCCGCGACTTCAGCGGACTCTCGCCGCTGATCCCGGACGTGATCCGGGAGGCCTGTGTCGGGTGCATGACCTGCGTCACGGCTTGCCCCGACACGGCCATCCTCGGCATCGCGTTGCCAGTCGGTCAGGTCGAGGCCAAGACCGCCGACTTCGCGGCGGCCGAGCCCGACGCGGATGTCGCGCGCGCATCCATCGACGCCCACTTCGCCAAGACCCAGAAGTACGCGGAGGTGCCGGCCCGCCGTGGCCTGGAGCCGGCCGCCTTCGGCATCTTCGTGGACCCGCTTCACTGCAAGGGCTGCTCGGAGTGCGTGTCGGTCTGCCACGAGCTCGGCTATGACGCCCTGCACATGATCGACAAGGCCGCCCTCGAGCCGAGCGGCGAACGGGCACTGGACCGGGTCCAGCGCGACTTCCGGTTCTTCCGGTCGCTGCCGCCGACGCCGTTGGAGTACCGCAACGAACGGGCACTCGCGGACCTGATGCTCGGCGAGCATGCCTTCGGCTATGTCGGCGGCGCGGGGTCTTGCTCCGGTTGCGGCGAGGCGACCGCGCTGCGGATGCTCGTCGCCGCGACTCGCCAGGTCCATGGACCCGAGAGCATGGGCATGGTCGCGGCCACGGGCTGCAACACCGTCTACGGCAGCACCTACCCGTTCAACCCCTACCGGATCCCGTGGACGAACTCTCTCTTCGAGAATGCGCCCGCGATGGCGCTCGGGATCCGAGCGCGCTGGGATGCCGAAGGGCAGCCCGATCGTCGGCTGTGGGTCGTCGGCGGCGACGGGGCGATGTACGACATCGGCTTCCAGGCCCTCTCCCGGATGGTCGCCTCCGGTGCCGACATCAAGGTGCTGGTCCTCGACACGCAGGTCTACTCGAACACCGGCGGGCAGGCCTCGACGGCGACATTCGGCGGCCAGGTCACCAAGCTCTCCGCCTTCGGCAAGGCCCAGCACGGGCGCCCGGAGCGGCGCAAGGAACTGGGCCGGATCCTCATGGCCCACGGCGACGTCTATGTCGCCCAGACGACGCCGGCCCACATCAACCACTTCTATCGGGCCGTGATGGAGGCCAACGCCTACCCGGGGCCGGCGGTGATCGTCGCCTACACGCCCTGCCAGCCGGAGCACGGCATCGCCGACGATGCCTCGACGCGGCAGGCGAAGCTCGCGGTCGACTCGCGCGCGTTCCCGCTCTTCACCTACGACCCGCGGCGCGGCCCGACGATGCACGAGCGCCTGTCGCTCCAGGGCAACCCGGCGCTCCGCGAGGACTGGACGGCATCGCCCGATGGGACACCGGTCGACTTCCTCGCGTTCGCCCGGACCGAAGGCCGCTTCGCCCCGCACTTCGCCCCGGACGGGACGCCGACGCCCGAGATCCTCGCGACGCAGGACGACCGCCTGTGGAACTGGCGGATGCTTCAGGAACTCGCCGGCACGACGACGAGCGGCGCCGCCCGACCCGAGGCCTGACCGGCCCGGCCGGGATCGGGACCGACGCCTCAGCCTCGCTCGAGGCGCGCCCGGAGCCGATCGCCGCCGTCCGATCCGAGCAGCCGGTACGACCAGCCGCCGTCGGCGAGCCACGCGACCGACTCGACCGAGGCGCCTGCCTCCGCCGGGAGCGCGTACTCCAGGCGGGCGACGCGCGGGATCGTTCGCGTCGCGTCGACGTCGCCAGCGCCGATGACGGCCTCCTCGAGCCAGTCGGCGTAGACCGCGTTGTTCGCGTGGTCCAGTGGATCCAGCTCCTGCGGCCGAACGGCGAACGGGCGGTGGAAGGCATCCACCGGCGGGTCGCCGAGGGACACCCGGGCCAGGCCGAACGTCGCGGCGGGGGCCCGGAAGATCTCCTCGAAGGCGGCCGGGATCCGCGTCGGGGCGCCGCGGGCGTCGAGCAGGACCCAGTCGATGTGGATCCACGCGAGGGGCCGGCCGGCGGCATCGACGAAGTCGGTCCGCCGGCGCGACCAGACGCGCCGGAAGCCGACCACGCGGGTCGTCGCGGTCAGCGTGGCCCCGACCGCGATGGGCGCCGTCACCGCGAGTTCGGCCGCCCGGACGAGCCAGGTCAGGCCCTGTACGGCGTACCACGCGCGGTCGAACCCGAGCGTGGCGGAGTGCACCCAGGCGAGGTCCTGGGCATAGCGCAGGACCGCCGACGTGCGCAGGAGACCGTCCGGGCCGGCCTCGTCGAAGCGGACGCGATACGGGGCGCTGAACCCGTTCGCCCCGGGCCCCCGGTCGGTCATGGACGGGCGTCGGCGAGCCGGTCGAGCGACTCGAGGCTCACGAGGTCGATGCCGGCGGTCGGGGCGGTCTGGCGGTCGAGGCGGACCTCGCACGACCGACGGGCGTCGAACACGACCAGGCAGACGGCCAGCGACTCGTCTTCGTCGGCCGCGTGGATCCGCGCATCGTCGAGCTGGTTCAGGACGTCGGGCCCGATGCCGCGCGCGCCCCACTTGCAGTCGTACGCCTCGGCGGCGCCCGAGCGTTCGACGGTCACGTCGTACGGATGGATCTCCGCGGCGACGCCGTCGAACAGGATGCGGCGCTCGCGGCGCACGGCATCGGGACCGACGCGACGGGCCAGGAGCACGGCGGTGACGGCCTCGACGATCGCGCCACGGACCTGGCTGCGGACCTGTTCGCCGCGATCCGCGACCCGCAGCGAGGCGGCGAGGACCGCCTCGGCGCGCTCGCGGTCCGCCTGCGTCGCGTCGGGCCCCAGGAGCGTCGGGAACATGACGCGCCACGCACCCGGTTCGGTGGACTCGCCGTTCATCACGGCCCGGGCCAGCACCCGTTGGGCCGGCGACGCGTCGGCGAGCAGGGCGGCCGCCTGGGCAACGGACGGATCGGCCTGGATGCCCGCGTAGACGACCGCGCGGGCATCACGGGCGGCATCCTGGAACCTCACGTTCCCTCCCCGAGTGCGACGAGCACCACCTGGGGGAACGTCGAGAGCCAGTCGATCGCGCGATGTGGGTCGCGCACGAGGCCGATCTCCTCGATCGCCCGGTCGACCGCAGCGGCGATGGGCGGAACGAGGGTCTCACCGCGGCGGGCGGCCGCGACCTCGTCGAGGCGGGTTCGCCAGGCGGCCTCGAGGTCGGTGACGTAGGTCCATTCGTCCTCGATCTCCTCGCCGAGCGCTTCGAGCGCGGCGTAGGCCTCGAGGGCGCGTCCGATCAGGTCGTCGACGGTCGCCAGGGACATCGCCTACAGCCTACGGCCTACGGCTTCGCGCGGGAGGTCAGGCGGGCGGCGTGCGTCCGGTCAGCCTCGCGAAGCGGCGACGCGGCGGCGGCGGACCGGGCGCTGGGCCGGGACGGTCTCGCCGGTCAGCGGCGCGGACCTGCGAAGGAGGTTGGTCAGGCCGCGCCGGGCCGAATCGTCCCAGGCACGAGAGTAGATCCGGGTAGCGGTGGCGCGCACGCGGGCGGCCTCCGCTCGATCGCCGTCGGATTCAAGGTCAGCGACCCGATCCAGGATGGCTCGGTAGAGGGCAGGCAGCTCTTCGGCCAGAGAGTTCTGCTCCATCGTCCGCACCATGCGCGCCCGAAGGTCAGGGTGGGAATAGCCCTTCGGTCCCGTTCGATCGCGGCCGATGGTGTTGGGCGTCAATCACCCCGATGGCCCCCGCTCCGGACCGAGAACGGCCCGAGCGGGCCGGACGCCGGCAGCCACGTCGCCCCCACGTGGTCGACGATCGCGCCCGCCGGACCGGCCTCCAGCCGTCGCAGCAGCGCCTCGACCCGAGGGCGCGGTCCCTGGGCGACGCAGCGGACCGAGCCATCCGCCTCGTTGGCGACCCAGCCCTCGAGGTCGAGGTCCTGCGCTTCGCGCCAGGCGAAGTAGCGGAACCCGACGCCCTGCACGCGCCCGTGCACGACCGCGTCGAGGCGAGCGACGTCATCGGCCCCGTCGGCCATCAGGTCTCCGCGCCTCGTCGAGCTCGTGGCCAGCCGATGGCCAGGGCGTCGAGGACCAGCTCGGGCGAGACGTTGGCAGCCAGGAGGGTCCCGGCTCGCTCCAGTCGTCGCAGCGCCTCGATCGTCACGTCGGGCGACAGCCGTCCGGCCGCCTCGGTCGTCTCCTCGAGCATGGCCGGGTCGTGGATGGACGTCGCCCCGCCGGCGGCGACCAGGGCGAGGTCGCGCGCGACCTCGGTCCAGACCAGGACGAGGGCCTCGGCCGCGCGCCGACGCAACGGCGCCGCGACCGCCCGGACGGGCGCGTCCGGGTCGGCCTCCTCGGCGTCCGCGTCGCCGCTCGCGTCCGCGGCTGGCGCACTCGAGGTCGGGGCGCGCGCGACGGGCGTGTCGGCCTTCCGCGATCGACCGCGACGCCCGTCCCCAGCGGTTCCCCCGTTCGACGAGGGGTCCGAACCGGCGGCCGCGCCGGCCGCGATCGCCCCTCGCTCGAGGTCGGCGGCGAACTCGAGCGCCTGGGGCATCGCCGAGCGCATCGCCGCCAGGCGGTCGGCCGGACCCGCGTCGAGCAGGTCGAGCAGCGACCGGCCGATCTCCCCGCGCGTCCGCAGCGCGTCGGGTGCGAGGGCGTAGGCGAGTGCGACACCGGGTCGGCCGCCGACCATGCGCGCGAGCCGCGCAGCCGTCGGCGGGTCTGCTGCTCCACGGTCGGCGAGGATCGCCTCGATGGCGCGCGGTCCGACCGGCCCGAGGCGGATCCGGGCACAGCGCGAACGGACGGTCGGCATGAGCCGCGTCTCGTCGTCGGCGCACAGCACGATCGTCACGCCCGGTGGCGGCTCCTCGAGCGTCTTGAGCAGGGCCCCCTGCGCGTCCTCGTTCATCCGGTGGGCCGATTCCACGATCGCGACGCGTGCCCCGCCCTCGAGGGGCAGGAGCGCCAGATCGGAGATGAGGTCACGGACGCCACGGTATTGGGCATCGGGGCCGCCGATGACGACCTGGCCACCCGGCCCCTCCGGTCCCAGCCGGTGCAGGTCCGGATGGTCGCCGCGGTCGACGAGACGACAACCGCGGCACGATCGGCAGGGTCGGGCCGCCGGGTCCGACGCCGCGCACAGGAGCCCGGCCGCGAGGTCGAGCGCGAGCGTGGTCTTGCCGACGCCGCCAGGCCCGCTGAGCAGGATCGCGTGCGGCGGCGCGGCCCGGACCATGGCCTCGATCGCGGCGAGCGCCGCCTCATGGCCGCGCGTCCGGGCGCCGTCCACCGCGAGGCTCAGTCGGCGGCGGGCTTGGCGGTCGCGCGTCGCTTCGGAGCGGCCTTGGGAGCTGCCGCGTCGCCATCGGACGTCGCGGCGGTCGTCGACGTCTTCCGGGGCGTGCGGCTCTTGGGAGCGGCCTTGGGAGCTGCCGCGTCGACAGCATCGACATCGGCGGCGGTCGTCGCCGCCTTGCCGGCCGTGCGGCTCTTCGACGCGGCGGGCTTCGCGCCGGTCGATGTCTTCGCCGACGAGGCCTTGGCCTTCGTCGCCGTGGCACCGGACTTGCTTGGCGCGCGACGCTTGGGGGCGGTCGACGCGGCGGACTCGGCAGCGGGCTCCGCGGCCGCTGCGGCGACGGGCTCCGGGTGGGTGGTCACGGACTCCGGCGACGGCGTCGGAGCGGACGGCTTGCTGGCGAGCTGGGCGCGCAACTGCGCCTCGAGCTCGGGCGGGACCTCGCTCCACTCCCCGGACCCGCGCCTCGGCGCCGGCGTCCGGTCGACGCGGTCGTGCCGGTCGCCCTGGCCCTGGCGATCGCCGCCGTACGGACGCTCCTCGCGGGGCGCAGCCGTTCGGGCGCTCACGTCCGGATAGCGGTTGATCCCGCCGCCGCCGCCGCGGCCGTAGCGCTCGCGCGCGATGGCCGACTGATAGGCGGCGCGTCCACCGCGCGGTCCACGGTTGCCACCCTGGCCGCTGCGGAGATTCGGCCCGCGGCGCTGTTCCGCGATCAGGTATTCGGGGATCTCCGGTTCGTCGAGGTCATCGTCGTCGGTCAGGGGCGCGAGGTTGGCGGAGGCCGGCGCCGAGGTCGGCGTGCCAAGCTGCGAATCCCAGACCGAACCGAACGGGTTGGCGCGCGGAGCCTTGGGCGCCGCGGCGGCCTCCTCGAGGTCGTCGTCGTCGACGTCGACGTCCTCGAGGACCGGCGCTGGCCGGCTGCCGGTTCCGTTGCCGCCGCTCTGCGGCACGGGCTCGCCCTCACCTCGGCCGCGACCACGGCCGCGGCCACGGCCACCGCGTCGGCGTCGTCGACGGGTCGCGTCGTCACCCTCCACACCGGTCGCGGCGGCGGTGCCGGGCGCGGCCTCGTCGGAGCCCTCGATGTCGTCGTCGAGGGTGAAGACCTCGGCGGCCGCCAGGTCCGCTTCGGACAGCGTCCCGGGCGCCTTGGAGAGTCGCTCGCCGGGCAGCGCCACGATGCCTCCAGCCGCGGCGGCACCGGCCGCCGCTGGGCTGGCACTCGCAGCGGTCGGACGACCTCGGCCACGGCTACGGCTGGCGGTAGCGACGACGGGTTCGGCCTCGCCGGCTCGCCCGCGGCCCCGGCCGCGACCCCGGCCACGACTCCCGCCGGCACCTTCGGTCTGCTTGTCGGGCACCTCGGTCATCGAGAGATCGGCATCGTCCTCGGAGACTCGCCGTCCCGAGCGCGAGCCCTTCTCGACCCGGGCGAGCTGGACGATGTCGGTGAACTGGTCGGCCACCTCGATGAGGTCGGAGCTCGTGTTGCCACGGAAGCTGATGACCTCGACCCGGACGCCCTGTTCCTGGACCGCCCGGATCGCGGGCGCGAAGTCGCCGTCGCCGGACACGACGATGGCGATATCGAGGTTCCTCGCGGTCTTCATCATGTCGACCACGAGTTCGATGTCGAGGTTCGCCTTGACCTTCCCGTCGCCGTACTTGCGGATGTCCTTGCTGACGACCTTGTAGTTGCTCCGGCGCAGGAAGTCATGGAAGTTGCGCTGGTTCTCGTTGTCCGGGTCCAGGCCCGTGTAGGCGTAGGCCCGCACGAGATCGCGGCCGGCGGAGGCCGATTTCAGGAGCGTGACGTAATCGATGTCCACTCCGGCCGCCTTGGCCGCATAAAAGATGTTCGCCACGTCCACGAAGACGGCGACGTTCTTTCCCACATTGACTCCTTGGGTCTATCGGTCCGCCCCGCCGGCGCGATCACGCTGCACGGCGGGTGCGGTCGTCACGCGCGGCGCGCGGCGGTTCCCGCCGCTGCCACGGTGTGTTGTAGTCGCGGTCCGGCCTCGCCGAAGCCCATCGCTTCGAGGCGTGCCCGGGCCGCCTTGTCATTCGGCCGCGCCGTCTCGACGACGGTGCAGCCCTTGTTGCTGGCCGACCGGAGGCACTCCTCGACGAGGGCCTCGGTGAGCCGATCCGGATCGTGGTCGGGGTCGATGACCAGGAGGTCGATCGTCCCGACGTAGCCACCGGAGCTGACCGACGGCCGGAGGGCGAGGACCGCCCCACCCACGACCGTCCGCCGCGTTTCCGCGACGATGATGCTCGCCTGCGGCAGGTAGACCAACTGGCGCATCAGGTCCGCGGCCCCGAGCGGGCTCCCGTCAGCCGCACCAAGCGACCCGTCACTCAAGGCGACGAGCCGATCGATGTCCGTGACACGGGCTGCTCGGACCAGGTATTCCACGCCGAACGGTGCACCTCGCAGGGCCGGCGACCGTTCGCCCCCGACCGGGGACTCGACCCTGGGGTCGTACCGGGCTCGCGCTCCCCTCGTCGGCGGCGAGCGATGGGCGCTCGCGACGGGCTGACGGGTGCGGCCGACCGGTATTGCAATCGGTTCGCCGGCGGCTATGATACGGCATCGCTTCGGCGGCCACCTGCGCGCCGCCCGGACGAGGGGCTTGTCGCCACCATCCGCACTGACCCGATACCGGGCACGGTCGAGACCCGAACAAGGTTTCGCCTGACGGTCCAAGGCAACGGGTGCGGGCGCGACGCTTCGTCCGGGACGCCGGCCAGGTGGTTTCGACCGGTGATATGGAGGAGTTACTGGATGAGACTACACAAGGTCGCTGCGCTCGCGGCCATCAGCATCCTCGCGTTCGCTGCGTGCAGCAGCAGCGGGACCAGCTCGGCCCCGAGTGCCGCCGCCAGCGCCGGCACGAGTGCCGCGCCCGCCGCGACACCCGGCGACACGAGCAAGGGCACCGTCAACATCGCCATCGAGCTCCCGCAGCAGGGCAGCGAGAAGGCGGCGTCTGACCCGATCATCAACGGCATCAAGCTCGCGATCAAGGAAGCGGGCGGCGCGGCCGGCGGCTACAAGATCGACATCCCGACGAGCGTCATCTTCGACGACGCGAAGGACGGGGTCCATGACCCGCAGACCGGCGCGCAGAACATGAGCAATATCGTCGGTCTCGACAATGTGGTCGCGGTCATCGGCCCGCTCAACTCGAGCGTGGCGAAGGTCCAGATCCCGATCAGCAACGAGGCCGGCCTCCTGCAGTGCAGCCCGGCGAACACGAACGAAGGCTTGACCAAGCCCGAGTTCGGGGCGCTCGACATCCGCAAGGCCAACCCGACGAAGATCAACTACGTCCGGGTCGTCACCACCGACGACAACCAGGGTCCTGCGGCCGCCAAGTTCATCCTCGAGACGCTCGCCAAGAAGAGCGTCTACATCATCGACAGCACCGACACCTTCGGTAAGGGCATCGCCGACAACTTCCAGAAGTACCTGGAAGCCAACGGCGGCACGACCGTCGCTCGCGACGGCGCCCCGAAGGGCACCTCGGACTACAGCTCGCTCATGACTGCCGCGGCAGCCAAGAAGCCTGAGGCCATCTACTTCGGTGGCGTGACGGCCGACGGCGGCGCGCGGATCCTCAAGGCGGCCGTTGCGGCCGGTATGGCGGACATCCCCTTCATCGGACCGGACGGCATCTACGACGGCTCGAACAAGACGAAGGATTCGTTCCTCAACCTGGCCGGCGACGACGCCAAGAATGCGTACGCCACCGCGGCCGCCGTCGGCGACTTCCCCGGCCGTGCGGAATTCGCGGCGCGGTTCAAGGCCGAGTACAACACGGACCCGACCGGCTACAGCGCGACGGGCTACGCCTGCGCGCAGGTCGTCCTCGACGCCCTCAACCGGGCGGCCGCGGCAACCGACATGAAGACCCTCAAGGAGAACGTTCGCGTGGCTGCGGTCGATCCGGCCGCCAAGTACACGAGCGTGATCGGTGAGTTCGTCTTCGACGCGAACGGCGACACGAGCCAGAAGATCATCTCGTTCTATGGCTACGACGCCACGCTCAAGGACTGGGTCTTCAAGTCCCAGCTCGACTTCGCCAAGTAAGGTCCTGATCGACCGAACTTGAAGGCCGGGGATCCGCGTGGATCCCCGGCCTATTTCCTGCACCAGCGTCCCTAGCGCCCCCCAGCGAACGCGTCACACCGGCTTGGCGGTTTCGGGTTAGGGAGAGATCGACCGTGACGGCTACTGCGACTCGACCAGGGAGCCCGAGTGATCGGGGTCGATTCGACCCACGCCTCAAGCTTGTCGTCTTCTCATTGGGCGGGATCGTCCTCTATTACCTCGTCCTGAGCGCGATGGTCACGGGCGGAGGGCCCGTCGCGGCCCAGCAGGTCGCCAATGCCCTCACCCTCGGCGCGATCTACGCGCTCGTCGCCCTCGGCTACACGATGGTCTACGGCATCATCGAGCTGATCAACTTCGCCCATGGCGACTTGTTCATGGTCGGCACGTTCATGTCGCTGTTCTTCCTCTCCTCGTTCCCCGAGCCCCTCGACTTCCTGGGCCTGCACCTGAGGGGCCCGATCGAGGAACCGCTCGTGCTGGGGCTCGTCATGGTCGCGGCGTTCCTCTTCGGGATGACGGTCATGGGGCTGATCAACGTCACGATCGAGCGTTTCGCCTATCGACCGCTCCGCCACGCGCCGAGGGTGGCGCCGCTCATCACGGCCATCGGCGTCTCGCTGATCCTGCAGAACGTCATGCAGATCATCGTCGGCACGGGCGATCGCCTGGTTCCGCAGCTCTTCCCGCCGACCAAGGTCGGGATCTTCGGTGCCAACGTCGGTGTCCTGAACATCTTCATCGTGGTCGTGGCGCTGATCCTGATGTACGTGCTCCAGCTGTTCGTCGGCCGGACGCGACTGGGACGGGCCATGCGGGCGACGGCCCAGGACCAGCAGGCCGCCCAGCTGATGGGCGTGGACCTGAACCAGACGATCGCGATGACGTTCCTGATCGGCGGCGCGCTGGCCGGCGCGGCCGGCGTCTTCCAGGGGCAGTACTTCGGCTTCGTCCGGTTCGACCTCGGCTTCAACGCCGGGCTGAAGGCGTTCACGGCCGCCGTCCTCGGCGGCATCGGCAACCTGGCCGGCGCCGTGCTCGGCGGTTTCCTGATCGCGTTCGTCGAGGTCTTTGCGGCGGCCAACGGGCAACAGCGCTGGTCGCAGGCCATCGTGTTCGTCGTGCTGATCCTCGTCCTCGTGTTCCGGCCCGCAGGCATCCTCGGCCAGCAGATCGGTGAACGAGCATGACCGCCCGACAGATGCCGACTCCCTGGCGCCAGCGGGTCGGCGCCTTCACCGACAACCACCGGTCCCTGACGATCCTGATCGTGATGATCGCGGTGACCGCGATCCTGCCGATCCTGGCACTGTTGCCGCCGTTCAACGCGTTCCAGAAGCAGGACGTCTGGCTCTTTGGCTTCTCGAATGCGGGGGTCTTCGTCCTGCTGGCGCTGGGCCTCAACATCGTGGTCGGCATGGCCGGCCTGCTCGACCTCGGCTACGCCGCGTTCTTCGCGATCGGCGCGTACACCTACGCCTACGGCGCCTCGCCCTACTCGGGCCAGCACGCTCCGTTCCTGTTGATGCTGATCATCGGTGCGCTGGTCGCCGCCTCGTTCGGCGTGCTGCTCGGGGCACCGACGCTGCGACTCCGGGGCGACTACCTCGCGATCGTGACCCTCGGCTTCGGCGAGATCGTCCCCATCGTGTTCCTTAACGCCGAGGAGTACACGGAAGGCACCAACGGCATCGGCGGTCTCTACAAGCCGGAACTGCCGTTCGTGGAGTTCTCGCTCCTGAATCCCTGGCCGTTCTACATACTGATGGCCGTGATCATCACGATCACGATGATGCTCATCTACCGGCTCCAGGATTCCCGGATCGGGCGGTCGTGGATGGCGATCCGTGAGGACGAGCTCGCGGCCGCGGCGAGCGGCCTCAACACGGTCACGACCAAGCTGCTCGCGTTCGCCCTCGGCGCATCGACGGCCGGACTCGCCGGCGTCTTCAACGCCTCCAAGCTGACCCTCGTCAGCCCGGACCAGTTCGGCTCGAACGTCTCGTTCTCGATCCTCGCGATGATCGTGCTCGGTGGCCTGGGCAACATCTGGGGCGTGGCGCTCGGCGCCTTCGTGATCTACACCATCCAGGTGGTCTTCCTGAAACAGCTGAACGCCTTCTTCGCCGCGGTCGGCGTGCCGATCCTGAAGGACATCAACTTCGTCCAGTACCAGTTCCTGCTGTACGGCCTGGCCCTGGTGTTCATGATGCTGTTCCGACCCGAGGGGCTCTTCCCGTCGAGACGTCGGCGGCGCGAGCTGCACGCGGCCGAGGACCTCGGACCGGATGCGGTCGCGGCCGACGTCGAGCTCAGCGAGGCAGACCGATGACCGCCACCGCCCAGCAGGGGGACATCCTGCTCAACGCCGACCACATCACGAAGCGGTTCGGTGGCCTGCTGGCCATCAACGACATCAGCTTCGACATCCCGCGCGGCTCGATCGTCAGCCTCATCGGGCCGAACGGGGCGGGCAAGACAACGTTCTTCAACATCATCGCCGGCATCTACGATCCGACAGCCGGCTCGGTGCAGGTCGCGGGACGCAAGATGATCGCCCACTCGGTCCGGAGCTATCTCGAGCCGTTCGTCTGGTTCATCCCGGCGGTCGTCGTCCTCGTGCTCACATTCATCGCCTTCCTCGTGACCAACACGGAATTGGTCGGCGTCGTCGGAGGCGTCCTCACCCTGGCCGCCATGACGCTCATGCTGCTTGCCGCGGTCGCGCGACCCGCCCGGTACACCCGGTTGCTCAACCGGCTCGGGATCTTCCGGAGCGCCCGTCCGAACGACATGGTCGAGGCCGGCCTCGGGCGGACGTTCCAGAACATCCGCCTCTTCCAGAACATGACCGCCCTCGAGAATGTCCTCGTGGGGATGCACACGAAGCTCAAGGCCAACCTCGTCGACGCCCTGCTGTCGACGCCCAAGATCCGTCGCGAGGAAGTGAGCTCCCGCCAGCGAGCCGAGGAGCTGCTGACGCTGGTCGGCCTGACCGGACGCGGCGAAGACCTCGCCAAGAACCTGCCCTACGGCGATCAGCGGCGGCTCGAGGTCGCCCGGGCCCTCGCGAGCGATCCGGCCTTGTTGCTGCTCGATGAGCCGACCGCCGGCATGAACCCGAATGAGACCGCGGAGATGATGATCCTCATCAACAAACTCCGACGCGAGCTCGGATTGACCGTCCTCCTGATCGAGCACGACATGAAGGTGGTCATGGGTGTCAGCGATCGGGTCACCGTTCTCGACCACGGCGAGAAGATCGCGGAAGGGACGCCGGAGGACGTCCGCCGCGACCCCAAGGTCATCGAGGCCTACCTCGGGGCACCGGCAGGATGACGGCCCCCGTCGAGACTGGTGCCGTGGACAGGTCGGGTTCGGGTGACACCATCCTCGCCCTCGACGATGTCCATACCTATTACGGACACATCCACGCCCTCCAGGGCGTGACCATCGAGGTCAAGCGCGGCGAGATCGTCACGCTCATCGGCGCGAACGGTGCCGGCAAGACGACCACGCTCAAGACGATCTCCGGGCTGCTTCATCCACGCAACGGAAAGGTGGAATTCGAGGGCAGGGACATCTCGAAGGTCGCGGCCCACACGCTCGTTCGCGACGGCATCGGACACGCGCCGGAAGCGCGCCGGATCTTCTCCCGGATGACCGTGCTCGAGAACCTGCAGATGGGCGGGTTCACCCGGGCCGCCGCGGAGATCGCCGATGACACCGAACGGGTCATGACGCTCTTCCCGCGGCTACGGGAACGCACGGGTCAGCAAGGCGGCACGCTCTCGGGCGGAGAGCAGCAGATGCTCGCCATCGCCCGCGCTCTGATGTCGCGACCGCGACTGCTGCTCCTCGACGAACCGTCGCTGGGGCTGTCGCCCATCCTTGTCCAGCAGATCTTCGCGATCATCAAGGAGATCAACGACCAGGGCACGACGATCCTGCTGGTCGAGCAGAACGCGCTCCAGGCGCTCACCGTGGCGCACCGCGGCTACGTCCTGCAGACCGGCACGGTACTCCTGTCCGGTCCGGCGTCGGAGCTGATCACGAACGACACCGTCCGAAAGGCCTACCTCGGCGAGATCTGACGGCCATGGCTGCCGGCGAGATCCTGCCACCGCCTGACGACCAGGCTGTCGCGATGCCCGTGCAGCCGGTCGGCAAGGGCCGCCGGAATCAGACCCAGCTGCTCGCGATCGTGGCCGTCGTCGCGTTCGCCATCGGCCTGAGCGTCGCGAAACCGTGGGGCTCGTCCTCGGGCGGGAGCGAGCCGAGCGGGGTCCGAGGGCATGCCGGTGACACGGCCGCGCCGGGCGCCCTCCGCCCGATCCCGACCCCGTCGCCATCTCCACCCGACGTGTCCGCGGCGTTCTGCATGTCCCCGAGCGGATGGCGCGTCACCTCGCTCGAACACTTTGCCGGCCAGACGATCCGGGTCTGGCAGACGATCGACCCGATCGTCGGGTCCGGGCCGCTCGATCCACGGTTGCCCGTCGCCCTGGTCGTGTCCACGTCGGTCACCGGCCTCGGCTGGTGCGCGCCGCCGTATGGCGACGAGCGAACGACGGGCCCGGTCACGACGACGATCTGGCTCGTGGGCGAGGACGGCGTGGCGCGTCGGGTGACGACCGGCGTGGGCGCCCGGTCCGGCGTGCTCGGGGCCGACTACCCGCCGCCCGACGCCGGCGGCGCGACGATCGACTGGCCGCCCGGCCGCTACGTCTTCGACGTCGAAGGCGCCGGGCCACGCGATTCCCACTGGTTCGCGGTGGAGGTCGACCGTTTCGTGGTCGACGGCCGGACGTCGCCGGCGCCGCGGGTCGTCCACCCGGTCGAGCCCGCCCGACCGTCGAGCGCGCCGCTACCATGACCCGGCCATGGATCTTGGACTGACGGGGCATCGCGCGCTCATCGGCGGGGGCAGTGGCGGGCTTGGCGGGGCGATCGCCGAGATCCTCGTCGCCGAGGGTGCCACCGTCGGGTTGATCGCCCGTCCCGGCCCGCGCCTCGACGCCGCTGCCGCCCGCCTCGGCGCCCTGCCGGTGCCGGCCGACCTCTCGGTCCCGGACGGGCCGGACCGCGCGGTCGCCACGGCGGTCGCGGCCATGGGCGGGCTCGACCTGCTCGTCGTCAACTCCGGTGGTCCGCCTCCGGGCCGCTTCGAGGACCTCGACGACGCGGCCTGGCAGACGGCCCTCGACGGGACCCTCTGGAGTGCGGTCCGCCTGCTGCGGGCCGCGCTGCCGCACCTGCGCGAGGGCCGTGACCCGGCGATCCTCGTCAACCTCTCGAGCTCGGCCCGCGAGCCGATCCCCGCGCTGACGACCTCGAACCTGCTTCGCCCAGGCCTGGCCGGCCTCATCAAGTCGATGGTCGAGGAGATCGTGCCCGTCCGGATCAATGGCCTCGCCCCCGGCCGGTTCGCGACCGACCGGATCGCCCAGCTCGACGCCGGTCGCGCGACCGCCGCGGGCGTCGACGTCGAGGAGATCCAGCGCCGGACGATCGCGCGGATCCCGATCGGGCGCTACGGCGACCCGCTGGAGCTGGGCCGGCTGGGAGCCTTCCTCCTGTCGCCGGCCGCGTCGTATGTGACGGGTGCGATCGTGCCGGTCGACGGCGGGATGATCCGCGCGCTGCCCTAGCCCGGGCTCGCGACCGCCATCCCGTCGGCCAGGCCGACGGCCGCGAGGATCGCATCCAGGTCGGCGATCGTGCCCGCGTCCAGCGTCGGCCCGGGCGCCCGGACCCGTTCCGAGGCGATCGCCCCCCGACGCCGGTAGAGGTGCTTGCGGATCGCGAGGTTGAGGCCCGGCTGGTTCTCGAACCGGATGAGCGGCAGGACCCGATGGAAGACCTCGCGAGCGCCGGTCTCGTCGCCGGCGAAGAACCGGCCGACGATATCCACGAGGACCTCCGGGAACCCGAACCCCGTCATCGTGCCGGCGGCGCCCCGCCGGAGCTCCTCGAGCAGCATGCTCGCGCCGAGGCCACCGAGGACGCGCCCATCGGGCGACGCGGCCAGCAACCTGGCGACCTTCGGCGGGCTCGGCTCCTCCTCGAGCTTGACGACCCGGCAGGACGGCGCCCGCTCGGCGAGCGTCGCGAGGAGCTCGACGCTCATGTGCACCCCGCTGCTGGCGGGGTGGTCCTGGACGACGACGGGCAGGTCGACGGCGTCGGCGACCGCGAGGTAGTGGGCGAGGACGGCCGCGTCGCTGGGCTTCGACAGCGCCGGCGGCGCGAGCATCACGGCGTACGCGCCCATCGAGCGGGCCTCCCGCGCGAAGGCCATCGCGCCGTCGGTCCCTGCGTGGGTCACGCCGACGCACACCGGCAGGTCGTCGGCCGCCGCGATGACGCCACCGATGACCTGGCGCCGCTCGGCGTCGGTGAGCTTGGCCGCCTCGCCGAGCACGCCGAGGATGGTCATGCCGTCCACGCCGGATCGGGCCACGAACGAGGTCAGGCCGGGCAGGCTCGCGACGTCGAGTGAGCCGTCGGGGGCGAACGGCGTCGGGACGATGTTCCAGACCCCGCGCAGCCGGTCGTCTGCCCCCATCGTGTCAGCGGTAGGCCGGTTCGCGGGCCATGTCGTAGGTCGCCCGCGACAGGATCGCAAGACCGATGCCCGCGACCCACAGGCCGGGGCCGTTCGTGAAGACCTGGGCCGGCTCGTTGAACATGAACGCGCCGTCGAGGGCCAGGGTGACGAGTCGGATCCCGAAGCCGATCCAGCCCGCCACCGTCAGCAGAGGTACGAGAGCCAGCGGTCGATGGCGAGCGGTCGATCGCCGGTCGCGTACGGCAGCGCCACGAGGGCCAGCGTCGCGATGCCGACGAGGAACACGATGATGCCGCTGCCCTCGAACCCGTTGCCCTGCAGCGGCGTGATCCCGGTCTCGCCGCCGCCCACCTTCCACCACGGCAGGGCGCAGCCGACGACCAGCAGGATCCCGCCGAGCGCCGCGAGCGTCCGCCCACGTCCCAGGGGACGGCGATGCATCGTCACTCGGCCACGACCCCCGAGTAGACCTCCGGCCGGAGCACGCCGACGATGCGCAGGTTCCGGTAGAGCTCGCCGTAGTCCAGCCCGTAGCCGACGACGAAGCGGTCCGGGATCTCGAAGCCGCGGTAGTCCACCGGGATCTCGACGAGGCGCCGCGCCGGCTTGTCGAGGAGCGTGCAGATGCGCAGGCTCGCCGGGTTCTTGCCGCGCAGGTAGCGGATCAGGTAGTTGAGGGTGAGCCCCGTGTCGATGATGTCCTCGACGATGAGGACGTCCTCTCCGGCGATGCTGGCCGACAGGTCCTTGAGGATGCGCACGAGCCCCGAGGACTCGGTCGCCGTCCCGCCGTAGGAGCTGACCTCCATGAGGTCGATCCGGACGGGCAGGTCGATGGCGCGCATCAGGTCGGCCATGAACGGCAGCGAGCCCTTCAGCACCGACACGAGCGTCAGCTGGCCGGCCATCGTAGTCGGCACTGATCCGCGCTCCGAGCTCGCGGACCTTGGCCTGGATCTGCTCTTCGGTGAGCAGGACCTCGCCGATGTCGGCGTGCAGGTCGTCGTCGGCCTGGGTCATCGATGGACCGCCGGTCCGTCAGCGACCGTCCGACGACCGCGCGGCGCGGGAGTCGTCGGCGGCGTGCCAGGCTCGAGGCTGGCGAGCAGTGCCAGGGGCGCCTCGTCGATGTCGACGTCGGACGGTGCACCGACCTGGCCCGAGCTGCCGGACAGGGCGTCGACCAGCGCCAGCCGCCCGTACTTGAGCATGAGGGCCCGGAAGTCGCGCGAGTAGAAGAGCTTCACGTTGAGGTCCGGGTAGAGCTCGCGCAGTCGCCGCAGCTTCCGGTTCTTCTTGCGCACGAGCTTCTGGCGAAGCGTCGTCATCTCGAGGTAACAGTCGAGGTCCGGGAGGTAGAAGTCCGGCGAGAAGCTCTCGACCACCGCACCGTCGAGGTTCCAGAGGATCGGGAACGTGTGGGGTTCGTACTCCCAGCGCACGGCATAGAAGTCGAGGATGCGGGCCATCTCAGCTTCACTGGCGTGGGCGAACGACGTCGTCACCGGGCGCTTTGATCCATCGGTCCACAGTCTAGCGGAAGCGCCGCCGGAGGCGGGCCGGGAGCGGCCGGCCGGTCTCGATACCCCCAGGGGGTATGTTACGATCGCGCGGTCGGGCCGTCGATCGCGGCCCCCCGATGAGGTCCGATCCGATGAGTCCCAGTCGTCCGACCGCCGCGCCGGACCCGAGCCACTTCCGCCACAGCTACTCGAAGGACAAGACCCAGCTCGTGCGGCGCCTGTCCCGGATGGAGGGCCAGGTCCGGGGCATCGCCCGGATGATCGAGCGCGAGGAGTACTGCGTCGACATCCTCCAGCAGACGGCCGCGCTGCGGGCGGCGGTCGATGCATTGTCGATCCTGGTCCTCGAGGACCACGTGCAGGGTTGCGTCCGCACCGCCGCGGAGGCGGGCGAGGCCGACAAGTACGTCGACGAGGTCATCGACGTGGTCCGGCGGACGCTTGGTCGACCGGTCCGCGGGGGCGCACGCTCGGCCTGATCGCGGTGGGCGACAGGGGAGTTTTCCACGAATCCACGGTGCGGCGAGCAGTTGGTGGATAACCGCGTTGACGCGGGCCGGCCCGCTCCGTAACGTCGGCCATCCGCACTGGGGCAGGCAGGGTAACGCAGTCCGCGAGGGGTACGGGGAGACTCGACCGCGAACCGGACGGACGGCGGAAGACCGATCCTCGTCAGCGGTGCGAAACGATGCCGACGCCGGGAGTGGCGCCGCGCGAGGACACGGCACGTGAACGATCAGGAGGCGTGCCCTGGACCGAGCGCGTGAGCCGCTCCCGACGCGCGTCGAGGCCCTTCCCGAGCTGCCGCCCGAGTACGGGCTCGTCCTCGACGCCGGGCTGGCGACGCTGGGCCTCGACCTCCCGTCCCGGGCACGGGCTGCGATCGACGACCACGTCAGGCTCCTGCTCGCCTGGACGGCCGCGATCAACCTCACCTCGATCCGTGAGCCGGCGGCCGTCGCCCGTGCCCACGTCCTCGACAGCCTCACGGCGGTCGCCTGGCTGCGCGAGCGCCGCATCGCCCGGGTCCTCGATCTCGGTTCCGGCGGTGGCTACCCGGGCCTGCCGCTGGCCGCGGCCCTGCCCGCCGACCAGGCCCTCCTCGTCGAGCCGGTCGCCAAGAAGGCCCGGTTCCTGGAGACGGTCGTCGAGGCGACCGGGCTCGGCGCCGTCGTGGAGGTGGTCACCGCCCGCGCCGAGGCCCTCGCCGCCGATTCGGCGCATCGCGGGCGCTGGCCGGCGGTCACCGCGCGGGCGGTCGCGAACCTCGCAGAGCTCGTCGAACTGAGCTTCCCGCTCCTGTCGCCGGGCGGCGTCCTCGTCGCGTGGAAGCGCGGCGACCTCGTGGCCGAGGTCTCGGTCGCCCGACGAGCCATCGAGGCGCTGGGCGGCGGTTCGATGGCGTCCGTGCCGGTCGACGTCAGCGGGCTCGACGGCCACCGGCTGGTCGTCGTCACGTCGCGCGGCCGCGTGCCGTCGGGATACCCGCGCGATCCCGCGGCACGAAAGCGACGGCCGTGGTGAGCGGGCCGCTGCTAGGCTGACCGCCGATGCGGATCGCCGTCCTTTCGGACATCCACAGCAACCTCGTCGCGCTCGACGCCGTCCTCGCCCACATCGGCTCGATCGATGCCATCTGGCACCTCGGCGATGTCGTGGGCTACGGCCCGGAGCCCGACGCCGTCGTCGACCGCCTGGCGTCGCTCGGCGCGGTCGGCGTCCGGGGCAACCACGACGCCGCGGCGGCCGGCGGTCGCGAGATCGAGTACTTCAACCCGGAAGCGCGCGCCGCGATGGAGTGGACGCGAGCCCGGATCACGCCCGCGACCCGTGACTGGCTGGCGGCCCTCCCGGAGCGGCACATCCACGGCGACGTGACGATGGTGCATGGCAGCCTGCGCGATCCCATCTGGGAGTACGTGACGTCGTTGAGCGTCGCCCGCGCGAGCATCGCAGTCATGTCGACGAGCCTCGGCCTGCACGGTCACACCCACGTCCCCGTGGCGTTCGCGACGACCGATGGCCGCCTGGAGGTCATCGTCCCGTCCGACGGATCCAGCGTCGAGCTCGGGGACCGCGTGGCCCTGCTCAACCCCGGCAGCGTCGGCCAGCCGCGCGACGGCGATCCCCGGGCGAGCTACCTCGTCCTCGATCCCGAGGCCCGGTCCGTCACCTGGCACCGGGTCGGATACGACATCGCGGCCGTGATGACGGCCATGCGCGCCGACGGCCTGCCGGACCGGCTCGCCGAGCGGCTGCGGCATGGCGTCTGAACCCGGAGGCTGCCGTTGATCGGCGGCCGACGCGCTCTCCCGATCCCGGTCGCCGTGACCTCGACCGCGATCCCGGTCGGGCACTGACCCTCGACGTACCGACCCGCCACCGGTGGGACCGCCTGCTGTATAACCAGACCGCGAAGCGTCTCAAGGCGGAACTCGTCGGGCGCGAACACACGGTCATCGCGGACATCCCCTATCGCCGCGGCCACTGACCGAGGCCGCGCCCCGCCCAAGATGGAGATGCATTGATCGGAGGCCGGCGGCCCCTGCACGGTCGGAAGCCCGCGGACCGGCGCGTTCGCGTCGAACGGCCGCATGCCCCCTACTTCCGCTACACCGGACCCGGCCAGCTGGTCGCCAAACAGGCGGCCAGCCTGCCGCCCACCCCGACCGGGCGGCTGCTCGCACGGCTTCGCGCGATCGTCTTCGGGCGCCCCCTGTCCAACGAGGAGGAGATCGGCGAGCGCCTGTCGAAACCGAAGGCCCTGGCGATCTTCAGCTCCGACGCCATCAGCTCGTCGGCGTACGCGACCGAGGAGATCCTGCGGGTCCTCGTCCTGGCTGGAGCGAGTGCGCTCTTCCTCTCGATCCACGTCTCGATCGCCATCGCCATCCTGCTGGCGGTCGTGTCGGTCTCCTATCGCCAGGTCTGTCGGGCCTACCCCAACGGAGGCGGGGCGTACGTCGTGGCGCGGACGAACCTCGCGCCGATCTTCGGCCTCATCGCGGCCGCGGCGCTGCTCATCGACTACGTCATGACGGTGGCGGTCTCGACCGCCTCGGCGATCGCCCAGATCCAGTCGGTCATCCCGGCGGCCTACGACGTCCGGATCGAGATCGCGTTCGTGTCGATCTCGCTGATCACGATCGCGAACCTGCGCGGCCTGCGCGAGTCCGGGAACATCTTCGCGGTCCCGACGTACCTGTTCGTGAGCCTGGCGCTCACGATCGTGGCCATCGGCGCGGTCCGCATCGTGAGCGGGGACGCCGCGCCGCTCCCGCCCGAGCCCGATGCCGTCCCGTTCGGGACCGAGGCGATCGGGTTCCTGCTCCTCCTCAAGGCCTTCGCGGGCGGCTCCGTCGCGCTGACCGGCGTGGAGGCGATCGCGAACGGCGTCCCGGCGTTCAAGCCACCGGAATCGAAGAACGCGGCGAACACGATGACCGCGATGGCCGTCCTGCTGGGCATCCTGTTCATCGGGCTGACGGTCGTCGCGGTCGCCTACGACATCCGCCCGACCATGGCCGGCGGTCCATCGGTCGTCGCCCTCGCGGCACAGACCGTCTTCGGCGAAGGGTCGGTGCTGTTCGTCACGTTCGCGGCATCGACCGCGCTCATCCTGTTCCTGGCCGCGAACACGAGCTTCAACGCCTTCCCGCGCCTGGCCGCGATCCTGGCCGAAGACGGCTACATGCCCCGCCAGTTCTCGTTCCGTGGCGATCGCCTGGCGTACTCATGGGGGATCGTCCTGCTCGCGGCCGTCGCCTTCGCCCTGCTGTGGTTCTTTGGCGGCGATACGCACTCGCTGATCCCGCTCTACTCGGTCGGGGTGTTCGTGTGCTTCACGCTGAGCCAGATCGGGATGGTCCGCCACTGGCTCACGGACCACGAGTCGGGCTGGCGTTGGCGGATGGTGGTCAACGCCAGCGGGGCGGTCCTGACCGCAGTCGTCCTCGGGGTCGTGGTCGTCGAGAAGTTCGAGGCCGGCGCCTGGCTGGTCGTGGTCCTGGTGCCGATGCTCGTCGGGATGATGCTGTTCATCAGCCGGCAGTACAGAAGCTCGGCCCGCGAGCTGGCGATCAGGCCGGACCTCGTCGTGCGTGCCCTGCACCGTGAGGAGCGCGCCGTCGTCCCGATCCCGGGCCTGAACCGGGCCGTGGTCCAGGCGGTCAACGTCGCGCGCTCGATCAGCGACGATATCCGGGCGGTCTACATCTCCGACGACCAGGAGAGCGCGGTGCGTCTGCGCGAGGCGTTCGAACGCCAGATGCCGGGCGTGCCCTTGGTCGTCGTGGACTCGCCGTATCGCGCCCTCGCGGGACCGCTCCTCGCGTACCTCGATGTCCTCGATACCGCCTGGCCACCGGACAAGCCCGAGCCCATCACCTTCGTCGTCATCCCCGAGTACGTCGCCCGGAGATGGTGGGAGCGGATCCTCTACAACCAGGCCGCCAAGCGCCTGCGGACGGTCCTGCTCGGGCGACCGCACACCGTGGTCGTCAACGTCCCGTATCGGCGCGAGGATCCGGAGCCGCTCGAGGCCGCCCCTGGCGGGACCGAACCGGCGCGGGGGCCCGAACGCGAGAGCTCCGACACCGACGAGCCGCCCAGGGGGTCGTGAGCGCCACGACCTCGCGCCGGCGCCGCGGCCGGGCGGCGCGCGGCGGCACCGCGCGATCGCCCGACTCCGCGACCGCGATGTTCGGCGGTGGTATCGTGACCGCCGTCCATGTCAGACACGCATACACCCGCGTTCCGGCGCGCAGTCGTCGCCCTGAATGGCGGCTCCAGTGACGCCCGGATCGTCCGTCTCGTCGCCGAGGCGGCGCGCGCGTCGAAGAGCGAGGTGATCGCCGTCCACGTCGTCGAGATCGACTGGACGCTGCCGCTCGACGCCGACATCGCGGGCCGCTCGGAAGAGGTGCAGCGCGTGCTCGACAGCGCCGAGACCGTCGCCGAGGAATCGAAGGTCCGCCTCGACCCGGTCCTGCTCCAGGCGCGCGACGTGGGCGCCGCGATCGTCGATGAGGCGGTCGAGCGCGATGCCGACCTGCTCGTCCTCGGGGTCCCGTTCCGGACCCGGTTCGGCGGCGAATTCGCCATCGGGCGCACCATCCCCTATGTCCTGCAGAACGCGCCGTGCACCGTCTGGGTCGTGCGCGAGCCGATGTCGGAGGAGGCATCGTGAAGATCGTCATCGTCGGCTGTGGCCGGGTCGGGGCGTCCCTCGCCGAGGCATATGACCGCGACGGTCACGAGGTGACCATCCTCGACATCCGGACCGACGCGTTCGATCGGCTGCCGTCATCGTTCCGCGGGAAGGCCATCCGCGGGGACGGCACCGACGAGGACGTCCTGCGCCGGGCCGGCGCCGAGGGCGCCGACGTCCTGCTCGCCATGACCGAGGGCGACAACCGCAACGTCATGTCGGCGCAGCTGGCCGCCGAGGCGCTCGACGTCGGCCGGGTCGTCGCCAAGATCAACGACCCCCTGCGGGCCCAGGCGTACGCGGAGCTGGGGGTCGCCACCCTCTGTCGGACCGGCCTGATGGCCGACGCCGTCAACGGCTACCTGGGCTTCCCGCCGTCGGGGCTGGGCGGCCTGCTCCCGCCCTCGGGCACGCATCCGGGTGGCGGCCACGACCATGATCATGAACGCGCCGCGGCCGAGGCCGTCGGGTCCGATGCGGCCCCGGCCCAGGCAGGCGCCCGAGTCCTGGAGGGCTGAAGTGTTCGTCCTCGTCGTCGGTGGCGGGAAGGTCGGTTACTACCTCGCCAAGGAACTCATCGAGTCCGGCCATGAGGTCGCGCTCATGGAGAAGGATCCTGGTCGTGCGAGCCGCATCGCCGACGAGATCGGCTCGATCGTCATCGCCCACGACGGGTGCGAGGGCAAGTACCTGGCCGAGGCCGGCTGCAACCGCGCCGACGTCGTGGCGGCCGTGACCGGCGACGACGAGGACAACCTCGTCATCTGCCAGATGGCCAAGCACCACTTCGACGTGCCGCGGACCATCGCCCGGGTCAACAACCCCAAGAACGAGGCGCTCTTCCAGCACCTCGGCGTGGACGAGCTCATCAGCCCGACCCGGATGATCCTGGGCTCGATCGAGCAGGACATCCCGGTCCACGAGCTGCTCCACCTGGCCGCCCTCGGCGAGGGCCAGCTCGAGATCATCGAGGCGCACCTGCAATCGGGCTCGCCCGCGATCGGCCGGGCGCCGAAGGACCTGGCGATCCCGGAGGGCTGCTCGCTGTTCGCCGTCATCCGCGATGGCGTCGCCACGCCGCTGCGACCGGACACGGTGATGCTCGAGGGCGACAAGGTCATCGCCATCGGCAGGCAGGACTGCGAGGAGCTGCTGCACGGCCAGCTCATCGGCGACACCGAGGCGGTCGGCATCGAGGGATGACGGCGCCCTGGTGCGCCGATGCGCCCAGGATTTCGATTCCCTAATCGCGTAACACTCTTGACAACGCCATTGTCAGGGTTCTAGGATTCCGGCATGGCATCTCCGCGACCGGAACGAGATCCTGCGCAGCCCGTCTACGTCATCAGCGTGGCGGCGACGCTCGTCAGCGCGCATCCGCGAACCCTGCGGATCTACGAGGACGAAGGTCTCCTCTGCCCGGCCCGAACGCCGACCAACATCCGGCTCTACAGCGAGAACGACATCCGGCGCATCCTCTGGATCCGCCACCTGACCCGCGAGCGAGGCGTGAACCTCGCCGGCATCCGGATCCTGTTCGAACTCGAGGAGCGCCTCGGGGCCCGGATCCTCGAGGCCCTCTACGCGGAGGGGACGCGCGCCGAAGCGGCGCCAGACCCGACGCCACCCACCCAGCCAGACCCGTCCGCCACCCCAGCAACGTAGGAGAACCCTGATGGCCAAGCGACCGTCCACCCCGGTCGAATCACCGCCGACCCCCACCGGTCCGCGAGAGCTCCCGCTCGTCGCGCTCCGGGAGACGGTCATCTTTCCCGAGATGATCGTCCCGCTCCAGGTCGGCCGTGAGAAGAGCGTCAACGCGCTCAACGCGGCCGTCGCCGACGGCGGACCGATCGTCCTCGTCACCCAGCGACAGGCCGAGCAGGAAGAGATCGACGATCCGTCCGAGCTCTACGAAGTCGGCACGCTCGCGAAGATCGCCCAGGTCGTGCAGCTCCAGGACGGCACCGTCCGGGCCATCGTCCAGGGCCAGGCGCGCGTCCGCGTCCACGGCCTGACGACGACCAGCCCGTACCTGCGGGCGACGATCGAGGAGCTGAACGACGACAGCCCCGGCAGCCTCGAGGTCCAGGCGCTCATGCGCAGCGTCCAGGCCCAGATCGAGCAGTACGTGGCGAACGGCGCGCCGGTCCCGCCCGAGGCCGCCGTCGCGGCGCGCAACATCAGCGAGCCCGGGCTCCTGGCCGACATGGTCGCCTACAGCCCGGACATGTCCACCGAGCAGCGCCAAGAGCTCCTCGAGACGATCGACATCGTCGAGCGCCTCAAGCTCGTCTCGACGTTCCTCGGCCGGCAGATCGAGATCCTCGAGCTGAAGGGTCGGATCCAGTCCGAGGTCAAGTCCGAGATGGACAAGACCCAGCGCGAGTACATCCTGCGCGAGCAGCTCAAGGCCATCCAGCGCGAGCTGGGCGAGGACGACCCGCAGCAGGCCGAGATCAACGAGCTGCGCGAGAAGGTCGAATCGGCCGGCATGCCGGACGAGATCAAGGCCCGGGCGATCAAGGAGATCGACCGGATGAGCCGCATCCCGTCGGCGTCGCCCGAGGTCGGGGTCATCCGCACGTACGTCGACTGGCTGGTCGGCCTGCCGTGGAACGTCTCGACCGACGACCAGCTCGACATCAAGGAAGCCGCCCGGATCCTCGACGAGGACCACTACGGCCTCGAGAAGGTCAAGGAGCGGATCCTGGAATACCTCGCCGTGCGGACCCTCGCCGACGAGATCCGGAGCCCGATCCTGGCCTTCGTCGGCCCGCCCGGCGTCGGCAAGACGTCGCTCGGCAAGAGCATCGCCCGCGCGATGGGCCGCAAGTTCGTCCGCATGAGCCTCGGCGGCATCCACGACGAGGCCGAGATCCGCGGCCACCGGCGCACGTACATCGGCGCACTGCCCGGCCGCATCATCCAGAGCATCAAGACCGCCGGGACGAACAACCCGGTGTTCATGCTCGACGAGGTCGACAAGGTCGGCATGGACTTCCGCGGCGACCCCAGCTCGGCCCTGCTCGAGGTCCTCGACCCGGAGCAGAACAACACCTTCCAGGACAACTACCTCGAGGTGCCGTTCGACCTGTCCAAGGTCCTGTTCGTGGCCACGGGCAACCTGCTCGATCCCATCCCGGCCGCCCTGCGCGACCGGATGGAGGTCGTGCAACTGCCCGGCTACACCGAGCAGGAGAAGATCGAGATCGGCAAGCGGTTCCTCGTGCCCAAGCAGATGCACAACCACGGCCTGAAGGCCAAGCACATCGAGATCACCGATGAGGCGATGACCGAGCTCGTCCGCTCGTACACCCACGAAGCGGGTGTCCGGAACCTCGAACGCGAGATCGCCAACGTCATGCGCAAGGTCGCCCGGCAGGTCGCCGAGGGCCGCAAGCGCAAGACCGTCATCGATCCCGAAGAAACTCGCCGAGCTCCTTGGCCCGCAGCGCTTCGAGTACGGGGAGCTGGAGTCCGAGGACCAGACGGGCGCCGCGACCGGCCTGGTCGTGACCGAGGTCGGCGGCGACGTCGTCGCCATCGAGGTCACCCGGATGGAGGGCCGCGAGGACTTCATCCTGACCGGCCAGCTGGGCGAGGTCATGCGCGAGTCGGCCCGAGCCGGCCTGTCGTGGACCCGGGCCCACGCCCGCGAGCTCGGCATCGAGCGCGAGGTCTTCGAGAAGAACACCCTGCACATCCACGTGCCGGCCGGGGCCATCCCCAAGGACGGGCCGTCGGCGGGCATCACGATGGCCACCGCCATCGTGAGCGCCCTGACGAGCATCCCCGTCCGCAAGGACGTGGCCATGACCGGCGAGATCACGCTCCGGGGTCGGGTCCTGCCGATCGGCGGGCTGAAGAGCAAGATCCTGGCCGCCCACCTGTCGGGGGCCAAGATCGTGATCCTGCCCCGCAAGAACGAGAAGGACCTGCGCGACATCCCCGAGGAGATCCGCAAGTCGATGAAGCTCGTCCTTGTCGAGAACATGGAGCAGGTCCTGGAGGCCGCCCTTCGGCGCAAGCCGAAGGCCCTCCCGGTCGAGGCTCCCAAGGTCGTCAAGGGTGAGGACCCCATCGATCCTTCGCCGGCCGCCCGCGTCCGGCGGAGCGACTTCCCCCCGACCGACCAGCCGCCGGTCGTCGTCGAGGGTCCGGTCGTCGTGAAGGGTTCCTGACCCAGGAGACCCCGGATGGCGAGTGGCGGGCCCGGCTCACCGGGCCTCGAGTACAAGGACTACTACGGGGTCCTCGGCGTCCCGAGGACCGCGTCGCCGGCTGACATCAAGAAGGCCTTCCGGAAGCTCGCGCGCACGCACCATCCCGACGCCAAGCCGGGCGACAAGGAGGCGGAGCGCCGGTTCAAGGAAGCCAACGAGGCCAACGAGGTCCTCTCGGACCCCGACAAGCGCAAGCGCTATGACGCGCTCGGTGCCGACTGGGCCGCCTACGGCGCCCAGGGGGCCGGCGGGCGGGATCCGTTCGGGCCGGGAGGCCCGTTCGCCGGCTTCTCGCGGGCCGGCGGCACCTCCAGCGGGCCCGGTGGCGTCCGCTACGAATTCCACACGACCGGCGATGCCGGTGACTTCAGCGACTTCTTCCGGG
>CAVZND010000005.1:0-57716 GCA_963776545.1 uncultured Chloroflexia bacterium | reverse complement strand
TGCTGAGACGGTGGGATGAGTACTTCGACGAAGGCACCTGACCGCTTTCCGAGCGCCGTCGCCGCCGATGTGCGCGGGGACCGCCTGCGCGTCACGCTCGCCGATGGTCGCGAGCTGTCGGTGCCGATCGCCTGGTGGGATTGGCTCGCCGCGGCTACGCGCGCGCAACGCTCCGATCTGGAGATCATCGAAGGCGGCCAGGGCCTCTGGTGGGACCAGCTCGATGATGGTCTGTCCGTGCCTGGACTCTTCGGCCTGCCGCACGTCTGAGCCGTCGGCCAGCCGCGCCAGCCTCAGGTGCACATCGCGAACGGACGAGCGTGAACCGGGGCCGAATCCGCCGGGTACTGCAGCGTGGTCATGGATCCACGAGGTCATCGCCAACGCGCATCTGACAGATGCGGCCGGCCGCGCCTCAGACTGCGTAGCCCTCCGGTAGCCGCTCCCCCGCGTCGACCCGCACCGGCAGCAGGAGTAGATGGGCCTGCCTGATCGGGCGCTTGTCTGGCCCGTTGGCGCTTAGACTTCGGCCTCATGAGCGGGGCCGCGATCGTCCTTGAGCCGGCACCTGCGAAGTCGCCGTCGGATCGTTCACTGAGCCGACTCCGGCGGCTGGCCTCCGGTCTGGCGATTGCGGCCGTCGCCGAGGGCATCGGCGTCATCGTCCTCTCCGCGGTCGGCGGCGAGCGCTTCGCGATCAGCCTGGACCTTGTGACGATCGGTTTGCTTGGGAGCGTGATCCTGTTCCCGGTCATAGGCGCGCTGATCATCCAGCGGCGACCGTTGACCCGTATCGCGTGGCTGATGATCGCAACCGGCGTCGGGTTGGGCCTCGCGCTCCTCGTGTCCGGGTACGGGGTGATCGGGATGACCGCTACACCTCCGCGTCCGATGGCCCTCGAGGCCCTCCTCTTCTCGCAGCTGTTGTACGTTCCGTCCATCGCGTGCGGGACAGCGCTGCTGCTCCCGCTCTTCCCGACGGACCGCCTCCCCGGGCCGCGCTGGCGGATCGTCCCGGTCATCACGGTCGTCGGGGTGATCCTCTTCGACCTCGGGCAGCTATTTCGCCCCGGCGAGCTCGATCCCATCAGGTTTCCTGGTCTACAGAACCCGATCGGCGCACCCGCGGTGTGGGCGCCTGTCGTCGATCTCATGGCCAACCTGGGCAACGCGCTCGTGACGGTCGCGGTCCTCCTCGGGGCACTCTCTCTCGTGGTTCGGTATCGGAAGGCGGATGTCGTCGAAGCCGCACAGCTGCGGTGGATCGCCCTCGTGGCCGGTCTGGCCGCGCTCGCATTCGCGGCCTCCAGCGTCCCGAGCGAGCCCGCGAGCGATGTCGCTTTCGGGATCGGCCTAGTGCTGTTGTCCTGGATGCCGATCGCGATCGGGATCGCGATCACGCGGTACCGCCTGTTCGAGATCGATCGACTGATCAATCGCACCCTTGTGTACGGCTCGCTGACCGCGATCCTGGCGGGCGTGTTCACGGCCGCCATCGGTCTCGCCCAGCGCACCTTCGTCGCCGTCACGGGCGAACAGTCCGACGCCGCGATCGTCCTGACGACGCTGGTCGTGGCGACGCTCTATGCGCCGCTTCGCAAGCGCCTCGAGGCGATCGTCGATCGACGCTTCAGGTATGACGAGCATCGATTTGGGGCGTACCGGGACGGGTTGGAGCAGGTCCTCAGCCTCGTCGAACCAGGCCGGGCGGCAGAGCGCCTCGCGACCGAGGCGATGCAGGAGCTCTCGGCCACTGGCGTAGCGGTCGTAGACGCCGACGATCAGCCGACGGCGACCGCCGGCGAGTGGCCAGTTCAACCTGTCGTTCGCCTGGCCATACCCGGAGGAGGCCGCGGTTTGGCCCGGATTCTGATCGGGCCGCGCGTCGATGGGCGGCCTCACGACTCGCGCTCGATCGCAGAGCTCCAGGAGGTCGCGACGCTGGTCGCAACAGCTGTCCAGGTCCGGGCGCTGCCGGAAGCGGCGAAGTGATCGTGGCCGCGATTCGACTCGACCCTCGAGGCCTGGCCGGCCGAGATCTGAAAGCTGGCCAGCGCACCTCTCAGATGCACTTCTCGAACGAACGAGCGTGAACCGGCGTCGAATTCGATGGTTCCCGCAGCCTGGTCACGGATCCACGAGGCGTTCATCGCCAACGCGCATCTGACAGCTGCGGCCGGCCGCGCCTCAGCCCCGTCCGCTCAGTCGAAGGTCACGGCATCGACGTCGACGTGGTCCGAGTAGATGTTGTGGAACCGACCCTCGCTGAGGAGGCGCGGCATGCTCTCGACGAACGCCGCCATGTGCGGTGTGGCGCGATGGAGCTCATACGCCGCCTCGCTGGTGAAACACTCGGTGACCACCGCCACGTTCGGTTCATCCAGGCTGAGCGCGACCTCGAAGAACTCGCAGCCCGGTTCGGCCCGGGTCGCGGCTTGGTGCGCTCAGCGACATCGCCAGGAACTCCTCCCGCATCTCCGGCCGGAATGTCACCCGTCCGATGACGAGCCGCTTCATCCGGCGTGCCCCTCCGCCAGCCGCTCGCCCGCCTCGACCCGCACCGGCAGCCGGTTCTCGGCCGGCGTCAGCGGGCAGGAGTAGATCGGGTCGTACACGCAGGACGGGTGGTAGGCCAGGTTGAAGTCGAGTGCGTAGGTCCCGTCGTCCTCGGGCTCGAGATCGAGGTAGCGGCCGGCGCCGTACGTCTCGGTGCCGCTCGTCGCGTCGAGGAACGGCACGAACAGCGACGTCGGGTCGCCCTCGTCGAGCACGTACGCGGTCAGCTTCTGCGGCTCGCCGCCGAGCTCGAAGCCGAGCGTCCCCGCCCGATGGGCCGGCCGGAGCTTGCCGTCCGAGGTCGGGATCTGGAAGTGTGAGGGCTCGTCGCCGGTGTACGGCTCGAGCGTCCGCTCCTCGAAGCGGTACGACTCGTCGACCGGGTAGTACGGCAGCCCGCTGAACGCCTCGCGCTCCCCCGCCGGGATCGGGCTGCGCGGGTCGGCCTTGAAGAACGCGTCCTTGTCGGACCGGTAGAGCTCGACCGCCTCGGCGTACGCGATCGGGCGGTGCTCGTGGTGCTCGTGCTCGTGGTGATGCTCGTGGTCGTGCGCGTCGTGATCGTGGGCGTGGTGTTCGTGCTCGTCGGCCATGGGTCGGGCTCCATCGGGGCGGACACTCATTCTGCGCGAATCGCCGAGGTCTGAACGCTAACCGCGCACCTCTACAGGGCCAGGTGCAGGCGGAGGGCTGCGTCCAGTCGTGCAAGAAGGGACTCGGGCACCACGCCAGCGCGCGCGCCGACTCGAGCGACGTCGATCGATCGCACCTGCTCCGCCTGCGCCTTCGAATCGACGGGCAGCCCTGTCGCATCGGCCGGCAACTCGACCTGAAACGCGTAGACCCGATCCACGCTGGACGTGACGGGCACCACGGTGATCACCCCGCGCCCGGCCCGCGACGCCGTCAGGTTGGCGACATCGTTGCTCACGACGACGGCCGGCCGCCGTTTGTTCGCCTCCGAGCCTCGTGCCGGGTCGAGATCGACCCAGTGGATGTCGCCTCGCCGGATCATCGAGTCGTGCCGTCGGCGGGGTCGCCGTCGCCGGCCGTTGCGTCCCAGAGCGCGGCGTCCGCCGCCGAATCCCAGTCTTCCCAGGCCGCCCGATAGTCGGCGGCGAGTTCGCCAGTTCGCAGGAGTCCGACGGCCTGCTGAACGGCTGACGAACGCGACGCCAGGCCGCGCTCTCGGACGTACGCGTCCAGAAACGCGACATCCTCTCCTGGGAGGCTCACGCTGACCTTCATCGTGCGATGCTACCTCGTTCCTACCGCGGTAGCAAGACGTGACGGCGTCGTACCCGGCCCGGTCCGGATGGTTGCCATCATCCCACCAGTCATGCTACCATCCGTCCTACCATGGATGAGCAACGGTCCTACTCCGTCAAGGGCTTCGCCGAAACCGTCGCCCCATACGGTTCCGACGACTCACGAGCGCCCCACACGAAGCTCTCGATCAGCCTGCCGAGCGACCTCGTCGAGCTCGTGCGCGAGGCCGCGGCCCAGGCGGGGCTGACGGTGAGCGCGACCATCGGCGCCTCGCTGCGGCGAACGCTCGCGGATGCGGACCAGGCGCGGCTGGATCTGGCGATCGAGGCCCAGAACGAGGAGAACCTCGCCTGGGCCGAGGCGTATGCGCCGATCGCCGCGAAGCTCTGGTCGGAGCTGGAGTGGTAGGGATCGGTCGAGCGCCCGCCTCCGTCGGTCCGTCGCGTGGCGACGTCCACCTCATCGCGTTTCCCGACGTCGGCGGTCACGTCATCCGCGGTCCACATCCGGGCGTGATCGTCCAGACGGATCGCCTCGCTCGCTCCTCCACCGTGATCGTCGTCCCGATGACGAGCGCGGCGAAAGCCGCGGGGTTCGCACCCCCCTTCCTCGTCCAGATCCTCGGCCGGGAAGCCGGTCTGCCCCGTGATGGATGGGCCAAATGCGATCAGCCGATGACGCTGCCCACCGCAGCGCTCGGCCCCAAGGCTGGGCGCCTGAGCCCGGCCGCCCTCGAGCGTATCGATGCCGCCCTGCGTTTCGTGCTGGGTGTCTAGGCCCTACCCGCCCGCGCCGATGCGCTCCATCTCGGTGACCGTCCGGTCGAGCTCGTCGATGAGCGCGACGTCGTGCGCCGGGTTGTCCCGGTAGGCCGTGACGAGCGCCCGGTAGTACCACAGCCGGTCGGCGCCACCGCCCTCGAACCGATCCCAGGCCGCCAAGCCATACCGATGCAGGCGCTCGACCAGTCGGCGCGCGTTGTGCAGCTTGTCCGAACCCGACACGAGCAGGGAGTCGCGATCGTGCTCGTGGATGGCCGCGAGATACCGCTCCTTGCATGCCCGCCAGGCCGGCTTCGGGTGCTCGTCACAGTCCGTGCACGCCTCGACGATGCGGAGCACCTCGTCGCCGAAGCGGCGGATCGTGGCGCGGACCGCGTCGGTCGGCTCGACGTCCTCGATGGCGTCGTGGAAGAGCGCGGCGATCGCCTGGTCCTCGTTGGCCCCGTGCTCGAGCGCGATCGCGCACGTCCCGAGCAGGTGGCTGACGAACGGGATGCTCGGGTCCCACCGGTCCTGCCCCGCGTGCATCCGCACGACGGTGCGGAAGGCGTCGACGAACCGCTCGGAGGCGAACGCGGCGTCGAGCGGCGGCGGGACATCCCAGGGTCGATCGGTCACGGGCGCCCATTGTGCGCCAGCGAGGGCGCTCGCTCTGCCCTTGCTCCCCGCGCTACCGTCACGCTGGACGGGAGAAGCAGCGGCGGGAGGGCACGATGATCAAGCTCTGGAGCGAGGTGCGGGCCGGCTGTGCCGAGCTGGCCAGCGCGGGCCCGCTGCCGTGACAAGCCAAGCACACCCACGACAGGCCCTGTTGGCACAAGCGGAGATGGCTGCGTGGTTGGCATATCCGACGGAACTGGAAGCGCAGCCAGACAAGATCGAGCTGCTCCGGACGTTCGAGTACCGAACTCCCGGAGGGATCGGCGATCTGTTCGTGTTTCGATTTCGGATCGGCGAGCCCCATTGGGCCGCCGGTCACGGCTGGATGATCGGAGTCGCCGGTCCATACCTCAGGTCAAGCCAGCCGACGACACACGGCCTCGGCTACACGTCCTCGAGGCTGGCACGCGAGGGCGCCATGACGATCGAAGAACATGTCGACCAGCTGATCGGACCCGTTGCCGGATGGGTTCCCACACACGTCACGCGCCAGCCCGTCGACGACGAGGGATAGCCCCGCCGTGAAGGAGGGGGACCATCCTCATCAAATGCGTCGAACAGGTGTTCGATGTACAATGTGGGGGAAGAGGACCCTTGGCTGCTCCGTCACGGTGAGCGCCGCACCTGAAGGCCCGCCTCAATGTAGGAGGTCCAGATGGTTGCCAGCATGCTGAAGGTCATCGATACGCCTGAGCGGCAGATCAGGGCGTACCAGGCGAGAAACCCCGCAGAGGCGAACACGCTGTTCGCTGCCGACGCCAAGCGAATGGCGACGCGTGCGTGGCGAGTCCAGTCCCAGGATTGGGCGTCCCAGCATGTTTCGACGACCCGCCGATTCGTCTGGGGCATGTACACGGGCAGCGGCGGCGGCACCCTGACCGTGACCTACGCCAAGTAGATCGACCCTGTCGAACCGCGCCCTTCGTTACGCTATCTGAGGCGCTGCGAAGCGCCCTAGGTGGGGCCCCCGAACGAGGTGGTGCCGTGAGCTGGACGATCGAGAGCGTTCGCGAGGCGGACGTCGACCCCGCGGCGGTGTTCGCGCTCTACGCGGACCCGGCGACGTGGAGCCGCTGGGGCCACAACGCGACGTGGGCTCGGGCCGATGGCCCGCTCGTGGAGGGCGGCACGGTCGACGTCCGGGCGAACTACCGGACCGTCTACCACTGCCTGATCCGGCGCTTCGAGCCCGGGCGGGCGCTCGAGCTCGTCGTGCGGCCGGCCGGGCTGACGATCATCAACATCTACGAGGTCGAGCCGGGCGAGGGCGGGCGAGGCGCCCGGATCCGTCATGCGTTCGAGGTGTCGGGACCGATGGCGTCGGTGAGCGGCCTCGTCCTCCCCCGGATCTACCAGCGCCAGCTGGACGAGGAGGTCGCGGCGGTCATCCGGATGGCGGCGAACCCTGACGATCCAGGTCCCGAGCCGGAGGTCACGACGCCATCACGCGTCTCGCTGCCGGAGCGCGTGTGGCACGGGTTCGGTCGGCTGTTCCGCGGAGGCCGTGAGTCCCAGTCGCGCTGATCAGCCGGGCGGTTCGTCCGAGAGCAGACGGACCTCGACGATCCGGTCGAGCGGGAAGGCGGCCCGACGGTTCACCTGGGCGACCGCGTCGACGCTCGCTCGCCTCGAAGACCGACAGGCACGTGTCTTCCCCCGGGACGACCAGCGTGACGACGTGGCGGACATCCGGGTCGGGGGGTTCGCTCAGCCTGGCGGTCGCCGAGTCGATCGTGGCGACCGACATCGAGGGAACGTAGCGCTCGACGAGGAAGAACCGTCTGCGGGATCGCGCCATGGAGCGACCCTAGGCCGGGTCGGGCAGGTCAGCATCCGTGGAACCACGCAAGTTTCGACCAAGGGCATCCCGGAGCTGGCTCCGCGAGCGCACGTCGAGCTTCCTGTACGCGGCGGACAGCTGCGACTCGACGGTCCGCGGCGAGACGACCAGCTCGGCGGCGATCTCCCGGTTCGAGCGACCGGCTGCCGCGAGCTCGGCGACACGACGCTCGGATCCCGTCAGGTCCCAGGTCGACGGCGCTCGCCCTGCGATCCGTCCGAGCTCCCGAACAGCCCGTTCATGCCAGGCTTGGGCGCCGAGCGCCTCGAACGTCGCGACCGCGGCGGAGAGGTCGTCGCGGGCCGCGGCGCGGTGCCCCGCGCGCCGATGGACCTGGCCGCGGGCCAGCAGCGTCCGGCCCCGCTCGAACGGCATCGGCGTGGTCGCGTCGTGGCATTCGAGAGACCGATCGAAGGCCTCGATGGCGGCATCGAGCCGCCCGTGTGCCGCCTCGACCAGCCCTCGTGATCGCCCGGCGACCGCGAGGATCCACGGCACTGGCACGCGTTCGGCCAGCGCCTCGAGTCGCTCCCGCAGGACGGCCTCGGCCAGATCGACCTGGCCAGCGAGGACGGCCGCCTCCACGAGGTCGCCGTCGAAGCGGAACACCGTCGGCAGGACCACCCGGAGCGACTTGGCTTGGTCGAGTGCGATCCGGAGGTGGTCGAGCGCCGCGACCGGATCCGGCACCGACAGTTCGATGAACCCGAGCATCGCCCGGAAGATCACCGCCTCCCATACGTCGCCGGCGGCCTCCTCCCGCTCGACCGCCTCGAGGCCGATCCGGCGGGCCTCGTCGAGCTGGCCCTCCCATGCCAGTGTCCGGCCCCAGGCCAGCATCGCCCGCTGCCGCCACGCTTCTTCACCCTGTTCGACGAGGTCGAGGCACGTCCGGGCGTGGGCCCGAGCCGCCGGCCAGTCGCCCGTCAGCTGCTCCAGCACCGCGATCGACTGAAAGAGCGGTGGCAGCAGGCCAACGGCGCCGCGGTCCTCGAGGCGCCGCAGCTCCGCGAGCTCGAGTTCGAGCGCGATGTCGAACCGGCCCACGCGCGAGTACCAGCGCGAGGCGAGCTCCCGCGCGCGTCGCGCGGGGAACGTGTCGCCCGACGGCGACAGGAGCGTGAGCGCCCGATCGACGTCGTCCGACGCGATGCGTTCGGCGGCAAGGAGCCAGGCGTACGCGCGCTCGAGGAGCGCACAGGCCACGAGGTCGGGATCGGGCGTCACCGACGTCCGTTCGAGGATCTCGACCGCCGCGTCGGAACTGCGTCCGCCGGTCTCGGGGTCGTTGTCGGCGAGGGCGGCGATGTGGCCATGGACGGCGACCAGCAGCAGGTCATCGTCGCCGGCGAGGGTCAGCGCCTCTGCCAGTAGCGGGACGACATCGCCGGGCCGCTCGACGTAGGCGATCTCGGCGAGGGCGACCAGCGTCTCGGCTCGGCGCCGGTTCGCGGTCGGCCTGCCTCGAGGATCTCGCGCAGGATCCCTTCGGCCCGGTCGGGATCTCCGGCACGAACGAATGCGTCGGCCGCCGACAACCGGAGCCCGGTGGCGTCGTCCTCGGCCTTGTCGGGGGCAGCGGCTGCCGGTCCCGGAGCGAGGCTGGCGGCCCGAAGGAAGAGCGCCCCGGCGACCGATGGCGCGCCTCGGCCGAGAGCCGTTTGGGCGGCGTCGGCCAGCGCGGCGGCAACCTCTGCGTCCGCCTCCTCGACGGTCTCGGCCAGGAGGAGTGCCCGCTCGACGGGATCCTCGGTGGCCGCCGCCAGGGCTCGACGGAGTGCCTCGCGCTCGGCCGGTGCCGCGTCGGCGTCGATCGTGGACGCGAACAACGGATGGGCGGGCCGCAGCCCTCGTCCCTCGACGACGAGGAGGCCGGCGCGGCACGCCTCGTCGACACCGGCCGCGCCTTCATCGCCCAGCACTCGCCGGACGAGTGGCAGCGTCGGGGCGGCGGCCATGGCCACGACCAGCAGGCTGCGACGGGCTGCCGGACTGAGTCCCGCGAGGTGATCACGCACGAGAGGCGCGGCGTTCGGCGGGACCGGGAACGGCTCGTCGGGCGAAGGCGCGTGCCCGCGGGCCACGATCGAGCGGCTGATCTCCATCGCCACGAACGGGTTTCCGCCGCTCGCCGCATGGATCCGGACGAGGAGCGGTCGCGGGTGGACGGTCTCCTGGCGTGCGTGCAGGAGGCGCCCGAGCGCCCCGACGGATCACGGCCCGACCGCGATCCGTTTGATGCCAGTCATCCGGGCCGACGACGGGATCGAGGTCGATCGACGGCAGCGTCGTCCGACGCGCGAACAGGAACGCGACCCCTGCGCCGCCCATGCGCCTGGCCGCGAAACCGAGGGCATCGCGACTCGGTCTGTCGCACCACTGCAGGTCGTCGATGGCGACCACCAGCGGGCGATCGCGCGCCATCGTCCGAAGCACATCGGTGACGGCCACGCCGATCAGGCCGGCATCCGTCGGTTCGCTCCAGCCGCCGTCGCCGCCCTCGCCGCGGCCGAGCGCGGCGTCCAGGGCGCGGCGCCGTGGCGCTGCCAGCGCACGAATGGCGGGTTCGGCGGCCGGATCGTCGAGCAGGGCTCGCAGGACGACGAACGCGAGGTCGCGCTCGGCTTCGCCGGCTCGCCAGGCGAGGACTCGGTCGCCGCGTTCCTCGGCCCGGCCGATGCCATCGACCCACAGCGTCGACTTCCCGATGCCCGCCTCGCCCTCGATGAGCAACATCGACGGCCGCGCGGCCTCGAGCCACTCCCCGATCCTCGACCGCTCCTCGTCGCGACCGATGACCTCGGCGTCGCGCTGACCCGGGATCCTGGTTTTCCGTGGTTCCACGGATGCCTCCGGCCGCGCCTGCCCCGAAGCTCGGACCGACCAGCTTCGAACCAGGGGTATCACGATGAAGACGTCGGACCAGAGTAGCCGTGCCTGGGTCTTCCTGGTCGGTACCCTGTTGTTGGTCGCGTGCTCGGGGGCGGCGCGTCCGCACCGAGCGCGTCCGTTCCGGGCGCGACCGGGCCCGCGCAGACGGCCGCGGCCCCGTCGGCCGAGGCGTCTCCACCGGCCGGCGGCGCCACGGCCGAGGCGTCGGCACCGGCCGGCGGCGGCACGAGCGGCGGTGCGACCGGCGGTCCGGTGACCGACCCAGGACACCTCGCCGACCTGCTCGGCCCGGGCGACTTCGCGGCAGCCGGCGTCTCCGGCGCCGGGACGCCCACCGTCAACGCCCCGGAAGCCGGCTCCGTGTCCGTCGTCTACGCCGGCAAGTCCAGTGGCACGGGGGGCATCGAGTTCGACGCCGTCGTGGGCGACACCGCGGACGGCATGGGCGGCGTCTTCGAATCGATGGCGGCGCCGTTCCTCGACTTCGAGGGAAGCGGCAAGGCCGCCCTGCCCAACGCCGACGACGCGAGGTTGCGCACAGACAATCCCATCGATGGCGGCGGCGAATGGGCCGGGATCGCGGTCCAGAAGGGTCGCCTGGTGTTCCTCATCGGCATCCCGTCGTCGGACGCCGCGGCATCGCAGCTCGTCACGCTCGCGAAGCTCGTCCTCGAACGCGGCGCGGCGCTCGAGTAGCCCGTGCGACACCCGGCCCGTCCGGCTCGGGTAGTGACGCTGGCCCTCGTGTCTGGCGTCGCTGGCCATCGGCTGCGGACCGACCGCCCGTGCGACGAGCGAGCCCGAGTCCGCCGCCACGAGCGGGCCCGCCACCAGAGCGAGCCGCCGGGCAGGCACCCCGGCCGCGTCACCACCCGGCGCCACCGAGTGCGGCGCCCCCGGCTACCCATGCGACTGGGCCGAGATCACGGACGCAACGATCGAGACGACGCAACGACTGACGGACGACGCCCGATCCCGGATCGCCGCCGGCGACTCGTTCGCCGACGTCGCCGCATGGCTGGAGGCGCAACCGACGTGGCCAGCGTCGAATCCGACGAGCACGCCGTCCGGTTCCGGCCGGTCGGCGGACGACCCGTGTGGCTCGTCGACCGGGCCACGTTCCGCGGTCCCTGGCGGCTGCGCCGTCCGGGATCCGCCTGGCCAGCGCCCGGAGCCCCGCGGCGGGGTCCGCCCGTCACGGAGGACTCGCTCGTCGGTGGCGACGTCGAATCGAAGCGAGCGCTCGTCCTGTCGCCGTACTTCTGGGACTTCGACCCGGTGGACTCGGCGCCGCCCGCCGCGGCCGCGCTGGAGGCGACCCGCGGGTATGCCGGCCACGTCACGCAGCAGCTCAACGCGAAGAAGGGCGACCAGACCGTCGGGCTCGACGCGTTCGAGCATTGGGAGGACTACGACGTCGTCTTCGTCAGCAGCCACGGGGCGAGGATCTGCGGCGTCGATCGCTGCCGGGCCGTGATCGCGGCGGGCGAGCTGCCGCCCGGCCAGCCGCTCTCCTGGCATCAGCGTCGCTACCTGCTCGGCACGGGCATCGAACTGGTCACGGACGCAAGCGGCGCGATGGGCATGCTGCTCAGTGCCGACTTCTTCCGGACCTGGTACCCGGACGGCCTCGACGAGACGCTCGTCATCGTCGACGCTTGCCAGACGATGGGGCCGAAGGTCTCGGACATCGCCGACGCCCTTCGCGGGTAGCACGAGCGAGTACGTCGGCTGGAGCGAGACGGTCAACACGGACGTCTCGCGCGCCGCTACATCCGGGCTCTTGAAGGAGCTGGCGAAGGGCGTGACCGTCCGCCAGGCGTATCGGCGCCTCGGCGGCCTGAAGGACGATCCGGCGACGGGCGCGCAGCTCACGCTCGCCGGCCGGGACGCGGGCGATCTCCGGACCCGCGAGATCGTGTCGTTCCGTGATGCGGCGGGAGCGACGGCGCTGTCATCGGGCGCCAAGGTCTCGATCACGGGCACCCCGGGCGACGGACAGCCGGACCGCGTCCCATGGCATGTGCTCGTCGAGGGCCTGGACGCCGAGGAGGCCGGGGCGACGCCGCTCCACGTGACGATCGCCGGGTCGACGGTCAACCCGGTCAGTGTGTCCGCGGGTCACGAGATCGAACCCGGGCGCTGGCTGGTCGACGGCGAGGTCCCGCTGACCACGGACCTGACCGCCGGCCAGTCACTCGCGATGCGCGCCTCCGTGGACCTCGTGGACACCGGCACGAGCACGGTCGAGATCGACGCCGTGGTCGCGGAGGCGAAGCATGCGACCGACTGCGCCGACATCCTCCCACGAGCCGACGTCCAGGCGGCGGTGGGTGTCGACATCGGCGAGCCGACGCGCCTCGGCGAGCTGACGCCGCTCGGGTTCGCGTGTGTCTGGGAGGACGTCGGGTGGGAGCTCCAGGGTCAGGCGAAGAAGCGACCGTTCCCGCCAACGGACGGACAGCTGGCCGGGATCCCTTGCCAGCGGTCGGGCCACATCGGCATGACCATCTACTGCCTCAACGGGGAGAAAGGTGTCGTCGGCGGCCTGGTGAACACGAGTCGCTGGGCCCTCATCCTCGGGACGGCCAAGGTCTCGATCGGCGACGTCGCAAGCAAGATCATCCCGATCCTCGACCGGACGGCGAACTGAGATCAGGCGGTGCTGAGCATCGCGCCGAGGCGCCGCCGGACCGCGTCGCTCGCCCGTTCCAGCACGACCGGGTCGCCACGGAACGAGAAGGCGGCATGCGCGTAGAGGAGATACGCGTCGACCTCGAAGAAGACCTGGTCGAGGTCCTCGCTCGCGGCGACGTCGCCGGCCGACTGGGCGATCCGCAGGTTGTCGACGAAGTGGGCCTTCCAGCGGCGGTCGAATTCGGCGATCCGTTCCTTGAGCGGCCCGGGCCGGGACTGGAGCTCGGCCGAGGCGCAGGCGAAGAAACAGCCGCCCGGGAAGATCCGGCGGCCGAGGTGATCGAGGAAGGCGTCGGCGAGGGCCAGCACGGCCGGGATGCCGGGGTTGGCCTCGTACATCGGCGCGACGACGACCTCGTCGAAGATGGCCTCGGCGGCATCGATCGTCGCGAGCTGGAGCTCCTCCTTCGACCGAAAGTGCGCGTACAGACCGCTCTTGCTCATGCCGATGTGGGCGGCGAGCTCCCCGATCGAGAGCCGGTCGAGGCCCTGGACCGTGGCCAGCTGGGCGGCCGCCTCGAGGATGCGCTGGCGACTGCGTTCGCCGTCGGATCGGGTCCGACTGGCGATCGGGATCTCGCGGGTCGCGGTCGACATCGTCATCCGTCCACCTCTTCGAGGACGCGCGTCCATTCGAAGATAGCACGACCGGTCGTACGGTCAACTCGTAAAGAAAGCACGACCGGTCGTTCTCTGGATGTCAGAGCCGCGGCCGCTCCAGGAGGACTTGCTCACCATGTTGATCCCGCTCACCGACCCCGAGCATCCCCTTTCCAAGCAGATGATCCGGCTCATCGGCGACCACTCGCACCTGCCGAAGCCGATCGACGCGACGTCGATCGACGACACACCGGTCGTCGACAAGGCCGACGACGTCTGGACCCGGCGCGGTCGGACCCTCCGCGCTCGTCTCGAAGCCCAGCGCGAGCGCCAGCCATTGATGCCGGCGCCGGTGCTCTAGGCCAGACCCGCTCCCCTCGCCCCACCACATCCGCCCGGCGCGACGACCTCACGCGCCGGGCATCCGCCTGTCCCGCCCCAACGGAGACCCGAAGACGATGCAGTCCCTCGCCCCAGCCGCCCGACCCGTGACCCTCGCCCACCTCGCCCAGCTGCTGTTCCTCGGAACGGTCTGGGGCGGGGCGTTCCTGTTCCTGCGCATCGCGTCGCCGGAGGTCGGGGCCGTCTGGACCGCGGAGATCCGCATTGCCATCGGGGCCGTCATCCTGCTGGCGATCTTCGGGCGTCGGACCCTGCCGCTCGTTCGGGCCAACCTTCGGGCGTTCGCCATCGCGGGCGCGGCGTTCTCGGCCATCCCCTTCACGCTCATCGCGATCGCGGTGCAGACGCTGCCCGTCGGGTTCGGGGCGATCATCAACGCCTCGACCCCGTTGTTCACGGCGATGCTCGCCGTCGTCTGGCTGGGCGAGCGGCTGTCGCTGCGGACGCTGGTCGGGCTCGTGATCGGGGTCGCCGCGGTGGTCGTGCTCGTCGGCTGGTCGCCGCTCAAGGCGGACCTTGGCCACGCTCGTGGCGGTCGTGGCCGCGCTCGGCGCGGCGCTGGGCTATGCGTTCGGGGGCACGTTCGTCAAGCGGCGACTCCCCGGCGTGGGCGGCACGGAACTGGCGACCGGCCAGCTCGCGGTCGGTGCCGTGCTCCTGCTCCCGTTCGCGATCGCATCCGGGGCGCCCGGCACGCCAACTCCGACCGCCGTCGCGGCGCTCATCGCGGTCGGGACGTTGTCGACGGCCCTCCCCTGGCCGATCTACATGCGACTCCTCCACTCGACGACCCCGACCATCGCGAGCTCCGTCACGTTCGTCGTGCCCGCCTTCGCGATCACCTGGGGCGCGCTCGTGCTTGGCGAGCCGGTCGGTCCGTCGCTGATCGTCGGGTTCGGCCTGATCATCGTCAGCCTGATCCTGGTCCTCGGCCTCGGCCGCGGGATCACGGCCCCCAAGCTCCGAGGCGGTGGCCTCGCTGCGCGGCGGACCCTGGCGGCTCGGGCGCTGGCGGCCATCGTCCCCTGACGCCTCGCCCGACGCAGTCTCTGTGAGATGCGGATCTCGAACGAGTGAGCGTGGACGCGCGACGAGTCTGACCGACCCTGCGATCTGGTCACGGGTCCACGAGGCGTTCATCGCGAATGTGCACCTGGCCGAGGCGTCGGCGTCCGGTCGTCGATCGATGCCTAGACTGCGACGATGAGCCGCGGTCGGAAGGTGGTCATCGCCGTCGCAGTCACCGGGCTGATCATCGTCGGAGCGGCTGCCTGGTGGCTGCTGCCGATCGTCACGGGTCCCGCGCTTCCGGCCGGCGCGACGCGCTTGCACATCACGACGGAGGGCCCGAGCCTGCCCTTCGCCTGCGCGGCCGCGGCGCTCGCCCCGGCTCGCCTGTCGACATCCGGCGACGAGCTCGTCCTCGTGGCCGTCGAGACCGGCAACCCGATCCGTGTCGTCTGGCCGAGCGGATTCGCCGCCTGGCGAGTCGACGGACGGGCCGTGCTGGCCGATCCGTGGGGCCAGGTCGTCGGTCGCGAGGGGGACGTGCTCGACGGCCTTGGCGGCGGCCTCGGTCTCGGCGACGACTTCCATGTCTGCCCGTTCGGGATCCCGACCGAACCCTGAACCAGAGACAGCACGCCGAAGAGCCTGCCCAGATCGGGCAGGCTCTTCATGTGTGCCGGGGGCAGTGGAGCTAGCGCTCCATCGCCGTCAGGCGGGGATCGGCGCCGGTCGCAGTGCCGGGACCTTGACGGTCTCCGGGCGGGCGGCCCACACGAGGCCCAGCCCCGCGACGATGAAGGCGAAGCCGATGCCGCCGAAGAGGCCGGCCAGGCCCAGGCCCATCTGGAGGGCAGAGGCGGTGACGGTTCCGACACCGAGCTCGCCGATCAGCGCATGCGCCACGCCGGTCCAGGCCTGGGCTCGCGCCGCAGCCTCGATCGGATTGGTGCGGTCGAAGTCGGCCCAGTAGCGGCCGTCGACCGGGAACTGGTACTCGCCGGCCTTGTAGACCTGGCCATTGGCCTCGACGTCTGCCGGCAGGACGACCGTCTGGGTCGAATGCAGCGTGTGGTAGGCGACGGTCGCCATCTGGAACATGTACTCGCTGCCGGTGTTGACGACCGGGTCGTTCGGGTTGAGCTCGCCCGTGGCGACCGGATAACCCCAGTCGTTGGTGAGCATCGACATGATCGCCTGCGCGCCCGCGACCTCGCCGCCGTCGACGAGCTGGCCCTGCTCGTTGTAGTTGAGCTTGACGTTCTGCGCCGCGCTGAACGCGTTCAGCGAGCGATAGCCTTCCTGGGTCTTCATGAACGCGTACGCGCCACCGGCCGCGAAGACGATGCCGATGACGGCGAGCACGAGTCCCAGCTTGCGTAGTCGAGTGCCCATGACCGTATCTCCCTTCCGAGATCCATTGATTTGTAAGTCCTGAGACCACGGTGCGGGGACGCGGCGCGGCCGGGGAGGGGGCAGACGGCCCCTTGGGCCGTGCCCGGAGGCACGAACGCCCGTGCCATCTGGCCACTCGGCAGCGCGAATCAGAAGGGCGGAGCCACCTTCCGGCTCCGCCCTTCGACAGGTTCGTGGACTGGCCGCGCGACGCGGCCCGTGGGTCAGCGCCGGATGCCGGCGTGCAGGAGCGCCTCCTTCGCCTTCACGGGATCGTCCGTGATGAACGCCACGCGGACGTCGTTGCCGTCCATCCCGGTCGGCAGCAGGGCTTCGATGTTGACGCCCTCGTCGGCGAGCCGGCGGGCGGCCTTCGCGAGCGAACCCGGCTCGTGGCGGAGCGAGGCCTCGGTGACCTCCACCTCCTTGAAATGGCACTTGATGTCCCCGAGCGCCATCCGGGTCCCAGCCGGATCGTTTGTCAGGATCGCGGCACGGCCCGTGTCCCCACACGTCGCACCGCTGATGCCTTCGATGTTCACGCCCTTGGCGGCGATCGCCTCGGCGATCTTGGCGAGCCCACCGGGCTTGTTCTCCAGATCGACCATGAATGCCAGCACAGGCATAGCCTCCAGACCTGCACGGCCCGTCCGAGGGGGCACGACGTCGACTCGAGGGCGGGTCGGAGACCCAGATTCTACGCCCGGGGTGGTAGCGTGCCGTTCTGGCCCGGCGGTGTCAATTCGGCGGCCGGCCGTTCGTCGTCGGGATAACGGCGCCTCTTGCGACGCCGGCGATGAGAGGAGGCCCGAGCGATGGGCAACAACTACCTGCTCGTGTACCACGGCGGCTCGATGCCGGACTCGCCCGATGAGACCGCGAAGGTCATGCAGGCCTGGACCGACTGGTTCGGGACCCTCGGCGACAAGCTGGTCGACGGCGGCAACCCTGTCTCCCAGGTGAAGACGATCGGCGCCGACGGGGCCGTCCGCGATGGCACCGTCAACCCGCCGAGCGGCTACAGCATCATCAAGGCCGACAGCCTCGATGCCGCGGTCGCGCTGGCCAAGGGCTGCCCGGTGCTCCAGGGTGGCGCCAGCGTCGAGGTCGCGGAGACGTTCGCGGCGATGTAGGTCAGCCGCTGGCCATTCGGAAGCGCGTCGCGGAGGGCCGTCAGGCGGACGCGGTGCTCGACCTCGTGGTCGATCAGGTGGAAGACGACCCAGTCGGCTGACACGTCGTAGTCGTCGCGGGTGCGCGACGCGGTGGAAGTCCTCGGCCGTCATCGCGCCGAGCTCCTGCCGGACCACCGCGCGAGTTCGGGCGAGTCGATCGAGGTGCTGTGCCATCGACTCGCCTCGGATCTGGCTGAGATGGCCATCCTTCGTGCGGTCGTCGGATGGGAACAGGTCGTGGTCGATCTCGGACTCGCGATCGAGCACGTCGCTGAAGACCCAGTCGGCCTCGATCAGCGCCACGTGGTAGAGGATCGTGCCGACGGTGTCGCCGCCATCGCCCGGGTCCCGATCGGCCGCATCGTCGGGCAGGTCCGCGAGGACGGCGAGCGTGTCGCGCCGCGCCTCGTCGAGCGCCGCCAGCCAGCGCCCGATCTCCGGGTCATCGGCGACAGGGTCCAGGACGAGTCGATATCGCGCCATCGGTCGACATCGTATCCCCAGCTCGCGCTGCCCTACCCTGCCTGGCGGACGACCTCGAGGATCTCGTCGCCGTAGGTCTCGAGCTTGGCGGGGCCGATGCCCTTGATGCGGCGCAGGCCGGCCGCCGACGAGGGCCGGATCTCCGCGATCGCGGCCAGGGTCTGATCGTGGAAGACGACGTAGGCGGGCACGGCATCCTCCCGGGCACGGGCCGTCCGCCAGGCACGGAGCGCGGCCATCAGCGGGTCGTCGTCGGCGGGGTCGGCACCGGCCGAGGTCACGGGACGGACTGACCGGCGCTGCCGTTGTTCGGCCTCGAATCGATCCGGGAGCTGCGTGACGCGCTGGGCGGGTCGCGGCCGCAGGTCGGCGAGGAACCGACTGGGCTGACGGCGCGTGGTCCGGCCGCGGGTCTCGCGCTCGGCGGCCCACGAGATGAGGAGATGGACCCTCGCCCGCGTCAGGCCGACGTAGAGCAGGCGCCGTTCCTCGTCGAGCAGCGTGTCGTCGTCGAAGGCCTGGCGGATCGGCAGCGAGCCGTCCTCGAGCATCGGGAGCGCGACCGCATCCCACTCGAGGCCCTTCGCCCGGTGGTACGTGAGCAGGTTCACGCCATCCGTCGAGCCCGCGCGCTCCCCCGCGCGTCGACGGTCCAGCTCCGCGAGGTACCCCGCCGCATCGAGACCGCCGTCGGACCCGAGCTGGGTCGAGAGGATGTCGATGAGCGTGTCGAGCGCCGCGTTGCGCTCGCGGGCCTCGTCGCCGACGCCGATGTCGTCGGCCTCGTAGCCGAGCTTCGAGGCCCACATCTCGCGCACCGCGCCGCTCAGCGCCGGGCCGGTCGCGGTCAGGGACCCAGCCGCGACCGCGCGGCGCACGAGATCGATGGCACCGCGGACCTCCGGGCGATCGTAGAAGCGGATCCCGCGGATCTGGTACGGGATCCGGGCCCGCGTCAGGGCGGCCTCGATCGGCTCGAGCTGGGCGTTCATCCGGACCAGCACCGCGACCTCCGACGCGGGCGTCCCGGCCGCGATCCGCGCACGCACCCAATCGACGAGCGCGGCGAGCTCGACGTCCTCGGTGTTGTGGCGGACGATCGCCGGCTCAGGTCCGGCCGGGCGGGTCGTCTCGAGGTGCTTGGTCCGCCCGGTCGAGGCCAGCAGGCGGTTGGCGAGCTCGAGGACCTGCGGGCTCGAGCGGTAGTTGTCGCTGAGCGTCACGACCCGGGCGCCGGGATGCCGATCGGCGAACCCGGTCAGGTACTGGCTGCTCGCGCCGGTGAACGTGTAGATCGTCTGGTCCTCGTCGCCGACGACGCACACGTCGGGCCGCTCGCCGGCCCACAGCTCGAGCAGGCGTTGCTGGAGCAGGTTCGTGTCCTGGTACTCGTCGACGCTGAACCAGCGCTTGCGGGCGCGGATCGTCTCGGCGGCCTCGGCGTCGGTTTCGAGCAGGTCGACGGTCTCGACGAGCAGGTCGTCGAAGTCGATGCGGCCGGCGCGGGTCCGGGCGCGTTCGTAGTTCGCGAACGTGCGGACGAAGAGATCGACCGGGATGGGGGCCTCGCGCGGGGCGGTGCCGGGCGCCCCGGTCAGGGCCGCCTCGTAGGTCTGCGGTGTCAGTCGTCGGCTCTTCGCCCATTCGATCTCGCTCGCGAGGTCCTTCGCGGGCGTGAACTTGTAGTGGCCGGGCAGGGCGCGGACGAGCGGCACGAGGATCGGGAGCTTCGAATCGAGGACGGTTGGCATCGGCTCGCCCTCGTGACGCGACGGCCAGAAGTGGCGGAGCTGGCTGAGCGCATGGGCGTGGAAAGTCCGGGCGGTCACCCCGGGGAGTCCGAGCTCCTGCAATCGCTCGACCATCTCGCCCGCGGCTTTGTCGGTGAATGTGACGACGAGGACCTGGTCCGCCGGCACGACGTCGGTCGCGATGGCATAGGCCGTCCGGCGGCTGATGACCCGGGTCTTGCCCGTGCCCGCGCCGGCGAGGATGACGACCGGCCCGGTCGTCGCGAGGACGGCTTCCCGCTGGGCGTCGTTCAGGTCGTCGAGGAGGCGCGCAGGGTCGAGTTCGCGCGTGATGCCGGGCACGTGGTTGAGCATAGTCCTGCGCGCTTACGCGGGGATCGCCCGGGCGCGGACCGCCTACAGCGGACGGCGGCGCGCGACCACGGGGAAGGCCAGCAGCAACGCCCCGCAGTCCCCGTTCGTCGCTCGGCGAGCGGAGGTCGTCGCGCGCCGTCCAGATCCTACGATTTCGTACTACGGATTCGTACGAACCGTGGACCTGGCGCCCAGCTCAAGTCAATCCTGACCGTAGCGAACGCTGTGGCCTGACAAGGGACGCCGGCCGGCCCCCGAAGGGACCGACCGGCGCGGATCGGGGCGGCTTGGCGTCGCGCGAACGCGACCGGCCGTTACGGGTGGACCCGCAGCTTCGTGATCCAGTACGGGGTGGTCGGCGTCGGTGGCGTCGTGAACCGGGCGTTCACGGCCCACAGCTTGCCGGCCGCGAAGGTCGCGGTGGTCGGCACGTCGAGGCCGGGCGAGGTGATCTCGCCGAGCAGTCGGGCCGACTTCAGCAGCAGCCCGAGCTTCAGCACCGCGACCAGGTTGTTCTGGTTGCGCACGACGTACAGCCAGCGTCCGCGAAGCAGGAGGCCGTCGCCGTTGGCGACGCTGTAGCCATGCGTGTCGATCAGCTTCGAGGCACCCGTCCGTGGATTGATGCGGAACAGCTGGCCGGTGTTCGACTTGACCATGATCAGCCAGCCGTACTTGGCGACGATGCCGTTGCCGTTGAAGTCGGCGCCGTATGTGATATCGGCACCGGTCAGCGGCAGGACCTTGGCCTTCGTGGTCGCCGGGAGCTTGCCCCAGGCATGGTGCGAGTGGGTCGACCACTTGCCGAACGGCACGACGGCCAGCTGCTGGGTGAACGAATCGGTCGCGTACACGCCCTTGCGGGTGATCACGAGGTCATTGAGGAACCCGGCGGTCGGGAACGTGTACGTCCGAAGGAGTGCGCCGGTCTTCGCGTTGTACACCCGGATCGTCTTGTTCGCCCCGCCGGCGACCCACAGGCGGCCGCGCCAGTCGACGTGGAGACCGAGCGCCATCTGGCCGGCGACGCCGGGGACGAGGATGGAACCGGTGCCGGTCCGGGCACTGCCGCGCCAGATGGCGCCATCAGCGAGCGAGCCGACATAGAGCTTGTTGGACTGTCCCCACTTCTTCGACAGCCCGGAGCCGATGCCTTCGGGCTGGAAGCCGTTGGGCAGGTCGATCTGGGCCGGGAGGGGGGCGGGCTTGTGCTTGGGGCCGTTAGCGGAGGCCGCCGGCACGATGACCAGGGACAAGGCCATGATCAGGCCGAGCAGCAGGGCGAGGCGTCGCTTCACGTGTGTTCCTCTCCTCTCAGATGGCCCCTCCTGACTGGTCAGGCTCACGTCGAGGGAACGTCCCGCATGACTGGGGGAGGGACGGGGCCGGCTGAGATGAGAGGGAGACCGGCCGAAGCCCGACGCGAGCACGTGGTCGAGGGGCTTGCCTCCACCCTAGCCCGGACTGTCAACCTCGGTGAACGGGGCTGCCTCGTGGCACGCGTTGCATCCGCGTGACAGATCGCCGACTTGGGCGCGATTTGGTGGCGCGTCCGCGCACCACCCCGGGTCGCGGTCCCGCTGGACGGTCCTAGACCCAGCCGAGCGTGCGCTCGACGCCCTTGTGCCAGCGGGCGATGCCAGCAGCCCGATCCGCCTCGCCCATCGCGGGCTCCCAGCGGCGGTCGGCGCGATCCATCGCGCGCAGCTCGTCGAGGCCGGACCAGAACCCGACCGCGAGTCCCGCGGCATAGGCCGCCCCGAGCGCGCTCGTCTCCGCGATCGGCGGCGCCACCACGGGGCGGTCGAGGATGTCGGCCTGGAACTGCATCAGCAACTCGTTGCGGATCATGCCGCCGTCGACCCGGAGCTCCCCGGGGAGTGCTCCGCCGAGATCGGCCGCCATCGCGGTGTCGAGGTCGAGCACCTGGTACGCGACGGCCTCGAGCGCGGCGCGCGCGATGTGGGCCTTGGTCGCGAACCGGGTCAGGCCGGCGATGACGCCTCGAGCGTCGCTGCGCCAGTGCGGCGCGAACAGGCCCGAGAACGCGGGCACGAACACGACGTCGCCGCTGTCGGGCACGGAACGGGCGAGCGCCTCGACCTCCGACGCGTCGCTGATGATGCCCAGGTTGTCGCGCAGCCAGCCGATGAGCGAGCCCGCGACCGCGACTGAGCCTTCGAGCGCGTACGTCGCTTGCGCGTCCCCGATCCGGGCCGCCACGGTCGTGATGAGGCCATGGGTGGAGTGGACCGGGCGCGTGCCCGTGTGCATGAGCGTGAAACAGCCGGTCCCGTACGTGCACTTGATCTGGCCCGCCTCGAAGCAGGCCTGGCCGAAGAGCGCGGCGTGCTGGTCGCCGAGGTCGCCCGAGATCGGCACGCCCGCGAGGTCGCCGACGCCCGTCGCGTAGACCTCGGACGAGCCGCGGATCTCGGGCAGCATCGCGGCCGGGATCCCGATCGTCTCGAGCAGCTCCGGGTCCCAGGCGAGGGTCTCGAGGTCCATGAGCATCGTGCGCGAGGCGTTCGTGACGTCGGTGACGTGGACGCCGCCGTCGGGCCCGCCGGTCAGGTGCCAGATGAGCCAGCTATCGATGGTCCCGAAGAGCAGGTCGCCGCGGGCCGCGGCAGCTCGCCGTTCCGTGCCGCCCTCGTCGAGGATCCACGCAAGCTTGAGCGCCGACGAATAGGTCGAGATCGGCAGCCCGGTCTTCGCGCGGAACCGGTCCATGCCGCCGTCGCCGGCCGCGGCGAGCGCCTCGCACGCGGCCGCGGTCCGGGTGTCCTGCCAGACGATCGCGTGATCCACCGGCCGCCCGGTCCGCCGGTCCCAGACGACGGTCGTCTCGCGCTGGTCGCTGATCCCGACCGCGGCGAGCGCGCGGGCGTCCGCCCCGAGATCCCGCAGCGCGACGCGAACGCACGTTCGCACGCGTTCGAGGATCTCGTCGGCGTCGTGCTCGACCCAGCCGGGCCGCGGCGTGATCTGCTCGTGCTCGAGCTGATGGCTGGCCCGGATCGTCCCGGACCGGTCGAACAGGATGCAGCGGCTGCTCGTCGTCCCCTGGTCGATGGCGGCGACGAGCGACCGCGACTCCACGTGTGCCCGATCCGGGCGTCAGGCGCTAGTAGCGGTAGGCCTCGCGACGGATGGCGACCGCGGCGTCGCCGACGCGGCGCAGCTGCCAGAAGGAGGCCGCACCCGAGATCACGATCCACGCGATGACCGCGAGGACGCCGTCGGCCAGCAGGCCGCCCAGGATGTTGCTCTCGAGATCGTCGACCTTGATCCGCCCGAGCAGGATCAACGCACCGTTGACCACGGCGCCTGCCCCGCTGATCGCCGAGAAGAACACGATCAGGAACGCCGGCACGCCGGCGACGAACGTCGCGACCGCCAGGGCGCCACCGACGAGCAACCCGACGACGATGCCCAGGATGGCCGCATCGATGTTGAGCGCATCGAGGATGCCCACGCCGAACGCGTACCCGAGGGCGCCGGCCGCGATGGTGACCGCCGCGTAGTACCAGAAGTACGAGATGGCGGCGAGGAAGAACCCAAACAGGATCCCGATGATCCAGCCGAGGATGGTCGTGAAGAAGCCCTGATTGAAGATGTCGTGGCTCCACTGCATCCCGACCAGGAAGCCGAAGACGAACGCCCAGAGCGGCAGCAGGATCGTGAACAACGGGAGTCCGTAGAACGCCCACGCGCCGCCGACGGCGATTGCGATCAGTCCGACAACGATCCCTTCGATGGACATCGAAACCCTCCACCACGAAGGCGCGTTCCGCTGGGCACGTGCGGGTTCCGGATCTCGGGCGCCTCTCGCGCAGGACTATACGCCGCTCGATTCGCTGTCAAGGCCCGAATCCGCGCTCCCGCGGTCGTCAGCTCCGCTTCATCGCGTGGCCACCCGCGTCCCGGCTCCGGGCGAGATTGGCGCTCGCGAAGTGGCGGCTCTTGCGACTGGCCTCGGCCATCGGGGCCGCGAACACCCCCTGTTCCGCCTCGAGGGTCCGGACGAGCTCGCGCAACTCCGGATCCCGGCCGGCATACCCCCGGATCCGCTCGGCGACCGATGTGAGCGCCGACCGCGCGTGGACGAAGTCGCCCGCCCGGTTGCGCCGGACCGCCTCCTGGCGCGCCCGGGCCGCGAACAGCCGCGCGACCGCCCGGTCCACCTCGGGGTCGCGCGCCTGGGCGTCGTTGGCGGCATGGTCCGCGTACGTCCAGCTCAGGCGGGCCGGCTCGGTCTCGCCCGCTCCGGCCGGTCCGAACACCCCGTCCCGGTCGGTCAGGGCCACGATGGCGCCCGCTTCCCGGCCGAGATCGCCGTACGGGAAGGTCAGGCGGAGCACGACCTCGACGGTCTGCTCCGACCCGAGGTCGCCGATCGCCACGACCGTTCGACCGCCGCGACCGCTGACCTGGTACGGGCTGATGGGCTCGACCCGGATCTCGTCGCGGGCGGTGACCTCCAGGGCGACGTCTCGCGCCACGATCTCGAGCGTCTCGCCGACCTCTGACGTGATGGCATCGCGGATCTGGGGCGCATCGGCGATGTAATAGAAGTGGCCCCCGCCGGCGTCGGCGAGCTCCTGGAGGAGTCGCTCGTCGAAATCGTTGCCGACCCCGAATGTGGTGGTCGACACGCCGCGTGTCCGGAGCGCCGCCGCATGCGCGGCCAGCTCACCCGCGTCGGTGATGCCCTTGTTGGCGAGGCCGTCGGTCAGCAGCAGGCAACGGTTCACGCCCTGCTCGGCGAGGTGGGCCGCGACCTGCTCGCAGCCGCGCAGCCAGCCTTCCCCGAGGTTCGTGCTGCCGCGCGCCTCGATCCCGCGTAACCGCTCGACCGCACCGCGGCGGGCCTCGGCCGAGGCATGCGTCGACTCGATCACGACATCGACGACGTCGTCGTACACGACCACGCTGAATCGATCGTCGGCTTCGAGTCGGGCGATGGCCTCCTCGACCGCTTGCTTCGCGATATCGAGCTTGGCCCCGGACATCGACCCCGATCGATCGAGGACGATGGCGAGGTTGACGGGCGCCCGGTGGCGCTCCCCGGTCGCGCGCGGCGCCGTGATCCGCGCGAGCACGAAGCGCTGGCTGTGGCTGGTGGCGCGGACGTAGCGACGGTCCTGGCGGACGCTGAACGGCTGGTCGGTTCGGGTGGTCATGTCAGTCCTCCTCGAGGAGCTCTCGGGCGATCGTCACGAGACGGTCCACCCGCTTGTTCTGAGTCCGGCTCAACGGTCGCCGGATGTGGAGCTCGACATCGGGAGCGAGGACGACGCGTTCCCACTGGGAGCGTTCGACCGCGCTGGTCGTCGGGCTGGTGTACTCGCCGACCGATTCGGCGATGGTGGCGTGAGCAGGGGGCGTGATGCTGCGCAGCATCGAAACGCTGGCCGGAGCTGAAGGCGCCGACGGCGACCGCAGGACCGTGCGGATGTAGTCGAGCGCGGAATCGGCGGGCGGCGGTGCCTCCTCGACCTCCGTCAGATCCCGGACCGCCTCGTCATCGAGCCCGGACATCCGCCGCCGGATCTCCGCCAGCGGCAGATGGTCCCGCTGGAGCCGACGGATCAGCCGCAGGCGCCCGAGATGGTCCTCGCCGTACTTCGCGCCCGGCCCCGACTGTCCGACACCCGGCAGCAGGCCGCTGGACAGGTAGTAGCGGACCGTGCGCGGCGTGACCCCGCCAAGATCGGCGAGCTCCGCGATCGAGTAGCGAACGTCTTCGGGCATGGCTCTATATTGCCAGTGTGACGTTCCACTGTCAAGTCCCCATCTCTCCGTTCCGCCTCCACATCCGCTCCACACGACCACGCGACGGTAGGCGCAGACGGGATCCGAGGTGGATCCCCGATCACCAGCCCAAGGAGCTCATCACCACATGTCGCGCACCTTCGCGGCGATCGCCCTGATCGTCGTCATCCTCATCGGCGGCGGGATCGTCGCCACCACCGCCTACCAGGCGGGCCTCTCCACGGCCGTCACCCAGGCCGCCGCGGACGGTGCCACCGTCGTCAACCCGGTCGTCGTGCCCGCCTATGGCTACGGCTGGGGTTGGGGCCCCGGCTTCGGCGGCGGGTTCTTCGCCTTCATCGGGACGCTCATCATCCTGTTCATCGTGTTCGGGCTGATCCGGGCGCTCATCTGGGGCGGCCGCGGTCATCGCGGCGGCGGCCACTGGGGCGGCCCGGGCTGGGATCCCGATGCTCGCCGAGCGCACTTCGAGTCCCGCTTCCACGGCACGTTCGACGACTGGCACCGCCAGGCGCACGACGCGACGCCAACCGGCCCGACGACGACCGGCACTCCGCCGACCACGACGCCGCCCAACGGCTGAGCAGCCGTCCTCCCTCCCACACGCCCCCGGGCATCATCCCCGGGGGCGTTCTCGTCTCCCTACCCCACTACGATGGCCCCGATGCGAACCATCCTCGTCGTCGACGACGAAGCCAAGATCGTCCAGCTCGCACGCGACTACCTCGAGCACGCGGGTTTCGCGGTGCTGACCGCGTCGGACGGCCGGACGGCCGTCGAGACCGCTCGCCGGCAGCACCCCGATCTCATCGTCCTCGACCTCGGCCTGCCCGGCCTCGACGGCCTCGAGGTCACCCGTGAGCTGCGCCGCGACTCCTCCATCCCGATCGTCATGCTCACCGCCCGCGACGACGAGCTGGACAAGCTGCTCGGCCTCGAGCTCGGCGCCGACGACTACCTCACGAAGCCCTTTTCGCCACGCGAACTCGTCGCGCGGGTCAAGGCGGTCCTGCGGCGAACGGAACGCGCGGCCGAGCCGGGCGACGTCATCCGGGCTGGCGACGTGGTCCTCGACGTACCTCGGATGCGGGCCGAGGTCGCCGGTCGGGCCGTCGAGCTCACCACGACCGAATTCGGGCTGCTCGCGACCCTGGCGGCCAGCCCGGGTCGGATCTTCACGCGCTCGCAGCTCCTCGACGCGCTGCGCGGCGTCGCCTTCGAGTCCTACGAGCGCGCGATCGACTCGCACATCAAGAACCTGCGCCGCAAGGTGGAGCCGGACCCACGCGAGCCGCGCTACGTGTTGACGGTCTATGGCGTCGGGTACCGGTTCGCGGACGACCGGGGACCCGGGAGTTGACCGACGCCGGCGATCCCTTCGATCGGCGGAGGCGGGCATGGGCTCGGCACCAGCGTCAGCATCGAGGTCCGCATCCGTGGGGACGCGACCAGACGACCTGGCGTCGGCGACAGGGGTTCGGCTGCCTGTTCGGGATCCTGTTCCTCATCATCGTCGCCTCGATCGTTGCGGCGCTGGCGTCGTTGCTGTCGTTCCTCGGCCCGATCCAGATGCTCATCGCCGCGATCGTGGTCATCGCGATCCTCGCGGCCCTGCTACGCGGACTCGTCGGCGCGGGCCGGGACCTCGACAGGATGCTGGGCGCGACACGCCGGGTCGAGGTCGGCGATTACCGGGTCCGCGTGGGCAAGACCCGATCCGACATGCGGCCCATCCAGGAGCTCGCCCGCGGCTTCGACACGATGGCGGCCCGCCTCGAGGCCGACGAGGAGCAGCGCCGCACGCTCCTGGCGGACGTCAGCCACGAGCTGCGCACGCCGCTCGCGGTCATCACGGGCAACCTCGAAGCCATCCTCGATGGCGTGTACCCGCCCGATGAGGCGCACCTCACGCCCATCCTGGAGGAGACGCGGGTCCTGGAGCGCCTGATCGACGACCTGCGCACGCTGACGCTGTCCGAGGCGGGCACGCTCGCGCTCCATCCCGAACCGACCGATCCAGATGTGCTCGTCGGGGACGTCGTCCGGTCCTTCGAGCCGGCCGCGACGCGCGCCGGGGTCCGGCTCGTTGCGGACGTGCCGGACGACCTGCCGATCCTGGACATCGACCCGGTCCGGATCCGCGAGGTCCTCTCGAACCTCGTGGCGAACGCGTTGCGCCACACGCCCGAGGGCGGCTCGGTGACGCTGGGTGCGTCCGTGACGGCCGACGAGGTCGTGCTGACCGTCACCGACACCGGCCGGGGGATCGATCCGGACCTGCGGCCCTACGTATTCGACCGGTTCGTGAAGGGCGACGCGTCACGCGGCTCGGGGCTCGGGCTCGCCATCGCCCGCGGGCTCGTGGAGGCCCACGGCGGGACCATTTCGGTCGAGGCGCCGGCCGGTGGCGGGACCACGTTCCGGGTCTCGCTTCCGCGGAGCCCCTTGCCGGATCCCGCTACGGGCGACTGATCCGAACGTCGTCGACGGCCGCCTCGATCGTGCTCGCCTTGCCCACGTCGGCGACCTCGAACACGATCCGCACGTTCTGGCCGGCCCACGGCGCCATCGAGACGTTGACCGTGGCCCACTTGGGCAGGTCGGTGTTGGCCGCCCCCTTCTCCTGCTTGACCAGGGTCCGGGTGCCGTCCTCACGCTCCACGTAGGCCCGGAAGTAGTCGGCCGTGGTCGCGTTCGAGCTGTGGGCGAGGTAGTAGCGGAACGACAGGACGCCCGTCGTCGCCGGCAGGGCGATCAGCCGCGAGCGGACCGAGGTCACGCCGCCGTCGACGTCGTTCGAGTTCGCCTTCTTGCCGGCGGCCTTGCCGGTCACGAGCGCCTTCGAGCCGGACGGGACCGTGCCGGCCTGTCGGGCGGTGGCGGCCGGGTTGCCCCGCTGCCACCGGCCAGCGGTGGCGGTGTCGGTGTGGAGCGGGTCGGCGTCCCACGCCTGGCCCGTCTCGAAGTCGTCGAACAGCGGCCCGCAGTGCGTCTTCGACTTGCCGATGACCGAGTAGCGGCAGCTCGCCTGCTCGATCAGGTACAGGATCGCCTCGCGGTTGCGCTCGGTCTCCCGCCCGATGAGCTCGTCGGCCGGGTAGAACCGCTTCAGGCCCGAGACCTTCGCGTGGCTCGGGTAGAGCTCGAACGTGTACATCCAGATGCGCTGGCTGCCGTACGCCCAGTCGATCTCGTCGCCATCGGTGATGTACAGGTCGCTCGATTGCATCGGCGTGTAGCCGTTCAGCCTCGCCATCTTGCGGCCCATCGCGGCGAGCGCCGCGCGGTCGTCGACGGTCATGTCGCCCGGGACGTTCTTCTTGGTGTAGCCGTAGGGCCACAGGACTTGCTCGCCCGCGGTGTGGAACGTGATGGCGGTCTTGATCTGCTGGACGCCCCCGATGCGCCGGCTGAGCATGAAGTCGCGCATCGCCCGGGTCTCGGGGGCGGAGAACGCCGACTTGCCGCGATAGGTCGCGGCCGACTTGACGCCCGAGGAGCCGCCGCAGCAGCCCCACTTGTAGCCGTAATTGCGGTTGAGGTCGGTGCCCTTGTGAGTCGAGCCGGCGTTCGGCTGGCGGTTCTTGCGCCAGCCTCGATAGGGGGCGCCGGTGAGGTCGAACTCGGCGCCGTCGGGATTCACGGACGGGATGATCCAGATCTCGCGCCCGTTCACGATGTTGGTGATGCGGGTGTCCGTGCCGTAGCCGTCGGTGAGCCAGCGCAGGATCGCGAGCGACTGCTCGAGCGACAGGTGCTCTCGCGCGTGATGGAGCGAGTCGAAGAGGACCTCCGGCTCCGCCTCGTCGGTCGCGACGTTGTCGGAGACCTTCACCGCCCACAGGTCACGGCCCTGGTAGCTCTTGCCGATCGAGAAGACCTGGACGATGTCCGGATGCGCGGTCTGCGTGTCCTGGAGGACCGCGACCATCTCGGCGTAGTTGTGGTAGCGGCTGTCCTTGGCCGGGAAATCGGCGGCGGCAACGGTCGGCGCGGCGGCCGCGGCGCCCGTCGTCGCCACGAGGGCGAGGACCAGCGACGCGCCCAGGACGAGGGCGGCGGATCGGCGGTGCATGGGCTCAAGCATGGCGGGTCGTGTCCAGTCCGGCCATGCGGCGATGGGGCTACGACGCACCGGGACCCGGGAACATGTCCCCTTCTCCGCCAGATTCTCATGGGGTGACCGTTCGGCGAGCTTGAACCGCTCCGTGGGTGTGTTGCGGCGGTCATCCGTGCGTGGATCACGCTCGATCGATGCCCCCGCGACCGGCCGTGGCTGCAAGCGACGGGCCGAAGAGCGCCGAACGGTCACGGGATGGTGATCTGGCGGAGTCCCGGGCGTCTCGGGAACCGGGCGTCCGTGACCGGAGTCTTTGGACCCAACACGGACCGTCTCAGATCGAGACGACCAGCCACCAGCCCAGGAGGGTCCGCGATGACCCGATCCATGGTCCGCGTCGGCGGGGGTCTTGCCGCCGCCCTGGTCCTCGCCGCGATGGTCGCGGCCCCGGCTCTGGCCTGCGGGGGGCTCATCGGTCCGAACGGGGCCGTCAACCTGCTCCGCACGACGACGTTCGCGGGCTATCGCGACGGAGAAGAGCACTACGTCACGGCCTTCCAGTTCGCCGGCGGCGGTGGGGCCTTCGGGAGCCTGACGCCGCTCCCGGGCATCCCCTCGAAGGTCGAGAAGGGCGGCGACTGGACGCTCCAGCGCCTCATCCGCGAGACCGAGCCGCAGATCCTCTTCGCCGCCGAGGCCGCCAGCGGCGCCGTGCGCGACTCCGCCGAGGTCCTCATGGAGGTCCAGATCGACGCGCTCGACATCACCGTCCTGCGGGGCGGGGCCGATGCGGTCGGCACGTGGGCGACCGAGCACGGTTTCCGGCTTCCGCCTGATTCGCCCGAGGTCCTCGACTTCTACGCGGCGCGCAGCCCGATCTTCCTCGCCGCGGTCTTCGACGCCGATGCCGCCGCCGAGCGTGGGCAGGCGGTCGGTGACGGCACGCCGGTCCACATCACGATCCCGACCGACAACCCGTGGGTGCCCTTGCGGATCCTGGCCCTCGGCAAGACCGGTGCCGACCGCGTCGATGCCGACGTCTTCATGCTGACCGACCGTCGGCCGGCCCTCCTGCCGGTCCCGACCGGCGACAACGGCCTGTCGCTCGACCACAGCGCCCCGGCGACGGCGTCGCTGCTCGACGACCTGCGCTCGGACCGTGGCATGGAGTGGGTGCCCGCGAGCGCCTATCTCACCAAGGTCCGCATCGACGCGGCCGCACCCCAGCTCGCGTTCGACCTTGCGGTCGACGTCAGCGGGGCGCGCCAGCCGTCGCGCGTCATGGCCGGCCTGGAACTCCCGGGGGCCTCGGACGCGTTCGCTCGCGAGGCCGCGGCACGGCTGCTGCTGGGCCTGACGTTCACGATCGGTGGCATCGGCGGCATCCTGCTGCTGATCCGCCGCCGGCCGCCGGTCCAGTTGGCCTGACCGGCGTGGCCGTTCCGTCGGAGCCGGCGGCACCGACCGTGCCCGATCCCGGTGCGGGGAGGGTCCGTGCCAGCCGCCGACCGGGGCCGCTCGCCCTGGTCGGCGGCATCGCCCTCTCGCTGACCGTGGCGGGCATGGCCGGCGCGTGGGTCCGGATCGCGGGCGCGGACGACGCGACGGTCGCCATCGAGATCCACTACTCCCGGTACGTGCCGGCGGCCGTGACCGTGCCGCTCGGCGTGCCGGTCACGTTCACGATCCACAACGGCGACCCGATCGATCACGAGTGGATCGTCGGCGATGCCGGCGTCCACGAGCGCCACCGGACCGGCACGGAACCGGTCCACGGCTCGCGCCCGACCGAGGTCACGATCCCGGCCGGCCAGACTCGCACGACGACCGTCGTGTTCGCCGCATCGGGGGAGCAGCAGTACATCTGCCACCTCCCGGGCCACGAGGCGTATGGGATGGTCGGCACGGTCACGATCGGTCCCGGCTGACCGCGCCGGACATGGGTCGGGCCCCGCGTCGCCGCGAGGCCCGCCCGAGCGTTCAGGACTACCCGGTTCTCACGTCCCGGGACTGCCCTCCGGTAGATGGGTCACGAGGATCGCGTTGACGATCGGCTTGTGGCCGCGCGGCGCGGCGAACTCGATGTCGAGCACGCCGTCGGTCACCTCGACCACGAACGTCTTGTCGAGCGCGGTGTAGCGCGCCCCGGCCTCATCGACGATATCGAACGAGCGGAGGACGCTCGTGCCCTCCAGGCTGACGTCGAAGAGGCGATCCGCGACGTGCCGGAACTGGAGCTCGGCGAAGCTGAGCTCGACCTGGTAGAAGCCATTGGCGACGTTGAACTTGTAGGCGGTCATGTCCTCGCGAAGGTTCTTGTACCGCCCGTCATCGGTGGTGTTGGCGATCGAGTGGCCGGTGCTCCGGGTCGAGCCGCGCCGGACGTAGCCGTACGGGCCGGACCCGAACGAGCGATCGGCGGCGTAGACGTCGCCGTCGCCGTCGACGAACCGGTTACCGCCGGCGTTGACGCCCTGCTGGTAATCCGTGACCACCAGGGTCACCGGCACCTGCAGGATCCGATGATCGGGATCGTCGGTCAGGATGCCGACGACCGCCCTGTAGACGCCGGTGCTCAGCCCGGTCGCATCGACATCGATGTCGAGATCGACGGAGCCGTCCGGGGCCAGCGTGCCCTCGGTCGGACTAACGGACAGCCATGGGACGTCGACGAAGGCCGATAGACCCGATTCGACCAGGTACGCGTTGCCGGAGTTCTGGCCGACTGTCCACAGGCCACCGAAGGCGTCGACCTCGAGGCCGGCGCCGCCGAAGCCGCCACCGTCGGGGTGCGGGATCCCGCGAGTCGCCTCGCAGGTGAACGGATCGATCAACCAGATCGTGTCGGTGTCGGAGTTGGTCGCCTCCCAGAGCATGCCGAACCGGGCATTCCAGGCGAGACCTGAGATGTTCGGATCCGGCGGGTTGCACTGGGACAGTGTCTCGCCGGGAGTCGGATGGGACGGACCGGCCACGCGGTAGACGACGCCTTCGTTCCAGCCGCCGATGTAGAACACGTCGGCCGCCGGGTCGTAGGCGAGGCCACGCTGGCTGATACCGTCCCACGGCGCACCCGTGATGATCTGCTGCACCGAGCCGTCGGCCGGATCGATGCCGTAGATGCCGTTGTCGCCGCCGACATTGACCTGCCAGATCAGGCCGCGGGCCCGGTCAAAGGCCATGTCCGCGCCCCAGGCGTCAAAGCCCTGGAGCGCGAAGTCACCGAGCCGCTCGCCGTCCCTGTTGAACTGGACGTCGATCAGGTCGAATAGGTCGCTAAGCCAGACCTCATTGCTGTACGCAACGCCCCATGGGGCGGACATCCCACTCGGCCAGCTAGTGATGACGTCGCCGTCGGCCGCGAGGCGGGGCGGCACGGCCGTCCCGACCGCGGCGGTCCCGAAGCCACGCGTCGAGCGCGCCTTCGGGTCGAGGCCCGCGGGCAGGGTTCGCGCCGCCGGCTTCCCGGCCAACCCGGCCGCGCTGCCACCCAGATCCACCTCACCGACGGTGAAGTGCAGGTCGGCGTGGCCGCCGGTGTTGCCGAGGACCAGCGTGGTCGTGCCCTTCCCCCCGACCGTCTTGAGGAACACGGGTTCCGTGTCGCCCTCGAGCGTGGCGTGTGGCTGGATCTTGTGGAGGTCCGCATCGACGCCTGGCGTCGAGACGCCGGAGGCGATCTCGATGTCCTTCGCGACCGGCACGTAGCCGTCCTTCGTGATGTCGGTCGGCCAGGTGCCGGCCGGCCCGATGATCGACCAGGCGCCGCCGTCGTCGGTGGTCGCGACGATGTCGAGCGGGGTGCCCGGCGGCCATTGCGCGTGGACCGCGACGGTCGCATCGGCGATCGGGTCACCGCTGTGGCCGTCGCTGACGGTACCGCTGACGCCGCCGAACGAGTCGGGCAGGGCCACGTTGAGGGTCACGTCGACCGAGACCTGCTCCGCGCGCGGCGCGTTCGTCACCAGCACGAGCTGGGCGTGGTACTCGCCGGGGGAGAGGCTCGGGCTGCCAAGCGTGACGTTGATGACCTGGTTGCCACCGACCGCGACCTCGCCCGTCGCCGGGTCCGGGGTCATCCAGTCGACTTCGCTGAAGGGTTGGATCGTGCCGTGACCGATGTCCGGCGCCCAGTCGTACGGGGCATTGAAGTCGCCGAGGACCATCGCCGTCGCGATGTTGCCGTCATCGTTGCCGAGCGCTTCGAGCGGCAGGTCGAAGAGCATCGACTGACCCTCGAACGACACGGGCACGGCCGCGACGACCTCGAACGTGGTCATGTCCACGACGATGACCACCGGGTCCGAGTCGTGCGTGGCGAACAGGTCGAGGAGGTACTCCATCCCGACATCCTGCGTGGGCAGGCCTGAGAAGTCCGCCGCCGGGACGCCGGTCGAAGGATCCTCGTCGGTGTCAAGGAAGACGTAGCCGACAGATTGGCCGATGGGGGTCGATGGGCTGAAGTCGAGCGCCATCGAGACGACCGACGTGCCGTCGGAGCCGGCACGCACCGTCCCGACGTCGACCGGCCCGGTGGCGTCACCGATCGGGTCGTTGATGATCGTCGTCAGGCTGGCCGATTGGATGTCGGTGGGTGCCCAGCGCGGGAACGACTTGGGCAGCGCCTGGCGGTGCCAGCCCGGCTTGTAGGTGAACGCGATCTTCGGTTCCGGCAAGGGCGGCAGGGTGACGCCCTGGTCGCGCTCGCGGGCCACCCAGTCGAGCGGCAGGGAGCCGCCGTTGGACAAGGTCACGGGATGACTCGAGGTCGACCCGAAGTCGACATTCGCCACGATCTCGGTCACATCCACCGCGGCCGTCGGCGCGCGGAGGCTGAAGTCTCGGGTCGTGGTGGCGCCGTCGGCGACGGTCGCCGCCGCCGTGCCGTCCTCGTACAGGTCGGCCGATGCCGTCACGTTGTACGAGCCGGCAAGGACTCGGAGGTTGTACGACCCGTCCTCGCCGGTCGTCGTCCTGCGTCCACCCGGAGTGGCCGCGATCTTCGCCCCGGCGATCCCGAGGCCGTCATTCGCGTCGGTCACGGTCCCGCCGATGAACCCGGTCGGGACGGTCGTGATTCGGATGGCGCTGTTGGAGGACGAGATTCGACTCGAAGAAGCCGATCTGGAGGGCATCGGTACCGGTGGCGTTCTCGATGCCGACCGTGGCGGTTCGCCCGTCACCCGGGTTGGCCGGGTTGCCGCCGTAGAGCAGGTCGATGGAGCCGTTCTCCCAGAGCTTGATCTCGAAATCGAGGAGCGTGGGCGTGCCAAGGACGCGGACGTCGCTGTACTCGATGATGAACGCTCGGTTCGGCGCGGTGCCGACGGTCTCCGAATCGATGGCCCCGACGTCGGTGATGAAGAGGTCCATCCACAACGGGTAGATGGCCGCGTTCGGCGCGCTCGAAGCCGGGATCGCGGTCGGGACGTAGAAGCCCGGGTCGGGAGCGAGGAAGTTCACGTAGCCGTTCTCGGTGACGTAGACCTGCTGGTAGCTCGCGCCGTAGAAGTCGAACGCGAACGGCAGGCGCAGGCGACCGGCGATCTCGTCGCCGAATAGCGCCGTCTGGTCGTGGGCGTCCACCCAGTCGAAGGCCGTCGGCGCGCAGGCATGGCCGAAGTCATCGAGCTTGCGGAACAGGGCGAAGTCCTGGGTCACGTCGTCGGCGGCCGAGGTGATCTCGGCCGAGCCGGTCTCCGTGCAGCCGTCGGCCGAGGCGCTGAGCGTGAACGTGCCGATCGGCAGGTTCAGGCTGTACTTCCCGGCGGCGTTGGTCGTGACCGGGTCGACCGGCGTGCCGACCGCCCGGACCGTGACGTCCGCGATCGGTGAGCCGTTCTCGGCGGACGAGACCGTGCCGCTCACCACGAAGCGTGGCAGCGGGTCGAGCGCGAACGGCTGATCGGTGGTTTGGTCGGTGACGATCACCACGTTCGGCACGGTCGAGCCGAAGTAGCCGAACGACGCGGCGTTCACGTTGTAGGAGCCGGCCGCGAGCAGCATCTCGTACTTGCCATCGGCGCCGGTTGACGTGCTGAACGGGCGGACGCCGTTGTCGGCGGTGACCTGGGCATTCGCGATCGGGTCACCGGTCACCGAGTCGGAAATGGTGCCCGAGAGCGTGCCGCCGGTCGCCACCAGCGCGACCGCCGCGGCCGCGTCGATGCGGCCGTCGCCGTAGACGTTATTCGGGTCGCCGTCGGGGTCGCCCCCGCAGGAATTATCGAGCCGATCGACCGCGGTCGAGCGGATGGGGTCGGTCACGCCCTTGAAGTTGCCGCGCAACGAGTTGTCGGCCGACAGGAGCAGGGCCATGGTGCCCGCCACGTGCGGCGTGGCCATGGACGTGCCAGAAAAGGCCTCATAACCGCCGCCAGGGACGCTCGAGACGACGTCCACGCCGGGCGCGGACACGTCCGGGTTGACCTTGCCGTAGACCGACGGCCCGCGGCCGGAGAAGTCGGCGATGATGTCGGCGCTGTCCGTGGCGCCGACGCTGAAGGCTTCGAGGAAGTCGCCGGGTGAGCCACCCTCGCCGCAGAACGGACCGGGGTTGCCCGATGCGAAGACCGGGATGATGCCGGCCGCGCGCCACGCCTGGACCGTCGCCAGGTAGAACGGATCGCCCGGGCCGCCGCCCCACGAGTTGCTGACTATGTCCGGCATCTGGCTTGGGTCTGGGTTCTCGCCGTTGAGGTCGGTCGGGGCCATGACCCACTGGCCCGACGAGAGCAGCGACGTCTCGGAGCAGTCGATGACCTCGCAACCCTTGGCCGCGATCCACTTGGCCCCCGGGGCGACGCCGATGTCGGGCGTGAACGGGCCGGGGCCGTCGCCGCCGAGGATGGTGCCCATCGTGTGCGTGCCATGGGCGACGTTGTCGCAGGGCTCCGGATCCGGGCAGGTATGGGATGGGTCCCACCAGTGGTAGTCGTGGGTGAACGATCCGTCGCCGTTGTTGCCGAGGTAATGGTCGACGAGGGCGGGGTGGGTGTACTCGACGCCGGTGTCGATGGTCGCGACGACGACGCCCTGACCGAGGGCGCCGGCTTCCCAGGCCTTGTCCGCACCGATCTTGGCGACGCCCCACTCGGGCGTACCGGCGGCCGCGAGGACCGCGACCTTGGGATCGATCGGCTGGACGAGCGGATAGCTGCGCTCAGCCCGGATCTTTGCGACCGCGGGATCCTTGGCCAGCGTCGTGGCGAGCTTGGACAGCGTCGCGGGCGCCCCTTCGACGACCATGACGTTGGTGAGCCAGTAGGTCTTGGCGTCGACGCCGCGGAGCTTCGCCGTCGTCGTTGTCGCCGCGCGCTGCGACGCGCCGGCGGTCGAGCGGAGGGCGTCGATGACCGCCTGGCTGCGCTTGCTGCGGTCCTTGACCGCGGTCGCGGGCTTCAGGTTCGCCTTGTCCTTGAACTCCACGATCATCCGCTGGACGCGGCCGGCGGCAAGATCGCGCTGGAGCTTGCCCTCGATCGGGGCGGCCGCGGCACCCGCCGTTCCGGAGGTGCTGGCACCGGCCCTGGCGGCCACGCCCGCGACCTGGGTGATGAGCAGTAGGGCGGCAACGACGGCCGCGAGCCCATGACGGCGATGCATGACCGAACCCTCCACTCCGTCGACGCGGTCGACGACCCTCCGTGCGACGATCCCCAGGACCGACGGGTCGAGCGGACGGCTCGGGAGGGCCGTTGGCGCTCGGTCACGGGCCACGATCGCAGGTGTGTCTGGGCGCGAGGTTTCGGTGCCCGCGCGGAGATGCTACACCCGGGGCGTCGCGTCGCATCTCGGTTTCGCGCACGTCCGTGGCGGCGGTCCGGTCGATGGTCCTGACACGGTCCGGCGATGGTCCCGGCATTGGTCCCGACCGCCCCGAGACGTGGCCCCGGACCGCCCGTCCGGCGTCCACGCGGGCCGGCCGCTATCCTCGCGGTGATGCGCCGCCTGCCCGACCCGTATGCCGATATCGCGGCCGGCCGCCCGGCGGCGATCGGGCTCGCCGGGCCGGCCCTCCTCGGCAGCCGACTGTTGACCAAGGAGCTCGCCTTCCCACCCGACGAGCGCGAGACGTTCGGCCTGCGCGGCCTGCTGCCCGATCGGGTCCTAACCATCGAGGAGCAGTGCGCTCTGGAGCTCGAGCACCTGCGGGTCAAGGACGACGCGCTCGAGCAGTACATCGGCCTGGCCGCACTCCAGGACCGCAACGCGACGCTGTTCTACCGCCTCCTGGCGGACCACCTCGAGGAGTTCATGCCGATCGTCTACACGCCGACGGTCGGGCGCGCCTGCCAGGAGTTCAGCCACATCATCCGGCGGACGCGCGGCACGTGGATCACGCCGGCCGACCGCGAGCGCATCCCCGAGCTGCTCCGCCAGGGCCCCTACGAGGACGTCCGGCTCATCGTCGTGACCGACAACGAACGGATCCTGGGCTTGGGCGACCAGGGGGCCGGCGGAATGGCGATCCCGACGGGCAAGCTTGCGATCTACACCGCGGCGAGCGGGATCCACCCGGTGCTATCGCTGCCGGTCTCGCTGGACGTCGGCACCGACAACCCCGCTCTCCTCGCCGACCCGCTCTACCTCGGGCACCGGGCGCCCCGGCTTCGCGGCGCCGAGTACGACGCGCTCGTCGAGGCCTTCATCTCCGGGGTCGAGACGGTCTGGCCCGGCTGCGTCATCCAGTTCGAGGACTTCAAGCAGGCCAACGCCCTGCGCCTGCTGGACCGCTATCGCCATCGCGTCCCCGCCTTCAACGACGACATCCAGGGCACGGCCGCGGTGGTCGTCGCGGGCGTGCTCGCGGGGCTGCGCGCGAGGGGACGGTCGCTCGCCGACGCCCGTGTGGTGCTGGTGGGAGCCGGCGGCGCCGGCGTGGGGATCGGCCGGCTGATGCGACTGGCGATGCGCGAGGCGGGGCTGTCCGATTCGGCCATCCTGGACTCGATCGCCCTCGTCGACACGCACGGGCTGGTCCATGACGGCCGGACCGACCTCGATGACACGAAACGCGAGCTCGCCGTGCCCGCGGTAGACGGGCGGGCCACGCCCACGCTGCTCGAGGTGATCCGCGACCGACGGCCGACGGTCCTCGTCGGGGCGACCGCGATGGCCGGCACGTTCACGGAGGCCGTCATCGATGCGATGGTGGAGCGCGTCGGCCCGGCGGACCGGCCGATCGTGCTGCCGCTCTCCAACCCGACGTCGGCGGCCGAGGCGACGCCGGCGGACGTCCTGACCTGGAGCCAGGGCCGGGCGCTCGTCGCGACCGGCTCGCCGTTCGACGCGGTGACCCTCGACGGCGTGCGCCACGAGATCGGCCAGGCCAACAACGCCTTCATCTTCCCGGGCGTCGGGCTCGGCGCGATCGTCGCGGAGACGAGGACCATCACCGATCGCATGTTCCTGCTCGCGGCCCGGGCGCTCAGCGCCGCCGTGTCGGACGAGCGCATCGCGGCGGGCGCGCTGTACCCGCCGATCTCCTCGCTGCGAGCCGTGTCGCGGGAGATCGCCATCACCGTCGCGCGCGAGGCGGTGGACGCCGGGCTGGCACGCGCGGCCATCGCCCCCGAAGCGGTCGCCGAAGCCGTGGATGCCGCGACCTGGTGGCCGGCCTACGTCCCGTACCGGAAGGTCCGCCTGGTCGAGCGCCGCCGCGAGAAGGAGGCATGACCACGCTCGTGCGGGCGGCCGTCCTCGAAACGACCGGCGACGCCGCCGTCGTCCGGACGCTCGAACTGGCCGAGCCTCGCGCGGGTGAGGTTCGCGTGCGCGTGCTGGCCTCGGGCGTGTGCCACTCGGACCTGCACGTGCGCGACGGCGAATGGGTACGCCCGACGCCGATGGCGATGGGCCACGAAGGCGCGGGGGTCGTCGAGGCGGTCGGGCCGGACGTGCGCGTGTTGCGGGTCGGCCAGCCCGTCGCGCTGTCGTGGCTGGTTCCGTGCGGGACGTGCCGGGCGTGCCGGGCCGGCCGGCCGTGGGCCTGCCCCGACTCCCCGTCGTTCCGGCACCGGTTGCCCGACGGGACCGCGGCGCTGCATCGGACGGGCGACGGGTCCGCGGACGAGGTGCTCTCCTACTGCGGCATCGCGACGATGTCCGAGGCGACCGTGGTGCCCGAGGCCGCGGCCATCCCGCTGCCAGAGGGCGTCGATCCGGCGGTCGCGGCGCTCATCGGCTGCTGCGTTTCGACCGGGGTGGGCGCCGCGCTCAAAACCGCGGCCGTCGAACCGGGATCGAGCGTGGCGGTCATCGGGCTGGGCGGCGTCGGGCTGTCGTGCGTGATGGGCGCCGCGCTCGCTGGGGCATCACGGATCGTCGCGATCGACCGGGTGCCCGCGAAGCTGGCGGTGGCGCTCGAGGTGGGCGCCACGGACGGGTTGGCCGCCGCCGACGACCCGGGCGAGACGCTCGCGGCGCTGCGCGACCTCACCGACGGCGGGCCGGACTACGCGTTCGAGGCGATCGGGCTGCCATCGACCGTCGAGCTGGCGATCGCGTCGCTGCCGCTGGCCGGCACCGCGGTCCTGGTCGGCATGACGCCGCTCGGAGCACGGGCTTCATTCGATGTCTACCCGCTCGTGGACGAGAGCCGCCGGATCCTCGGCTCGAACTACGGCTTCGCGGATCCCGCGGTCGACTTCCCGCGCTACGCTCAGTGGCACCTCGATGGCCGCCTGCCGATCGAGCGGCTGGTCGATCGGCGCATCGCGCTCGACGACCTCGAGGACGCGTTCGCGGCGATGCGCCGAGGCGAGTACACGCGCCAGGTGATCGTCTTCGACTGAGATGACCCGGGGCTGCCCGTCAGCCAGCGGCCCGCCGCCGGCGGCCCCAACTCCGCCAAATACCTCTCGTGGTGACCGTTAGGCGCGGTCGGCGCCGATCGCGCCCCGCATCGATGCATCGTGATGCATGGCGGCGGTGGTCTCGTGCCAGGCCATGCATCGTGATACAGGACAGGTGCATGACCGGCCGTGAGATCCGACCGGATCGCCGCCTAACGTTCCTCCCATGACCGTTTGGCGGGGAACCGGTGCCAAGGCGGGCGCGGCCAGCCTCAGCCGCTCAGCCGCCGGGCGCCGGCGCGGCCCCAGGCCGACCCTTGCGGAGCTGACCATCGGCCAGGCGCTGCTCGAGACGCTCCAGCATCCGGTCGGCGCGGGCCTGCTTCAGGTTGCCGGCCGCGACCGCGGCATCGAGGTCGGCCTTCACGGCCTTGACGATCGCGTCGGTCACGTTCGCGTACGGCATGTTCTGCGCCGCCGCGATGTCCTTGAGCGACTTGCCGTCGCGCAACTGGGTGCGCACCTCGGCGGGCGTCAGTTTCAGGACGTCGGCCGCGGCGGTCAGCCCGTCGCGTACCACGCCGATGGCCGCCCTGGCGACCTTCGCCCGCCAGCCGTTGAGGAGCGCGCAGCCGTCGGCCGGGGCCGCCGCGATCCGCGCCTTCACGCGATCCCCCTCGGCCTGGGTCAGGTCGCCGTCGGCCACGGCCTTGTCGACCGTCGTGGCGGCCGCCTTGCGGGCCGCGGCGACCAGGTCGGCGTCGCTGACGCCCAGGTTCGCGGCGAATGCCGCGCGGAACGTGGCGCAGTACTCCCCGGCCTCGCTCGCCGCGGCCGCACTCGGCGCGGCGGCAACCCCGACCGGGTCGGGCGTGGGTGCGGCGGGTGCGGCGGCGACCGCGCTGATCAGCGTTCCCCCCACGAGCGCGCTGATGACCATGGCCCCGGCGAGACCCGCCGTCCTGAGCTTCGGCATCGGTGTGGACCCCCAACGACGACGCGGCCGACGTGGTCGCGTCCTGCCCGCAGGTTCCCGCCGGGCCATGAAGAACGTGTGTGGACGCGTCGCGGCGTCTTCACGACTCCTGAACATCGGCGCAGCTAGGATGCGAGCCATGCCGACCGCCGCGCGGATCCTGGTCGTCGAGGATGAGCCTCGCCTCGGCGAGCTCCTGCGCCTCTACCTGGAGCGCGAGGGGCACACGGTCACCGTCGTCGGTGAGGGGCGCGCGGCGATCGAGGCCGTCGAGGCGGACGCCGTGGATCTGGTCGTGCTCGATCTCATGCTGCCCGGGCTGAGCGGCGAGGCGGTGCTCGACGCCATCCGCGAGCACGGCGACCTGCCGGTCCTCATCGCGTCGGCCAAGCGCAGCGATGCAGAGCGGATCGCCGGCCTGCGCATGGGCGCCGACGACTACCTGGCCAAGCCGTTCAACCCGAACGAGCTGACCGCTCGGGTCGCCGCCATCCTTCGACGCAGCGGCCGGACCGACGCGACCGCGGCTGACGAGGCCGTCCTGTCCCTGGCCGGCGGGCGGCTCGTCCTCGATCCCGTCAGCCGGCGATACACCCTCGCCGGCGCGGGCTCCGGTGCGGGCGCCGGCGAGGCGGCGCCGAGCGGGCGCCTGACCCCGGGCGAGGCGGGATTGCTGGCCGCCCTCGCCCGTCGACCCGGGAGCGTCCTGACGCGCGAGCAGCTCCTCGACTCGGTCACCCGGCGCCCGGACGACGTCTACGATCGGGTCGTGGACGTCCACGTCGCCAACCTGCGGCGCAAGCTCGGCGACGATCCCGCGGCGCCGTGGCTCATCGAGACGATCCCGCAGGTCGGCTACCGCCTGGTGGCGACGCGGGACCCCGCATGACCGAGGCGTCGAAGCGGCCCTCGCTCGCGTGGCGGCTCGGCCTCATCCTCGGCGCCGTCGTGCTCGGCGTGCTGCTCATCGCGGGCATCCTGGTCAACCGGGTCGTCAGCGGCAGTTTCGAGACGGTCATCGCGGGCGAGCAGCAGCAACGCCTCGATGACGCAGCCGACAACCTCGCGGACCGGATGGACCGGCCGGCTCGTATCCTGGCCGTCACCCGGCGCCTGGCGACGAACCTCGGCGGCGAGGTCCGGGTCGTCTCGAACGCGGGCACGACGATCGCGGCCTTCGGGCGCCAGCCGGACGGGGCGATCACCCACTACACCGCGCCGATCGTCGCCGACGGTCAGACCCTGGGCACCCTGGAGGCGGACCTCCCTTCGCAGGTGGGCGGTCGCGGGTTCCTCCCGTTGTTCAACGTGACGCTGCTGGTCGGCGGGGTCCTCAGCGTGCTGGGCATCGCGCTCGCCTCCACGTACGTCGCGACCCGGCTCACGCGGCCGCTTCGGGACGTCGCCGACGCCGCCCGGCGCCTCGGCGCGGGCGAGACCACGGCTCGCGCGACCGGCGGCGACGACCGCGAATCGGCCGAACTGGCCGAGTCGTTCAACGCGATGGCCGACCGGCTCGAGCGCTCCGAGATGCTGCGCCGCCGCGCGGCCAGCGACATCGCCCACGACCTCGCAACCCCGGCGACCGTGCTGGTGTCGCAGCTCCAGGCGATGGTCGATGGGGTCGTGCCGGCCGACCGCGAGAACCTCGAGGCCGCCCGATCCGCGGCGACGGCCCTTGGCGGCACGGTCGCCGAGCTCAACGACCTCGCGAGCGCCGAGGCGGCGCCGCTCCAGGCGCAGCCGACAGCCGTCGACCTCGGCGCCGCCATCCACGAGGTCGAGCGGGAGCTCGACGGGCTGCGCCGCGAGCGCGGCCTCCGGCTGGAGGCGACCGTGCCGATCGGCACGGCCGTGACGGTCGATCCGGGGCACCTGTCCCGGGTGCTGCGCAACGTCATCGGGAACGCCATGACGCACAGCCCCGACGGCGGGCGCGTCGCGGTGACCGCCGAGGCGGTGACGGCGGCCGGCCCCACTCCCCTGGTCGCGATCCGCGTCACCGACGAAGGCCCGGGCATCGCGCCCGCCGACGTCCCGCATGTCTTCGAGCGCTTCTACCGCGCGGATCCGTCGCGGGCCGTCGATCCGCGGACCGGCCGTCGGAGCGGGAGCGGCCTAGGGCTCACGATCGCGCGTGAGCTCCTGACGGCCAACGGCGGCCGGATCGGCGTCGAACGGACGGGCCCGGGCGGGACGACGTTCCTCATCGAGCTGCCCGGGGTCGGTCCCGCCTAGGATCCGGCCGGGGTGCCTCGTTCCATGCGCTCGACCTCCTCGGGCGACGCGAGGACCGGCGGCTCGGGCTCCTCGATCGGCGGCAGGAGCGTCTGTCCCGTGATGAGCCGTGTCCCGCGGCCGTGGGTGATGAACGTCCACGCCCACCGGATGAGCACGACCAGGCGGTTCGAGAATCCGATCAGGTAGGTGATGTGGATGCCGAGCCACAGCAGCCACGCCGTGAACCCGCCCTGCTGCCCGAACGGGCCCATCCACGGGATGTCCGTGACCGCCGAGAGGCGCCCGATCACCGCGACGTCGCCGTGGTTCGAGTAGCGGTATGGCTCGTACGGGCGACCCAGGACCCGCCGCCGGATGACCTTCGCGGCATACGAACCGCCCTGGATGCCGCCCTGCGCGACGCCCGGGGTCGCCCGATCCTCGTGCCACGGCTGCACCGCCGCATCGCCGACCACGAAGATCTCCGGGTGCCCCGGCACCGTCAGGTCCGGCTCGACGATCACCCGGCCGACCCGATCGGTCTGCGCCCCGGTCGCCGCGGCGACCTTCCGGGCGAACGACGAGGCCTGGACCCCGGCGGCCCACAGGACCGTCCGCGTCGGGATCGTCTCCTCGGAACCATCGGGCGTGATCACCTTGACCTGCCGTTCGTCGATCTCGATGACCCGCGTCTTCGTGCGGACGATGACGCCGAGGCGCTCCAGCTGCCGCTGGGCCGACGCCGAGCGTCCGGGCGGATACGGCGGCAGCACGCGATCCATGGCCTCGATGAGGATGATCTTCGAGTCGCGGGGGCGGATCGCCCGGAAGTCGCGCTTGAGCGTGTCGCGGGCGATCTCGCCGAGCGCCCCGGCCAGCTCGACCCCCGTCGGGCCACCGCCGACGAGCACGAACGTCATCCACTCCTGGCGTCGCTCCGGGTCGGCCTCGCGCTCGGCCGCCTCGAAGGCGATGAGGATCTTGCGGCGGACCTCGGTCGCGTCCTCGATGGTCTTGAGGCCCTGCGCCAGGCTCGCCCATTCCGGGTGGTCGAAGTAGCTGTGGTGGGCTCCGGTCGCGACGACCAGCGTGTCGTAGTCGACCGGGCCGCTGTCCGAGAGCAGAACCTGGCGTTTCTCGACGTCGATGCCGACGGCCTCGCCGAGGATGACCGTCGTGTTCCGATGCTTGCCGAGCACGGATCGCAGCGGCTGGGCGATGTCCCCGGGCGACAGCGCCCCGGTCGCCACCTGGTAGAGCATCGGCTGGAACAGGTGGAAGTTGCGCCGGTCGATGAGCGTGACCCGGACCTCGGGGTCGATGCCGAGGTTGCGGGCGGCATACAGCCCGGCGAACCCGCCGCCGATGATCGTCACGCGATGCGGCGGGTGCGGCTCCTCGACCTCGGGGGCCGGGTCGGCGGGCGGCGCGGGCGCTGAGGGCGGTGACGCGCCTGGGCTACTTGTCACGCTCGGGGCCGGTCAGCACGGCCTGCGCCGCGGCCAGCCGTGCCACGGGCACCCGGAACGGCGAGCACGAAACGTAGTCCAGCCCGATCCGCTCGCACTTGGCGATCGACTCCGGGTCGCCGCCGTGCTCGCCGCAGATGCCGAGCTCGAGGTCCGGCCGTGTCGCCCGGCCCTTCTCCACGGCTGTCTTCATCAGGCCCGCGACCGCGTCGTCGAGCGTCTGGAACGGGTTGGCCGGCAGGATCTTGTCCTCGACGTACTTGAGGAGGAAGCCGCCTTCCGCGTCGTCCCGGCTGTAGCCGAACGTCATCTGGGTCAGGTCGTTCGTGCCGAAGCTGAAGAACTCGGCGTCGCGGGCGATCTCGTCCGCGGTGAGCGCCCCGCGCGGGACCTCGATCATCGTCCCGAACACGTACTCGGCGCTCACCCCGGCGGCCGCCTCGACGGCCTTCGCCTCGGCCTCGAGGATGGCCTTGGTGGCGGTCAGCTCGTTCACGTGCCCGACGAGCGGGATCATGATCTTGGCCTTCGGATGGCCGCCGGCGCGCTGGACCGCGATGAGCGCGTTCAGGATCGCGCGCGTCTGGACCTTGACGAAGTCCGGGATCATCAGGCCGAGCCGGCAGCCACGCAGGCCCAGCATCGGGTTCTGCTCGTGGAGGCTCTTGATGGTCGCGAGCAGGACCTTGTCCTCATCGGTTGCCGCGTCGCCGGCCTTCGTCACCTTGACGAGCTGCTCCTCGAGGTTCGGGAGGAACTCGTGGAGCGGCGGGTCGATGAGCCGGATGACGACCGGCAGCTCGTCCATCGCCTTGAAGATGCCCTCGAAGTCGCCCTGCTGGAGGACCTCGAGCTGGCCCATCGCGGCATCGAAGCGCTTGACGGCGGCAGCGTCGTCCTCGGTGACCGGCTCGCCGGCCGCGGCCTTGGCCTTCGCCCGGGTCGCGACGTTCGCCACGAGGATCGCGTCGCGCACGATCTCGAGCCGCTCGCCCTCGCGGAACATGTGCTCGGTGCGGCACAGGCCGATGCCCTGCGCCCCGTAACTCCGGGCCTGGGCGGCCTCCTCGGGCTTGTCGGCGTTGGTCCAGACCTGCATCCGCCGGACCTCGTCGGCCCAGTTCAGGATCCGCTGGAGCTCGGGCTGGTCCTCGAATCGCGCCGAGACCGTCGGCAGCGCGCCCACGAAGACCTCGCCAGTGCTGCCGTCGAGGCTGATCTGGTCGCCCTCGCGGAACGTGACGCCGTTCGCGGTCGCGGACTTGGCGCCGTAGTCGACGAGCAGCTCGTGACAGCCCGCCACGCACGGCTTGCCGATCTGACGGGCCACGACCGCGGCGTGCGAGGTCGCCCCGCCGCGGGCGGTCAGGATCCCCTGCGCGACGGCCATCCCGTGGAAGTCGTCGGGCGAGGTCTCGATGCGCACGAGCACGACCCGTTCGCCGCGCCCGACCCACTCGACGGCGACGTCGGCGTCGAACACGGCCCGTCCGACCGCGGCGCCCGGCGACGCGTTCAGGCCCTTGGCGATCCGCGTGGCCGACGCCCGCGCCGCGGGATCGAACTGGTCGCGCAGCAGCTGGTCGACGTGGGCCGGCTCGATGCGCATCAGCGCTTCGTCGCGGCTGATGACGCCCTCGTCGACGAGGTCGGCGGCGATCTTGACCGCGGCCGCCGCGGTCCGCTTCGCCGACCGCGTCTGGAGCATGTAGAGCTTGCCGCGCTCGATCGTGAATTCGAGATCCTGGACGTCGCGGTAGTGACGCTCGAGTTGCTCCCCGATCCGCCCGAACTCGGCATACACCTCGGGCATGTCGGTCGCCATCTGGGCGATCTTCGGGGCGGTCCGGATGCCGGCGACGACGTCCTCGCCCTGGGCGTTGGTCAGGTACTCGCCGAAGAGGGTCTTCTCGCCCGTGTTGGGGTCCCGCGTGAAGGCAACGCCCGTTCCCGAATCGTCACCCATGTTGCCGAAGACCATCGTCACGACGTTGACCGCCGTGCCCAGGTCGTGGGCGATCTTCTGGTTGTTGCGGTAGTCGACGGCGCGCTTGCCGAACCAGCTCGCGAAGACGGCCTTGATGGCCAGCTCGAGCTGCTCATACGGGTCGCTCGGGAACTCGCGGCCGGTGTCCTCGCGGACGATGGCCTTGAAGTCGCCCGCCAGCGCCTGGAGGTCGGCAGCCGACAGGTCGGTGTCCTGCGCGGCGCCGTGAGCCGTCTTCGACGCCTCGAGCGCGTGGTCGAAGCGCTCGCCCTTCACGTCCATGACGATCCGCCCGAACATCTGGATGAAGCGGCGGTACGCGTCCCAGCCGAAGCGCTCGTTGCCCGTCAAGGCCACCAGCCCGTGGAGCGTCTCCTCGTTCAGGCCCAGGTTCAGGACCGTGTCCATCATCCCGGGCATCGAGAACTTGGCGCCCGAGCGGACGCTGACCAGGAGCGGGTCCGCGGCGTTGCCGAAGCCCTTGCCCGTCTGCGCCTCGACCTCCTTGACCGCCTCGAGCACGTCCTCCCAGAGGCCATCGGGCAGGCGTTCGCCGGCGGAGAAGTAGTCGTTGCAGGCCTCGGTCGTGATCGTGAATCCGGGCGGCACTGGCAGCCCGGCGTTCGTCATCTCGGCCAGGCCGGCACCCTTGCCGCCAAGGAGGTCGCGCATCGTCGCGTCGCCCTCGGCGTGCCCGCCACCCCAGGCGTAGATGTAGCGCTTGTCGGCCCGGTGGGCGCGCTGGCCGGCAGGGACGGCGGTCTCGGTCATCGGGCGATCTCCTCGGCGAGGGAGCGGCCGGCGTGGGCCGCTGCGAAGGGTCGGTCGTGCGTGGGTGATTGTAGCGTCGCGAGCTAGCGGGCCCGGGTTGCGCGTCGGTAGCGGCACTGGAGTTGGCCGGGCATCCGACCGAGGCCCGGCGCTCGTGCCTTCGACGGTTCGTCAGCCGTTCGACCGATGACGTCGGTCCCGTGGACGTCGACCGTATCGGTGACGCTCGACCCGAACCGGAGGCACCGATGAACCCCAAGCACTACGAGTCCCTCGGGGCTCAGCACTACCAGTCCCTGCGAACCGAGGCCGCCGGGGGCCAACGGCTCAGCCGCGATCGGGACGGGCGGCACCCTGCCAGGCGCGGCGTCCCCGGCCTACACCCGGGTCGCTGGCTCCAAGGGCTGGCCGGCCTGCCGGCCTGGCGCCGACTGGACGTGACTCGCCCACGTCGCGATCTCGGCGCGGCGCGACGCCCCGAGCTTCGCCAGGATGTGCTCCACGTGGCTGCTGGCGGTCTTGGTCGCGATGCCAAGTGAAACGGCGATCTCGGCGTTGGTCTGCCCCTCCCCGATCAGCCGCGCGACCTCGAACTCGCGGGCGGTGAGCGGCCGCCACGGCTCCTCGTCGGTGGCGTGACTGCGGGCCATCCGCAACAGCGCATCGGCCCGCTCGACGAGCACGTCCGATCCGAGGCGGCGCGCCGCCGCCCGAGCGTCCGACGCGACGCTGACCGCGTCGACAAACCGGTTCGAGCGGACGAGGCAGTGGGCCAGGTCGATGCGCGCCCAGGTCGCCTCCCAGTCCCGCCGGTGCCCGTCCCAGCCGGCGACCGCCGACTCGAGGGCGAGGCGGGCGACGCCGGTCGCGCCGTCCGCGAGCGCAACAAGCCCGCGACCATGGTCGAGCGCCGCGCCGGCGACCTCGGGGATCGACGCGAGATGGGCCGCACAGGCGTCCAGCCATGTCGAGGCCTCGGCGGGGCGGCCCGCCTGCTGGGCGGCACGGACGCCGGTGACGACGAACGGCGTCAGGAGCGTGCGCTCGCCGGCAGCCTGGGTCCGAGCGAGGGCATCGCGGCAGATGGCCAGCGCGCGATCGTGCTCGCCGGCAAGCGCCGCGATCTCGGCCTGGCCCCACAGCGGGGGGAGGATGGCCTCGATCTCCTCGCTGGTCATGCCGAACTCCAGCGCCGCCTCGAGTTCCTCACTCGCCAACCGGAGGTCGCCGGTCGCGAACGCGACATAGCCGAGCGCCCAGCGGGCCATCGCCGCGCCACGCCGGCAGCCCCGGTCGGCGATGGACTGCCGAGCCCGGTTCCTGGCCTCGGCGAAGTCGGATCCTGCCCACGACACCATCGCCGCGGTCGAGTTCATGATGTGGGCGCAGAAGGACTGCTCGATCGAATCGGCGTAGCGCAGGCCCTCACCGATCCAGCGCGTCGCGCCCGCGTAGTCGAGAGCGTTCGCGGCGAGGGTGGCGGCGTCGCGGAACGCCGACACACCAGTCGACTCCCAGCCGCGGCGCTCCGCCGCCAGGGCCACCTCTCCGACCCGGGCCAACCCGGCCTCGGCCGAGTCCCCGACCGCGTCGGCGTAGCCCTCCTTCCAGGCGACGACCATCGCCAATTCCGCATCCTCGAGCCGATCACTGAGTGCATGCACGGATGCGAGGATCGCGCGAGCCTCAGGCAATTCCCGGGCGTCGATGAGGGTGATCGCGAGGTACGTCTCCAGCTCGCCACGGGCGGCCAGAACCTCCGGATCATCGGGCAGCGCCTCGAGTTCGGTCCGAAGCTCGCGCATCATCGCCAGACGCTCGGTCAACGGCCGGCCTTCTCGCCGCCAGGCCGACATCGCGATCCCGAGCGCCGTAATGGCCTGGGCAGACATCCCGACCGTGCGGTACGCCACATCAGCCTCATGTGCCATTCGCTCGGCGATCTCGTTCTCCTCGATGGCGAGGGCCTCGTCGGCATACGCGGCGAGGATCGCCGCGCGCTCCGAAAGCTCGATGTCGTCGGGCATGTTGTCGACGGCGCGTCGGTATAGCTCGAACGCCTCCCGGTGCGCGGACAGCCGCGATGCCTCGCGAGCGCCCGCGAGCGCCGCATCGAACGCCTGTCGATGCAGGCCGGCTCGTTCGTAGTGGACCGACGCATGGATCTCGGAGGCACCCTCGAGTTGGGCCCCGAACTCGCCGGCTCGAGCATGGAACCGGCGACGCTCCGAGGCCGGGATCGTGCGATAGAGGGCGTCGCGCAGCAACTGGTGTCGGAAGTCGTAGAGCCCGCGCCCACCGGGCGGATCGAGGACGGCGTTGTCCACGAGCTCCGCCAAGGGCGCCTCGAGAGCGCCCGGCGGGACGTCCATGATCCCTTCGAGGACTTCCGGCACGAAGCAGCGGCCGATCACCGCCCCCGCGCGGGCCGCCGCCTGCGCCTCCGGCGAGAGCTGCGCGATCCGGGCGATGACCGCGTCCTCGATCGTGTCGGGGACCGTGGCTTCGCGGATGGCGGTCCCGTCCGCTCGCGCCTCGGCGCTCATCGCCCCGAGCAGCTCCTCGATGTGGAGCGGGATCCCATCCGTCCGGTCGTACACCGCGGCCGCCACGTCCCGTGGGGCCGGGAGTCCGGTATCGAGGATGAGCGTGGTCGCGAGCGCCGTCTCGGCCTGGGTCAGGGGGGTGAGTCGGATCTCCTCCGCGATCCGTTGCGTGATGAGCCTTGCCCGCCAGTCGCGCAGGCTCGCCCCGGGCAGCACCTCCTCGGTCCGGTAGTCCCCGACCAGCAGGAGCGACCGGTCCCGCGAGCGCCGCGCCAGATCAGCGATGATCTCGAGGCTCACGTCGTCGGTCCACTGCAAGTCCTCGAAGGCGAGCAGCGTCGGCCCCGGGAGCGAGTCCTGGATGCGATCGACGACCCCGGAAACCAGCCGACGTCGCCGCGTGTGTTCGGTGTCCATCGCAGCTTCGCCGAGGTCGAGCAGCTCCCGGCCCAGGTCGGCGAGGGGCGGCACCCGGGTCATCGTGCGGGCCAGGTCGAGGATCGAGGCCGCCGGGACGTCGCGGTCCTGCGGGGCCACCGCTCCGGCGACGGCGAGGAACCCGCGTGCCTCCGCCTGGCGGCGGATCGCGCCGAGGAGGCGTGTCTTGCCGATGCCGGCCTGGCCGGCGAGCAGCAGGAACTGGCCGCGCTCCGCGATCACGTCGTCGATCCGGCGATCGGCGAGTTCGAGCACCTCGTCGCGCCCGATGAGGAGGGGGCAGCTGACGGTCTGCGGTGCCTTGTGCATCGTCGGCGAAGTGTAGGCCAAGACCGGCCGCGGTCATCGGTCATTCGACTGATGGGGGCCCCTCACGGCCGTTCGGGCGGGTACCATCGGGTCGACGGACGACCGGAACGGACGGAGACCCATCGGCATGACCCTCCCCATCGACGAGCGTGTCATCGAGGCCGACGCGCCCCAGTACAACGCGACCCTCGTGGGTCGCGTCGACCAGACGGACGACCTGGCCACGTTCTGGGTCAGGTACGACGGCGACCCGGTCCCGTTCGAATCCGGGCAGTACATGACGACCGGCGTCTTCGCCGACGAGAAGCTCTGGCAGCGACCCTATTCGGTGGCGTCCGCCCCGCGCGTCGCCGGCGACACGGGGTACGAGCTCTACGTGCGCCTGGTGCCGATCATCCGGTTCACGCAGCTCCTGTGGCGATTGCCGATCGGCCACCGGATGCGGATGATCGGTCCCAAGGGGAAGTTCCTGCTCGAGCCGAACGACCGTCGCACGCACCTGTTCATCTCGACCGGAACGGGCATCGCCCCGTTCATCTCGATGATCCGCGAGACGCTCGCCGAGGGCCACCCTCGCAAGACCGTCGTGCTCCACGGTTGCTCGTTCGTGGACGAGCTCGGCTACCGGGCCGAGCTCGAGACGTGGCAACGGGACGGGTCCTACCCGCTCACGTACGTCCCGACGATCAGCCGACCGGCCGACCCTCGCAACGTGGGCTGGACCGGTCGGACGGGACGCGCCGAGCATGTCGTCGCCGACGTGTGTCACGAGCTGCACCTGCGACCGGAGCACACCGTCGTCTACATCTGCGGCAATCCGGAGATGATCATCAACGCCGAGTCCGTCCTCATGGATCGCGGGTTCCCCGAGTTCCACGTCAAGAAGGAGCTCTACTGGCCGAAGGGCAAGGTCGCGCCAGTCGAGGCGGGCTGAGCGTCGGGTCACGGATGGAACGTGACTTTCGGCCCGCGGGGAACGGGTCGCCTGACGCCTAGGACGGGATCGAGTCGACCACTAGCATCGAATCACGGCCAGATGAGCCGATTCGACGCCATGGGCGACGCATGCACCAGATCCTCGCCACCGACCAGCTCTCACCCAACGTCACGCGGCTTGTCGTTGAAGCGCCACGGATCGCCGAGATCCGGCGCCCGGGCCAGTTCGTCATCGTGCGCCTGGGGCCCGGTGCCGAGCGGATCCCGCTCACGATCGCCGACGCCGATCCCACCGCCGGCACGATCACGCTGATCATCCAGTCCGTCGGCAAGAGCACCGCGGACCTTGTCGAACTGCGACCAGGCGATGCGATCACCGACATCGCGGGCCCCCTCGGACGGCCGACAGAGGTCGTCGACCACGGCCACGCGGTGTGCGTCGGCGGTGGCGTCGGCACCGCGGTCATCCTGCCGATCGCGCAGGAGCTTGCCCGACGCGGCGTTCGCGTGACGAGCGTCATCGGCGGACGGTCCCGCGAGTGGGTGATCCTCGAGGCGGAACTCGGCGCATCGGGTGAGGTCGTCACCTGCACCGACGATGGCAGCTACGGTCGTCCGGGATTCGTCACCCAGGCCCTCGAGGACCTCCTCAAGGCCGGACCGGTCGATGCCGTGTACGCCGTCGGCCCCGTCCCGATGATGCGAGCGGTCAGCGACCAGACCCGCCAGTACGCCATCCCGACGACCGTTTCGCTCAACGCCATCATGGTCGACGGCACGGGGATGTGCGGCGGTTGCCGCGTCTCGATCGACGGCCAGACTCGCTACGCGTGCGTCGATGGACCGGAGTTCGACGCACACACCGTGGACTTCCAGCAGCTCGCCGACCGGCTGACGACCTACCGATCGTTCGAGCAGGCCGCCCTCGAACGACGCGAAGCATGCCGGATCCCGGCTCTGGCGACCGCGGCCTCGCGCGCGACCGAGCCGGTCCCTGACGGAGCGCCTCGATGACCGACGAGACGATCGAACCCCAGCCGGGCGAGACCGGACCGTCCCCCGGGGCCGAGCTCGTCCGCAAGATCCTCGCCGCGGAGCCGGTCGAGATCAGTCCACGCGACCGCATGCTGCTCGACCGCGTGTCGATGCCCGAGCGCGACGCCGAAGGTCGATCGCATTCGTTCGAGGAGGTCAACCTCGGGTACACGGAGCGGCTCGCCGTCCTCGAGGCGGAGCGCTGCCTCCAGTGCAAGAACCCCAAGTGCATCGAGGGCTGCCCGGTGCGGGTCAACATCCCGCGCTTCATCGACCTGCTGCGCAAGGGCGACATGCCCGGTGCGGCCGATTCGCTCCTCGATGACAACGCCCTGCCGTGCGTCACCGGGCGGGTCTGCCCGCAGGAGATCCAGTGCGAGGGGCTGTGCCTGCGTGGCAAGAAGGGCAAACCGGTCGCGATCGGCTCGCTCGAGCGGTACGTCGCCGACTGGGCCCAGACGCATCCTGAGGCCCTCGCCCATCACGCCGCGAAGGCCACCGGCAGCTCGGTCGCGGTCGTCGGCTCCGGTCCGGCCGGCCTGACCGCCGCCGGCGAGCTGGCCAAGCGAGGACACCGGGTGACGATCTTCGAGGCGTTCCACGCGGCCGGCGGGGTCCTCATCTACGGGATCCCGGAGTTCCGGCTGCCCAAGGACATCGTCCAGCAGGAGGTCGACCGGCTGCGCGAGAGCGGCGTGACGATCGAGCCGAATTCGATCATCGGCAAAACCTTCACGCTCGCCGAACTGCGGGCGCGGTTCGATGCGATCTTCCTCGCCGTCGGTGCCGGGCTGCCGGTCTTCATGGACGTCCCCGGTGAGAACCTCAAGGGGGTCTACTCGGCCAACGAGTACCTCACGCGGGTCAACCTCATGGGCGCCTGGCTGCCCGACAGCGACACGCCCGTCCTCCACGGCCAGCGGGTCGTCGTGGTCGGTGGCGGCAACGTGGCGATGGACTCCGTGCGCACGGCCCGCCGGCTCGGTGCCGAAGCGGCGGTGATCGTCTACCGTCGCGGCCGCGAGGAACTGCCGGCGCGGGCGGAAGAGGTCCACCACGCCGAGCAGGAAGGCGTCGAGTTCCAGTACCTCGTCGCCCCGGTCGAGGTGGTCGGCAACGACGAGCGCTGGGTGACCGGCCTCCGCTGCGTCCGCATGGAGCTGGGCGAGCCGGACGCGTCGGGTCGGCGCCGGCCGGTGCCGATCGAGAGCTCCGAGTTCGTCATCGACTGCGACATGGTCGTCGTCGCCATCGGGACTCGCTCGAACCCCATCCTCACGACCACCGCGCCGGACCTCGAGGTCAACGAATGGGGCTACATCGTCACCGACGAGTACGGCATGACGAGCATCCCGGGCGTCTTCGCCGGCGGTGACATCGTCCGTGGCGCGGCAACCGTCATCCTCGCGATGGGCGACGGCAAGCGCGCGGCCGCCGCGTTGGACCGCTGGCTGACCACCGGGTCGGCCGCAGAGCTCGAGGTCGAGGCGCCGGAGGCTGCGCCCGCCGAGGCCTAACCCTCAGGCGCTGCGGTAGTTCGAGTACTCCTTGCGGCCGCCGAAGAAGCCCATCCCCCAGGTGCCGAGATCGCCCAGGAACGCCAGCACGAGGAAGATGATGTTGAGCAGGGTGAGGCCGTTGGGGTTGACGAGCCCGTAGATGAGCGTCGTCCACGGGAGGGCGATGAACCCGAGTCCCAGCCAGATCTGCGAGCCGAACAAGGCGTTCCAGTACGCGCCGTCGTTGGACCAGGCGGACAGCAACGCGAGCCTCGGCAGGATCGCCCCGAAGATGAGATTGATACAGCCCACGACCACCCTCCCTCGTTCGACGACGGCGCCATGAGGCCGCGTCGAGCTTCACGACGTCATCGTCGTGGGCGGCAGTGTACGCGCCGAGCACCTGCGCCTGAGCGGTCCGGTGCAGTTACGCGGTGCGCGCAGTCTCCAGTCGATCGAGGATGAGCCGCGTGACCCCTTCGACCGGGATCCGCTCCTGTGACATCGAATCGCGGTCGCGGATGGTGACCGCGCCGTCTTCGAGCGAGTCGACATCGACCGTCACGCACCACGGCGTCCCGATCTCGTCCTGGCGGCGGTATAACTTGCCGATGGCGGCGGTGTCGTCGTAGACGGCCATCGTGTGCCGCTGGAGGTCGGCCTTGATGCGGTGGCACAGCTCCACGATCTCGGGCCGCTTCTTGAGCAGCGGCAGCACCGCGACCTTGTACGGCGCGAGCTCTGGGTGCAGCCGGAGCACGACCCGGGTCTCGCCGCGGACCTCCTCCTCACGGTAGGCGTCGATGAGGAACGTGAACGCGGCGCGATCCGCCCCGGCGGCCGTCTCCACGATCCAGGGGATGACATGCTCGCCGGTCGCCTGGTCGAAGTACTCGAGGGTCTCGCCCGACGCCTCCGAATGGCGCGACAGGTCGAAGTCGCCGCGGTTGTGGACGCCCTCGAGCTCCTTCCAGCCGAACGGGAAGCGGTATTCGACGTCGATCGCCTTCTTCGCGTAGTGCGCGAGCTCGTCGGGGGCGTGCTCGCGCAGGCGGAGCCGCTCGGCCGTCACGCCGTAGCGCACGTACCAGGCGCGCCGCGCGGGTAGCCACGTCTCGAATGCCGCAGCGGCCTCGGCCTCGGGCCGGACGAAGTACTGCATCTCCATCTGCTCGAACTCGCGCATCCGGAAGACGAAGTTGCCGGGGCTGATCTCGTTGCGGAACGACTTCCCGATCTGGGCGATCCCGAACGGCAGCTTCTTGCGCGACGACTGGAGGACGTTCTTGAAGTTGACGTACGACCCCTGCGCCGTCTCCGGGCGCAGGTAGATGACCGAGGCATCCTCCTCGACCGGGCCCATGAAGGTCTTGAACATCAGGTTGAAGCGGCGGGGCGCCGAAAGCGGCCCGCCGTCGACCGGACACTTGAGCCCCAGCCGCTCGACGATCGTCGGGTCCTGGAGGTCCGTCGCCGAGAGGTGCTCGGCGCCGGGCAGTTCGTCGAGTCGGAACCGGCGATGGTCGGTCTGGCACTCGACCAGCGGATCGCTGAACGAGCCCACGTGCCCGGAGGTGACCCACACCTGCGGGTGCATGAGGATCCCGGCATCGAGGCCGACGATGTCGTCGCGCTCCTGGACCATCGCCCGCCACCAGGCGCGCTTGACGTTGTTCTTGAGTTCCACGCCGAGCGGGCCGTAATCCCAGACCGCATTGATGCCGCCGTAGATCTCCGACGACGGGAAGATGAACCCGCGCCGCTTCGAGAGCGACACGATCGTGTCGAGGTCCTTGACGGCGGGCGCGACGTCGTCGGGGTCGGTCGAGGGGGTGGTCACGAGGTCTCCGCTGGTACGCGACCTTGGCAGGGCCGCGCGGGATGCTGGCGGTCCGATGCTACCAGAGCCGGCGGCCCAGGCTCGGGCAAGGAAGGGGCTTGACATCCTCCGATCTCGTTGTAGATTCGGCCGACCGACCGATATCGGTCGAACGACCGACCGATGCCGTCGCTGGAAGGAAGGGTCCACGATGGGTTACGAGATCGAGGGCAGGCTGCTCGAGGTCTGCACGTGCAACGTCCTCTGCCCCTGCTGGGTCGGCGAGGACCCGGACAACAAGACCTGCGACACGGTCATCGCCTGGGGCATCGAGAAGGGATCGATCGAGGGGGTTGATGTCAGTGGCCTGATCATGGCCGTGTCGGCCCACATCCCCAAGAACATCCTCATCCCGAAGTCGTGGAAGGCCGTCGTCTTCGTCGACGATCGGTCGAGCGCCGAACAGGAGGCGGCCATGATCCGCCTGTTCACTGGGCAACTCGGCGGGGCCGTTGCCGATCTCGCCGGGCTGATCGGTGAGGTCGTCGCCGTCGAACGCGCCCCCATCACGTTCAGCGTCGAAGGCGGCCAAGGGCGTCTCGTGATCGGGAACGTCGTCACGGCCGAGATGGCCCCCTTCATGGGAGCGACCGGCAAGCCGACGACCCTCGCCGAGACCGTGTTCAGCACGATCCCGGGCTCGCCCGTGTACGCCAGCAAGGCGAGCCAGTTCACGAAGGACGGGAGCCCCCATGGCATCCCGAGCGTGGACCTCCAGGGGCACAACGCCCTCCAGGGCCACTTCCGGTTCGCGGCCTGATGTTCACGCCCGCCCATCTGCGCGTCCCGCACCGCGATCGCGCGATCCTGGGCGGGCTGCTCATCGCCCTGACGCTGGCCGCATGGCTGGCGCTCTGGTTGTGGGAAGGGTCGCCGTACGCCCCGTACATGGGGCACGCCGGCGCCGTCGGACCGGTGCCCTTCGAGGCGACGCTGTTCGTCGTCGGGTGGGTCCTGATGATCGTCGCGATGATGCTGCCCTCGAGTGTGCCGCTGGTGATGACCTTCGGGGCGCTGGTCGGGCGGCGTCGGTACCCGGGCCGCCTGGTCGCACTCCTCCTGCTCGGCTACCTCCTCGTGTGGGGCGCGTTCGGCCTGGCGGCCTGGCTGGCCGATCGGGGGATCCACGCCGCGGTCGCCGCCACCCCGTGGCTCG
>CAVZND010000004.1:0-44533 GCA_963776545.1 uncultured Chloroflexia bacterium | reverse complement strand
CCAGCGCCGCGACATCGCCAGGTCTCGGGAGCGATCGTCGAACCTGCGGGGCCTGGCCGGCATCTGGACAGCCGACACCATGCTATCGGTAGGCCGACGAGAGGATGAGCGTGGACCTGGCCACTTCGAGGGAACAGGCGGTGGCGTCGCGAGACGACGAACTCGTCGCGCGTGCCCGCCGGGGCGACCAGGCCGCCTTCAACGCGCTCGTTGCCACTCGGGCCGACCGCTGCTACCGCCTGGCCTGGGCGATCCTGCTCAGCGACGCCGACGCGGCCGACGCGACCCAGGAGGCCCTGCTCGCCGCGTGGCGGCAACTGCCGCGGTTGCGCGACGCATCCGCGTTCGACGGCTGGCTCAACCGCATCGTCGCCAATGCGGCGCGGATGGCGCGGCGGCACCGGGTCCGCCTGCGAGAGGTCCAGGTACATCCGGACGCGGCGGGTGACGAGGAGCGTCCCGTAGCCGGTACGGCCGGAGCCCGCTCGTACGCAGAGACCGACCTCGACCGGCTGGCTCGCGCCGATGCCATCGCGCGCGCGTTCGACCGGCTGCGCGAGGACGAGCGCCAGCTCCTCGCCCTGCATCACGTCGATGAGCGGCCCCTGACCGAGATCGCACGGACGCTCGGGATCCCGGTCGGCACGGTCAAGTCGCGATTGCACGCGGCCAGGCGTGCGCTCGAGCGGGCGCTGGAGGCTGAGCGATGAACGAGCGGCACCTGACCGACCTCGAGCTTGCCGAGGCGCTGCGCGCCCACCTCCCGGCCCATGTCCGCGACGAGCTGCCGGCCCAGGTCGCGGCCGCGCTCGACCTCACCGGGCAGCAGCGGGCATGGCCGACGGTGTTCGGGTCGCTGACCGACGCGGATCCGGACGTCCGTCGGCGCGCGGTGCTCATCGCTGCGGCAGCGCTTGTCGCGGCCGCGGTCGCCGGTGCCGCGGCGGTCGGAGCGCTTCGGCCGTGGGAACGGACCGACCCGCTGCGCGCCGACGTCGAGCAGCCGGCGCCTCCCCGCCAGGCTGAGCAGCCCGTCGACCGGCAGGTCGGCGCCCAGGGGCTATTGGCGCTGATCAAGGGGGGCGACCTGTACGTCGCCAACCCGGACGGTACGGGGGCGGTGCTCGTCGCCCACGGCGACGGCAGCTCGTATTCGCAGCCCCGCTGGTCGGCGGACGGTCGCTGGATCGCCGTGCAGACCCCCGAGCCGGCGATCCTGCTGTTCGACACCGCGACCGGCCAGATGCGACGGCTGGCCGCGGGGATGTTCGGCGACTGGTCGCCCACGACGGCGGAGCTCGCCCTGGTCACGCCGGACGACGATCTCGTGGTCGTCGACGTTGAGGGCGGCGACACCCGCTTGCTGGTATCGCGCTTGAACGGGTCCCAGCCGGAGCTGACCTCGTTCCAGTTCGCGTACGGGAACCGGCCGATCGACTGGTCGCCGGACGGTCGCCAGCTGCTTGTCAGCCGCTGGCCCGACCAGGTTGGTCCCCTTGTCCTCGACCGCGTCGACGTCCGCTCCGGCGCCGTCACCCGGCTGGCCAACCCCGACGGCTCCGGACAGGTTCAAGCCAGCTGGGCACCGGACTCGCGCCACGTCGTCTACGCCCCGTTCTTCGAGCGGCGCGTCTCCGATCGCTTCTGGGTCGTCGACACCGAGAGTTTGGCGAGGTCCGAGCTCGTCGACCCGTCAGGCCGGGTCATCGACCCCGTCTGGTCGCCGGACGGCAACTGGATCGCGTACCTGTCGACCGACGGTCTCGTGATCGTGCACCCGGACGGGACTGGCCGGCGGGTCATGGCGCAGGACCTCGACTTCGACGCCCTCGTCGGCTGGCTGCCCGACTCCGCCGCGATCGCCTACACGCGGCAGCCCGAGCGCGAGCAGCGTGAGCTGCACCTCGTCACGCTCGCCGACGCGACCGATCGGGTCGTTGCCGTCGGAGACCAGCCCGGCGACGTCGCGTGGGCCAACCCGACTCGCGATCAGACTGGCGTGGTCGTCCCGACGGCGCCGCCACCCGCGGCGACCGCGCCTCCGGATCTCCCGATCGCGACGCCGCCCGTCGGCGAGCCCCTGGAGCCGGACGCGACCTGGGGCAGGCTCGTCGTCCGAGTGCCTGACGGCGATTTGGATTGCGGACTTGCAATCATCCGGTTCCCCGACGAGGTGACTATCGTCCCGCGGCCGGGCGCCCCGCTCTCACCCCCAGATCCGGCGGCACCCGCCGGCGGCGAGGCCACACCGGGACCACAGCCTTCGGAGATGTGCGATCCCGCCTTCGCTCCGGACGGCTCGGGGATCGCCCGGATCGGGCGGATGTCGGCCATGATCGTGTTGGCGGATGGGGCGCCGGCGTCGACGTCGCTCCCCATGTCCTTCGCCCGGTGGTCGCCGAGCGGCGGCTGGCTGACGGGCGAGGCATGCCCGCCGCGCGGCGGAGGAGACTCGTGTGGCTCCGGGCAGATCGTCGTGCGGCCGGACGGTTCGGGCCGGCGCGAGCTGCCGGGCGAGCCCATCTGGTCTCGGGACGAACGTCTCATGTTCGTGGCGACCGACGAGGGCACGCTCCTGGCCGGCAACGGGGACGGCACGGACCTCCATCCCATCGGGACGTTTCCTCGACCCGTCGCCCTGTCGCCGGACGGCTCCACGTTCGCGTTCCTGCGCGACGGCAACGTGTGGCTCGCGCAGGCCGATGGGTCGGACGTGCGGAACCTGTCCGGATTCGACCTGGGCGGGGCTGTCGGCGCCTGGTGGTCGCCGGACGGGCGATCCATCGCCGTCCTGCAGGGTCAGACGATGTGGGTGATCTCGCCGGATGAATCGGTGCGGCAGCGCATCGGCACCGGACTCGGACCCGGCTCTACCAGTTGGGGACCGGACTGGGCGCCGGCCTGGTCGCCCGATGGCGCCTGGCTCGCGATCGAGCACAACGACCAGGTCACGCTGGTCCACGTGGGCGACTGGCGACTGGTCCGGCTCGAGCGCGCCTGGCAGCCGGCATGGTCGCTCGATGGCCGCCGCCTCGCGGTCGTCACCGAGGACGGCAGCGGGATGTACGCGGTCGATGTCACGAATCCGGACGGCTCGGGCCGCGTCACCGTCTGGTCCGATATCGCGTATCCGCCGGTCGGCTGGCTTCGCTGACCTCTAGGGCGCCACCGGTGTCAGCGCGATCGCGTCGAGCATGATGTTCGTGCCGGCCTTCATCGGCCCCACCGTGCCGCCCGCCGCGACGTATCCATCGGCCATCGCCATGCCCGGGTACGAGGTGCCGGCGGTCAGGCCGTTGACGAGGAACGCGCCATCCGTGCCGGTCGTCGCGAACGAGACGATCTGGCTCTGTTGGGGGTTGTCGAACCAGGTCTGCAGGTCGGTCCCCGGCGCGAGGAGGTAGACGACCGCGCCCGCGATCGGTCGGCCGCTGTCCGCATCCTTCACGAACCCTGCCAGCGTCGCGATCTCGCTCGCGCTGGTGGCGCCGATCGTCGTCTGGGCGGTGGTCATGGGTCGGAGCGTCGGCCCGCCGAAGACCTCGAGCTGGTAGGTCCCATCGGGCAGCCCGCGATCGTAGTAGAGCTGGCTGAAGTAGCAGCCGCCGTTCTCGGCACCCTTCGGCAGGCGGATCCCACCGCGGTTGACGATCTCGCCGCCGAGCCGCCACTGGCTGACGACATCCTCGCTCGACGCGAACCCGCTGTGCTTGACGGAGGCGATGATGTTGGTCGTGCCTGACGGGTACGACGTGCGTCGATCCTGCGCCGGGCACGCGTTCGCGTTGGTGGTCCAGCTGTCGACGGTCATGCTCTCGCGGCCCGACCCGGCCACCACGTACGGGCTGTCGACGGTCCGGGAGCCGGCGCGAGCGGCGTCGATGAGCGGTTTGACCAGCGCGATCGGCCGCACCCACGAGTAGCCGCCGACGTCTTCGCGCGCCCGCGTCGGGATCCCGATGAGCTGGCCCGCCTCGTTCGCGGCGAGGCCGCCGGAGTTGCCGCCGCTGATGATCGCATCGGTCTTGATCCAGGCCCGCTGGCCGATGCGCTCATCGCTCAGGAACCCGGACACGCGGCCGGAGCTCAGGCTGATCGTGTCGCCGCCGATGCCCGGGAAGCCGACCACGGTCAGGGCATCGCCGGCGTGGAGCGCGTCCGATCCGCCGATCGGGATCGTCGGCAGCGAGAGGCTTCCGCTCGACAGCGGCCGGCCGTCGAGGTCGCGATCGATCTGGATGACCGCCGCGTCGAGATAGCCGTCGGCCGCCAGGACGGTCGCCCGGTACTTCGGGACCGCCGGGCGATCCTCCGCTTCCACCACGGCCACGACGAGGTCCTCCGGGTCGACCGATGGCGTCGGGTCGGCCTCGAAGATGCCCAGCCCGGCGGCCGTCGGCTTCGCGACATGCGCGTTGGTCAGGATGAGCCCGGTCGGCGACAGGATCGTGCCGGAGCCCCAACCGTAGGCCTGCTCCTGCCCGCCGATCGTCGCCACGACCAGGATCTGGACCGTGCCCTTGACCATGTCCGCGGGGGACGCCGGTGCCACCGGTGCGCCCATCGCTGGGTCGCCGATCGAGGCCAGCTGGCGGGTGCTGTCGCGCCCCGCGACCACGGGCGACCGCGTGGCGGCGGACCCGGCGCGCCCGGCGATCTCGCGCGCGAACCGGTCGAAGTCCGGCAGCGCCGCGTCGAGCTTGTCCGGCGGCGCCTCGACGATCACGGCAAGCACGCGGTCCTCCGGGAAGATGGCGCCGTCGGCGAAGTAGTGCTCGATCGCGTCGATCGTCGTGGCCTTCCCGCCCGGCGCCTGGTCGACGAAGGTGTACCGGACTTCGTACGTCGGGACGGCGCCCAGGGTCCCGGGGCCCTCCTTCGTCACGGTGAACGATGGGAGGAGGTTCGCGCGGTCCTGGATGCGGCGGGCGGCGGCATCCTCGGGCGTCACGGCCACGCCACCGGCTGCGTCGATGGCCGCCACCCCGTAACGAAGGTCGGGGTCAAGCGGGTCGTAGGCCGTCAGGAGCCGGTCGCCGGCCGCCGGCAGGATGATCCAGCCCGCCGGCACTTGCGCGTTCAACCCGCCCTCACCGACGTGCTGGACGGCGCCCTCGACGCTCTGCCTGACGAGGAGCCCGGCGCCGAGCGCCACGACGATCAGGACGATGACGGCGATGAACGAGCGCGCCTCCCGGCCGTCCCGGGCCCGGCGGGCGCCGACACCGACGGCGGCCGTCATGACGGCGCCCCGGCTTCGGCGCCGGTTCCGGCCGCGCTCTTCGCCAGCTCACGTCGGATGAGGGTCGAGAGGACGGCCGTCACGGCACCCGCGAGGACCGCGGCGAGGACCAGGCCGATCCAGGGCGCGATGGCTTCGAGCGGTCCCTCGATCGTGCCCCGCCCGACCGTGGTTCGCAGGAAGAAGAAGACGCCATTGAGGGTCGCCGCCAGGGCCACGCCGGCGGGCATCCACCAGATCGGCCGCACCTCGAACTTCTGGCGACCGAGGAAGTAGCCGATCACGCCGCCGAAGCTGCCGTGGGCGAGCGAGGTCAGGACGATCCGGATCGCCCCGGTCCCGAGGTCGACGCCGCCCGACTCTACGACGAACGCGACGTTGAGCGCGGTCGCCAGGCCGAGGCCGACGGCGGTCCCGTAGATGATGCCGTCGGTGCGCTCGTCGAACTCGCGCGAGCCGTAGACCGACAGCCGGACCGTCAGGTAGACGAGGCCCTCCTGGATGATCCCGACGATGAGGATGCCGCCGGCCAGGTGGACGAGGGGCGACTCGAACAGCCAGGCGCCGACGTCGAAGACCTGGTCGACGAGCGGGATCGAGATCGCGGTCGCGACCAACGCGCCCAGGATGAACACGCCGACGACCATCGTCCGCGGCTCCGGCTCGAGCCGGTCCCGTCGGTAGAAGAACGCGAGCCACACGACGGCCGGCACGATCGCGATGAGCAGCCCGATCGCCGTCAGCGCGGCACCCGAGAAGTGGGGCTTCAGGACCTCGTCGATCGCGTACAGCACGACGACGAAGCCGACGAGCAGGACGATCGAGGCGAGATCAGCCTGCCAGCCGCCCCGCCGTTCCCGGCTGGCATGTTGGAAATGGCGCTCGCAGAAGGCGTAGTCGCCAACGGTCCGGACCGCCGGCTCGTCGCAGATCCTGCACGTCCCGTCCATGGTCCTCCGCTGCCCGCGTCACCCTCCCAGGGGGCATGGCCGGCCATCGAGACTTCGACTGGTCCGCATGCTACCGCCCGGCTAGGGGCTGTCAATGGCCGCTGGCGCAGCCGTCGAAGGCGGCCGTGTTTCCCTACACTCGCGCGATGCGAACGACGGAACGACGCCGCCTCCTGATCCTGACCGAGGGGGCCTTCGGCGAGCACGCGGCCAAGACCGCCTATGGCGTCATCCGCTACGGGCCGGACCACGTCGTCGCGGTCCTCGATTCCACCCAGGCTGGACGGAACGTCGACGAGTTCCTGCCCGGCCACGACATCCCGATCGTCGCGAGCCTGGCCGATGCCCTGGCGTTTCCCGAGCCGCCCGACACGTTGCTCATCGGGATCGCCCCGACGGGCGGCAAGCTGCCGCCATCCTGGCGGACCATCATCCTCGACGCGATCGCTGCCGGGCTCGACGTCCACGGCGGGTTGCACACGTTCCTCGGGGACGATCCGGAGTTCGCGGCCGCGGCGGCCGCACGCGGGACGACGATCGTCGACTACCGGCGTCCGCCCGACTTTATGGAGACCGCCGTCGGACGGCGCCACGGTCCGGGCAAGCGGGTCATCCTCACGGTCGCGACGGATTGCGCGATCGGCAAGATGTCGGTCGCGCTCGAGCTGCGCCGATCGGCGCTCGCGGCCGGCCAGTCGGCCGTCTTCGTGCCGACCGGCCAGACCGGGATGATGATCGAGGGCTGGGGCGTGGCCGTCGATCGGCTCATCAGCGACTTCACCCAGGGCACGGTCGAGTGGCTCGTCGAACAGGGCGAGGATATGGGCGATTGGCTGCTCGTCGAGGGCCAGGGCTCGCTCGACCACCCGGCGTACTCGTCGGTCACGCTCGGGCTCATCCACGGCGCGACCCCGCAGGCCATGATCATGGTCCACAAGCCAGGTCTCGCGGTCCACGACTTCGACCACCTGCCCGAGGCGTCGTTCCCGATCGCCTCGCTGCCCGGGTTCATCGAGCTGCACGAACGGGTCGCGGCTCTGGTCGCGCCGTCGAAGGTGGTCGCCGTCGCGCTGAACACGTCGCGCTACCCGGACGACGACGAGGCGCGCCGGATCATCGCCGCGACCGAGGCCGAGACGGGCCTGCCCACCGACGACCCGGTCCGGTTCGGCGGGGACCGCCTGTGGGCCGCTGTCCGCGACGGCGTGGACGCCCTGCCGTGGGTCTGAGCCTCACCCATGAGGTCCTGCGGCTCTCGCTGCGGGAGCCGTTCCGGATCGCCCGGACCGACCACCACACGGACGACGGCGTGACGACGGTCGTCGTCGAGCTGCGCGATGACCGCCACCCCGGCGTCGTCGGGATCGGAGAGGGCTACCCCGACCGCTTCTACGGCGAGACGCCCGAGTCGATGGCCGCAGTCTTCCCGACGCTGTTCGAGGCGATCGGTGAGCCGGCCCTGACGTCGTCCGGTCTCGAGGCCGCGGGCCATGCGATGGCGGCGGCGATCCGCTGGAACGGCGCGGCGAAGTGCGCGATCGACGTCGCCCTTCACGACCTGGCCGGCAAGGTCCTGGGTGTGCCGGTCCATGCATTGCTCGGTCTGCCGGCGGCCATCCCGCCCACCGACTTCACGATCGGCATCGACGAGCCGGCCGTGGTCGCCGAGCGGGCCGCTCGCGCCGCGCATTTCCCGGCGCTCAAGATCAAGTGCGGCGGACCCGATGATCTCGCCACGCTGCGGGCCGTGCGCGAGGTCTTCGAGGGGCCGATCCGCGTCGATGCCAACACGGGCTGGAGCCGGGCGGACGCCGTCGAGCTGCTCCCGGGACTGGTGGAGCTAGGCGTCGAGCTCATCGAGCAGCCCTTCCCGGCCCGCGCCTATCGCGACCTCGCCTGGCTCCAGGAACGCTCGAGCCTGCCCATCGTCGCCGACGAGAGCGCCGTCACGTTCGAGGATCTCGACGCCCTGGTCGGCGTCGTCGGGGGGATCAACGTCAAGCTCGCGAAGTGCGGCGGGATCGCGCCCGCGAAGGAGATGCTCGAGCGCGCGCGTGAGCTCGGTTTCCGCACGTTCCTCGGCTGCATGGAGGAGACCTCGGTCGGGATCGCCGGCTCGGCGGCGGTGGCGTCGCTGGCCGACTGGGTCGATCTCGACGGCTGCCTGCTGCTCGCCGATGACCCGTTCGACGGCCTCGACCTCGGCGCCGACCACCGCTGGATCCTGCCGTCGACCCCCGGACTCGGGCTGACCCGCCGGACCGCATGATCTCGCCGGTCCGCGGCTCCGCGGCCGAGCCACGCTCGTTCCGCACGGGCGTTCACCGAACAGACGTTCATGTGGATAACTTGGTGGATGAAGTCGTGGACAAGCCCTCTTCCCGCCATTCCGGGAGCGGCCTACCATGACCCTCCACCGACCGGCAGGGCCCACCCCAGGACGCAGGTCGGAGGACATCCGGGACCATTCCCCGGCGGCCGGATCGGCACTCCGCCCGACGGGTCAAGCTTCGTGATGCCCGCGACGCCGCGCCGAAGGCCGGCCCGGACAGGGTAAGGGAGAGGGCACGCCATCGATGGAACCACGCACCGCCAGCCCCACACCGCCCGATCCGGACGCGATCGAATTCGTGCGGTTCTGCTACCGCCGCCGACGCGTGGGCTGGCCGGAACTCTATGACGAGATGTGCGCCGTCGCGGCGCGCGGTCTGTTTCGCGGTCTCGGGCCCGACGACCTGGCCGGCCTTGGCATCGGCTTCAGCCTGTTCGACATGCCAGCCCTGGCCGGCCTGGCCGCGGGTGTGATCAGCGAGGAGCAGGCGCGGCGGCGCCCGGTGGCGGTCAGGATCGCCGCCGAACCGCTGCCCGTGATGAGCGAACCCGACGGGGTCGCGGCCGCCGCAGTCACCAGCCCGGCCGACGAACCGACGCCGGCGAGCGAGCCAGAGCCGAGCGCCCCGATGCGGCTCAACGCGGCGCACGCCGCGGTCTGACCGATCGCGCGGGCGGTCAGGCCCGGATGCGCCGCCTCGCCATCTCGCCCTCGATCTGGCGCTCCGCCTCGACGTATCGGTCGATCTGCTCGCGGAGCTGGTTGGCCTCGGGCGTGTAGAGGTGGACCTGCTGCTGGAGGATGTAACTCAGCCGACGGCTGGTCATCCGCACGTGATCGAGGTTCTTCATCAGGACCAGCGGATCCATGGCGGCCAGATCCGAGGGGTGGTACATCGGCTGCATGGGCGCAATTCTAGATGGCGCGCAGGGCCCTCGGCGGCCAGGTCCAATCGACGTCGTTGCCGACTCCGGCGAGCGCCCGTCGCCGGCCGGCCTCGGTCGCGCCCAGGACCAGGATCCGGTCCGTCTTGGTCGCTCGTCCCGCCTCGTCGCCCCAGAGCTTGGTCATCTTGCGGCCGGCGGCGACGTCGTCGAGGGCCACGCCGGCGAGGCGGTAGCCCTCGGGCTCGGCCGCGGCCTCCCAGGCCCGCTCGGCCAGCCCGACCCCGCCCCGGATCCGGCGCCCGCGATCGGTCTCGACGTCGCCGATAACGAGGACGACCACCGCGTCGTCCGCCAGGACGGGTCGCAGGCCGGCCAGGACGTCGCGGAGGAAGGCCAGGTACGGCTCCCGGTGATGGGCGTCGTCAAGGGCGGCATCGATGGCCCGCGCGTCGAAGCCGAGGAACCAGGTCCGAAGCCAGTTGTAGTAGCCATATTTGACGACGCGCAGGTAGGGCGGCGACGTCACGACGAGCCGGGCGCGCTCGGGGCGGCCGCGCTGGCGCATCGCCTCGCGCATGCGTGGCGCGACGTCGCGGGCATCGCCGAGGAGCCCGACGCCCTCCGCCGAGGGCGGACCGCCGCGGAACAGCCGATCGAGCTTCTTCGAGAGCCCGTCGAAGACGTCGCGCTCCGGGGAGGCGAACGCCGTCTTCCGGGCGAAGTCGCGCACGTACCGCGGCGCCATGCTGAACGTGTTCGGCATCAGCTCCGACAGGTACGAGGCGCTCTTGCCATGGAGGATGCCGGTCAGGGCGGCGGCGAGGAACCGATCGGTCCGGTCGTCTAGGCGTAGCCGGGTCCGCACGAACAGGAGCTGGCCCAGCGTTCGCGGATGGAAGGCGAGTGCGACTTCGACCGGGACGGCTTCGGTGCCACTGTCCGGTCCGGTGCCGGAACCGGCGACCGGCACAAGCCCGGTCGGTGCGGTCGGATCGGTGGCGACGCGTTCGCCGAGGGCCAGCCAGTCCTTCGATTCCGCGTACCAGCTGAGGCGGAGGCCGGCGAGGCGAGTGGACGCCTGGGCCCGCGTGGCGGGCTCGACCTTGGCCGTGGTCAGCAGGTGGGCGAACGGATTGAGGTCGTTGCCGACACCGATCCGGCCTTCCGCGCAAGCCTGCAAGGGCGTGGTCCCGCGGCCCGAGAACGGGTCGAGGACGACGTCGCCCGGCCGCGAATACCGGGCGATGAAGGCATGTGCGAGCGCGGCCGGAAAACTGGCCAGGTACGAGCACATCGGGTGAAAGGCGTGGCCCCACAGGCGCTGCTGGTCCTTCCACTCAGGAGCGATCGCGAGTGGCGGCAGCTCGAGCGGCAGCTCGAGGGCGAGTTGGCCGGTGGGGGCTCGCGTCGGGGGTCCCGACATTGGGCGATTCGCGACCTCATGCACCCTCGTCCCGACCCGGATCGGGGCGATGGGGCGCGGAGCATAGCACGCCGAAATCGGCCTTCTTGGGATACGGTCCGGATATCTGTTGGCCTCATGCGATACTCGGGCCATGCCCGTCCGCACGGTCATCGAACGCGGGCCGAAGGAGAAGCGGTCGGTGGCGTTCGCCCTCGACTGGCCTGGGTGGAGTCGGGGTGCGAAGAGCGCCGAGCTCGCCGTCGAAACGCTCGAGTCCTATCGCGACCGCTACCGGCCGGTTGCGGGTCTTGCCGGGATGGCGCCCGATTTCGACGCCGACGGGCCCCTCGAGATCGTGGAGGACCGCGTCGGCCCGGGCTCGGTCGACTTCTGGGGCATCTCCTTCTCGCCCTCCGCGACCGAGCACGGCCCGATGGGCGAGGCGGAGTTCGACCGCAAGGTCACGCTGTTGAGGGCCTGCTGGGCGTTCTTCGATGGCGTCGCGGCGCGGGTCTCGCCGGAGATGCGCAAGGGGCCGCGCGGAGGTGGACGCGACCGCGACCGGATCATCCGCCACACTATTCGCACCGAGAGCGAGGACTTCGCGAAACAGGTCGGTCTGCGGATACCGGAAGAGGCGGCGCTTACCCCGGATGGCCTGCGGCAGCATCGGGCGGCCTACGTCGAGGCGATGCGCGCGTACAACGCGGGGGAGGTCACGCGGCGGATGCGGTCGTGGACGCTACCATTCCTCATCCGACACTCCGCCTTCCACACACTCGACCATGCGTGGGAGATGGAGGACAAGGACCTCTCCGTCCCGGAGGGACTCGTCGCGTCCCCGTAGCTCAGTGGACAGAGCAGCCGCCTTCTAAGCGGAAGGTCCCAGGTTCGAATCCTGGCGGGGGCGCCAATACCTCCACGGGAACGGTTTACCGCGGGCATACAAGCGGGCCGCCTTGCTGGTGCTCAGGTGGCGTACTTCAAGCGGACACATCACCACGACGACTAGTCACTGAGCGAGGGCGCCGATTCACCGGGTCGGTGCCCTCGGCCCGGCTCGGAACGCGCCGCGTTCCTACGACGCGGCGCGTACGATGCCGCGGTGCCACCACCATCGGGGACGGGCCCGCCGATCATCGCCTTGATCCCCGGCTACCAGGAAGGACCTCGGATCGCGGCCGTCGTGGCCGCCGCCGAGCACCACCTGCCGGTCATCGTCATCGACGACGGCTCGACCGACGACACCGCCGCACAGGCCGAGACCGCCGGGGCCACCGTCATCCGGCAGGTCCCCAACCAGGGCAAGGGCGCGGCGCTGCGGGCCGGCTTCCGCCACGCTCTGGTGCACGGCGCCGATGCGGTCGTCACCCTCGACGCCGACGGCCAGCACGACCCGGACGAGATCCCGGCCTTCCTCGCCGCCTACGAGCGCGACCACCCGGAGCTCGTCATCGGTCGCCGGGACTTCAGCCAGATGCCGACCGCCCGGCGGCTCTCGAACACGCTGGGCGGATGGGCCTTCTCGGCCGCGGTCGGTCGAGGTATCCCGGACAACCAGTCCGGCTATCGACTGATCGGCCGCCGGCTGATGCGGGCGCTCCTCGATTCGGACGAGAACGGGTTCGAGTTCGAGGTCGAGATGATTGCGCGCTGCATCGCGCTCGGCCTCCCGATCGCGTGGGTCCCGATCCGAACGATCTATGCCGGCGAACCCAGCCACATCCGGCCGCTGCAGCACGTCACCCAGTTTCTGCGCATCAGCCGCGATGCCCGGCGGATCGCCCGGGGCGAGCATTGATGACCCCCACCATCGATGGTCGCTGGCGTCGCGCCAGGGCCGTCGGCCGGCGAGTCCGCTACCTGGTGCCGAGCCTGGTCTTCATCGTGGCGGCCCTCGCCGTCGGGGCCGTCGTCATCGGGGTCCTCGAGGCGTACGGGCTCAATGACGCGTCCCCCGCATACCTGCTCGCGGTCGTCGCGGTGGCCGTTCTGCGCGGGACCGGGCCGGCGGTCGCGACCGCGGTCGGGGCGTTCCTCGTCTACGACTTCTTCTATATCGAGCCGCGCTACACGTTCACGGTGCGTGATCCGGCCGAGTGGCTGAACCTCCTGCTGTTGCTGGTGGTCGGTGTGGTCGTCGGGCGATTGGCCGGGCGGGAGCGCGACCGGGCCGTCGCGGCCATCGAAGGCGAGCGCGAGGCGTCGGCGATGTTCAACATCAGCTTCACGCTGGCGAGCCAACGCGACACCTCATCCGCGCTTGGACCGATCGCCGGCCTCGTCCGCGACGAGGTGCGTGCGTCGCGCGTCTGGATCGTCGTCGGCGACACGGTCGTGGCCGATACCGCGGGCCAAGTTGGAACCCCCACGAGCCCGGTGGTCCACACGGTGCTGCGCCGTCGACCTGGTGACGAGCCCGCGGAGTGGGTGCGGGTGCATGCCCCAGCACGTGCGCCGAAGTCCGCCCAGGACCCCGCGGAGCAGTCGTATCAGGTCCTCGCGACCGCAGGCGGTCGCACGTACGGGGCCGTGTGGGTGGTCCGCCCGCGAGGTCTTGGGCCACCGGACATCGGGGAGACTCGGGTGCTCGCTGCGGCCGCCGACCAGATCGGTGGGTCGCTCGAGCGCGATCGCCTGCAGCGGGATGCGACGTCCGCCGAGATCTCCCGACGTAGCGAGGCCCTGAAGTCGGCGCTCCTTGACTCGGTGTCGCATGACCTGCGGACGCCGTTGGCCGCGATCCGAGCCGCCGCCGGCACGTTGATGGACCCCGACGTCGAGTGGCCGCCCGACCAGCGTCGTGAGATCGCCGCGTCGATCGATTTCGAGGCCGAATGGCTCAACCGGCTGGTCACGAACCTGCTCGACATGAGTCGGGTCGAAGCAGGCGAGCTGCGCCCGAGTCTGGTCATCCTCGCGTTGGCAGACATCGTCGCCGAGGCTGTTCGTCGGTCCGCAACGAGCCTGGCCGGTCATCCCGTCGACGTCCGGGTCCCGCCCGACCTGCCGCCGGTCCTGGGCGACGAGGTGTTCCTGGGGCAGATCCTGGCGAACACGCTGGACAACGCGGCGAAATACGGCGGCGCCGGCGTGCCGATCCGCGTTTCCGCCCGGACGGTCGACGATCGTGTCAGGGTGGTGGTCGAGGACGGCGGTCCCGGGGTGCCACCCGAGACGTTGGCCCGCCTGTTCGAGAAGTTCTACCGGGTGCCACGCAAGGGCGAGGGATCCCGGCGAGGGACCGGGATCGGGCTGGCGGTGGTCCGCGGTCTGGTCGAGGCCATGGGTGGTCACGTCGAGGCACGACCGGGCGAGCTGGGTGGACTGGCTATCGAGCTGGACCTGCCGATCGCCGCGCCGCACCTTGACACGTCCGATCAAGCGAGCGACGCGGCGTAGCCATGGATCGCCAACAGGCTGCGGCCTCGATCCTGCTGGTCGAGGACGACCCGCCGACCCGAACCTCGGTCGCGACCTTCCTCCGCGGCCACGGCCACGATGTCACCGAGGCCGCCGACGCGGCCACGGCCACCGCATCGTGGGAGGCTCGCCGCCCCGACCTCATCGTCCTAGACCTCGGCCTGCCCGATCGGGATGGATTGGTCGTCATCCGGCACGTCCGGCGTGAAGCCTCGACACCGATCCTCGTCCTGTCGGCCCGGGACCGGGAGTCGGACAAGGTGGCGGCGCTGGACGTCGGCGCGGATGACTACGTGACGAAGCCCTTCGGCATGATCGAGCTCCGGGCGAGGATCGACGCCTTGCTCCGACGGGCGGCTGGGCCGGCCGCCGACGCGACGGGCGAGGTCCGGGTGGGCGACCTGACCCTGGACATCGCCACCCGCTCGGTCAGCGTGGGCTCGCGGCCGGTGCACCTCACGCCACGCGAGTACGAGGTGCTCAAGGTGCTCGTCATCCACGCGGGACGGCTGGTCACCCATGGCCGACTGTTGCGCGCCGTCTGGGGCACGGCGTACAGCGATGAGGCCCACTACATCCATGTCTACGTGAGCCAGATCCGGCGCAAGATCGAGGCCGCGGATCCGACCGGATCGCTCAAGGGATTGATCGTCGCCGAACCGGGGGTGGGATACCGCATCGCCTCGGCCTGACTCGTCGACGAGGCGGGCATCTTGAGTCGTCCTTGAGCGGCGACGGGGGCTCGACCGCACTCGCCCTCTTGGACCCCGGGACGACGATTGGGTCATGAGCGAGAGCGACCAGGTCAAGGCGACCATCGACCGTGAGGTGGAGCTCCTTGCGAGCGCCGTTCGTCTCGTCGCGTCAGGCGGCGCCCGACGAACCACGGTCGGTGGCCTTCGGCTGAGCGAAGCGGCGATCGCGATCGTCCGCCCGATGGCGGCCGACATGGGCGTCGAACTGGAACCTCTGTGGCGGACCGACGAGGAGGGCCTGGACGTCCTCGTCCGACGAGCCGCCGCTCCCGAGGGTCAGCTGTGACCTCGGACGAGTCGGTGGCGCCGATCCTCCTGGTCGAGGACGACGAGACGCTCGGCACGCTGCTTGCCCGTCACCTCCGCGCCCACGGGCACCAGGTCGTGGTCGCCGGATCGACCGAGGAGACCATCACGGCACTTGAACGGGGCCTTCGCCCTTCCCTCGTGCTGCTCGACATCAACCTGCCCGGCGAGACCGGTTGGTCCGTCCTTCGCAGCCCGGCATTCGAGGCCGCCGGACGACCGCCCGTGGTGGTCGCGAGCGCGATGGCGGTCAGTCCAGCCCGCCTTCGCGAATTCGGTGTGGCGGGGTACCTGCCCAAGCCGTTCGCGCTGGACACGCTTCGGTCGACGATCGACCGCTTGTTGACCACGGAGACTCCAGAACCATGACCGACGTCCAGATCGCCCTGATCCTGATCGGCTGTATCGCCGTCTTCTCGGGGTACCTACTGCTCTGCGAGCGGGTCGGGCGATGAATATCCTCGAGCTCCTGGCCGGCCTGGCGGCCGCCTTCGTCTTCGTCTACCTGCTGTGGGCGTTGCTTCGTCCTGAGGACTTCTGATCGTGTCCCTCAACGACTTCCTGACCCTCGCCACCATCGCGCTGGCTATCGTCGTCGTCACCCCGTTCCTCGGCCGCTACATCTATCGCGTGATGGAGGGCGAACGGGTCTTCCTGAGCCCCGTGGTGCGCCCAGTCGAGCGGTTCATCTATCGCGTGTGCGGGATCGACGAGACCGTCGAGCAGGGCTGGAGGGGATACGCCGTCTCCGTGCTCGTGATGGCCTTCGTCGCGATCATCGCCGGGTACGTCGTCTTCCGCATGCAGGACGTCCTGCCCCTCAACCAGGGTGGCATCCCGCCGATGACCCCGGAGCTCGCCTTCAACACGTCGGTCAGCTTCGAGACCAACACCAACTGGCAGAACTATTCGGGCGAGACCGGCGCCACGTACCTCTCACAGGCCACGGTGCTGGCAGTCCGGAACTTCACGTCGGCCGCGACGGGCCTCGCCATCGCCATCGCACTCTTCCGGGGCCTCACCCGGCGTAGCGCGAAGACCATCGGCAACTACTGGGTCGACCTCACGCGAGGCGTGCTCTACATCCTGCTGCCGATCTCGATCGTCGGGGCCCTCGTGCTCGTGTGGCAGGGTGTGCCCCAGACCTGGAACCCCTCGCAGACCGTGACGACCCTCCAGGGCGCGCAGCAGACCATCGCCATGGGTCCGGTCGCGTCGCAGGAGTTCATCAAGGAGCTCGGCAACAACGGTGGCGGCTTCTTCAACGCCAACTCAGCGCATCCGTTCGAGAATCCGACACCCCTGACGAACTGGCTCGAGATCTTCGCGCTGCTCATGTGCTCGTTCGCGTTGACCTACACGTTCGGCCAGTACGCACGCGACCGGCGCCAAGGCTGGGGGATCTTCGCCGCGATGGCGATCATCCTGCTGGTCGGGGCCGTCGGCGCGATGCACGTCGAGTTCGTCGGCAATCCTCTGTTTCCGGCCGGCGTCGACCAGGCCGGCGTCGGCAACATGGAAGGCAAGGAGACGCGCTTCGGCGCCGCGGTCGGTGGCCTGTTCATGGCCGCGACGACGGGCACCAGCACCGGCGCGATCAACTCGTGGCACGACAGCGCCCAGCCGATCGCGGGGCTCGTCCCGCTCTTCAACATGGAGCTCGGTGAGGTCACACCCGGAGGCATCGGCGCGGGCATGTACGGCATGCTCGTCATCGGCGCGATCCTGGCCGTGTTCATCGCCGGCCTCATGGTCGGCCGGACGCCCGAGTACCTCGGCAAGAAGGTCGAGTCGTTCGAGATCAAGATGGCGATGCTTGTCGCCCTCGTCCTCGGGGCCAGCATCCTCGGCTTCACCGCGATCGCGAGCGTCACGGCTGAAGGGACGGCCGGCCCGCTCAATTCCGGGCCGCACGGCTTCAGCGAGATCCTGTATGCCTTCTCCAGCCAGACGGGCAACAACGGCTCGGCCTTCGCCGGTCTGACGGGCAACACGCCCTTCTACAACATCACCGGTGGCCTCGCGATGCTCATCGGCCGGTACGGCATGATCATCCCGATCCTGGCCCTGGCCGGATCGATGGCCGCCAAGCGTTCCGTCGCGCCATCGCTCGGCACCTTCCCGACCTCGGGCCCCCTGTTCGTGGTCCTCCTCATCGGTGTCGTCATCATCGTCGGAGCCCTCACGTTCTTCCCCGCGCTCGCGCTGGGTCCGATCGTCGAGCAGCTCATCCAGAACGCCGGAAAGGTCTCCTGATGGCTCTCTTGTCGGTCGATACCGGTCGCGGCACGCGCCGATTCCAGCGCTTCGTCACCCTGGGCGGAGCGAAGCCATCGGGCGAGCCGCCCAAGCCACGCGGTGTCCTCGATCCGGATCTCCTCCGCTCGGCCATCCCGCACGCCTTCCGCAAGCTCGATCCGCGGCTGCTGATCAAGAACCCGGTCATGTTCGTCGTGGAGATCACCGCGGTGCTCGTGACCCTCATCGCGATCGCCGGCGCGACGGGTGCCCAGGCGGCCGGTGCGGGCGGTCTCGGGTTCTCGGTCCAGATCGCGATCTGGCTGTGGTTCACGGTCCTGTTCGCGACCTATGCCGAGGCCGTTGCCGAAGCGCGCGGTCGCGCGCAGGCGGCCACCCTGCGCAAGACCCGCTCGGAGACCATCGCGCACCGACGACGGGCCGATGGAACCCTCGAGGACGTCGGCTCCTCGGAGCTGCGCAAGGGCGACATCATCGTCGTCAACGAGGGGGAGACGATCGCCGGGGACGGCGACGTCATCGAGGGCATCGGGTTCGTCAACGAGGCGGCGATCACCGGCGAGTCCGCTCCCGTCCTCAAGGAGCCCGGGACCGATATCCGGAGCTCGGTCACCGGCGGGACGAGCCTCGTGAGCGACCGGCTCGTGATCACGGTCACGACCGATCCGGGCGAGACCTTCCTCGACCGGATGATCGCCCTCGTCGAGGGCGCCAAGCGACAGCGCACCCCGAACGAGATCGCCCTGGCGATCCTGCTCGCGGGCCTGACGATCATCTTCCTCATGGCGACCGTGACCCTGCGCCCGTTCGGGACCTACGCCGGCACGATCGTCGAGACCGTCGCCCTCGTCGCCCTGCTCGTGTGCCTCATCCCGACGACCATCGGCGGGCTGCTGTCGGCCATCGGCATCGCCGGAATGGACCGCGTGGCCCGGTTCAATGTCCTGGCCATGAGCGGGCGTGCCGTCGAGGCATCCGGTGACGTCGACGTCATCCTGCTCGACAAGACCGGCACCATCACCTACGGCAACCGGCTCGCCGCGTCGATCACCCCGGCACCGGGCGTGACCGAAGCCGAGGTCGTCGAGGCCGCGCTGGTGGCCTCGATCCGCGACGAGACGCCGGAAGGGCGCTCGATCGTGGAGCTGGCCCGCAAGCGTCTCGCGGAGCTCGGCCGGCCGGCCGGTGTCGACGATGAGGCCGGCTTCGCCGCCCTCGGTCAGGGCATCACCGAGGAGATCCCGTTCCGCGCGGAGACCCGCACCAGCGGGGTCAAGCTCGCGACCGGGGTCACGATCCTCAAGGGTGCGGTCGACGCGATCACCGCCAAGGTCGGCAGCCTCCCGCCGGAGGTCGTCGCCGACTCGGACCGCATCGCGGACCAGGGGGCCACCCCGCTCATCCTCGAGAGCGAGGGCCGGGTCCTTGGGCTCATCGAGCTCAAGGACACGGTCAAGGAGGGCCTCGTCGAGCGGTTCGCCGAGTTCCGTCGGATGGGCATCAAGACGGTGATGATCACGGGCGACAACCCGCGGACCGCCGCGACCATCGCGAGGGAGGCCGGTGTCGACGACTTCATCGCGCAGGCCACGCCCGAGGAGAAGATCGCCTTCATCCGCTCGCAACAGGCCGAGGGCCACCTCGTCGCGATGACCGGCGACGGTACCAACGATGCCCCGGCGCTCGCCCAGTCCGATGTCGGGCTGGCCATGAACAGCGGCACCTCCGCGGCGAAGGACGCGGCCAACATGGTCGACCTCGACTCGGATCCGACCAAGCTGCTCGAGGTCATCGCGATCGGCAAGCAGCTGCTCATCACGCGTGGTTCGATCACGACGTTCTCCATCGCGAACGACGTGGCCAAGTACTTCGCGATCGTGCCCGCGATGTTCGTCGCCGTCTACCCGGAGCTCAACGCCCTCAACGTCATGGGTCTGTCGACCCCCCAGAGCGCGATCCTTTCGGCGGTGATCTTCAACGCGCTGATCATCGTCGCGCTCATCCCTCTCGCACTTCGTGGCGTGTCGTTCAAACCCGCGCCCGCGAGCGTGCTCCTCCAGCGCAACCTCCTCATCTACGGCGTCGGCGGGATCATCGCCCCGTTCATCGGGATCAAGGCGATCGACCTCGTCGTGTCCGCCCTGCACCTGGCATAAGGACCGATCGATGACCACCTTCGCTCGCTATCGGCTGTGGCCCGCCATCGCGCTCCTGCTCGCGCTGACGGTCGTCACAGGCGTGCTCTATCCAGTGGTCGTGACCGCGATCGCACAGGTCGCGTTCCCGCACCAGGCCAACGGTTCGTTCGTCGTCACGACGGACGGCCGGACGCTCGGTTCGAGCCTGATCGGCCAGGGCTTCAGTGACCCCAAGTACTTCTGGAGCCGCCCGTCGGCGGCCGGCAAGGACGGCTACGACGCATCCGGCTCGGCCGGGTCGAACCTCGGACCGACCAACCAGGACCTGATCGACCGGGTCACGGCGGCCGTTGCGGCCTATCAGGCCGAGAACGGCGACGCGCCGATCCCCGTAGACCTCGTCACGACGTCAGCCTCGGGGCTGGACCCCGACATCAGTCCCGCCGCTGCCGAGTACCAGGTGGCGCGTGTCGCCAAGGAGCGCGGCATCGCGGTGGATGACGTCCGCGCCGCCGTGACTCGCCACACCGAGCAGCCACTGCTCGGCTTCCTCGGTCAGCCTCGCGTCAACGTCCTGCTCCTCAACCTGGACCTCGACGGCCTGCTGGCCGTGTGACACGATCGTGAGCGACCGGCAGGACCGTGCGGCGAGGAGGTGGCGTCCGTGACCGACACCCGACGTGACCCCGACGACGAGCGTCCGACGGCGGAGGAGATGCTTGCCCGCACGCGCGGGTCAGGAGATGGGCACGCCCGCGGGCGCCTTCGCGTCTATCTCGGGATGGCACCGGGTGTCGGCAAGACGTACCGGATGCTCGAGGAGGGCCACCGCCGAACCGCCCGTGGGACGGACCTGGTCGTCGGGTATGTCGAGGCGCACGGGCGTCCCGAGACCGAGAAGCTGCTCGACGGGCTCGAGATCGTGCCCCGGCGGCGCGTAGAGTACCGCGGCGTGGTCGTCGAGGAGATGGACACGGACGCCGTGCTGGTGCGCAAGCCCGCCGTTGCCCTCGTTGACGAGCTGGCCCACACCAACGCGCCCGGATCGGAGCGAGTCAAGCGCTGGGAGGACGTGAACATCCTCCTGGACGCAGGGATCGATGTCGTCAGCACCTGCAACGTCCAACATCTCGATTCGGTCGCCGATGCCGTCGCCACGATCACCGGGGCGCCCGTCAACGAACGTATCCCGGACGAGGTCCTCGCGGCCGCCGACGAAGTCGAACTCGTCGACATGAGTCCGTACGCGCTCCGGCAGCGGATGCGCCACGGCAACGTCTACACGGAGGAGCGAGCGCGCGTCGCGCTCGACCGCTTCTTCACGGAATCGAACCTGACATCCCTGCGAGAACTGGCGTTGCGCTTCGTCGCCGGACGCGTCGACGCACAACTCGAGGGCATCGGTACCGCCCGGCCGATCCAGACCGTGACAGAGCGCGTCCTGGTGCTCGTCGACGACTCGCCAGCCACGCCCCGGGCCCTGCGTAGGGCCGCCGCCACGGCGGCGGGGCTGCGCGCCCCGCTCATCGCGGTGGTGGTGGAGACCCCCGCCGACTCGAGCGTTTCGTCAGAGCGTGCGCGACGCCTTCGAGAGTACCTGGACGACGCGACCGATCTGGGCGCGGAGATCTTCACCGTCGAGGCGTCGGATCTGGCCGAGGGCCTCGTCGGCGTCGCACAGCGGCGACGCGTCACACGTCTCGTCATGCCGCACCGGCCGTCAGGAGCCCTGGAACGCGTTCGCCGGCAGTCGCTGACCGATCGCATCCTCGAACGGCTGCCGACCCTCGAGATCACGATCGTCGCCGGTGGCCGTGAGATGACCGATGCGTATCCGGTGGGCCGCGGCGACTAGCGAGACCGAGCGCTCGCGTGCGTGCACGCATCGGCGTTCCCCGAGCGTGGTACTGGCGGCTACCCCAAAGTACGGCTTGGCGGTGCCGGTACCTCACTCATACGCTCTGCCTCGCAGCGGGCCGCACCCTACCCTTGGCTACCCCAGGGGCCCGGACCGCCGAGTATTGCGCAGAACGAGGCAACGACCACATGGCATCGATGGCCGTCAACGAACTGGGACCGATGCTCACTGCGACCGAGGTCGCCGAGATGCTCCACCTCCACGTGAATACCGTGAAGCGGCTGGGCGATCGAGGTGAGCTGCCGTTCTATCGCGTCTGCAAGCGCGGGGACCGCCGGTTCCGGCTCGATGACGTGATGAAGTTCCTCTCGCAAAACCGCTGACCGTCGCGGGTCGGACTCGATCCGGCCCGTTCGTCGCACGTCTGCGCGCGTTCGAGCGCCCGGCCCTGGTGGCACGGGCGCTCGTTGCTGTCCCGGGGCAGCGCACCGTTCGCGCGTCGCTGTCAGGTGCAGTTTCGACACAGGTGAGCGTGGACTCGGTGCAGATCCGGCCCGGCCTGCCCTCTGGTAGCGGACTCACGAGGCGTTCGTTCGGATTCGGCAACTCAGAGATGCCCTGCCGCGGGAGATAAGTCCTTGATGATTCGGACGCGTCTGGACGGACGGCGTGCAGATCCGCCATTCCGCGACTACGCCGATGCTGTTCGCCGCTTGACCCTCACGTAACGTCAGGGTCTAGACTCCCGAACGAGATGGACGGGAACGGGCGGACGTACACGGTCGGCGAGCTCGCTGAGCTGGCACGCATCAGCGTCCGGACCCTCCACCACTACGACGCGATCGGGCTGCTGAGCCCCTCGGAACGGACCGCGTCGGGCTACCGGCTCTATCGCCACGACGACCTCGAGCAGCTGCAGCACATCCTGCTGTACCGCGAGCTCGACTTCCCGCTCGATGCGATCGGCCGACTGACGCTCGACCCGGCCTTCGACCGACGGGCGGCGCTCATCGCCCAACGAGAACAGCTGGCGAGTCGGGCCCGCCGCCTGGAGGCGATCCTCGCCGCCATCGACCGGGCCCTCGACGCGCTCTCGAAAGGATCGACCATGGACGACGCCGACATGTTCGAGGTCTTCGGCGACTTCGACCCCAAGGCCTACGAGATCGAGGTCAAGGAGCGCTGGGGCGAAACGGACGCCTACGCCGAATCGGCGCGCCGGACGGCTCGCTACACGAAGGACGCCTGGAAGGCCATCAGGGCCGAGAGCGAGGCCATCGGGAGCGGCCTGGGCGCCGCGCTCGCGTCAGGCGCCGGACCTGGCGATCCGGAGGTCCAGGAGCTCGTCGAGCGGCACCGCCTCCAGATCGACCAGCGCTTCTACCCCTGCTCGAAGGAGATGCACGCGACGCTCGGCGACATGTACGTCGCCGACCCCCGGTTCGAGGCCACGTACGAGCGGATCCAGCCAGGCTTGGCCCGCTTCGTGCGCGACGCGATCCGGATCAACGCAGGGTTGCCGCCCGCGACGGACTGACGGACCGCCCACGGACGCTCGCAGCGCACCTATCAGGCGCGGATCCGCGATGAGCCTGCGTGGACCGGTGACGAAACTGCACGAACTCCAGGATTCGTCCGGCGTCCACGCTCACTCGTACCGAATTCGCACTTAGCAGGTGCGTGGGCCGGGCTGCCCCGGCACCGACTGGCCCGGGGTCAGTCGAGACGGCCGAGGGTCTCGCCGAAGATCTCGACCGCCTCGGCGATCTCGGCGGCGCTGACGTCCAGCGGCGGGATCCAGCGCACGGTCTCGTGCTGGCGGCCGCAGGTCAGGATCAGCAGGCCAGCGTCCGCGCAGGCGGCCATCAGGCGATCCGGCAGGACTGCATCGGGCTCGCGAGTCGTCCGGTCGCGCACGAACTCCACGCCGACCATCAGGCCCGGTCCGCGAACGTCGCCGATCCGCTCGTCCTCGGCGGCGATCGCCTCGAGCCCTGTCCGGAGCTCGGCGCCCCGGGCGACCGCGTTCTCCACGAGCCGTTCCTCGCGGATCGTCTCGAGCACCGCGATCCCGGCCGCACAGGCCACCGGGTTGCCGCCGTACGTCGAGCCGTGGGCGCCCCGACCCCACCGTTCCTGGAGCGCCCGCGACGACACGATCGCCGAGAGCGGCAGGCCGTTGGCGATCGCCTTGGCCAGGCACACGACGTCCGGGACGATGCCGGCGTGCTCGAATGCCCACATCCGCCCGGTCCGCCCGAACCCGGTCTGGACCTCGTCGGCGATGAGCAGGATGCCATGCTCGTCGCACCGCTCGCGCAGCCCCCGAAGGAACGCGATCGGGGCCGGCGCGAACCCGCCCTCACCGAGCACGGGCTCGATCAGGACCGACGCGACCGAGCTCGGCGTCACGACCGAGCGCAGGAGGCTGTCGAAGGCCTCGAGGCAGGCCTCGGTCGCCGCGGCCTCGTCGCCCCCGAAGTCCGCGTAGACCATCGGATAGGGCGCGAAATGGACGCCCGGCAGAAACGGCTCGTACCCCGTCCGGTAGTTGAGGTTCGAGGTGGTCACGCTCGCGGCGCCATAGGTCCGCCCGTGGAACCCGCCCCGGAACGCGATGATGCCCGGCCGCCCCGTTACGCGGCGGGCGAGCTTCAGCGCGCCGTCGATCACTTCGGAGCCCGAGTTCAGGAACATGACCGAATTGAGCGGGTCGGGGAAGGTCGCCGCGAGGTCGGACGCGAGGCGCGAGATCGGCTCGGTGTAGCCGACCGCGTTGATCGGTCCGCTCAGCTTGTCGACCTGGGCATGCACGGCGGCGTTGACCCGCGGGTGAGCGTGGCCTAGCGCCGTCACGGCGATGCCGTTCGCGAAGTCGAGATACGCCTTGCCAGCCGTGTCGAACAGGCGGTGGCCGACGCCGTGGCTCCACTCGCGCTCGAAGTAGCGGCCGACGACGGGGGTCAGGTTCGGGGCGGTCTCCATCGCCCGAGTGTATCGACGGGAACCGCGTGGCGTCGGCCCGGGCGGCCGCGTAGCATGCCGCGATGGTCGACTTCAGCCTGACCGAGGAGAACAAGCTCGTCGCGGACAGCGTCCGGGCGTTCGCCGAGGCCGAGATCCTGCCGAACATCCGCGAGTGGGACGCCAAGGGCGAGGTGCATCGCGAGATCTTCGGGCGCATGGCCGAACTCGGATTCCTGGGCGCCCCGATCCCGGAGGCGTACGGCGGAGCCGGGATGGACTACATCAGCTTCGCGCTGCTGTGCGAGGAGCTGGAACGCGCCGATACCGCGTTCCGTGTCGTCCAGAGCGTCCATGTCGGGCTCAACTCGCTGGCCCTCCTGCAATGGGGCACGGAGGAGCAGCGCCAGCGCTGGCTGGTGCCGCAAGCCAAGGGCGAGAAGCTGGCCACGTTCGGCCTGACCGAGCCCGGCGTCGGGACCGACGCGGCGAACCTCCAGACCACGGCCCGTCGCGATGGCGACGTCTACCGCCTCAACGGCCAGAAACTGTGGATCAGCCTCGCCGACCTCGCCGATCACTTCCTCGTGTTCGCGTCGGTCGACCGTGCGAAGAAGCACAAGGGCGTGACCGCGTTCATGGTCGAGCGTGGGATGGCCGGCCTCACCACCGGCACGCTCCATGGCAAGCTCGGGATCCGGGCAGGGAACACCGGGCTCATCAACCTGGACGACGTGCCGGTCCCGGTCGAGAACCGGATCGGCGAGGAGGGTGAGGGCTTCCTCGTCGCCATGAGCGCGATCGACCAGGGCCGCTACACGGTGGCCGCCGGGGCCGTGGGCCTCGCGCAGGCGTGTCTCGACGCCAGCGTCCGGTACGCACACGAGCGACATACGTTCGGACAGGAGATCGGCGAGCACCAGCTCGTGAAGCAGCTCATCGCGAAGATGGCGGCCGGCACCGAGATGGGCCGGCTCCTCGTCTGGCGGGCCGGCTGGCTCAAGAACCAGGGCCTGCGCAACACCCGGGAGACCAGCCTCGCCAAGTGGCACGCGACCGAGCACGCCGTCCAGAGCGCGCTCGACGCCATCCAGGTCCACGGCGCGAACGGCTACTCGAACGAATTCCCCGTCGAGCGCTACCTGCGCAACTCGAAGGCGGCCGTCATCTACGAAGGCACGAGCCAGCTCCATACGCTCATCCAGGGCGACTACGCGCTCGGCTATCGCGAGGATCGCCCGATCCGCTGCGAACCGTGGCCGGCGCAGGGCTGGGAGCGACCGGGCGCGTGACCTCCCCGCTGGGGGAGTCGGAACTCGCGACGCTTACGGAGCTGGCGGAGACGTTCGTGCCCGGCGACGCGGCGAGACGGGCGCGTTTCGCGGCGGATGCGCTGGTCGCGGTCGCCGATCCCGCGCAACTCGACCAGATCCGCATGGTCCTGCGGCTGATGGAGTCCCGGGCGGTCAATCTCGCGCTCGCCGCCCGGCCGCGGCCGTTCCGCTCGATGTCACCGAAGGCCCGCGAGCGCTACCTCCTCGGTTGGGGCCGCTCGCGCCTCGCCCAGCGCCGCTCGGCGTTCGGGGCGTTCCGCAAGCTGCTCACGTTCCTGGCGTACGCAGACCCGGGTGCCGACGGCCCGAACCCGTACCTCCAGGCGATCGGCTACCGGCCCGACGACCCACCGGTCACCGATCGGCCGGTCCCCTTCGCCCCGTTCGAGCTTCCGACCGCCGCTGGACCGTCGGACGAGCCCCTGACGCTCGACACCGATGTGGTCGTGGTCGGCTCCGGGGCCGGCGGCGGGGTCATCGCCGCCGAGGTCGCAGAGGCGGGGCTGGCCGTGATGGTCCTCGAGGCGGGACCGTTCGTCGATGAAGCCACCATGCCGCGGGATGAGCTGGACGCCTTCGACCGGCTGTACCTCGATCACGGGCTCCTGAGCACCTGGGACGGGTCGGTCCAGATGCTCGCCGGCGGCTGCGTAGGCGGCGGGACGACGGTCAACTGGATGACGAGCATCGACGTCCCCGAAGCGGTCCGCGAGGAGTGGTCGACCCGCCACGGCCTCGAAGGGGTCACCGGGTCTGCCTGGGAGGACGACACCCTCGCCATCGAGCAGGACCTCGACGTCGCCGAGGCGACCCACATCCCGCCCAAGGACGCGATCATCCTGCGCGGCGCGCGCGCCCTCGGCTGGGAGGCGGCGCCGACCCGCCGGAACGCCACCGCGTGCGGCGACTGCGGCAGTTGCCCGTTCGGGTGCCGGCGCGGGACCAAGCAGTCCGGCCTGCGGGTCCACCTGGCCCGGGCCGCCGCGGCGGGCGCCCGGATCGTGCCTGATGCCCGCGTCCGGCGCGTCATCCTCGAGGGCGGTCGCGCGCTCGGCGTGGAGGCGGAGGTGACCGGTCACGTGACCGCCAACGACCAGCCGCGCTCGGTGCGCCGGCTCGTCGTCCGGGCGCCGACGGTCGTGATCGCCGCCGGCGCGCTTCGGAGCCCGGCCGTCCTCCTGGCGTCCGGCCTCGAGCATCCCGGGATCGGGCGATACCTGCGCCTGCATCCCGTCCCGGTGGCGGCCGGTCTCTTCACCGAATCCGTCGAGATGTGGCGGGGAACGATGCAGGCGGCGCGGTCGGCCCAGTTCCTCGCCCCCGAACCTGGTCGGAACGGCTACGTCATCGAGTCCGCTCCGGGTCACCCCGGGCTCATCGCTCTCGCGCTCCCGTGGGAGGGCGCCCAGGCCCACGCCCGACTGATGGCCGAGGCCGCCCACCTGGTCCCGCTCATCGCCGTGACGCGCGATGGCGGCGAAGGCCGGGTCACGCTCACTCGCGCGGGTCGGCCACGGATCGACTACGTCCTCGACGAAACGGGCGTCGCGACGCTCCGGCATGGGCTCGCGCGCATGTCACGCTTGCTCCTGGCGGCCGGTGCCACGGAGATCGTCGCCGTGGGGACGCGACCGCTCCGCTTCACGCGGCGCAGTGCGAACGGCAACGAGGATGGCGCGTACGGCCGGTACGACGAGGCGCTCGGCTCGTTCGACTTGCGTCCGAATCGCGGCTCGGTCTTCTCGGCGCATCAGGTGGGGTCGGTGCGGATGGGCGCCGACGTCACGACGCACCCGTGCGACCCCTGGGGTCGCGTTCGTCAGGGGATGCGCGGCGCCGCCGTGGTCGGCGGCCTGTACATGGGAGACGGGTCGGTGTGCCCGACCGCGCTCGGCGTGAATCCGATGCTCACGATCATGGCGCTGGCGAGACGGACCGCGCGGACGATCCTCGCCGAGCGGTAGGGGCGCGCGCGTCCTGATGCCGTCGGGCGCGTGCTCAGGAGGTCGGGGCGGGGCTGACGCCGACCGCGACGGTCTCGGGCGCCGTCCGTGGCTTCGGGGCCTGCATCCGGCTGCGCGCCGTCACGATGAGCGCGACCGCGAAGACGATGATCCCGCCCGCGAGCAGCGTCCGTGGCTCGATCGGCTCGTTGAGCACGAGTGCGCCGAGCGCGACGGCGACGACCGGGTTCACGTAGGCGTAAGTCGCGATGAGCGGCAACGGCGCCACGCGCAGGAGCCAGCCGTAGGTGGTGAACGCGAGCAGGCTGCCGATGACGACCAGATAGGTGAAGGCCACGAGGGACTCGGTCGAGATCGCGTCGAGTCGGAACACGCCGAACTCGCCGTGGAGCCCGCCCATGACAGCCAGGACGACGCCGCCGGCCAGCATCTGCGCGCTGGTCGCGAGTAGCGGCTTGCCCGGAAGGACCGCGCGATGCGAGGCGAAGAGCGAACCCAGCGACCAGCAGATCGGCGAGAGCAGGACGGCGCCAAGGCCGATGGGATCCAGGGCGCCCGCGCCGCCGCCCGCCGACGGACCGACGAGGAAGCCGACGCCGACGAAGCCCACGGCGATGCCGACGACGGCGGTCCGGGGGAGCCGCTCGCCGAGGAGCAGCCGCCCGAAGATGGCGATCCAGACCGGCATCAACGCGATCAGCAGCGCCGTGATGCCCGACGGGATGGTCAGCTCGCCGAACGACACCATGCCCATCCCGCCGCCGAGCAGGAGGCCGCCGACGATGAAGGAGTCGCGCCACTCGCGCCGGGTCGGTGCGACGAAGCCACTCCGGTCACGGGCCAGCGACCAGACGAGCAGGACGCCGCCGGCGATGGTGAAACGGACCGCTGCCATGAGGAACGGCGGGATCGTGTCGACCGCCACCGCGATGCCCAGGTACGTCGAGCCCCACACGATGTACAGGACGAGCATGCCGAGCCAGATCCCGGGACCCCGATAAGGGGCGGCCGGCGTGGTTGGCATAGGTGGTTGGTCCAAGGTGACCGAAGTGTACCGGCCCCTGTTGGCCTAGTCCAGTAGGACAAAGGGCCCGGGCCGGTCGTCTCGTCAGGCGGCCACCGAGATACCGGCCGGCACGGGGCGACAGACCTTGCACGGCCGGTAGCCAGCCTCGGCGGCATCGGCGAGCGACCGGAACGGCCGCCGATTGCGTGCCAGCATGTGCCGGCCCGTCCGACAGGTCGGCCAGCAGACGATATGCGTCGAGGCGCAGCCGATCAGCCGCTCGCCCCGGCGGGCGGCGTCCTCCATCTCGTCGGGATCGAGGCCCTCGGAAGCCAGGATAGTCCGCTTGTTCTCGGGACCACCGAGCGAGTACTGGCCGATCGACCCGTCGGTCCGGACGACGCGATGGCACGGGACGATGAGCGGCACGGGGTTGTGGCTGAGGGCCGTGCCGACCGCGCGGACCGCCTTCGGCCGGCCGATCTCCGCGGCGACCCAGCCATACGGCCGGACTTCGCCACGCGGGATGTCGAGCGCCTTCGTCCAGACGTCGCGCTCGAACTCGCTGTGGCCGCGCAGGTCCAGGTCGATCCGGACCCGACGGTCGCCACCGAGCCGGCGGTCGATCGCCCGGGCGAGCCGGTCGGGCAGTCGGTCGGTCGGGATGGCCGGCCGGCCCGTCCGTTCCTGATGGGTCAGGGCGAAATCGGCCGACTCGACCGCGCTCACGCCCAGCCCGTTCCAGGCGACGTAGAGCGGTCCGATGACCGAATCCATGCGGGCGACGCGGTCAGCGAGGCCGACTTCCACCAGGACGTTAGTGGCCAGACCGGCCGGGGCGGTGGTGGCCAGTTCGGCCATGGCGGTCTCCAGGTTCAGGTGTTCGTTCGTCATGCGGTCATCTCCTCGCGCTCGAGGTGGTTCGCCGTTTCGAGGGCGGTTCGCAGCATCGCCAGGCCACGATGGACCTGGGCCTTGACGGTGCCCTCGGGTCGACCGAGGGCGAGGGCAAGGTCGGGATAGGACAGGCCGTCGACGTGGCGAAGGACCACGGCCGCCCGATAGGCGGGTGGCAGGGTCGCGAGGAGGCCGGCCCAGTGCTCGCGTGCGGCGCGCCGCTCGGCGACGGCCGTCGGGGAGCTGCCGGGATCCGTCGCCACCGGCTCGGGCAACGTCGTGCGTTCGGGATCGATGTCGAGCGACAGCGGCGCGCGACCGGCCGCGGCTCGTCGCGCGAGGCGGGTCCGGCAGAGGTTCAGGACGATCGTGGCCAGCCACGGCCGAAGGCGCAGTTCGCGGATCCGCGCCGCCTCGTAGCCGGCCAGCGCCCGGTACGCGCGCACGAGGGCGTCCTGGGCCGCCTCCTCGGCCGCACCGGGATCGCCCAGCATGCGCAGCGCGATCGAATAGCAGCGGTCCTGGTGCGCCAGGACGAGGGCCTCGAAGGACCCGTCCAGGTCGCGAGCGAGCCCTGCGATGAGCGTCTCGTCGGTGTCCATCGCTCTCCAGAACCGGCATCGGGCGCCGACCGTTGCGGGCGGTCGCCCCGGACCGCCACGACGGTCCGCCCGCACGGCGTCGGTCCCCATAAGGTACCCGGCCCGAACCCTCCGGACAGATTGAGGCAAGTGGCGTCTCGACCGTAGGGCGCCTCCCCGATGGCGGGCGGTGCGCCCCGATCGAGCATGGCCGCAGTACCACGGACGGTCGCTCGGATGTCCCGATCGCCGGTCCAGGTCAACAGGAGGTACGGACGATGTCCGCAAGCACCACGCAGCCCATGACCGGGCATGCCAACCAGGCCGGGCCGATCGGCGCGGTCGTGATCCTCGCCGGCGCGCTCGCGCTCGGCGCGGTCGGCATCGCGATCGGACAGGGCTACAAGGCGACGCCCGCGAGTGTCGCAGTCCCGGCCGACGTCCAGGCCGCGCTCCACGCCCAGCGCATGGGCGAGAAGCTTCCGCTGTGGAGCATCGAAGAAGTGCTGGCGGCCCAGCGCGCAGCCGAGAAGGCTCCGCTGTTCAGCCTCGACGAGGTCCTGGCCAACGTGCGCGCAGGGGAGCGAGAGCCGCTGTTCACCACGCTGGATCCGAACCTGACCCAGCGCCATAGCGAGGCCCGAGACTCGGGTCTCATCACGAACAAGGGTGTCCCCGCTTCGGCGACGCAGTTCGGGTACGGCTACCCGACCGCGGTGTTCGGCCCGGCCCCTTACGTCCCCAGCATCATCAACGGCACGTCTGCGGGTTCGCAGTCCGGCCTCGGTGGCTGGAGCCCGGCCTACGCCAATGGCGCCCTGAGTGGCCTCAACGGCACGGATGTCATCCCGCGGAGCGTCTTCAACGTTCCGGCCGCGGGGGCCCATCCTGGCCTCAACGGCACGGATGTCATCCCGCGGAGCGTGTTCAACGGTCCGGCCACGGGGGCCCAGAAGGGTCTCGGCGGCAAGACCGAGCACACCACCCGCCCGCCCGTTCGGCGAGCCGGTCACTATCGCGACTAGCCTCGGCTAGCCACAAGCCAGAGACACCGCCCGACCTCCATCGGGCGGTGTCTCTCCATGTCCCGTGCATGCGACAATCGCCCCACCGATGCAGCTCGATGAACGCTTCGACGACCTCGTCGCCAGCCTGGCCGGGTTCCACAACACGTGGCTCGTATACCTGGGCGTCGAGCTCGGCCTGCTCGGGCACCTTCGGGCCGCGGGCTCGGCCGGTCTCACGACCGGGGAGCTGGCCGCGGCGGCGGGCTGCCGACCGGAGGCGATCGATGTCTGGGCGTGGGCAGCCGACGCCCACGAGCTCGCGACGCTCGACGGCGACCGCCTGACGATCGACGACGCCACGGCCATGGTGCTCCTTGACGACCAGCGCCCGGAGTTCCTCGGCGGCCAGGTCGTCCATTCGGTCACCGCGTCGCTCGACTGGGGCGGGATGCTCGAGTTCTTCCGGACGGGTCAGCCCATCGCCACGCGGCCGGACCGCTATCGGGCATCCATCGAACGCCTCACGGTCCAGGACATCGCCGTCTTCTTCCAGGAGGTCCTGGCGCAGGTGCCGCAGCTCGTCGCCGAGCTCGTGCTGGGCGGCCGGGTCGTGGACATCCATTGCGGGGGCGGTCGATGGCTCATCGCGATGGCCCGACGCTTTCCGGCCCTCCAGCTCGTCGGCATCGAGTTCGAGCCCGATTCCGTCATGCGCGCCCGGGCGAACGTCGAGGCGGCCGGCCTATCCGATCGGATCGCGATCCGCCAGGGGGATGTCAGTCGCCCGGGGCCGGCCGGCGAGTACGACCTGGCCTACTTCCAGTACGCGATCCACCAGCTGACCGATCCGGTCGCCGCCTTGCGGGCCGCCTGGGAGGCCCTTCGCCCTGGCGGGCGGATCATCGTGCTCGACTGGCCGCTGCCGTCCACGACCGAGGAGTTCCGCACGCGCCATGGCGAGCTGATCGCGGGCGTGCAGCTCGATGAGCTGTACCAGGGCACGGCGCTGCCGACGCGCGAGCGGCTGCTCGAGTGGTTCGCGTCGGCCGGGCTGCCCGAGCCGCTCCTGATCGACTTGCCGTCGGGCGCCTCGGTCCTGCAGGTCGAGCGGCCGCGCTAGACCGGCCGCGCCAGGCGACCGGCCGCGCGACCGAGGCGGACCCCCGGCTACTCGCTGACGACGATCGTGCCCTTCATCTGGGCGTGGATCGTGCAGTGGAACGGATACGTGCCCGGGGCGTTGATGACGATCCCGTCGCCTGCCCCAGGATTGATGTTCGGGGTCGTGCAGCTACTATCGTCGAGCGTGACCGTGTGGGGTGCCGCGCCAGTGTTCGAGAACGCGATGACCTGCCCCACCTTGGCCGTGATGTCGGCGGGCTCGAACGCGAAGTCCTTGATCGATGCCGTCACGTCACCCGGATCGGTCGTCTCCTCGCACACCGCCGCCGTCGAGGGCTGTGCGGCGGGGGGCGTCGCGCTCGCCGCCGTGCTCGGCGCGGACGAGGCGCTGCCGCTCGAGCATGCCGCGAGGGCGAGCGTCAGGAGCGTGGACAGCACAAGGGTGATGATGGTTCGACGGGACACGGCGCGACTCCTCGGGGGTGGTGGTGGCATGCAACGGTACGTCGTCGAGCGGTACGTCGTCGCCGTCACGACGGTTTCGCCGCCGGTATCGTTGGGGCATGGGGACCCGTCACGCTTCCGCGGCGAGACTCGTGGACGAGGTCGATGCGGCGACGATGCGTCGCCTGCTCGAACACGAGGCCCGGGTGCACTCGATGCCGGGACGCGAGCTGCGCGATCTCGGTGACGCCATCCTCCTGCACGATCCCGTCGAGCCGGAACCGTTCTGGAATCGCCTGGAGGCGATCCGCTGGCCGGAAGATGCCGACGGCTTCGACCGCCGCCTGACCGAGGCGCTCGTCCTGTTCACCGCCATCGGCCGCCAGCCGCACATCTGGCCGGCGCCCGTCCATGACACCCCGGCCGACGTCGTCGACCGCTTGAAGGCCAACGGGTTCGAGGACATGGGCGCGGGCTGCGTCATGGTCATGACCGACTCGGAGCCGGCCCGTGCCGGGGTCAAACGCCGGCACGGGTCGTCGGTGACGCTCGAGCGGCTCGGTCGCGGCTCGGTGGCGGGGTCGGCCACGGTCCTGGCCGACCTCGTCTACGTCCTGTGCGATGCGTTCCGGGTCGAGGATGCGCGTCGCCCCGGCGTCGAGGCCGAGACCGCCGCGTCCCTTGCGAACGAGGCCTTCACCCACTATCTCGCCCGGATCGACGGCGAGCCGGCGGCGGTCGCGCGACGGGCCACGTTCGATGGCGCCAGCTACTTGTCCTCGATCGGCACCGCCGGCTGGGCACGCGGCCGAGGTCTCGGGGAGATGGTCACCCTGGCCGCGGCCGCCGACGCCCTCGAGACCGACAGCGAATGGATCTATCTCGGCGTCTTCGCCGAGAACGAGGTCGCCATCCGGTTGTATCGGCGCGCCGGATTCACGATGCTCGGCGAACCCGCACCGGACCTGCTCCTGCTTGGCTGACGCCAAGGTGAGACCGCTGCCCGCACGCTTCGCCGACGCCGTGCAGAGCGCCCGTGAGCGGCTGGAGACCGCCTGCCCAGGCCGCGGCGTCGAGGCCGAGGTCGTCGCGATCGGCTGGGCGACGGTCGAGACGGAACGTGCGGAGATGGAGCTCGTCCGGGCGCTCGGGGATGGCCTGGGGCCGTTCGTCGACGCGCCTGACGACGAGCTCCTTGGCGCCCGCTGCCGGTCCGCTGCTGCCGGCACGCCCCCGTTCCTGGTGGTCCTGGAGCCGTCGACCGAGGGCCGGCTCGCGGGCTCGCTCGCCCGGATCGGCGAGGGTCCCGTGGCCGTGTGGTTCTCACTCGAACCCGGCCCTGTCGACGGCCCGTCCGACCCGGCGGACGGGCCGTTCGGGCGAGAGCGACTGGTCGTGGGCGGGCCTCGCGAGGGTCGCCACGTGCTCCTCCTCGATGGTCCGCCGGGTACCATCCCTGCATGACCGACCACGTGGCCGACCGTTCGGCCGTCAACCTGCGCCCGGCCGCGCCTGCCGACGCGGACGCCATCGCGTCGCTCTTCACGGACGAGGGGTATCCGGCCGGACCGAGCGACATCCTCGCCCGCCTCGAGCGGTTCGCGTCGCCCCATTCCCGCGTGGTCGTCGCCGAGCACGACGGGACGATGCTCGGGTTCATCGCCGTCCACGCCCTGCCCCGATTCGAGCACGACGATCGGATCCTGCGCATCCTGGCGCTCGTCGTCGACGCCGGCGCGCGAGAGCGAGGCGTCGGGCGCACCCTCATGGCCGAGGCGGAGCGGATCGGGGCGGAGCTCGGGGTGGCGTTCGTGGAGATCACGGCCGGGCATCATCGGCCGGAGGCCCGCCACCTCTACGAATTGCTCGGCTACGACGCGACCGTCGCCGCCTACCTGCGCAAGAAGCTCTGAGCGAGCCGATCAACCAGCGCGTCTTTCCGAGGCTCCGACTCCGGGATCGCGCCGGGATCCTGCTGGACCTGCCGTGGGAGCACCCGCTCGCCGATTGGTCGCCCGACACGCTCGAGTTCCGTGAGCTGCCGGTCGGCCCCTCTCGTCACCTGGTCCGCTTCCTGGTCGCCGGCGGGCGGACCTATGCGCTCAAGGAGGAACCGCTGACGGTCGGTCGGACCGAGTTCGACGTCCTGCGCCACCTCGAGGCGCTCGGGCTCCCCGCGGTCCAGGCGGTCGGCATCGCCGAGTCCCCCGAGCGCGACGCCGCGATCCTGATGACCGAGTACCTCGCGTACTCGATCCAGTACCGCCGGCTGCTGATGCGGTTCCCGCTCGGGCCGGGTCCGTATCGCGACCGGCTCCTCGACGCGATGGCGTGGCTCCTGGTCGACCTCCATCGGGTCGGGGTCTTCTGGGGCGACTGTTCGCTCGCGAACACGCTCTTCCGACGCGACGGCGACAAGATCCAGGCGTTCCTCGTCGACGCCGAGACGAGCGAGATCCACCCTGGGCTCTCGGACGGCCAGCGCAGCTACGACCTCGAGATCCTCGTCGAGAACGTCGCGTTCGGGCTGGCCGACCTCGGCGCCCTGCAGGGCCGCGAGGACGCATTCGACGATGCCGTCGAGGCGGCGGGGTCCGTTCGATCCCGGTACGAGTCGGTCTGGGAGGAACTGCACCTCGTGCCCGAGCTCTCGCCGGAAGATCGGCACGCCGTCCGTGCTCGCATCCGGCGACTCAACGATCTCGGGTTTGCCGTCGACGAGATCGAACTGGAGCCGGCTGGGTCCGATGGCGGATCCGTCCGGCTGCGCGTGGCGGTCACGAACCGGCGATTCCACGCCCGCGAACTGGAACGCCTGACAGGGATCGTCGCGCTCGAGGGCCAGGCACGGCTGCTGCTCAACGACCTCCGCGAGTACCGGGCCTGGCTGGAGCACCAAGGGAAGCAATTCGTGACCGAGCAGGATGCGGCGGACCGATGGGTCACCGACCTCCTCGAGCCGAGCCTGGAGGTGTTGATCCCGGCGATCGGCGAGGGACGGGACCCGATCCAGGCGTATTGCGATGTCCTCGAGCAGAAATGGATCCTGTCCGAGCTGGCCGGTCGCGACATCGGCCTTGACGCGGCGATGGACGCCTACCTGGGTCTCGGGGCACCCGCCCCCGAGGACGATCGGGGACCGTCCGGGACGTCGGTCGCGCTCGACATCGACTGGTCGACGAGCTTCGACCAGGCAGACGAGGAGCCCGTCGCCGGGTCCTGAGATGTGACCGACGGCCCATGCGCTCTGCACGGGCCTCTGGCACCATCGGTCCATGCACACCCTCGCGATCGGCGCCGAGCCGGTCATCCGCGTGCGCGGTCTGGTCAAACGCTACGGCGACCTGGTCGCGGTGGACGGCATCGCCTTCGACGTCGCCGCCGGCGAGATCTTCGGCCTGCTCGGTCCGAACGGGGCGGGCAAGACCACGACGGTCGAGATCCTCGAGGGCCTCCGCACGCCAGATGCGGGCGAGACCACGGTCCTGGGCGTCGATGTCGCGAAGGATGCGAACGCGCTCAAGCCGCGTATCGGGGTCAGCCTGCAGACCGCGGCGTTGTACCCGAAGCTGACCGTGACCGAGCTCATCGACCTATTTCGCAGCTTCTATCCGACGGCCCGTCCGACCGATGAGCTCATCGACCTGCTGGAGCTCGGAGAGCGACGCAAGGCTCGTTCCCAGGACCTCTCGGGTGGCCAGCGACAGCGGCTGGGCGTCGCCCTGGCTCTCGTCAACGAGCCCGAGCTGGTCTTCCTCGACGAGCCGACGACCGGCCTCGACCCCGCCGCGCGGCGGGCGCTCTGGGACATCATCCTGGGGCTCAAGGCGGATGGTCGGACCGTGCTCCTCACGACCCACTACCTGGAGGAGGCCGAGATCCTGTGCGACCGGGTGGCCATCATGGACCACGGCCGCATCCTGGAGATGGGCACCGTCGACGAGCTCGTGAGCAAGCGCTTCCGCGACCGGGCTGTCCGACTCGATGCCACGGACGCCCTCTCCGACGCGGAACTGGCCGCCCTGCCGGCCGTCTCGAAGGTCAAGCACGATGACGGCGACCTGCTCATCTACACGCGGGACGTGGGCGCGACGATCGGCGCCCTGCTGGCGCTCACTGACGAGCGCGGCGTCGAGGCGAAGGACCTCACGGTCCGCCGACCGACCCTCGAAGACGTCTTCCTCGACCTGACCGGCCGGGCGCTGCGGGACTGAGGGACGCGATGCACGCCCTGAGGAAGCTCACCGTCGCGAACATCAGGAGCTATCTCCGCGATCGCGCGGCGGTGTTCTGGACGCTGGCATTCCCGCTCATCTTCATCTTCCTGTTCGGCTTCATCTTCCAGGGTGGCGGTGACCAGACGCTGAACATCGCCTGGGTGGACCTCGATCGGTCGGACGCCTCGGGGCAGCTCGAGCAGGCGTTCACGGCGGCACCGGGTGTCAACCTGACTCCCGCCGAGACTCGCGCCGCCGCGGACGTCGTGATGCAGGACGGCTCGGTGGACGCGATCATCGTGGTCCCGCCCGGATTCGGCGAGGCGATGGCAGCCGCTTCGACCGGAAACGGCCCGCCCGCAGACCTCACGATCGTCGTCGATCCGTCGCGGTCGTCCCTGGTCGGTTCGGTGAACCAGGTCGTGGGCAGCGTGCTGGGTGTCGTCAACCTGGGCGGTCGCCCACCGCTCATCGTCACCCAGGCCGAGACGATCCAGACCGAGAACCTGACCTTCATCAGCTACTTCGTGCCGAGCATCCTGGGCATGTCGGTCATGCAGCTCGGCATCTTCGCCGCGGTGCCCCTGGTGGCCGACCGCGAGAAGGGCATCCTCAAGCGCCTGGCGGTCACGCCGCTCCGGCGCTCGCAGCTGGTGGGCTCCAACACGCTCATGCGCCTGCTGCTCGCGCTGGTCCAGGCCGTGATCATCGTGGGCGCCGGCGTCATGTTCTTCGGCGTCCAGGTGACCGGCTCGCTGCTGCTCGCGGCGGCATTCGTCGTCCTGGGTGCCGTCTCATTTCTGTCGCTGGGTTATGTGCTGGCCTCGTTCACGAAGACCGAGGACGCCGCCAACGGCATCACCCAGGTGGTCCAGTTCCCGATGATGTTCCTGTCGGGGGTGTTCTTCCCGATCGCCGCGATGCCGCCGTTCCTGCAGTCGATCGCCCGCCTCATCCCCCTGACCTACCTCGCCGACGCGCTGCGCCAGGTCATGGTGGGGGGCGTGCCGTTCGCGCCGCTGTGGGCGTGTGCGGCGGTCCTCCTCGGCTGGCTGGTCGTCTGCTTCGGCATCGCGTCGGTGAAGTTCCGCTGGCAGTAGGGGCGCGGCGCTACCAGCGCTCCTCGTGCACGATCTCCGCACGGGCAACCCGGCCGCCGGCCCGGGGCGGCCGCGTCAGGTCGGCGGGATCGGCCGGATAGCCGAACGAGAGCAGGAACTCGCAATGGCGATCGGCCGGGTAACCGAGCAGGCGCCGGGCGAGATCCTGGTGGTACACGGTCGCCGGCACGCTGCCGATCCCGAGTTCCCAGGCGACGAGGATCATGTTCTCCGCGGCCAGGCCCAGGTCGAACATCACGGACAGCGGCGCGTCGGCCGCGGCCGGGTCGGGCGTCACCAGCGCGATCGCGACGGCGGCCCCGGCGAGATGGCCGGCCCACGGCCCGACCACGGAGAGTTCGCGCAGGTGCTCCCGGTCGCGACACACGATGAAGGCCCAGCGCTGGGAGTTCTTCGAGCTGCCGGCACGGCGGGCAGCCTCGAGGATGCGGTCGAGGTGCTCCGGCTCGAGCGGCCGGTCGGCGAATCCCCGGATCGCCCGCTTCCGCGAGATCGCGGCCCAGACGGGATCGCGGTCGGTCATGCCTCGATCGCCGGTTCGTCACCGAGTGGCGTCGAGGGAGTCGCGATGGGCCGGGTCGCGCCGGGCAGGGCGACCTGGGCAAGCGTGCGGAAGCCACCGGGCGTGTCCTCGACGGCACCGAAGCGGCCTTCCGCATCGGGGATCCGGTCCGACTGCGTGGCCGCGGCCAGGTCGCCCGCGGCGGACGGCTCCATCGGCCCGGCGAACGCGCGGGCCGCGAAGCTCGCGACGGTCCGGCGGTAGTCGGGCGACTCGTACAGCCACGAGTGCTGGCCCCCCGGCACCAGATGCGTCTCGACCGGCGCGGCGGCGGTGCCGGCGGGGCTCCCGGCGCCGTCGGCCCGGGCCGCGCGGGCCGCTGCCGCCAGCCGCTCCATGTGCGCCGGCGGGACGACGTTGTCCTCGGCCCCGTGCGCGAGCAGCACCGGGCCGCGATACCGGGCGATGGCGTCCGCGGCGCTGACGTCGCGCACGACGTGGCCGCGCGGCCGGAGGTAGACCCGGGTCGTGAGCCAGGCGAGCGGGTAGGCGATCGGATCGGGGATCGGCAGGTGGGCCAGGCGGAACGTCTGACGGGTCAGGCGATAGGGGTCGGCCGGCGTCGAGCTCGCCACCAGGACGGCGGTGCGCGGGTCGGCGGCCGCCGCCAGGATCGCGCCGATGCCGCCCATCGAGTGCCCCACGACGCCACCCGCGGTCACCTCGGGCCGCGCGAGCAGAGCGTCCAGGGCGGCGAGCGTGTCGAGGCCGAATTCGCCCGCACTGAGCGGCAGTTCCTCCGGGGGGTTGGCGCCGTGGCCGCGGACGTCGAACGTCAGGCAGTGGAACCCCACGGCGTGGAGGAACACGGCCATCGGCAGGGTCCGGTCCCTGGCCGACTCCCAGCCATGGACCAGGACCACCCCGGGCCCCGCCGCCCCGTCCCGGGCCGGGATGAACCACGCCGGCAGGTCGAGGCCGGCGGACGGCACGGTCGTCGAGACGTACGGCAGCCCGAGGGCGTCGGGCGCGATGCGGGGCGGATTCCTGCGCGGATATCCGGCCCGGACACGGTACGCGAGCGCGAATCGGTAGGCGAGCCCGGCCGGGACGGCGGCCGCGGCCGCCAGCAGGCCTGCCCGACGGACTCTCCCCATGTGGAAAGGGGACGGCACGGACCGTCGCCCTGTCAAGCCTGGGGAGCGCCGGTGCACACCGGTACACTGGTCGGATGGTGAAGCGCGACCCCTACCGCGTGCTCGGCGTGCAGCCAGGGGCGTCAGCGATCCAGATCAAGGCGGCGTGGCGGAAGCTCGCCCGCGCGCATCATCCGGACCTGACCGGCGACGACCCGGCCGCGTCGCGCGTTGCCACGCGACAGATGGCCGAGATCAACGACGCCTATGCGGCCCTGACCCGGTCCGCAACGTTCGGCGGTCGCGACGGCGACACCGCGACGACGACGCGTCGAGGCGGTCCACCGACGCCGAAGCCGTCGCCGCCGGTCACTGGTCGCGTCGACATGAGCGCGACCTATCGGCCGCGCAACCAGGTCGCCGGTAACCCGTCGCGTCGGGTCCCGCTCGCCGGGCAGCCGCCGTTGCGGGGCGGAGCAGTGGACCGCGAGCCGCCACGCGCCTCGACGCCGACCGGTCCCCCGGTCAAGGGCCGCATCCGCCACTTCCGCCGGCCGGCGCCGCCCTCGCTCGATCGGGCCTCGAGCCACGTGGTCGAGTTCGGCAAGTTCCACGGCCACACCCTGGGCCAGATCGCGGCGTTCGAGCCCTCGTACATCGACTGGCTCGCGGGCACGGTCACGCGCGACCCCGATCTCGTGGCCGCCGCCCGGGTCATCCGCGGGGACCTCGACCGGCGTGGCGTCCTGCGGCGGTCCCGACCGAGCTCGGAGCCGCCCGGCCGCTCCGCCTGATCGGCACGGGGACGCGAAAACGCCCCCCGATACCGGAGGGCGTTCTGTTCGCTGATTGATGAGAGGCGATAAGCGCTGCCGTCCCGACGGTCCACCAGGCCTGCTGGCCGAAGAACCTGTTATTCGGCTCGTGAGCCGGACGTAGATCATCCGATCGAACCTTCCTCGATCGAACGCCCGTGCCCGGTTCCGTGACCGACGCCCCAGGATGTTGTCCCGGTACGATCGCGGGTCGGCGTAGGCAGAACATTAGGCCCGGCCGGCGCGGGAGGCAATGGCACCCTCGTCCCGGGTGGCCCGGGTTCTTTGGGTAGGCGCGTGGGCGCACCACCCTGAGACACAGGTACCAGGTGCACCGACGCACCGTCGGCGGCGCGCCGCGACGACCTTCGCTACGATCGCGTCGATGTCTCCCCGTCTCATCGCGGTCGTCGCGGCCGTGTCGTTCCTCCTGGCCTCGTGCGCCTCGACACCCGCGGTCTCGTTCGATCCGAGCGGGGCGTGCACGGCGGATGGGTCCGCGCCAGGCGCCTACCCCGACCTGGAGGCGCTCATCCCGGCGACGTTCCGGGACGAGGCGCCGGGGACGCTCGACTCGGGGCGGCACTGCTCCGGTCCGAGCCTGGGTTCGCTGGCCTCGGCGGGCATCGCCGAGATCCGGTTCGCCGGCGGCACGTGGTCCTTCGGAGGCGAGCGAGCCGCCGTCATGGCCGTCTTCGAGGCGCCCGGCCTGACGGCCGACGCCCTGGCCGACTTCTACGCCTCCAGTGCCCGAACCGCGAACCGCACGCAGGTCCTGGGCGAGTCGACCCCGACGATCGTCGGCCGGGACGGTCGCCGGCTCGACACCAAGACGGGCGAACGCCTGCAGACGGTCGTGGTCTGGCCGTCGGCCGAGGTCGACCGGGTGAACGTCGTCATCACCAACGACCTGCCCGACGCCCGGATCCAGGAGGCGGTCGAAGCGTTCGGGCAGGACTGAGTGCTAGAGTCGCGGCCATGACCGACCGGCCAGCCGACTGGGCCGCCCGCCGACGCGCCTGGCAGGGGGATCGACTGGGACCCGCCCTCGAGCGGGCGACGGAACGCAAGCCACGGTTCTCGACCATCAGCGACATGCCCGTCGAAGGGCTGTACGGGCCGTGGTCCATCGACGAGCAGGGGATCGACGCGCTGCGCGACATCGGGTTGCCGGGTGAGCCGCCCTTTACGCGCGGCATCCACCCTGGCGGCTATCGCTCGCGGCTCTGGACGATGCGGATGTTCGCGGGCTTCGGTGCGGCCGAGGATACGAATGCGCGCTTCCGGCAGCTGCTCGATGCCGGCCAGACGGGCCTCTCGATCGCCTACGACATGCCGACCCTGTATGGCTACGACACCGACGACCCCGAGGCGGAAGGCGAGTTCGGCACGTGTGGGGTGGCCGTCAGCAGCCTCGCCGACATGGAGGTGCTGCTCGCCGGCCTGCCGCTCGAGCGGGTCTCCACCTCGATGACGATCAACTCCCCGGCCGCGCCGATCTGGGCGATGTACATCGTGGCCGCGGAACGGGCGGGCGTGCCCCGGGCGGCCCTCGAGGGGACCACCCAGAACGACATCCTCAAGGAGTTCATCGCCCAGAAGGAGTACCTGTTCCCGCCGGCCCCGTCGATGCGGCTGGTCACCGACACGATCGAGTTCGGGACGCGCGAGATGCCGCGCTGGAACACCGTGAGCATCAGCGGCTACCACATCCGCGAGGCCGGCTCGACCGCGGTCCAGGAGCTGGCCTTCACGATCGCGGACGGGATGGCCTACGTGGAGGATGCGATCGCCCGGGGCCTGCGGGTCGACGACTTCGCGCCACGCCTCTCGTTCTTCTTCAACTCGCATTCGGACTTCTTCGAGGAGATCGCCAAGTTCCGAGCATCTCGCCGGATCTGGCACAAGCTCATGACCGAGCGCTACGGCGCCGAGAACGAGCGGTCCACCTGGATGCGCTTCCACACCCAGACCGCGGGCGTGTCGCTCACCTCGCAGCAGCCGCTCAACAACCTGACCCGCGTCGCGATCCAGGCGCTCGCCGCAGTGCTGGGCGGGACGCAGTCCCTGCACACGGACGCCCACGACGAGGCGCTCGCCGTGCCCACGGCCGAGGCCGCCATGCTCGCGCTCCGGCAGCAGCAGATCCTGGCCGAGGAGACGGGCGTCGATGCGACCGTCGACCCGCTCGGGGGCTCGTGGTTCGTCGAGGCCCTGACCGCGGAGACGGAGCGCCAGGCGTGGCGGTACATCGAGGAGATCGACCGCCGCGGCGGCATGGTCGCGGCGATCACCGAGGGCTACCCCCAGCGCGAGATCGCGGATGCCGCGTACCGCTATCAGCGCGAGTTCGACGCGGGCGAGCGCCGGGTGGTGGGCGTCAACGCGTATGTGGACGCGTCCGAGGTGATGAGCGTGCCGGTCCTGCAGGTCCCCGCGGGCTCGCTGGAATCCCATCTCGAGCGGCTCGGTCGGACGCGCCGGGAGCGCGATGCAGAGGCCGTCGGGGCCGCCTTGGCCGGCCTGCGCGATGCCGCCCGACGGCCGGGCTCGTCGGAGACCAACCTGATGCCCCACTTCATCCGCTGTGCCGCCGCGTACGCCACGCTCGGCGAGCAATGCGGCGTCCTGCGCGAGGCGTTCGGCGAGTACCGCGAGCCGGTCGCGGTCTAGCGACGGGCCGGGGCGCCTCGATCGCCCACGCGGGGCCTAGACGGAGCCGCGGGCCGACTCGACAGAGCCTGGCGCGACGACCGGATCGCCGTACTGCCGCCAGGCCTTCGCGCCCCAGGCCATCCCGAGCACGATCAGCGTGATGCCCGCGGACAGGCCGAACGCGATCCACGTGTTCGCCCCCGTGATGACCCAGGTGGCCAAAGTGAGACCGACGATGACGAACCCGATCGATGAGGCGATCGCCGGCCATCGGTTGACGGGCACGGCCCCGACGAGGCCGTACGCGACCTGGCGCTCGGCACGGTCCCACAGCGACCAGCGGTTGCGGCCGGCGCTCAGCACGAGGAACGCGCCGATCCAGATCACGACGTAGGCGACCTCCGCGAGCTCGAGGTTAGGGATCCGGAAGATCGTGATGACGGCCGCCGCCATGGCGAGCGCGAAGAAGATCGATGATGCGACACCGAACGCGCTTGAGAGGGCCGGTGCCTGGACGGCCTTGACGAGCTCGCTCGTGCCGATGGTGAGCAGCCCGACGAGGGCCGTCACGAACAGGCCGGGCGCCCAGGCCACCCAGCCGGCGCCGAGCAATTCGTCATGAGCGTCGATGACATACACGCGAGCGACCAGGAGCGCCATGATCACGATGAGCGCCGCCTCGACGCCGAACATCACCGTCCGGATCGGTGCGCCCAGCGGCCAGGCGCGGTATGCCTGGATCGGTGCGAAGGCGATCTGGAGCGCGGCGATCAGCACCACCGCCTGCAGGACGCCGGTGCCGAAGACCTGCATCAGCGTCGCGAGGTCGCCTTGCTCGACGGTCAGGAACGGCAACTTGAACTCGATCGAATTGAGGGTCTCGGTGCTGAAGGTCCGGAGCCAGTCGATGACATCCGCCACGATCGGGATCCGCGGGATGACGCTCGTGACCTCCGTTCCGATGGTGACGAGCCGGTCCGGGTAGGACTGGAGGGCCAGCGCGATCGTCGCGACCGGCACCGCGAGGGCCATCTGCCGCCAAAGCGCCACGGTCGCGACGCGCTGGCGATGGCGCACGACGCGTGGATCGGCCATCGCCCGTGGGTCGTCGGCGGCGTCTTCGGGCTCCGCGGGCGGGCCGGCGCCTTCGTCGGGCGGGTAGAAGCGCGATGCCTCTCCCCAGCCGGTCGGCACGTCGATCTCGCGCATCAGG
>CAVZND010000003.1:0-147380 GCA_963776545.1 uncultured Chloroflexia bacterium | reverse complement strand
CAGCTGCTACAAGTGCCTCAACTGCGGCTCGACAAGCGGGTGCAGCTGACGACTGCGCACCAACTGGTGCACCTCGGGACTGTCCGTCAGACGCAGCGCGTCTGACCTACCTGGACCAGAAGCGGCGACCTACGGCAGCGGCGCCGATTGGAGCACGAGCGCCCGCTGTCCGCCCGTCGTTGGTGAGGGCACGAGCCAGAGCTTGATGACCCGAGTGTCGGTGACGATCAGGGGCACGACCGGGTCCTGGAAGCTCAGGCTCTGCTGGGCGCCCGAGGCGTCGGTGGTGACGCCGCTCGAGACGATCCGGACCGGAGCGCTGCGGTCCGTCGGGTAGCGCCACAGCTCCTGCGGCTGCGCGAGGTCCTGGATGACGGCGCCGGCGTAGACCGACCTCGCGTCCGCCCCGACGAGCATGCCATTGATGCCGACCTGCGCGTCGGGCGCCGAACCGCCCGTGAAGAAGCTCGCGACGCCTTCGGCCGGCCCGAAGAAGCTCGACTCGGTCTGCGTCCAGACGCCCCGTCCGATCGGGTACCACTCGCCGCCGGTGCCGGGCTGACCGATCGGCTCGAAGGTGCCGTCGTCGGTGAACCGAAACAGTCCGCGGGAGTGGTCCCCGAAGATGAGGCCGTCGGACGTCGAGGTGAAGAACGAGCCTTCCCGGCCAAGGGCGAAGGTGCCCGAGACGTACGGCATCACGAGGTTGCCGCTCGGGCTCGGATCGACCTTGTTCGTGGCCGGGTCGATGCGTCGCAGGTGGCCGCCGGCGCCACTCCCGTCCGCGCCGGTCACGTCCGAGAACCAGATCGCATCGCCGACAGCGGCGAACGCCGTGTTGCCGGAGCAGACCGTCGGCACGGTCGCCTGGACCGTCAACGTGACCGGATCCAGCCGGCTCACCTCGCAGTCGTTGGGGTCGCGACGGCTGAACTCGCCGGCCCACAACGAGCCCGCCGCCCACGCGAGCACGCCGATGTCCGCCCCTGCTGCGCGCCCGTTGACCTTGCCGGTCGTGGCGTCCACGGCGAGCACGGCGGCCGTCGAATCGCCGGTCGACGCGTCCTGCTCCCGCACGCTGACATAGAGCGTCCCGTCGGGCGCCACGACGTGGCCGCCGATCTCGGTGATGTGGTCCTCGACGACGATGGCGCCAGTCGGTGCGCCGCCGGTGCCGCCCGATGGGGGCGGGGGCAACGGCAGGTCGAGCGAGGCCGGACCCTCCGCCTGCAGGGCATCGGTCACCCGATACAGCGTGGCGTACTCGTCCAAGCCCGTGACCGCCACGTCGTACGCGCACTGGTCGACGAGATCGGGGTCCGACAAGCCGCTGCACGTCGCCTGGGCGATGATCAGCGTCTCCTGCGGAAGGTCCGCGATCGTCTCCGGCACCGCCTCGGTCGGGAACCCGGGCACGGTGAACGAGTCGGTCGTCTGGCCGGACTCGTAGTCGAACAGCGAGGTCGTGGGCGTCACCCGCCACGCGGGCGCGAAGACCTCGTACAGGTCGTGGTAGCGCTCGTGGCGGTTGATCGGGATCGGGAGTCTCGTCCCGTCGGGCAGCGCCGGAAGCTGGAGGCCACCTCCCTCGGGGATCCGCGCGATCAACCCGACGCCGGACGCCCGCAGGTCCGCCGACGGCTGTACCAGCAGGTTGATCCCCCACCGGCCGACGGACACGACCCACACCTTGGTCCCGTCCGCGAGATCGAGCTGGTAGCCGCGCTGGTACGCCGTCAGACTCGCGCCCGTTCCAAGGTCGGCCGAACCGACGCCGCCCGGGTCGACGGTTGCTCCATCGACACGGACCTCGGGCGCGCCCGCCTCCCTGACATAGAAGCCGACGCGATGGCCGTTGACCCGAACGGCGATCGCGGTGTCGATCGTCGCGTTCTCTCCTTCGCTGGGGCGCTCCTGACGGGCCTGGACCTCGGTCGCGCCGTCGGCGGATCGGAGCAGGACGTACTCGCCGGCGGACTGGAGGTCGTACCGCACCCCGTCGACCGTGAGCAGGTGAGGGTCGCCGTTGCTGCCGCCGCAGTTCGAGGGACACGCGGACTTGGGGCTGCACCACTCGCTCCGCGAGATCCCGCGCACGTTCATGACGCTCGTCGTGTGCTCCTCGCCCATGGCGGCGAGGCGCAGGTCCTGTGGCGCGACCTGCGGCGCGGAGCTGGTGGCGATCGTCCCCTCCGGGCAGGTGCAGTTGCCATCCACCGTCGTGCAGAGGTCGAGCGTCGAGGACCGGACGACCTTGTCGAGGCCGCCGGCCCTCCTCTCGCCGACGCGACCCGTGCCGCTGAGCACCTCGACGCGGGTGATGAACGCGGTCGTGTTCAGGTTGGAGATCGTGGCAGTGAGCGGGGTGGCCGAGATCGAGGCCGACCCGCCGTCGATGAGGTGGATCTGACCCGGCGTGGCGTAGTGGCTCAGACCCGGGATGCCGTATCCCGACGACATGGCCCAGGCCGCGTTCGATCGGCCGTCCCGGTACCAGCTCGAGCCCCAGCGGTCGAGGAAGGTGGGCGTGTTCGCCCCCGAGGCCTCGAATGCAGCATCGCTGCCCTTCGCAGAGGCCATGACCGTCGCGTCGAGGACGGTCCACGGATCGATCCCGACCTGCGCCAGCTGCGCGAAGAACCCCATGGCGTCATAGGCGCGCGCATAGAGCTTCTTGCCGGGAACGGTGATGTAGCTGTCCCATTGGGCGGCGACGGGCGGGGGCTCACCCGCCCCGCCGGTGATGGCCTCCGCGACCCAGTTCGCCTCGCCGTCGCTGACCCATGGCGGCACGTTGTTCGCCGTCTTGGCGTCCATGAGGGAGTGCTGGAAGCAGTGGAAGACCTCGTGGAGGAGGATCCACCGCATGTATGGCCCACGTGACGCGTCCTTCTCCGTCGACGGCGGGATCGAGACGAGACACGAATCCGGGAGTGGGCCGCCGTGCCATTGCCCGGAGGCCCACGCCCAATCGGTTCCGTGCTCGACCGGTGAGTGGAGGACCGCGATGGGCATGCCCAATGGGCGGCCGAGGTGGGCGGTGATGTCGGTGGCCGCTTGCTGGGCCAGGTCCAGATAGGTATCGAGCGCCGCGCCGTGGAACGCGGCTGGGAGGATGTCAGGCGCCGGCGGCCCGATGTAGTCGCGGATCGCCTGCTTCTGAGCGTCGGTCAGCTCGGACCATTTCGCCGACACCATCCGGATCGCGAGCGAGCCCGAGTGGTACGACTCGTCGACCGGCGGGACCGGTACGTCGGGCAGCGGCCCGAAGGCCGCGGCGAAGACGGCGAGCGCGGTCTCCTTCGACCACGTCCCGTCATCGCGGATGCCATCGAGGGCCTTCTGGAGGGGCGAGATCGCGCCAGGCGTCGAGGTGTCTGTCGCGGTCGCCGGCTTGTCGTTGACCCGCACGACGACGAAGAGCGCGACCGCGACCAGCGCCACGACGAGCGCGACGACGTAGTACTTCGTTGGTCCGCGCAACAGTCGCCCCTGCAACCAAGTCCCCTCTCGCCGTGAACGGCCCGTCTCGACGACAGCGCCATCCTACGACTCCGTGGCGCCGCGACTCATGTGCTCCGGACATCCCGACGTTCCCCGTCGTAGGCTGAGGACATTCGAGCGACCGTCCCAAAGGAGAGCGCGATGGACTTCAACAGCATCCTCATCGGGTCCGAAGACCCGGCTCGGCTGGCCGAGTACTACACCAAGCTGCTCGGGGAGCCGGCCTACTCCGGCAATGGGTACTGGGCGTGGAAGCTGGGCGCGGGGTACGTGACGCTCGGTCCACACTCCGAGGTCAAGGGCAGGAACGACACCCCGGGTCGGCTCATCTGGAACATCGTGACCGACGACGTGAAGGGCGACTTCGAGAAGTTCAAGGCCGCCGGGGCGACCGTCGTCACCGAGCCGTATGAGTTCGAAGCGGCGCCGGGCTCGCAGATCGCGACCTTCGAGGACCCCGACGGCAACTACTTTCAGCTGATGAACGCCATCGAGATGTAGGGCTCCCCCTACTTCGCGATCTCCCAGATGTGACCCGCCGGATCGCGGAAGGCCGCGGTCCGGATGCCCCAGGGTCGGTCCATCGGGCCGTTCAGCAGCTCGACGCCACGAGCGGTCAGCTCCGCGCACACGGCGTCGACGTCATCGACAGCGATCGTGAACTGGAACCGCGAGCCGGCCTCGGGTGACGCGACCGGCGCCGGTCGCGATCAGGTCCGGCGCCTCCTCGACCTTGAGCAGATTGATGAGCGTGTTGCCGAAGTTGAACACGGCCGAGGCCTCGTCCTCGTAGTGGAGCGGCAGGCCGAAGACCTCCTGGTAGAAGTCCTTCGTGGCCACGAGATCCTCGACGAATAGCGTGATCGCGCTGATGCCGCTCGGCCACGCACCCATGCCCCACCTCGCTCCTGATCGACCGCTGGACGTCGATCGTATCGGACCGCGTCATAGCTCGGTCCGGAGTCCCTCCTCGGCCACGTCCGGGTAGCGCGTCGTGAACGGGAACTCCGGATCGCCCTGAAGGCCCGGGTCGTCCCAGATCTCGGTCGACGGGGCGCGATAGGAGAAACCGAGGTCGACGTCCGGGCCGTTCGTGACGATGACCCGCGACAGGGCCTCGACGTCCGGGTGACCGAAGATCGCGCCGCTCGAGGACACGAGGAACCGCACGGCAGTCCAACCGCTCGAGGAACGCCAGGCTCGTGTTGTTCCGGCTCCCGTGATGGGGCAGCTTGACGGCCGTGACCGGGACTCGCCCGCCCGGCTGACCGCCCAGACGGTCCAGGCCGGCGGTGATCGCCGGGGCGAACCCGTCGCCGGTCAGGAGCAGGCGCTTCCCGTCGTACTCGGCGAGCACGACGATGCTGCTCCCGTTGGCCGGCGAGCGATCCGATTCGAAGGCCGTCGTGGCCTGGCTTCGAACGTCGGGGCGGTCGCCCAGGGGCAGGTCGATCCCCTTTCGCCTCGCGGCCGCGTCGACGATCTGGCGGACCTCCTCCTCCGTCCGGTTGGCCTCGCGGACGACGTCGACCCACTCCCGGCGCAGCTTGAGCAGAGCGCGCGTGGCCCGGCGCCAGCAACGGTCATCCGCATCCCACCGCCGAGCACATGGCTTGGCAGCGGGCCCTTGGCCCGGACCATCACGGGCCCGCCATCGAAGGCCTTGTTGTGGTTTCGGACGACGTCGTCGACGTGAAGCTCGAGCAGGCGGTCGAGGATCTCGCCGTCCTTCGGCCCGAGGATCGCGTCCCCGGTCATCGGCCCCAGCGGCAGGTCGGCGCTGAGCGGTTCCAGCTGCGGCCAGCCGTTGAACCACACGTCGTCGAAGACGAGGCCGGCCGGCGGGTCATCGAGGAGCCGGAGGATCCCGCCGATGTGGTCGGTGTCGATGTGCGTGACGATCAACAGCTCGAAGTGGCGCTCCTCGGGCGTGAGTCGCTCGATCCGTGACACGACAGCCTCGACCGTCGATGAAGGGCCGCCGTCGATGAGGATCCGGTGGCGCGCTAGCCCGGCGCCGTATTCGATCAACAGCGCGTCGCCCTGGGCCGCCGGGAGCATCTCGATGGCGAACATGGTGAGGACGCTACGCGAGCTTCCAGTCCGCGTCGCCGTAGCTGGTCAGGCACAGGGCCATGACCTCGCCCTGGCTCAGCAGCCGGCGACGGGCGGTCAGGAGCACGTCCCCGAACGCCTCGGCGCGGTGCTTGCCGGCGCCCGGTCCGGTCCGGGCGGCCAGCTCCTCGACGAGCTTGACCGCGACGTTCGCCGCGTGGCTGGCCGCGACCGTCGCGACGGTGCCGACCACGATCGACGCCTCGCGCTCCTGGAAGCGCACGACGAAGGTCTGGTACTCGAGCCAGGGGAGGACGGTCTCGCAGCCGAGCAGGAACACGAGCGGACCCGGTCGGTCGTCGGGCTCGCCGGTCGCCCGCGCCGCCAATCGGACGTAGGACTCGCTGAACCGGCCGGCAGGGACCTGGTCCTCCTTGGCGATCTCGAGCGCGGTCTGGTTGGCGCGGGCGTTCTTCGCCGTGTGGGCCAGCAGCACGAGGATGTCGGGGCCACGGGCCTTGATGTCCGCGACCCACTCGTTCCAGGTGGTCGCCCGGGTGGAGCCCTTCGAGGCGGCCTTCGCCAGGGCGTCCATCACGGCGTCGGCGTCCGGGGCGAGGACGCGATCACTGTTCGCGAACAGGGCCGTGGACAGCCCGCCGAGGGTGTCGCGCCCGGGAACGGGGATGCTTCGCAGGCCGGCCGCGGCGCCCTTGAGCTTCGGCAGAGCGGCGGCTTTCGCGTGCCGCTCGATCACCCGGTTCATCGCCCAGAACCCGATGGGGCAGACGACCGGGATGGCGCCATCGGCCGCTGCGGGACCATGGAACTTGGCCGGATCGCAATGCCCGTCGAGGAGGGCCTGCTCCGCGTTCGGGCACATCGTTGCGTCCTGGGTCGGGGGCGGGAAGTCGTACAGGAACTCGATCGGCAGGAAGGCATTCGGGTTCGCGGCGAGGACCTGGATCCGCGGAACGGCTCCGGCCTTCGCGACCGGCGCATCGGGCGACCCGGCGAAGAGGCCCTGGCGCATGTCGACGCCGTGCATGGCCAGGGCGAAGATCAGGTCGACGGTCGCCGGCGAGCGCAGGGTCTGGTAGTCCTCGGGTCGCTGGCCGGCCTTGCTCAGGAGGCCCTGGAGGACCTTGACCTCGTCCTTGATGTCGACAGTGCGGAGCGTTGCCGCCCAGTCCCCCGCCGACGCCGTCGCCCGTGGTTTGCCCTCGTCGTCGTCGTTGTGGACGATCGCGAGATCGTAGGCGCGCCGCTTGTCCAGCGCGACCATCCCTGGTCGAAGGGTCGCCTCGATGCGCACCTTCAGGCCCGCAAGCGTCCCGGGTCGGGCGGCATCACCGGCCAGGTCGGCCGTGACGAGGGCCGTCTGCAGCACGCGGTTGCGGAACTGGACGATGACCCGGCCGCGGAAGCGGCCCCGACCGGGCGTCCTGAACTCGAATCGGCACGTGGTGCTGGAGCCGGCCGGCGGTAGCACGATCGTCGAGACCATCGGCTTGGCGCGGCCTCCTGGATCGAAGATGACCCTGAGCTTGTGCCGCTTCCCGTCCTCCGGCAGGGCATCCGGTGGCAACGGGATCTCGCCCCGCTGCCAGCCACGTCGCGGTGGGCCGACGTGCACATCGAGGAGGTACGTCGCGAGGGGGTCGAGCGGGCCTCGGACCAGCGTCGGTTGCGTCGTCGGTTTCGTCGGCGGTCGTCGGCGCACCTGGGCCTGGAGATATCGGGCCGGCGGCTCGGGCGGCTTCCCGGCAGGCGGTGGCTTCGCCGTCGTTGCGCGATCGGGCGGCTCCGGTCCCGGTTCCGGTCCGGCACCTCGTCCGTCGGTCTCCGAGCCATCGACCGGCTCCGGCTCCGTGACGCCTGCCCCACCGGCTTCGTAATCCCAATGAACCTGGCTCAGAATGCTGACGGCGGTCGCCCCACGACTCTCCTGCCCGAATGCCTGGGGATCCTGGAACAGCCGGATGACCTCGGTTCGTGGATAGCGACCTGGGCCCATCGGGAAGGATCCAGGCGGGAGCGGGGGCAGTTCGACGAGGTCGCCGTCGAACCGCTCCAGCGAGTTGACTGCGATGACTGCGGCCTCGCGGACGCTCATCCGCGTGATCTCACCCGGGTTCGCGATGACCAGCGGGACCGGGCCGCTTGCGGTCGCCAACCGGAGCGCATGGTCGAGCGTGTGGTCATGCGACAGCTCGCGGATGAGATCGACGAACCATCGGTCGCGCTCGCCCTCCGGCACCTCGACGACGCCGACGACCGAGGGGTTCGCCGACTCGGCGAGCTCGCGACGAACGTCACCGACCGACAGGTTGCTCGTGAAATCCAGCCCGTCAAGCGCGATGAGGCTTGCCGCGTCGAACCGTTGCGGCCCGATCGCGAGCCATTCCACGGCTTCCCTCAGCGACCAAGGCGCCAACAGGATGCTGCACGCGTCAAGGGGCATCTCCGGCGTGACGAAGTCGATGAGGTCCAGCGCCCACCCATGCTGAGTCTGCGCGAATGCCCGGAGTCGATCGAGGAGGCCCTCCGAGCCCGTGCCCGGCACGATGGCGACGCGGATCGGCCATTCGAATGGGTACCCCGCGCCCAGGTCCGGGTCAGCGACGACCGACGCGGTGAGCGCGCCCCTCGGCCCCAGCCACTCGCCGATCTGTGCGTGGGAGGCCAGGTCGAAGTTCGCCGCTCGGACCTCGAATGACGGGGCGCCACGTGGATCCCAGCCGGGCAACGGCGCGAGCGCGGCGGCCCAGGCGTCGGCGAGCGCGGCAGGATCCAGGCCGAGCTGCTGGATCTCGTCGACCTTGCCCTTGGCATCGACGACCGGGCTGATCGTCCACGCGATACGCCGGCGCCCATCGGCGCGCGGGGCGATGAGACGCGACAACGCCGCCGCGATGTCGATGTGTGCCGCCCAGCCCTGGAACGCCGTGGCGTCGCGAGCCTTGGACGCCGCCAGCAGCGCGCCTAATGCCGAGAACGCCCGGCTGAACTGGGCGTCGTCGAGCTGACGGCCCCACAACCGGAGCCCGACCGTATCAAGGCGGCGTTCCCTCACGACCCGATTCTGACGCGACGACGTCTCCGCCGCGTTTCGATGGCTCGCCGCGCGACGGCCACGAGCGTCCCATCCGACCCCGGCCGCGGCGATGGCCACTGGCTCCGGCTTCGGCACCTCGCTCGACGAAGCGCACAATGTTCGGATCGAGTGACCACGGAGCGGCCCGAAGCCATGACCATCGACCAGGCATCCGGCACCGAGGGCGAGGAGTTCTGGCGCGACTTCCTCACGCGAGGGGACTCGCGAGAGCGTCGTTCCAGGCGCGTCTTCAAACGGATCCCGCACGGACCACGCTGCCGCCTGTGTGCGGCTCCGTTCGATGGGATGGGCGCGCCGGTCATGCGGATGTTGGGACGAGACCCATCGAGCAGCAATCCGACCATGTGCAACTCGTGCTTCAAGTTCGTGACCACGCACCACGGAGGAGCGGAGGTCGAATGCACCATGCTCTTCGCGGACATCCGTGGGTCGACGTCCCTTGCCGAGGGAATGTCATCCGATCGATTCCGTCAGCTCCTGGACCGGTTCTACACCGTCGCCTCATCTGTGGTCTTCGGGCACGACGGCACAGTCGACAAGTTCGTCGGTGACGAGCTCGTGGCCCTGTTCTTCCCGCTCCTGAGCGGCGAGCGTCACGCGCGAGAAGGTGTCGCCGCCGCCCAGGACCTCCTGCGCGCGACCGGGCACATGGACCGAGATGGTCCGTGGGTGCCGGTCGGCGCCGGCGTCCATACGGCACTGGCGTGGTTCGGCGCCATCGGGCAGGGATCACACGTCGAGCTGACCGCCGTCGGCGATGCGGTCAACACGACCGCACGATTGGCCGCGGTCGCGTCGGCCGGCGAGATCCTGGTAACGACCGAGGCGGCATCCGCTGCCGGTCTCGACGACTCACTTGAGCGTCGGCATCTCGACCTCAAGGGCAAGGAGCAGGCCACCGATGTCGTGGTCCTGCGGGTCACGGGCTGAGTGGCGAGCCCGATGGCGCGGAGGCGGCGAACCGTCCGGGCGTCACGCCCAGGAACCGCTTGAAGCGGCGCGTCAGGTGGGCCTGATCGAAGAAGCCGACGTCGGCCGCCACCGCCGCTAACGACTGGCCCTCGAGGATGCGATCTCGGGCAGCGTCCAGTCGCCTGGCGATGACGTAGGCGTGCGGCGTGATGCCGAACGCAGCGACGAACGCCCGCGTGAGCCGGGTCGGGCTGGCCCCAAGCTCGGCGGCGGCCCCGGACACGGTGACGGACGCGAACAGCCGGTCGTCGAGGTGGGCGCGAAACGCCTCGACGAGGTCTTTCGGGCCGTCATCCGAGGCGACCTGGACCGCCCCGTACGCGGCGCGGATCCGCTCGACCACGAACGCGAGGCGCGTCTCGGCCTCGAAGGCGTCGTCGGCGCAGCCGAGCGCGTCGCTGAGCCGCGACACCCGATCGCGCAGGTCCGTGTCCGGGATCGCCGGTTGGTCGACCGCCCTGCCGATGAGGTCCTCACCGACGGCCTCCGGTTCGAGGTAGATCGCCCGCTTGCGGTAGCCGCCCGAGCGTCCCGGTCGCCCGTCGTGGACGACATGTGGTGGCAGGAGCGAGACGGTCGTCGTCTCAGCGCCCCGGGCGTGGCGGCCGAGGTCGTACCGGACGACGCCGTCGTCCACCAGGAAGAGGGTCCACGTGTCGTGCGTATGGGGCGGGTACGCGTGATCGGTGAACCGCGCCTGGAGGACTTCGCGCACGCCGGGCACGGCCGGCTTCCATGCGCGAACGGACTCGACGCCCTCGGACGCTCCCATCGCACGATCGTACAAGACCTCGGCGACGGCCCAGCCTACGGTCGTCGCGTGGACCAGCTGCTCGCGCTCGTCGCGTTCTCGTTCGTGAGTTCGGTCACCCCAGGACCGAACAACGTCCTGCTCTGGGCGTCGGGCGCGGCCTTCGGACTGCGCCGCACGGTGCCCCATGTCGTGGGCACGGCGGTCGGCATCGGCTCGATGGCGCTGACGACATCATTCGGGGCCGGCGCGATCATCTCGGCGGTCCCGGGTCTCGCGATCGCCATGAAGCTGGCCGGCTCGGGCTACCTCGTGTTCCTCGCCTACCAGGTCGCGCGGGCGGGCACGCCGGAGCGGTCGTCGGTGGCGCGACCCTTCCGCGTGTTCGAGGCGGCCGGCTTCCAGTTGCTCAATCCCAAGGCCTGGTTCTTCGCCCTCGGCGCCGTCACGACGTTCCGGCTCACGGAGCTGCCGCCGGCCCTCGGCAGCGCCGTCGTGGCCCTGACGATGATGGCGGTCATCATCCCGACGGCCGTGTTTTGGGCCGGCGCGGGCGAGGTCCTTCGCCAGTTCATCACGACCGCGCGTCGCCGACGCCTCGTCAGCCTCGGTCTCGCAGCCATCCTGCTGGGAACCGTCGCCCTCGTGTGGCTGTGATCAGAGCTCGACGCCCTCGCCGTAGCGCTCGCGATGGTCCAGCGGGATCAGCGGCTTCTCGCCGCGGACCTTGAGCTGCTGCACGGTCCACGTGTTGCCATCCGGATCGCTGAAGCCGAAGAACGTGCCGCCGTCGCGCTCGTCGAGGACCGTGATCTCGCCGACCTCGACGCCGCGATCCAGCAGTTCCTGCCGGGCCGCCTGGGCATCGGCGACGACCAGCTGCAGGCCGCGCATCGAGCCCGGGGCCATCTCGCGCTGGGCCGGCAGGTCGCCGATGACGATCGAGCAGCCCGAACCGCGGGGCGTCAGCTGCACGACGTGCATGAACTCGTTGGTCGTGTCGTGGTCGAGGTGGAAGCCGACCTTGTCGCGGTAGAACGCCACCGACGCATCGATGTCGCTGACGGGCATGAGCACGACTTCCAGGGTCCAATCCATCAGGCTCCTCCTCGGGGAAGGTCGCGTGGAACGGCGTCAGGAGTCCTGACGATCGGCGGCCATCGCGGCCCGGATCTCGTCGGCGTGCTCGCGCAGCTGGCGGGCGCCGATCATCGAGCGCGGGGTGATCGGTCCGGCGGGCGTCATCAACATCCAGTCCGTGAGGTACTCAAGCGGTCGCTCGGCGCGCTCGCCCGGCTGGAGGTCGACCGCGAACGGACGGCTCTCGAGTGTCGCATCGATCGTGGATTCGCCGATGGCGTGGACCGTGAACCACAGGTGCTCGCGGCCCTCGTCGGCGGTCGGGTAGCCCAGCTTGACGATCGCGACCGGTTCGAACTCCGCGAACTCCAACATCGAGGCGCGCAGGACGCCGATCGTGGCCAGGGCCCGTTCGGCCATCAGGGTGGTCGTCGTGGTCGGGAAGTAGACGACGAACTGGTCCGGCGGCGACTGGCGGGCGAGGTGCAGCGGCTCCGGCCGGTCGCCCCGACCGAACCCGAGCAACTTGCGCCCGGCGGGCTCGCACAGGACCGAGCGATGGTCGTCGTGGTGATCGGCATCGCGCAGGGCGGCCATCGCCGGATCGGCATCGCGCATGAAGGTCGTGGCCGAGACGAGCCGCGCGCCGCCGCCCGGGTGGCCGAACGTGAAGCTCGACTGGTCAGCGGCCACGTCACCCTCGAGGACCATCGTGGCGATCGCCCGGATCGGGTCAGAACAGTTCGCCACGAAGTCCGGATGCGGTCCGACGATGTCGAGGTCGAAGCGACCGAGCTCCGCGAGCCCGTGCGAGTGCAGCCAGTGGGCGTCATGGTCGCCGGGCTCGTCCGTGGTCACGGCATGCAGGCAGTAGAGGGCCTCGATATCGAGGGCGGCATCGTGGGCGAGCTCGTCCGCCAGCGACGCGCGAGACCACGGCAGCTCCGAGGCGACGTCCAGCACCATGACGCCGTCGTCACCCATGACGTCGCGAGCGATCCGCAGCATCGTCTTGCGGTCGCGCAGGACCTGCCGCCGGTTCGCCGGGACGCGGAGCCCGACACTCGACGACGAGCCGGCCGCGCCCGCCCGCTCGGCATCCGTCAGGTTGTTGGCGAAGCGGATGAAGTCGTCGATCGGGGGAGCGTCGCGGTCGCACCAGAGGTCGGCGGACCCCAGGACCGGGTGCTCCAGATGCAGCCCCCAGAGGACGTCGTCGGCCCGCCGCTCGGTCAGGGCGTATCCGAGGTCGCGGAGGCGGAGGAACGCGTCGGCCGGCGGCGGTGCCGAGCCGGGGAAGAACACGGCGGCCTGGCCGGGCTGATCCCGCTGGAGGAAGTCGAACACCCCGAAACCATAGCGCGGCAACGACGAAGCGCCCGGTCAAAACGGCCGGGCGCTTCCGTGATCGAGGCGGCGACCTCGGACGCGATGGCGACGCTAATGGCTCAGTCGAAGACGAAGGTGAACGTCTCGTCGCCGGAGGGAAGGGACGAAACGATGAGCTCGCCTCGGGCGTGTCGATACTTGCCCGTCCCGCCCGTGATGGCGAGTTTGCGGGTGGGCGCGACCCAGTCCGTCGTCACGCCGAAGAGGGCCTGGGTCATGATCATGCCGCCCGGAAGGGTGAACCCGGCATCGCAGAGCAGCCCCGATCCGCCGGCCCCGGTCGCCGCACAATGCAGCGCGGCGGTCCCGATCTCGTCGTGCGGGCTGGCGTAGCGAAGCAGGGTCCCGCCCAGGAAGTTCTCGTCACCGGGAGCGAACACGTTCCCGGTCGGGTCCGCCTGCGTCGTCGTGTAGTCCGTCGCGTGTCCGATGACCCGTAGGGTGTGTCGGTGGGACGCGGTCGCGGACGCGACGGATCCGAACAACACCAATCCGATGACGACGATCGCCCCGAGTCCCCGACCCCATCGCATCGGCCGGCGACCCGTCCCGGACCCGGTCGTGGTGACTTCCATGTCGTTGCCTCCTGGAAAGGCGCATCGACCGGAGGTCGGCAGACGCCTGTCCTAGAACGACGGCGGCACGACGAATGCGGTTCTTGGTCGGGCCTGACAACGGTCCGGCACGCCGCCCCGCGTCAGCCCAAGAACCGCTGAGGGGTTGTCCAACGCCATATGTTGTAGCGACGATCCAACCGATCGCGCTTCACCCGAGGCGGACCCCGATGGACCAACGATCTCTCGTCGAACGAGCGAGGCAGGGCGAGCATGACGCCTTCGCGCAGCTCGTTCGCGAGTCGATCGGACGGCTGGACACGGCAGCTCGCCTCATCCTTCGCGACCCGGACCTCGCCAGCGACGCCGTGCAGGAGGCCCTCGTCAGGGCCTGGAAGGACCTCCGCAAACTCCGCGACCCGAACAAGTTCGACGGTTGGCTCTACCGGCTGACCGTCAACGCCTGTATCGACGAGGTCCGTCGACGGAAGCGCCGGCCGATCGAGGTCGAGATCACCCCGCTCCATTCGCCGTCGGAAGCCGATTCGACGGTCACGATGGCCGACCGCGAGCTCATCGACGGCATGCTGAAACGCCTCGACGAACACGGCCGGGCGATCGTCGTCCTCCACTACTACCTCGGCCTCCCGCTGACCGACGTCGCGAGCACGCTCGTGATCCCCGTCGGCACGGTGAAGTCCAGACTCCATCGCGCCCTGGGTGAGATGCGCTCGGACCTCGCGGAAGGGGCGCCACCGGCGATCGTCGGGGGGACCGTCCGATGACGCTCGATCCGCGCCTCGAGCGAGCGCTGCCCACGGTCCTGGCCGACCTCGGCTCAGGTGGCACGCCCGCCTACACCGAACGCCTCCTCGAACGGACCGCTCACACGCGTCAGCGTCCCGCTTGGGTCTTCATCGAAAGGTGGTTCTTCATCGACGTCCCGGTCGTCAGGTCGCCGTTCATCCCGACACGGTGGCGGGTCCTGGCCGTGGCGATGCTCCTGATCATCGCGCTCATCGCCGTCGCGATCATGGCCGGCGTCGGATCCGGCCCACGTCTGCCGTTCCCGTTCGGGATCGCGCTGAACGGCACGATCAGCTTCTCGGCCGATGGCGACATCTTTGCCGCCGACACGCTGACCGGCGTGCGGACGCCGATCATCGACGGCCCGGAATACGACTTCCGAGCCGGATACTCACCGGACGGAACGAAGATCGGCTTCCTGCGCGGGATCGACGCGACCGCCAACGGCCCTGCCGACATCATCGTCGCGCGCACCGACGGGACCGGTCAGCTGGTCATCACGGACGTCCCGCTCGACGAGCCGCCGACCACCTGGGGGTGGGCGCCGGATTCGCGGTCGGTCGTGTTGATCATGGGCGGCGCCGAGCCGAACTACGTGATCTTCGACGCGACGCGCCGAGGCCCCGCGGTGATCGTCGACACGGGTGGATTGACCATCGAGTCGCCCGTGTTCCAGCCACCCGACGGCCGCCACGTGATGTTCCGCGGGGTGTCCGGGATGAGCGTCGGCCTCTTCGTCATGGACGAGGATGGTTCGAACCGGCATGCCGTGATCCCGCCGCACGAGAACGCCGCCGACGACCTCCATGGCTCGGTGTGGTCGCCCGATGGGCGGCAGATCGCCTACCAGGATGCGTCCGAGTCAGGAGCCACGTCGCAGATCTTCGTGATGAACGCCGATGGGTCAGGCGCCCATGCCATCGGTGGCACCGAGGGCGCCTTCTGGGACGGATTGCCGACCTGGTCTCCGGATGGCACTCGTTTGGCGTTCGGGCGGTACGACCCAGCGTCGAACACGTATCGCGCGGCGATCCTGGGTCTCGACGACGGAGTCGTCAGGACGATCGGCCCCGAGATCGGCGGCGACGTCAACAGCTCCGGCTACTGGTCCCCGGACGGCAAGTCCTTCCTCATCGTGTTCGGCGCGGACATGGGCCGGAATCCGATCCTTCTCGACCCGAACGGCGGTCCGGACCGCGAGATCACGTGGGCCGCCGAGACGCCCATCGATTGGCAGCGCCTCGGAAGCTGAGGGGGGGCACCAGACAGCACGACGCCCGGCCGGGGGCCGGGCGTCCCGCTCCGGTCGCCAGGCCCATCGCCCAGGGCAGGAGAAGGAGGAGCAGGCCGATACTGAGCGGGTCGCGCCCACCGACGTTCCTTGCCCCACCCACGACTGTCACACGGGACAGGGCCGACAGGCTCAGCGCGATGATCGCGTCGATGAGCAACGGGTTCGCCGTCAGGCTTGCCCGGATCCTGGTGATCACGGGCCTAGCCTACGGGTCGGTCGAGGCCGCCACATCCTCCCTGAGATGGACCGCCGACCGCGACCGCAGGATGACCCGGCGTTCCGGGCGAGGGACGTCGGGTCGGGCCTACGGCGCCCCGACCGCTTGTTGGATCAGCGACCGCACGACGCCGATCGTGAGGTACCCGTTCAGGTCGTGGTTGTTCTTGGCCTGGTTGTTGACCGCCTCGTCCTCGATGAGGTTGCTCGGTTTGAACTCATCGCGAAGCGTCGCCTCGATCGCCACGGGATCGAAGCGATCGGCGAAGTTGGTCCACTCCGTGATGCCGGCCGGGATCGGGTTGGGTCGGCCCGCGCCATCGCGCAACCGGTCCTGGACGTTGTCGATCCCGAGAGGGCAACCAAGGGTCACGAGGACCGTTGGTCGTCGGTCCTTCATGCCCGGCTCGGACAGGACGTCATAGGCGATGATCGTGCCGAGGCTGTGCGCGACGACGACGTCCGGTTTCGGCCCCTCCATCAGGGCCTTGCGAACTGGCACCTGCATCGCGGCCTTGGGCGGCCCGAAGAGGTAGTCGATCACGTCGCTCGCGAAGGTGCCGACGACCAACCGGAAGATCGGATCGAAGAACCCGATCCCGAGCGCATGCACCGAAGACCGGCGCGCGACCTGGTCGGCGTGCTGGTAGAACGCCTTCGCGAGGGCCTTCGCCTCCTTGCGGTCACTCGATGACGTCGCGCCGAGGAGCTGGCCGCGCGCGGTGAGTGTGGCGTTGACGACCATCTCGGCCGCCTCGTCCGGGCTGACGGTGTGGACGGACGCGTGATTCACTGCAGCAACGCGACGAGCACGACCAGTCCCACCGCCTTTGACGGCCATCCCGCTGCCAACGGGCGGCCAGCGAACATCGGAGTAGTAGGCGAGGCGGGAAGTGGCGAGCGGACCGCCGAACAGGATCTGGTCCAGTTGCTTCTTGAGGTCGGCGGCGGGGATCTGCTTACCTGCCCCGTGGACGTAGACAAGGTTCTTCGTGGCCACGTCGACCCTCCGGCACGCCTGCGAGATCGTGGAAACGGCGGGAGTCTACCCTCTGGATGTCTCAGGGTCGTCTCGTGAGCGGAGCGGGTTTGCATGGGCACCACGGTGATGCGGCGGGTCGAGATCGTCGCGCAGGATCCTAGCGTCCGGCGGAACGGCGAGATCGTGACCGCCTGGATCACGATCCCGTACGAGGATCTCGAGCTCGGTCCGATGGGCTACGCGGTCCACGTCGTCGACTACGACGCGTCGAGCCAGACGATGTACGCACCGGCGGAGATGGGGGCGGCCGAGGAGATCGCGGCGCCGTCGTCGAGTCAGATCCTCGGCGATCCGGTGTTCCATGCCAGGAACGCCTACGCGCTCGTGATGCACACGCTCCACCGGTTCGAATTCGCGCTCGGGCGGCGCGTGGCGTGGGGCACCGGCGGTCCGCAGCTCAAGGTGGTACCGCATGCCTTCGAGCAGGCGAATGCCTATTACTCCGAGGACTCCGAGTCGCTCGTCTTCGGGTACGTCCGCTCCCCCCATGCGCCCACGTTCTTCGGGCTCTCGCACGACATCATCGTGCACGAGACGACCCACGCCCTCCTCGACGGGCTGCGGGACGGGTTCACGCATCCGTCCTCACCGGACCAGGCGGCGCTCCACGAAGGACTCGCCGACATCGTCGCGCTGATGTCGGTCTTCGCGCTGAAGGAGATCCTGATCCCGTTCGTGGACGAGATTCCCGGCCGACCGGACGGGAGCCTTCGGAACCGACCGCCGGCCGGGATGCTCGAACGTGACGCGGTCAGCCGTGAGCGGCTCTCGAAGACGGTCCTGTTCGGGCTGGCCGACGAGCTGCGGGGCGACGCCCCGGAGGCTCGCGTGAACGCGCTGCGCCGCTCGGTGCTGATCAAGCCGGCCAAGGACCTGCTCGACCAGTTCGAGTTCGAGGAGCCACATCGCCGCGGCGAGGTGCTCGTGGCGGCCGTGCTGAACGCGTTCCTGGACGCCTGGGTGGCGCGGGTCGTCGATGGACTCAGTCCCGAGACCCGGTACGTGAGCCGCGATCGCGTGGCGGAGGAGGGCGCGACCATCGCCGAGATCCTCCTGACGATGGCGATCCGCGCGATCGACTACACGCCGCCCGAACACATCGAGTTCGGGGACTACCTGAGTGCGCTCCTGACGGCGGATCGCGAGGTCCGCAGCGACGACTCACGCTATCGCCTTCGGGATCGGCTCCAGAAGTCGTTCGCGGCGTTCGGCATCACGCCCGCCGCCGAGACCCCCGACGGGACCTGGGAGCCACCCAGGACCCGGCTCGGGCGGTTCGGGACCCACCTCGCGAGCCTGCAGGACGATGCGACCGAGGCCTTCCGCCTCGTCTGGGCCAACCGGAAGCCCCTCCAACTCGATCCCGAGGCCTTCACGCGCGTCGCCAGCGTGCGTCCCGCCTTCCGCGTCTCGCCCGAGGACGGGTTCCACATCCGCGAGACCGTCGTGGAAGTCACGCAGTACCTCAAGATCCCCGCGTCCGCGCTCGAGCAGTACCACCTCCGGAAGCCGGAGGGGATGGCCGACGACCAGGACGTGGTCCTGCGCGGTGGCTCGACCCTGATCCTCGACGAGTACGGCGACATGAAGTACGCGATCTACAACCCCGTCCCGAGTCGCAAGGAGCGCCAGAGCGCCTCGCGCCGGGCCCGGGCGCAGCGACGTCTCGACTACCTCTGGGAGAACGGGTTCCTCGACGTCGGCGCGTCGTTGGCCAAGGCCTTGCCCTCGCTCCACCGCGCCCGCCTCGTCGACAGCAGTCTGGGCACGCGCCGCCTGCAGCAGGCGATCCCGTCGAACCGCGAGGAGGCGTGGACGTGAGCCCGCCGACCAGCCTGAAGGTCTACGCCTACAACGTCGGTTTCGGCGACTGTTTCCTCCTCCAGTTCGGCTATCCGGACAAGACGAAGAAGCACGTGCTCATCGACTTCGGGTCGACCCGGCTGCCGACCCTGGGGCCGGCGTCGCTGGTGGCGGTCGCCAAGCAGATCGCGCTCCACTGCGAGGGCAAGCTCGACATGGTGGTCGTGACCCACCGCCATGCGGACCACATGTCCGGCTTCGATGGCGCCAGCGGACGGATCATCGCCGACCTGGGCCCGGACCTCGTGGTGCAGCCGTGGACCGAGGATCCCGACATCGATCCGGAGGCCACAGCCCCGGAGGGGTCGAGTCCGCGGACGCATGCCCTTGCGGCGCGACGACGGGCGGCCGCCGTCTCGATGCGGGACATGCACACCGTCGCGCGGCGCGTGGTGACCCGGGCCGCCACCCTGCAGGCGACCGGCCACGCCCCCAGGACCCTCGGTGACGAGATCCGCTTTCTTGGCGAAACGAACATCAGGAACGCGGGAGCGGTCCGCAACCTCATGTCCCTGGGCCAGCGACGGGTGTACGCGTCCTTCGGGACTCGACTGCCCATCGCCTCGGTGCTGCCGGGCGTGTCGATCAAGGTCCTCGGGCCGCCCACGCTCGAGCAGGCGCCGGGGATCGCCAGCCTGGCCAGCAAAGACGCGACCGAGTACTGGCATCTCGCGGCGACCATGTCCCGACGCTCGGGCTCCGACGCCACCGAACCGCTCTTCCCGCACGCGAGGCAGTCCGCCGAGATCCCGCAGGTCGCCAAATGGGTCGTCCCGCAGATCGACCGGATGAGCGCCGAGGAGCTCCTGGCCATCGTCCGCAGCGTCGACGACGCCCTGAACAACACCAGCCTGATCCTGCTCTTCGACATCGAGGGCAAGAAGCTGCTGTTCCCGGGCGACGCGCAGGTCGAGAACTGGCGGTACGCCCTCTTCCAGGCCCCCAATGCCCCTGCCATCCGGGAGGAACTGCGGGACGTCACCCTCTACAAGGTGGGCCACCATGGCGGCCTGAACGGGACGCCCAAGACGCTGTGGTTCGGCTTCAGCGGGCGGCTCCCACCGAAGGCGCTTGGCCGCCTGAAGAGCGTCATCTCGACGCTCGGCGGCAAGCATGGCAAGGCCAGTCGGGGCACCGAGGTGCCTCGAGGGAAACTCATGGACGCCCTCGAGGCGGAGTCGGACCTCTCGACCACCCAGACCCTGCGCAGCAAGGTCACCTTCTGGCGCGAGGTGGAGGTCGACCTTCGTCCGTGAGCGGCGATGCGGGATCTCGCGATGCCAGATGATGGCGCGGGAGGTGTGACATGGAAACGGTGGCGGTCGTCCTGAGCGTCGGCCAGGATCGGGTCAACGAGTTCGAGGCCGGCTTCCGCGAGCACGAGCTGCCGGTCTGGAAGGACCTCGAAGCCCGCGGCCAGCTCGTCGGCGCGACGCTGAACCGGATGGACATCTCCTCGAAACCCGTCGATGGCGCGACCCAGTACCTCATCGTGGCGATCTTCGCCACGGGCGAGGGCCACCATGCGCACGACGCCCACCCCGGATTCGAGGCCTGGAACAAGATCGCCGACGCGTACCAGGTGGGCGACCCGATGGCGTTCGGCGGCGAGACGGTGGTGCAGCTCAACGAGACGGAGGCTGGTCGATGAAGATCGGGGCGATCGTCCCCCAGGGCTGGGTCGGCGAATACGACGGCTGGCAGCCGCTCGATGCGTGGCGCCGGACGACGGAGGTGGCGAAGCAGGCCGATGCCCTCGGGTTCGACGCGATCTGGCTGTTCGACCATTTCCACACCGTCCCTCGTCCGACCGACGAGATCACCTTCGAATCGTTCACCTCGCTCTCGGCGCTCGCGGCGCTGACGACGCGTGTCCGGCTGGGCCACATCGTCATCTGCACGGCGTTCCGCAACCCGGCGCTGACCGCCAAGATGATCTCGACGATGGATTCCATCAGCGGTGGGCGGATGGAGCTCGGGATCGGCGCCGGCTGGAAGCGCGACGAGTGGCTGGCCTACGGCTACGGCTTCCCAGAGACGAAGGAGCGGCTGGCACGGCTCCGCGACGACCTCGAGGTCATCGCCGCGATGCTGGCGGGCGACAAGCACCAGCACGCGACGTTCGATGGCCAGTACTCCTCGGTCCGCGACGCGCGCAACATCCCCAAGCCGATCCAGCAACCGCGCGTGCCGATCATGGTGGGTGGCAACGGGCCGAACGTGACGTGGCGGCTCGCCGCGCGCCTCGCCGACGAACTGAACCTCGATGGGATGACGCCGGCCGAGGTCGACGAGGCACTCCCCGTGATCCGAAGCCGGTGCGAGGAGATCGGCCGCGACCCGGCCACGCTCGCGATCTCGGTCCACATGTGGACCGAGCACATCAGCGATGCCGGCAGCGCCCGGGTCGATCGCCTGGCCGGCTACCGCGAGCTGGGCGTCGATCGGGTGATGGGCCTCGTCCGCTCGTCCGCCACGACCGATGAGGCCCTCGAGGCGCTCGTCGAGGACGCCCGGGCCGCCGGGCTCGAACTCGGCTGACGGCGGTTCGATGGACGCGGTCGCCGTCCCCGATGGCTACGTGTCGGGCAGCTTCGAGGCCGCCACCTCGCTCGGGTCGCTGACGAGACGGGTCATCCGGCGGGACGCGCCGGGCCCGACCGTCATCCTCATCCACGAATCGCCGGGGCTCTCGGCCTCGACCTTCGCCATCGCCGACGAGCTCATCCCCCACGGCTACCGGATCGTGCTGCCGATCCTGCTCGACGCCGCGTGGACCGGGGGTGGCATGCGTCACCAGGTCGCGAGCATGGTCAAGCTGTGCGTCGCCCGGGAGCTCTCGGCGCTGTCGGCGGGACGCACGGGCGCGATCGTCGAGTGGCTGCGCGCACTCGCCGACGAGGAGGCTCGCTCGACCGGCGACCGGCCGGTCGGGGTCATCGGGATGTGCTTCTCGGGCGGGTTCGCGCTCGGCACGATCACGAATCCGCACGTCCGGGCGGCGGTCATGAGCCAACCCGCGCTGCCGTTCCTGCTCCCGTTCCGAGGCTCGGACCTGGGCGTCTCGAAGGCCGACCTTCGGGTCATCCACGAGCGGGTCGGGGCCGGGAGCTGCGTCCGGGCGATGCGCTTCAGTCGCGACCGGATCTCGCCGAGGAAGCGATTCGACCTGATCGGCAACGAGTTCCCGGACGCCGAACGCCAGGAGATCGAGACCGACGAGCGCCGGATGCACTCGGTCCTGGCCCGGGCGGTGGAACGGCCCGACGACCCGCAGCTTCGCAAGGCCCTCGCGGACACGCTGGCGTTCCTCGATCGCCACTTGAACGGCCCGTCGCCGTCGCCCGATCCGGCGTAGGTACCGGGGCGGTCATGGCCCAAGTAGGCCTCTCGCGGAGCCGGGTGGTGCGCCCGTACCCTGTTGACGTCGGTCAACACGCCTTCCCCGGCGTCGGACCGGCCGAAATGGCAAACCCGTCGCGAGGCGGGGACGCAAAGCCACGGGCCTCAAGCAGGTAGCCGGGCTGCCGATCGGAGGTGGGCCGTGGAGGTCCAGAGCTCCCCGCGTGTGCGAATGCTCGTGCATGCGGCCATCAACCTCGGGGTGGTGCTCGTGGTGCTGCTTGCGGCATCGATGAGCGCCCACATCTGAGGTTCGCGGCCGTCCGGCGCCCCGCCGGGCGGCCGCGTTTCGCCATCGGCGGGTCCCTGCGGAGACGTTCGCGAGACACTACGCCTGCAGGATGGAGGTACTGAGGAGGCGGCATCATGGCGGACGTCCGTGGGAATCCCTGGGAGCACGATCCAGGCCCGTCAAGCGCGAGCGGCTGGGCGGAGCTCTTCGCCGAGACGCCCAACTACCGCGGGCTGGGCCTGGAGGTGGTGGGGCGTGAGGCGTTTCGGTGGCACCACGGACCGATGTTCTTCCGGGGTCGACTCGACGGATCCGCCAAGGTTGTCGTCGTCGGCCAGGAAGGCGCCCAGGACGAGTCGCTCTCGCACCGCTCGTTCACCGGTGGCACGGGCGCGCGGATGCAGCACCTGCTGCGCTTCCTGGGCCTTGATCGGTCCTACCTGTTCCTGAACTCCTTCGTCTACCCGATCTTCGGCCAGTACACCCAGGACCTGGTCCCGCTGGCGCAGGATCCCCGGTCCCCCGTCGTCAAGCACCGCAACCGGATCCTGGACAAGGCCGTGGTCGACGGCGACGTCCGTCTCGTCATCGCGGTCGGTCGGGCCGCCAAGGAGTCCGTCGCGACGTGGATCGAGGCCCACGGCGGCAATGCCCAGCCGGACGCCCTGCACAACGCCTCGCTCGGTTCGATCCCGAACCGGGTGAAGGTGGTCGGCGTGCTGCATCCGGGCGGCGCGGCCGGCGGTTCGACGGCCGCCATCAAGGCCGATTTCGCGCGCGCCATCGGTCACGTCCGGGACCGGCTCCAGGCCGATCCCGGCTGGCTCCCGACCGATCCGGGCATGTCGCGGAACCTCAGCGCGACATTCCCCTACTCCTCGGCCGCCATCCCGTACCGCGACTTCCCGTTCGGGACGTGCCCGCGCCTCGGCCGAGGCGGCACCTCGAGTAATCGGAGTGACGACCAGCGGGCGATCCGCCTGTTCTCGGCCGCCGGCAAGTACAACGCGAAAGGTGCCCACCTGAGCGATCCGTCGACAGCCGGTGGTAGCAACGCTGGCTACGCCGACGATCCAGGCGATCTGCCCTACGAGCCGCCACGAGCGAGTCCGCGATCGTTCGACGCCGGCCCGTCCGCGAGCCTCGCCCGGCTCCTGCTCGGCGGGGAGCCCGGCTTCGACTGGCCCGACTTCGCCGCCCTCGGGGTGACCTCGCATCCCTCGTTCGGGACCGGTCCGATCTACCGCGGGCGGTTCAGCCAGCTCAGCCTCATCGTCCTGGCCGACCAGACCTCCGACGACGACACCTTCACGGGCCGGGCGCTCTCGGGCGAGGCCGGCCAGCGGTTCCAGGGCGTCCTGCGGGCCGCCGGCCTGACGAAGCGCTACCTGATCGTCCGCACGCTGCCGGTCGACACGCTGGACCTCACGCCGGCGAAGCGGCTCACCCTGGTCGACCAGCCGAAGGTCCAGGCGCTCCACCGCGAGATCCTGAGTCGCGTGCGGTCGGCCAACGCGGGCGTCACGGCGCTGCTCGCCATGGGGCCCGGCGCTCGCCGGCTCGCCCCGAACGTGGTGCCCGCGGGCCTCGACGTCATCGAGCTCGCCGGTCACGGCGAGGCGGGCTTCCAGGCGTCCTGGCAGGCCGCCCTTACGCAACTCTCCGGGCGTGCCTATACCAAGGACCTCGCCAACCCGACCTTCGCCGCCCCGACGTCACGGAGCCAGCTACCGCGGACGGATCTGCCGTATGGAACGCCGCGGTGGGTCGGCACCTCGGGCGACCGCGCCGTCCGTCCAAGGGACAACGACATCGGCAAGCCGTCGCCGGACTACCTCAAGCTGTTCCTGCCGTCGTGGGTGGCAAGCCTCGCGGCAGCGCCACTGACGCCCGCCGAGCAGGCCGCCGCCGACCAGCTTCCCTGACCATGCCCGCCGATCCGCTCCCCCGCTACGGACTCCGCGGCCGCGTGGTCACGATGAACGCGGCTCGCGACGTCATCGCCGACGGCATCGTCTGGGTCGCCGACGGCACGATCACCGACGTGACCCCGGCCGACCAGACACCGCCGGCCCACGCCGGATCACCTGGTCATCGCGAGCACCGGCACGATCTACCCGGGCATGATCGAGCTTCACAACCACCTCGCCTACAACGCCATCCCGCTGTTCCGGATCCCCAGGCTGTACACGAAGCGCGAGGAGTGGCAGGGCACGAAGGGCTATCGCCGCTATGTGAGCGGACCGGCCGGGGTCATCGCGTCCCTGCCGGACCTGATCCGGGCCACGATCCGCTACGTCGAATGCAAGAGCCTCGTCTCGGGCACGACGACCTCGCAGGGACTGACCCTCCGGGCAGCTCCGATCAAGCACCTGTACAAGGGCATCGTCCGCAACGCCGAGCAGCCCGATGCCGCCGGCCTGGACCCGGCACGACCGAAGATCGGCGATGTCAAGCCCGACGGTCGTGAGTCATTCCGCAAGTCGCTGACCGGCAAGGGCGCCCGCATCGTCCACCTGGCCGAAGGCCTGCCGACCTCGAAGGCGCATGACCACTTCCTCGATCTGCGGTTCTCGAATGGCACCTGGGCGATCGGGCCGAAGTTCGTCGGCATCCATTCGACGGCGCTCAAGCCCGAAGACCTCGACGTCATGCACCAGAACGGCGGTTCGATCGTCTGGTCGCCGTTCAGCAACCTCATCCTGTATGGCGGGACGACGGACGTGCAGACGGCGGTCCAGTTGGGGGTCAACGTGGCCCTCGGCTCGGATTGGGCGCCGACCGCGAGCAAGAACCTCCTCAACGAGCTCAAGGTCGCTCGGATCCTGAGCGACGACCGGCAACTCGGCCTGAGCGATCTCCAGCTCGTCGAGATGGTCACCGTCAACCCGGCCAGGATGCTCGGCTGGCAGGGCTCGCTCGGTTCGATCGAGTCGAACCGGCTCGCCGACATCGCGGTCGTGGCCGGCAAGACCGGCGATCCGTACCGGCACCTGATCGACGCGACGGAGACCGACATCCGGCTCGTCGTCATCGGCGGCGTCGCCCGCTACGGGACGCCGGCGCTGCTGGCGAGGCTCAGCCCGGTCGACGAAGAGTTCGCGGTTGCCGGCAACACCCGAGCCTTCCATCTCGACACGCACGATCCGGACCCGGTGCTCGGTCCGATGAGCCTCGGCGACGCGGCCACGGCCCTCGCTGACGCGCTCGAGCACATGCCCGAGCGCGCGGCGGCCATCGGTTCGGCGTTCGGCTCGACCGACTTCGGCATCGTGGCCGACCAGAGCGTGGAGGGCGCCGATGCCGACGCCCGCTGGTTCCTGGACCTCGACCAGCCGCCGATCGCCGGCCTCGACCCGACCATCTACCAGGGCATGGCCCCGGCCCTCCTCGACGTCGTGATCGGGGCTGAGAGCTTCGCCTCCATCGCGGTCCCCCTGACCCTCGATCCGCTGGCCACCGAGGGGGACGACACCTACTTCGAGATGCTGGCGAACCTCGCGAATCTGCCCGAGGCCATCCGCAGCCAGCTGCCCGGCCGCTACGGCGAGATGCCGCGGGCCCCGACGATCGGCGTCGGCCCGACCGACGACGACGAGTCGATCGCGCCGATGCCGCTCGCCGACCTGCTCGACCTGGAAGGGCGACCTGTCGCTGAGTGACCGGCGACTGATCGTCGAGCAGGCGATCGTGCTCGTCGAGCAGGTGTACGTGCACCTCCCCATGAAGCGTGCACGGTACGCGGTCGATCCCCTCCAGCGACTGCGCCTGGTCCAGCACCGGCTCGCGGACGGCGAGGAGACCGGCACGATGGGCCCCGAGAGCGAGTTCCACGAGGAGCTCGTCGAGATCTTCACCTCCCTCCGCGACCTGCACACGCACTACGTCCCGCCCGAGCCGTATCGCTCGCACACCGTCTACCTGCCGTTCCTCGTCGAGGCCTGCACGCGCGACGGCCAGCTCAGCTACGTCGTGTCAAAGGTCGCCAATGGGGCCGAACTCGATGCCACGTTCAAGGCCGGCGTCGAGGTCACGCACTGGAATGGCACACCGATCGAACGCGCGATCGAGCGCAACGCCGAACATCAGGGCGGCGGCAACACCGACGCCCGGATGGCGCGTGGGCTCGATGCGCTGACGATCCGGACGCTCGGACGGACGGCGCCGCCCGACGAGGACTGGGTCGAGGTCACGTACCGGACCGCGGCCGGCGTCGAGCGCGACGTCCGCGTCCGTTGGATCACCTACCAGCCGGCCGAGGAGTCGCCGTTCGGGGACACGGACGAGTCGCTTGCGGTGGCGGTCCCGGTCACCCAGGGGAACATCGGCCGACGCGGCGCCCTCGGTGTCGACGCCCAGACCACGACCGTCAACCTGGTCCGGCGCGACCTGTTCGCCCGCGGCTGGCAGGCGCCGCCGGCCGCTGGCTCGAACGAGCTCGCCACCGACCTGCCCGGCGTGATGCGTGCCCGGATCCGCCAGACGAGCATCGGGGACGTCGCCCACGTCCGGATCTTCACGTTCCTCGTCCCCGATCCGGCGGGGTTCGTCGAGGAGTTCGTGCGCCTCGCGACGGAGCGCCCGACGGTCGGCCTGATCGTCGACGTCCGCGGCAACGGCGGCGGCGACATCCGGGCTGCCGAGCGACTGCTGCAGGTCCTCACGCCGCGACGGATCGAACCCGAATCCGCCCAGTTCATCGTGAGTCCGCTGATCCGACGGCTGTGCATGGCCAACATGGCGGACCCGATCGACCTGAGCCCGTGGGAGGGCTCGGTGCGCGAGGCGGTCGAGACCGGCGCCACGTTCTCGACCGGGTTCCCCATCGGTTCGGCCCATGATGCCAACGGTCGGGGGCAGGCCTACTACGGCCCGGTGGTGCTCATCACCGATGCGCGCTGCTACAGCGCGACCGACATCTTCGCGGCCGGTTTCCAGGACCATGCGATCGGCCCGATCGTCGGTGTCGCGGAGCACACCGGCGCGGGCGGGGCCAACGTCTGGACCCACGACCTCCTCCGCCAGTTGATCCCCGCTCGTGGTTCGCCCCTCAAGACGCTCCCCCAGGGGGCCACATTCCGCGTGGCCGTGCGTCGCACGATGCGGGTGGGCGCGCATGCGGGCGAACTCCTCGAGGACGTCGGCGTGAAGGTGCCGCGGGCCGACGTCCACGCGATCACCGCGGACGACCTGCTGCACGACAACCAGGACCTCATCGAGGCCGCGGTGAGCCGCATGGCCGGACGAGTGGTCCGGCGCCTGCAGCCCGAGGTGACGCAGACCGGGCAGACGATCACGATCGTGGTCCAGTCCGCCAACCTCGATCGCGTGGACGCGTATGTCGACGGTCGCCCGGTCGGATCGGAGGACGTGCACCAGGACCGGACCTCGTTCGAACTGCCAGGATCGATGATCGGCACCGACCGCGAACTGCGGCTCGAAGGCTTCGAGGGCGGCGAACTCGTGGCCACGCGGCTGCTGACCCTGCCGCCGGGATAGGGTCGCGGATCTGCGGCGCACCACCGTTTTCGGCCCACCCGTTGTGGATATCCGGGAAAAGGGGGTATAGTCGCGGGGTAGTGCCACGAAAGCGTTCGTGGCCGCATACGAGCACGACGCACTCGGACTCCTCTCACGACTGACGCGAGAACCCGATGAAGGGATCGCGTCGGGCATCGAGAGGAGTTTCTATTTCGTGTTCAATGACAAGAATCTGACTTGCGCGGACTGTGGACAGGAATTCGTGTTCACCGGTTCCGAGCAGGACTTCTATTCGCAGCGTGGCTTCACCGAGCCGCGACGCTGCCCGTCGTGCCGCGCCAGCCGCAAGGCCGCGCGGAACGCCGATGGCGGCGGCAGCTCGTACGGTGGCGGATACAGCTCCGGCGCCGGCTATTCGAGCGGTGGCGGTGGTGGCAGCTACGGTGGCGGCGGATACGACCGCGGTCCCCGCGAGATGTTCTCGGCCACTTGCTCGTCCTGTGGCAAGGAAGCCCAGGTCCCGTTCCGCCCCACCAGTGGCAAGCCCGTCTACTGCAGCGACTGCTTCCGCAGCCAGCGTGGCGGCTGACCCCATCCTCTCGCTGCGGGCGTGATGCCCGCCTGACCCAAGCGTGATCCCCGACCCGGGCCGTCAGTCGACCCGGGTCGATCGATTCCCGGGGCGGGGCGTGCCGAGCCGGCGCTGGACCCTAGTTGCGGCGCAGGAAGCTCGGGACGTCGAGGTCCTCGGGATCGGCGGCGGCCGTGTCCTCCACGACGGCACGCGCCTGGCGGCGTGCCCGCGGCGTCTCGTCCGGGATCGCGGCATCTGACGACGGCGCCGGCTCGCCCTCGACATCCTCGATCGGGATCGCCATCCGAACGGGCGTCCGCGGGCGGGGCGCCCGCGTCGGGTCGAAGCCCGTCGCCACGACCGTGATCCTGACCTGGTCCTTCAGCTTGGGTTCGAGCGTCGCCCCGAAGATGACGTTCGCCTCGGGGTCGGCGGAGGCGCGGATCGTCTCGGCGGCCCGGGTCACCTCGTCGAGGCGCAGGTTCTTGGAGCCGCACACGACGAACAGGATCCCGCGCGCCCCGTCGATGGTCTCCTCGACGAGCGCGTTCGCGATGGCCTGCCGGGCGGCGTCCACGGCTCGGTTCACGCCCTTGGCCGAGCCGACGCCCATGAGGGCGGGGCCCGCGTCCTTCATGACCGCGCGCAGGTCGGCGAAGTCGAGGTTGATGAGTCCCGGGACCGTGATGATCTCGAGGATGCCCTGGACGCCCTCACGCAGCACGCCATCGACGACCTTGAACGCGTCGACGAGCGATTCCGTCTCGGGGACCACGTCGCGGACGCGGTCGTTGGGGATCGCGATGAGCGTGTCGACCGCGTCGCCGAGCTCGATCATGGCCGCGTCGGCGACCGCCGCCCGCCGGCTGCCTTCGAAGCTGAACGGCCTCGTGACGACACCGATCGTCAACGCGCCCTGCGCCTTGGCGATGGCCGCGATGACCGGTGCCGCGCCCGACCCGGTGCCCCCGCCGAGGCCGGCGGTGATGAACACGATGTCCGAGCCGCTGAGGGCCGCGGCGATCCGTTCGGCGTCCTCCTTCGCCGCCCGGGCACCGATCTCCGGGTCTCCGCCGGCGCCGAGACCGTTCGTGACCGCCTCGCCGATCTGGAGCCGCGTGAGCGCGTACGAACGGGTGAGCGCCTGGGCATCGGTGTTGCAGACGATGAAGTCCACGCCGCGCGTGCCGGCACGGATCATCTCGTTGACCGCGTTGCCGCCTCCGCCGCCCACGCCGACCACGCGGATCGTCCGTCGATGCTGGGGCAGGCGGCCCTGCCGGCGCGCGGCGCGGCGCGAGGGGATGAACCCGACGAGCACGCGGGCAGCCAGCAGCACCAACAGCGTGCCGATGACGATGAGCGGGAAGTACTGGGCCAGGACCTCCACGCTCGGCAATCTAGCACCCCGACCCGGGCGCCGGGTACCCGACCAGTGGTACTAGGCCGCCTCAGGCGGGGACGCTGGCGGGCGCGCCGACCGGCACGTGCTGGATCGAGCGCAGGACCCGCTCGACCGCCGCGGCCAGGTCGTCGACGTCCGATTCGGTCGCGATGAGCGGGATGGCGCCCATCCCGCGTGGGGCGAGGTAGAAGCCCTCGAGCAGCAGCCCCAGGAAGAGCGAGGCCTTGCCCGACACGCCGGTGGCGAACGCCGCGACGCCTTCCCCAGCCCAGACCTGGAAGAGCGAGCCGACCGCGGCGACCCGGGCGTCGAGCCCGTGGAGCGCGATCGCGGCCTCGATCTGCGATTCCAGGCGCTCGCCCTGTTCCTCGAGCCGCACGTAGGCCTCGGGCGTGAGCTCGCGGAGCGTCGCCAGACCGGCCGCCGCAGCGACCGGGTTGCCGTTGAACGTGCCCCCATGGCTCACGGCCCCGGAACGGCGCGCGTCGAAGAGCTCCATGACGTCGGCGCGTCCCCCGAAGGCGGCCAGCGGATAGCCGCCCCCGATGATCTTGCCGAGGGTGGTCAGGTCCGGCCGGACGCCGTAGCGTGCCTGGGCGCCGCCGTGGGCGACGCGGAACGAGATGATCTCGTCGAAGATCAGGAGCGCGCCGTGGCGTTCGGTGAGCGCGCGGAGGAACGGCAGGAACGACAGGCCGGGCGCGCGCACGCCGCCGGCGCCCTGGACGGGTTCGATGATGATCGCCGCCAGGTCGTCCTCGCGGCCGCGCAACGCGCGGACGACACCCTCCGGATCGCCCCAGGGCAGGCGCACGACCAGATCGCCCAGCTCGGCTGGGACGCCCGGCGTGCCGATCATCACCGCGTCGTGGGTGCCGTGGTAGTAGCCGTCGAACATCCCGATGAGGGACCGCCCGGCATGGGCGCGGGCCGCCCGGATCGCGAACATCGTCGCCTCGGTGCCGGAGCTCGTGAAGCGCAGCTGCTCGATCGACGGAACCCGACGACGGATCTCCTCGGCGAGCTCGATCTCGATCTCGGTGGGCGCCCCGAATGCCGATCCGCGCCGGACCTGCGCCTCGACCGCGGCGACGACCGCCGGGTGCGCATGCCCGAGGATGAGCGACGTGTAGTTGCCGAGGAAGTCGCGGTAGACATTGCCGTCGACGTCGGTCAGGCGCAGCCCCTCGCCGGACGCGACGTACGGCGGGTACGGGGCGGTGTAGACCGTGGTCCGGGTCGACCCGCCCGGCAGCGATTCGGTGGCCCGCTCGAACAGGGCCCGTGATCGCGGCGTACGCGCGATGTAGTCATCGACGAGCGACATCGCCGGTCTCTCTCCGTTCGTCGGTGCGTCTCGTGCAGTCTGACCGGCGCGCGGCCCGGTATCAACCGTCGGCGTGGCCGGGTCGGCGCAGATCGATGCCCTCGGTCAGCGTGGCGACCGCGGCGCGCGCCCACGAGCCTGCCGCCCCGGAGAGGTCACCTCGATCGTCCGGATCGAGGCTCGACAGGATCCGGACGTACGACTCGACCTGGAACAACGTGCCGACGATGATCGCGAGGTCGCCGGCCTCGGCCAGGTCCGCAGCGGACAGGTGCTCGCTCCAGTGCGCCAGGTACGTGTCACGCAGGGCCCGGCGGATTCGAACGTCGTCGGCACGGGTCGCGTACACGGCCAGGTCGAGGAACGGGTGGCTGATCGCCGAATCGCTCCAGTCGAAGATGCGTGGCCCGTCTGGCGTGGCGGCCACGTTCCAGGCGTGGAGGTCGCCGTGGACCAGCCCCGGTGCCGGGCCGATCGCCTCGAGGCGGGCGCAGGCATCGGTGAACGCGCCGATGGAATCGTTCCACGCGGCGCGATGCTCACCCGTCAGTTCGGTGTTCATCGGCTCCTGGTCGGCCAGGGTCGGCAGCGCCGCAGCCAGGTCGTGGAGGGACCGGACGGAGGCCCCGGCATCGATGAGGGCCCCCTCGCGTCCGACCCACGTCTGCTGGATCCGGGCATAGACCTCCAGCCCGGATCCCCACGCATCGGGCGGTTCGTCGCCGAGCGTCGTCTCGCCGTGGTCGAACATGAGCAACCAGTTCTCGTCCGGTTCGACGGCGGCGACCCGCGTCACGAGGTCCGGCGTCGCCTGGGCCAGGACCACGGTGACGGCTGCCTCGCGACCGAAGATCGGCGCGCTGCACTTGAGGAACATCGGGCCGAGCGCCGACGGCGCGCGCAGCACGGCGGAGATGCCCCACAGGTACACGATCCGGGGCGGCTCGAACGCCGGCGCGCGCAGCTCCGCCATGCGCTCCACCATCCATGCCGAGGCACGCTCGGACCAGCCGGGCGACGACCAAGGCGGATCGGCGGCCGTCGGGCCGAGTTGGCGACGGCCGATCCAGCGTGGCAGCGCGTCGCGCAGCTCCGGCGGCTCGAGCGTCTCGAGCGGGACCTCGGCCCAGTCGGTCCAGGCGTACGGACTGGGGGCCTCGGGTCCGAAGGATTCGAGGTCGACGACGACGACCTCCGCGTCGCCGTCGGCATCGACCCGTCGCGTGTCGATCCGCAGAGGCGTCGGGGCGACGCCGAGCAGGGCCTCGATGGCGGTCAGGCAGTCGCGGGTCTTGAACGCTCGTTCGAGCGTGAGGGTCGGCAGGCGCGGCGCCCCATCGCTGGACCACTCCGGTGCGACCGTCGTCAGCACCGCCGGCCGGCTCGGGTGCGGGACCAGCACGACGACCGTGCAATCGCCTTTGGACACGGGACCTCCATCGATGGGTGTGGCCACGGGTGGACATTCTGGACGTGACGGACGCGAGACGGCCAGTGGGTAGAGTGCCATCAGGAGGGTGCCGCGCATGACCCAGCCGAAGAGCGACGCGACGAGCACGGTCGCCGAGCGCACGTCGGGCGACGAGGCGAGCGAGGGCGACCGGCAGGGCCGCTTCGAGCAGTCTGTCGATGGCTTCCGAACGGTCACGCCGATCCTGCCGGCGTCGGCGTCGGTCGCCATGTTCGTCGCCTACCTGCTGCCGGCGCCGGTCGGGCGCGATGCGGCGTCGTCGGTCCTCATCGGGATCATCGTTGCGGCTGTCGTCGGCGTGATCGGCGCGTTGTTTGGCGACCGGCTCACCCGCGGCCGCGACGCCGACCGATGGGCCAACGAACTGAACGAGCGACGTCAGCGACTCGAGACGCGACTCGAGATCGTGGGCGACGCCGGCAAGGCCGGCGCATCATCCGATGACGCGGTGACCGCTCGGCTGGCGCGCGAGGACGTCCACAAGATCCTCGTGCAGCTTCGGCAATGGGACAGCCAGAAGGCACCGGCCAAGGACTACGACGACATCGCCCGATGGCGGCTGCTCCACGCCGCCGAGGAGGCGATGCTCCTCATCGAGCCGGAGAACGAGGTCCTCGACCAGGCGTTGATCGATCGCCGCCGGCTGATCGGGTCGACCATCCCGCAGGCTTCGGCGCTCCTCGCGATGCAAGTGGCGGCCGTCAGGGCGCTGGATCCCGTCACGGCAGACAAGTACTTCACCGACCTCACGGAGTCGGCGAGCGGAGGGCCGGCCAAATGAGCGATCCAGCTATGAGCGAGACGACGGCTCGCACGATCCTCCGCGTCGTGCTCAGCGCCATCAACGACTTCCGCGACTCCCGTCGTGCGGAGATGGTGCGGGCGAAGAATCGCCTGCTCCTGACGATCTTCGTCACCTCGCTGCTGGCCTACGGCATCGAGGTCGTGGTGCTGTTCGCCGGCGCACCGCCCGAGAACCTGCTCGCCGCCATCCTGTTCTTCTTCGTCGGCGCGACCGTGGGGTTGATGGACCGGCTGCGCCGGGAAGCGAGGACGAGTTCGGCGGTGGACGATTTCGGGCTCTTCGAGGCCCGCCTCCTGCACACGCCGCTGCTGTCCGGTCTGGCGGCCGTCGGCGGCGTGCTCCTTATCAACGTCGCGCCCGTGTTGACGACGGCCCTATCGGCGAATGCCGGGTCGGCCTCCGAGGCGATCAAGCTCGCGGACATCTACAGCCTCTCGAACATCGGGGGCATCGTGGTCGCCGGGGTGTTCGGGCTGACGCCTGGTGCGTTCTTCGACGGGCTCCAGAAGCAGACCGACGTGCTCCGCAAGGACCTCGAGAGCACGACGACGTCGGGCTAGGACGGAGCGCCGGTCAGCCCAGCCCGCCGGGATAGGGGAAGCCGGCCGGGGCGTCGTGCTTGCCCGGGTCGGCGGCGCGGATCGACGCATCGGCGATCGCGTAGCCCCAGTTGGCGAGCGCACGTCGGCGGGCGACCGGGACCCTGGTCAGCCGGGTCGCCATCTCGGCGAGCGGTCGGGTCTTCTCGATCGGACACGGCAGCAGGCCCGGGACGTCGAACGTGGCCAGGTCCGCCATGTCCGACCAGGTCGCCCAGTACGCGCCCGCGTGGTCACGACCGTAGGACGCCATCAGCAGGCGCTTGCGCAGGCTCCGGACCTGGTTGTCGATGACCTTCATGACCCGGAGCGGTTGCTGGATCCAGTCGGTGGCGATGTCGGGCGTTTCGGCCATCCGGCCCCCGCCGTCGCTCGCGTAGATCGTGTAGCAGCGCTTGAACACCGTCTCGAGGCCGAGGTTGTCGTAGACGCCGCCGTCGGCGAGGAGGACCCGGCGCTGGAAGGCCGGCGTCTCGAGGCCGAGCTCCTTGTCGCCGGTGCCCTTCGTGAAGGTGCCATCCGGGATGTCGAGCCGCACCGGCGAGAAGAAGGGTGGAAACGCCGCCGACGCGGCCACCGCGACCGCGACCGGGAACGTCGGATGCTCGATCTGGCCGACCTTCCAGTCCCACGTGTACGGCTGGCTGAAGCGCCAGAGCGCGCCGGACTGGAGGTTCGTGGCGTTGATGACGAACCGTGGGCCGGCCCCCTCGTGGGGCAGGTCCTGGAGCGTGGCGTCACCGTACAGATGGTCGTGGAGGATCTTCGTGAAGGTCGAGGCGGCGGTGACCCGCGGGAGGAAGACGCCCTTGATACCGGCCGGGATGTCCACCGGGACCGAGGCGAAGTCCATGATCGGCCCGGCGAGTTGGGTCTCGAAGTTCGTCGCGACCCCATCGAGGAACGTCAGGTCCTTCCAGTGGATGCCCAGCAGGCCCGAGACGATCGATCCGCCGGACACGCTCGAGATCCGGTTCAGGCGCGACAGCAGGCCCAGCTCGTTCATCCGCCGCAAGGCGCCGACATGGAAGAGCATCGCCCGGGACCCGCCGCCCGACAGGCACAGGCCCGAGGTCGTCGGATCGAGTGGCTCCAGGGTCTCGTTCGGCTGGAACTGGACCGGCCAGGTCGCGGCGTTGCGCGCCACGCCGATGTCGTGGGCGCTTGTCGGTGTCGCGTCGTCGACCATCGGGATCCCCCTGCCGTCCGTTCCTGCTGGACGTTCATTCAACCCGGCCGGCGTCTCGCCGCCGTCTCGCTCGCCACGATCCCGCCCGCCTGAGCCACCTTAACGCGGTCTTCATCGCCTCGCCGGCATCCTGACGCTCCTCAAGCCCGCGCTCGCCGCGGGCCCTCCAGAAGGGAGCCCACCTTGCGGAACCATCGTCGCCATCTCATCACCGGCCTTCTCACGATCAGTGCGATGGGCGCCGGCCTTGTCGTCCCGGCCGCCACGCTGGCCGCCTCGCCGGCCGTGGAGGTCACCACGGCCGCCGGCGCCTGCCCGGACACGCACTGGCCCGCCGCGGTCCAGGGTCGGCCGCTCAAGCTCCACGCGGGCGCTCGCGGTGGCGACTACGTCTGGCACGACGCGAAGGGCTGGCACCTGCGGGTCACGCACGCGGGCACCCGCAAGGTCGTGTTCACGGGCCGGATCGTGTCAAGCGCTCCGATGACCGTGACGCCGGTCCGCCTCGAGAATGCCGACGGGATCACGTTGAGCGCCGACAAGCTGACGCTGACGTACCGCTTCCGCAACCACGGGCGGATCGACGGCTTCGACTTCAAGACCGAGTGCGCGCAGCGCCTGTCGATCGCCGGCTCGATGGGCGGCAAGAAGCTGCCCACGAACCGGATCTGGCTCGGTCGGCACGGACGGCATCCGCTCGAGAACCGGTTCGTGATCGTCAAGGTGCGGTAGCGCATCCGCTCCAGGGGGTCAGAGGGCGGCGGTCGGCGACGACCGCCGTCCCTTTCTTCGTGCGTCGGCGGACCTGGACGTGTCCACGCGGGCGCTCCGGGACACGACCGACCTGCCAGAATCGCGCGGTGTCCGGCCGACGCGGCCGGCCTTCGCGAGGGGATGGAGAGGACCGATGCCCCAGTTCGACCTGCCGATCGCGGAACTTCGCGCCTACACCCCGGATCTCGCGGTCCCCGACGACCTGTGGCCCTTCTGGGACCGGACCCTCGCCGAGGCCCAGGCGACGGAGCTCGTCGCGACGGCCACGCTCGTCGAGTCAGGGCTGACGCTCATCGACACGTACGACGTCAGCTTCGTGGGCTTCGGCGAGACGACGGTCAAGGGTTGGCTCCACCTGCCCGCGGGCGCGACGGGCCCGCTCCCGGCGGTCGTCGAGTTCATCGGCTACGGAGGCGGACGGGGGCTGGCCCACGAACGGGTCATGTGGGCCGCCGCCGGGTACGCCCACTTCCTCATGGACACGCGCGGCCAGGGCTCGAGCTGGTCGGTGGGCGCGACGCCGGACCCCGATCCGGTCGGAGCGCCCTTCCACCCGGGGTTCATGACGCGCGGGATCCTCGACGCTGACGAGTACTACTACCGGCGGGTGTTCGTCGATGGCGTACGGGCGGTCGAGGCGGTGCGGCGGCACCCGGTCGTCGACCGGGATCGCGTGGCGGTGACGGGCGGCAGCCAGGGCGGCGGGATCAGCCTGGCCGTGGCGGCTCTCGTGCCCGACGTGGCCGCGGTCATGCCCGACGTCCCGTTCCTGTGCGACTTTCCGCGCGCGATCACGCTGAAGGACGCGGATCCATATGCCGAGATCGCCCGCTATCTGAAGGCCCATCGGGACCACGTCGAGGCCGTCCATCGGACGCTCGCCTACTTCGACGGGGCGATCCTCGGCCGCCGGGCGGTCGCGCCCGCGCTGTTCTCGGTCGGCCTGATGGACGAGATCACGCCGCCCTCGACCGTCTACGCGGCCTACAACCACTACGGCGGGCCGAAGGAGATCGTCGAGTACCCGTTCAACGACCACGAGGGCGGCCAGGGCTTTCACGACATCGCGAAGATGCGATGGCTGGCAGCGCGCTTCGGGAGCTGACCCCACCCCGTCGGGCTGAGCGCGCATGTCAGACTGGCCGGCAACTGGAACGGAACAGCAGGAGCCCATCGGTGAGCTACCTCGTCGATCTCGACACCGTGCCGCCCATCGACGTGTGGGGCGAGACCGTCCGCGCCCGGTCGGTCAGCGGCGAGCGTCTGTCGCTCGCACTCGTCGAACTCGCGCCGGGCGCGGTCGTGCCTGAGCATCGCCACGAGAACGAGCAGCTGGGCATGGTCGTCTCGGGCACCGTCACGATGACCGTCGATGGCGAGAGCCGGACCCTGGCGCCCGGCGGGACCTGGCGCATCCCCTCGAACCGGCCCCACGATCTCGTGACCGGGCCCGATGGGGCGCTCGTCATCGATGTGTTCGCCCCCGTCCGCGAGGACTGGGATGCGCTGCCCCGCGTCGACCCCCGGCCGATCCCCTGGCCCGACCGCTGACGAGGGACGCCCCGAAGACCCTGGCCGACGGCGCGTCCGAGGAGCCATCCGGTCCGACGTGGCAGACTGTGCGACGCACAGCCGGGAACGCCGGCGGTCGACGGAGGTGCTGGTGCGGGAACGAGGCGTCCAATCCCGACGGGCGAGGACCGCGGAGTCGGGGACGAACCCAACGGGATCCAAGCCCGGCGGCGGAGCGGGCTACTGGCCGATCGTGGCGATCATCGCCGTGATCGTGGCGACCGCCGGATGGACGACGGTCGGGGTCCTGGTCATGAACGACAAGCCCGCGGACATCGCCGCCGCGCCATCCGAGTCCGATGAGCCCATCGACGAGGAGTCGCTCCCGCCCGAGGACGAGCCGATCCCGGAGAGCCACACGTTCCCCGACCTCGAAGCGCTCCTGCCCACCGAGGTGGATGGCACCAAGCTCGTCGTGCAGAGCTTCACCGGCACCGACGTCCTGGTCGATGACGCCTGGGGCACCAGCGTCACGCAGTTCCTGACGTCGGTCGGCAAGACGCCGGCCGACCTCCAGGCGGCCCGCGCCGAGGATCCCGACGGGGTGATCGATCTCGACAGCATCTGGGCCTTCCGCCTGGCCGGCGTCGAACCCGAGAAGCTGCGCGACGCGATCGTGAACGGCTGGCGGGTGGACTTCCCCGATCTCACGACGTCGAATACCACGATCGAGGGCAAGGACGTCATGAAGGGCTCCTTCGGCGAGGACGCGATCGGCAGCATCTGGTACATCCACGACGGTGTCGTGTTCGACATCGAGAGCTACGACGAGGCTCTCTCGACGAGCATCCTTGCCTCGCTGCCGCCGTCCTCGGCGCCGGCCAAGTCTCCCGCCGCATCCCCGGCGGCCTCGGCAACGCCGGCACCCTGACCGTCGCCGCTCCCACGTGACCGGGCCCCGCGAGCGCTATACGCACGGCCATCACGAGAGCGTGCTCCGCTCGCACCGCTGGCGGACCGCGGAGAACTCGGCCGCGTACCTGCTGCCCCACCTGCGCGCGGGACAGGACCTCCTCGACGTCGGGTGTGGTCCGGGCACGATCACGCTGGACTTCGCGCGGCTCGTGGCGCCCGGCAAGGTGATCGGCATCGACGCGGTCGAGGAGCCGCTCCGCGAGGCGGCCGCCGATGCCGCCGATGCCGGCCTCGCGAACGTCTCGTTCGCGGTCGGCGACGCCTACGGCCTCCCCTTCGAGGACGGGCGCTTCGACGTCGTCCACGCCCACCAGGTCCTCCAGCACCTCGCGGACCCGGTCGCGTCCCTCGGGGAGATGCGGCGCGTCACGCGTCCGGGGGGCATCGTGGCGGCGCGCGACGCCGACATGGCCTCGACGGCGTGGTTCCCGCTCGTGCCGGGCCTGGACCGGTGGATCGAGCTGTACGGGCGAGTCGCTCGCGCGAATCGCGGCGAACCCGACGCGGGCCGACGGCTCATGGCCTGGGCGCACGCCGCCGGCTTCACCCACGTCACGGCATCGGCCAGCGCCTGGTGCTACGCGACACCCGAGGAACGGACCTGGTGGGGATCGCTCTGGGCGGATCGCGTGACGAGCTCGGCGTTCGCCGACCAGGCGCTCGCCGAGGGTCTCGCCGACCGCGCCGAGCTGACCCGGATCGCGGAGGCATGGCACGAATGGGCGGCCTCGGCCGATGGCTGGTTCGTCGTGACGTCGGGCGAGATCGTCGCCCGCGCGCCGTGACGGGACCGGGCCCGTCTGCTTGGACGACCACCGGACGACGCCTATCCTTGCGCCGTGAGCCTGTATCGCCTCGATGACCCCGGCGACCTCGTCGCCCCGACGCTCCTCGGCGCCTTCGACGGCTGGGTCGACGCCGGGTCTGCGGCGACATCGGCGCTGTCGTTGCTCGCCGAGGACGCGCCCGTCGTGGCGACGTTCGACGCGGACCGCATCTTCGACTATCGAGCGCGTCGGCCGCCCCTGGAGATCGTCGACGGCCGGCTCGATGAGCTGACCTGGCCGTCGCTCGAGCTGCGCCGGGCCCGGGCCGGCGACCACGACCTGCTCGTGCTGGTCGGACCGGAGCCCGACTACCGATGGCGGGAGCTCGTCGCCGACACGATCGAGCTGATGACCCGACTCGGTGTCGTCGAGTGGATCAGCCTGGGCGCGATCCCGGCCGCCGTGCCGCACACGCGCCCCGTGCCGATCCTCGGGACGGAATCCGCCCCGGGCCTCCTGAAGTCCGACGTCGCGGCGGGACCGGCCGGCACCCTGCGCGTCCCCTCGGCGTTCGTCTCGACGCTCGAGTACGAGGTCGCCAAGGCAGGGATCCCGGCGCTCGGCTACTTCGCCCAGGTCCCCCACTACATCTCGGGTCCGTACCCGGCCGCCTCGCTGGCGCTCATCGAGACGCTCGGGCACCACCTCGGGGTCGAGCTGCCGACGGGCGAGCTCGCCGACGAAGCGGTCCAGCTGCGCGGTCGCCTGGACACGGCTACGGCCGTGGAGGAGACGACGCGGACCTACGTCGAGCGCCTCGAGGCGATGGCCGATGAGCAGCGCCTGCCCGAGGGTGACGACCTGATCGCGGATATCGAGCGCTTCCTGCGCGATCGAGGCGGGGAGAGCACCCAGCGCTGATCGCGCTCATGGCAACTACATGACAAGTCTTGTCATGCTTCGGTGTATCCTCGCCGGGTGCGTGCCAGCCGGCTGGTCAACCTCCTGCTCATCCTCCAGACGCGTGGCGGCCTGACCGCGGCCGAGCTCGCCCGCGAGCTCGAGGTGTCGGTCCGGACCATCCACCGCGACGTCGAGGCCCTCAGCGCGGCCGGCGTCCCGATCTACGCCGACCGCGGGCCGTACGGCGGGATCCGCCTGGTCGACGGCTACCGGACCCGCCTGACCGGGATGACGCCCGACGAGGCCGAGGCGCTCTTCATGTCCGGGATGCCCGGGCCGGCCGCCGAGCTGGGCCTGGGGACCGTCGTGACGGCGGCCCGGCTCAAGGTCCTCGCCGCGCTCCCGACCGAGCTCCGGTCACGGGCCTCGCGGCTGGTCGAGCGGTTCCACCTCGACGCATCGGGCTGGTTCCAGACCAACGAGCCGGTCCCCTATCTCGCGACCGTCGCCGAAGCGGTCTGGGAGGGGCGCAGCGCGCGCATCGAGTACGAGCGCGGGGACGGCACGGTGACCCGCGTCCTCGGTCCGCTGGGGCTCGTCCTGAAGGGCGGCGTGTGGTACATCGTGGCTCTGTCCGAAGGCCAGATCCGGACGTATCGCGTGTCGCGGGTGGTCGGTGCGGTCGTGCTCGATGAACGGACCGAGCGCCCGGCGGGCTTCGAACTCGCGACCTATTGGGCGGAGTCGAGCGCGGCGTATGAGCGCGAGACCCCGCGGGTCAAGGTCGTCGTCCGGCTGCCGACGAACCGCCTCGGACGCCTGGCGGACGCGGTCGGCTGGCAGGCCGTCGAGAACGCCGAACACCTCGATGAGCCGGAGCCCGACTGGCATCGCCTGCGGCTCGAGCTGAGCTGGCCAGATGAAGTGCCCGGACGCATGCTCTCGGTGGGGTCCAGCATCGAAGTGCTCGAACCGATCGAGATCCGCGAGCGGGTCATCGCGACCGCCCGCCGGATCGTGGCTCGCTACGGTCGCGAGGAGCCGGTCGAGGTCCTGGACGAGGCCGTGCAGGCACGAGCCGCCGAGGCGAGCCCGGCGGTCCGGGCGGCGACCACGGACGCGTCGGCCACGGGGGCCTGATCGCCGGCGTACGGGTCGCCGGCGTACGGGTCGTCGTCGAGGTAGCGCGGCCGGCGCGTTCGAACGGATGTGGCGATCCCCCGCCGGCGATCCGCCTCGACGATCCGTGCCAGTTCCAGCTCGTGCATGACCTTCGCTCCTCGGTTGGCGCGATCGACCCGACCGCGTCCTCGTGCGCGTATCATGTCCCTTGTACCTGCCAGAACTTGTCAACTAACGACGTCGTCGGAGGCATCGCCTGACCGTGGAGGAACCGGAGATCATCGGCCCCAGCCGGACCGAGCGATTCCGGGCCGCCGAGCGCCGCATCGAGGCGATGAGCCACGTCCTCGACGACCTCTTCAAGGTCCCCGGGACCGGATGGCGGGTCGGTCTCGACCCGATCGTCGGCCTCATCCCGTTCGTCGGCGACGCCGTGTCGGCGCTGGCCGGGTCGTACATCATCGCGGAGGCGTCGCGCTTCCGGCTGCCGCGTGTCGTGCTGGCCCGGATGATCGTCAACCTCTCGGTGGACCTGGTCATCGGGGTCATCCCCTTCTTCGGCGACCTGTTCGACTTCGTGTCCAAGTCGAACGCCCAGAACCTGAAGCTCTTCCGCCGCTACGCCATGGAACCGGAGGCGAGCACCGCCGAGCACCGGATGTTCTTCGCGGGGATCGGCCTGCTCCTGATCGGCATCCTGTGGCTGACCTGGCAGGCGCTCGGCTGGCTGGTCGGCCTGCTCCTGACGCCGTTCGGCCTCTAGCCGCGGCGCGACGCAGCGCACCGGCAAACGCCAAAACGACCGCCGGTTCCGAAGAACCGAACGGTCGTCTGGTTGCTGGGTTGTCGTGATCGGACCGCCGTGTCAAGAAGTTGCCGGCTCCGCCGCCGCCCGGCATCCCGCCGGAGGGTCGACGCGCCGCCGGTCCAGAGTCTCAGTGGTCGGCGGTCCGTTCGCGATGACCACACCATAGGTCCGGGACCGTAAGCCCCGGACCTGCCATGTGTCCTGTCCTGGCATGGACAGATGTCACCCCACGGTCGGGCAGCCAGATGGACGCCGACGCCGCGATGCGGTTGTGATGCGGACCGCGATGGCCTTCGATGTCGCCCGTCTTGCCCGGCGCCTACGATGGGCGGGACGCGGCGTCCCAGTGCGAGGCCCACCATGACGTTCGACCCGAATGCCCAGCTCGACCCGGGCCAGATCAGCGACCGACGCGGCATGGGCGGCCGGACCGGCATCGCCATCGGTGGCGGCGGGCTCGGCCTGGTGCTTCTGCTCGCCTACGCGCTCCTCGGCGGCAACCCCGAGGACCTGAGCGGGATCCTCGAACCCGGCGCGGTGACCGGTCCGGAGAGCTCGGCGATCGCGGCCGAGTGCCAGACCGGCCAGGACGCCAACGAGCGCGACGACTGCCGGATCCTCGGGTATGTCAACAGCGTGCAGGCCTACTGGAACGACGTGTTCACGGCCTCGAACCTGCATTACCAGCCGGTCGACACGGTCCTCTTCTCCGGCGCGACACCGAGCGCCTGCGGGACGGCCACCTCCGCCTCCGGTCCGTTCTACTGCCCGTCCGACAAGCTCGTGTACCTCGACCTCGGGTTCTTCGAAGACCTCCGGACGCGGTTCGGGGCGACCGGCGGATCGTTCGCCCAGGGCTATGTCGTGGCCCACGAATACGGCCACCACGTCCAGGACCTGCTCGGCGACCTCGACCAGCGCACCAGCGACCAGGGCGCCGAGGGACGCTCGGTCCGCACCGAGCTCCAGGCCGACTGCTACGCGGGCGCCTGGGCGAGCCACGCGGAGGCCGGCATCCTCGCGCGGGTGACCGAGGAGCAGATCGCCGATGCGCTCGACGCCGCCGCGGCGGTCGGCGACGACCGGATCCAGGAGTCGGTGTCCGGCCGGGTCAACCCCGAGGCCTGGACCCACGGGTCCGCGGCGCAGCGGCAGCGCTGGTTCACGGTCGGCTACCAGGGCGGCGAGCCGGCCGACTGCGACACGTTCAGCGGCGGGATCTGACCTAGCTGGCGGACGCCAGGCGGCGGTCGGCGTCGGCGATCGCGTCGTCGGGGTCGGCACCGCGGCGCAGGGCCGCGACCTCGATCCGCAGGTCCGCCGAGACCGGGGCCTGATCCGCGAGCGCGCGGTAGCCACGCTGGAGCCGGCTGATGAGGTGCGCGGCGTCGTCCTGGCTCGTCTCGGGCAGGAGGACCATGAAGCGCTGCTTGCTCGCGCGGACGGCGCGATCGGTCTCGCGCGCCTCGCGCGCGAGGACGTCGCCGAGGTGGCGGGCGAACCGGTCGGTGTCGATCGGCGCGGGGCCCAGGATCAGGTCGATGACGAGGACCGTGGTCGGTCGGCCGTAGCGCGCCTGGCGGGCCGCCTCGCGTTGCAGGGCGGCCGTCCAGTCCGGTCGCGTGTCGAAGTCGAGCGGCCGTCGCCGATGCGGTCGGGAGCGGCGGCGGCGGGTCGGCGGACCGTCGAGGAAGGCCTCGATCCGCTCGCCGGCGGCCTCTTCGTGGTGGTGGTCGGGAAGCGAGAACTTGCGGGGCCGGCGCGCCGATCGGGGCGCGGACGGATGAGGCGGCAGGGAGTCGTCAGGGGCGTGGGCCATGGGATACGTCAAGGATACCGGCGCCGGCCCGGGGGCGCCGGGGCGACCCGTCAGACGGTCGAGGTGACCCGCTCGACGCCCGCCCGGGCGAGCCGCGCCTCGAACTTCCGGGCTGCCTGCTCGAGCTCATCGAGATGCTGGGCGAGTCGCTCCCGGGCGGCCGTGGCCGCCGCGTCGAGGTTCGGCAGCTCGAAGATCCCCCAGTGCTTGATGACCGGCAGGAGCACCTCGTCGCGATGGACGCGCAGGTCGTAGATGCCGGCCTTCGCGATCGTGGCGGCCTTGCGGACGAAGTTCGGGATCCCGGCGCCGGGCATCTGGAAGGCGAGCACCTCCTCGACGATGGCACGGACGGCGGCCGACGGCTGGAGCTCGATCGCCGCGCTCAGGATGTCGCGGTAGAACACCATGTGCAGGTTCTCGTCGGCGGCGATGCGGACCATGATCCGGTCGGCGACCGGATCGTCGGAGTAGCGCCCGGTGTTGCGGTGGGCGATGCGCGTGGCGAGCTCCTGGAACGTGACGTATGCGAGGCCGCGGAGCGTGTCGGGCGCGTCGTGCTCGTAGCCCTGCTGGAGCTGGGCCATCCGGCCCCGCTCGAGGGCGACCGGATCGATGTTGCGGGTGACCGTCAGGTAGTCGCGCAGGACGATGGCGTGGCGGCCTTCCTCGGCGGTCCAGCGGCCGACCCAGTTGATCCAGGCGCCGTCGCCCTTGCCGAACATGCCGTGGATGAGCCGGTGGTAGCTCGGCAGGTTGTCCTCGGTCAGCAGGCCGATCTCGAAGGCGGTCTGGGCCACGCCCGTGAGGCGTGGCTGGTCGGGCGTCCAGGGCTCCTTGTCGAAGTCCCGCCCGAGGCGGTACGGGATGTAGTCGTGGGGGAACCACTCCTGGGCGACCCGGGCGTGGCGGTCGAAGAGGCGACCCGCCTCGGGTTCCAGCTCGTGCAGCAGGGCGCGCTCGTCGTAGTCGGGCATGCGGCAAGGCTAGCCGGGCGGTGGCGATCGCCCGTGTACGACCCATGCGGACCTGCACCGGCATCGGGGTCGGCCTGCTAGGCTCGCTCGCGATGCGGACGGTGACGGCGACTCGCTACGTGACGGCGCTGCGCGAAGGGGGTTCGCTGCCCGGGCTGGTCGAGGCCGACGATGACGGCCTGTACGTGGTCAAGTTCCGGGGCGCCGGACAGGGTCCGCGGGCGCTCGTGGCGGAGTGGCTGGCCGGCGAGCTCGGCCGGGCGATCGGGCTGCACGTGCCCGACCTCGTGGGCGTGGAACTCGATCCCTTGCTCGGTGACGCCGAGCCGCACGAGGAGATCCGCGACCTCGTCCATGCCAGCGGCGGGCGCAACCTGGGCCTCGACTTCCTGCCGGGCGCGCTGCCGTTCAACCCGGTGGCCGCGAGTGCGGTGGCAACCATCGATCCGGCCGAGGCGGCCGCGGTCGTCTGGCTCGACGGGCTCGTCACGAACCCGGACCGCACCGTCCAGAACCCGAACCTGCTGGTCTGGCACGGCCGGACGTGGCTCATCGACCACGGCGCCGCCCTGTACATCCACCACACGTGGACTGACCCCGATACGCACGCCCGACGTGGCTTCGAGCGTCTGGCCGACCACGTGCTGCTGCCGCTCGCCGGATCCGTGGCGGACGCCGACGCGCGGCTGGCAGGCCGGATCGACGAGGCGTTGCTCGAAGGGCTCGTGGCCGCGCTCCCCGACGACTGGCTGCCCGACGATCCGGCAGCCGGCGACGCCGACGCCCAGCGCCGCGCCTACGTGCGCTACCTCACGGTCCGGCTGGAGTCGCCGCGGCCGTTCATCGAGGATGCCGAGCGTGCCCGCGCCGCGTGACGTGTTCCAGTACGCGGTCGTGCGGGTCGTGCCGCGCGTCGAGCGCGGCGAGCAGCTCAATGCCGGCGTGATCCTGCTCTGCCGGTCGCGACCGTTCATCGGCGCGCGGACCGCGCTCGACGAGCGACGGCTCGCGGCGCTGGCGCCCGACCTTGATCCCGCGACGGTCAGGCCCCACCTCGAGGCGATCGAGCGGATCGCCGCCGGCGACCCGTCGGCCGGGCCGATCGCCCGGCTCGAGCCCGCCGAGCGGTTCCACTGGCTGGTGTCGCCGGCGAGCACGATCATCCAGCCGTCCGAGGTCCACACCGGGTTCTCGGACGATCCGGCCGCCGAGCTCGACCATCTCTTCGAGACCCTGGTCCTGTAGGCGCCTCAGGCGGCTCGGTCGGCGAACGTGATCTCGATGAGCGGCGCGTAGGCCGTCATCGCCTCGGCGTCCTGGTTCGGCCAGGCGTTGGCGACGATCCACTCGCAGACCCGGCGTCGCTCGGCCTCGTCGGTGACGATCCGGGCCGTCGCCGGCAGGTCGGCCTGGGCCGCGCCCTTCAGGTGGAACGTCAGGTTCGGGTTCGCGCTGAGGTTGTGGATCCAGGCGCGGACCCGGTCCGCGCGCGGCATGCCGCTGATGTAGATGCGCCCGTCGATGTTGTGGAAGACGATCTCGATGCGCCGTGGCAGGCCGGTCCGGCGGCCGGTCGTGGTCATGTCGATGCGGTGCCCACGGCTGAGGGCCCGCGCGACGCGCTCGTCCACGCCGCTACGCCTTGGCCGCTTTGGCGGCTCGCATCTCCGCCTTCTTGGCGCGCTTGCCGGCCTGGTAGGCGGCGAGCGATTCGGGCGAATCGACGTCGGCCAGCGTCGGGTGGGTCGGCAGGACCGCCTCCCAACCGGGCGGCTTGACGCCGAACCGCTTGACGACGATCGCCAGGACCGTCCGGGCCTTCATCGGGCCGAACCCGGGCAGCCCCAGTAGGCGCGCTTCGAGATCCTTGCCGGACGTCGCCTCGGACCAGACCCGGCTCGCGTCGTTGCCGTAGTCGTCGGCGATGGCCCTTGCCAGGTCCTGGACCTTGCCGGCCATCGACGCCGGGAACCGGTGCAGGGCCGGCGGCTTGCGGAAGACCTCGACGAGCTCGGTCGGGTCCATGGCCGCGATCTTCGCGGCGTCCAGGTGGCCGATGCGGCGCTGCAGCTCGGCGGGGCCACTGAACGCCTTCTGGACGGTGACCTGCTGGTCGAGCTCGAAGCCGACGAGCAGGGCAAGCGGGTCGGCGACGAGGAGGCGGTCGGCTGTGTCGTCGCCCGTGAAGGGCAGGGATTCGAGCGTGGTCGTCATCCCGCGAATGGTAGCCCTGCTACGCTCGGACCATGGTCGTCGGCCGCCGCCTGATCGCCGCCCCGCGCCTCCTCGACGTGGTCGCCGGGACATGGCTGACCGGCCGGCGCATCCTCGTCGCGGACGAGCGGGTCGAGGCGATCCTGGGTCCGGACGACCCGCCGCCAGGGGACGCGGAGCCCGTCCCGCTCGCGGGCGACTGGGTCGTGCCCGGCCTCATCGACTGCCACAGCCACCAGGTCGGCGAGCTGGAATACGCCGGCGTCCCGGCCGTCGACGCCTCGGCGGCCGAGGAGACGTTGAGCGGGGTGCGAAACGCGGCGACCACGCTTCGAGCCGGGTTCACGACGGTCCGCGACGTAGGCACGTTCCGCGCGTTCATCGACGTCGCGTTGCGCGACGCCATCGACCGGGGCTGGACGCCCGGCCCGCGGATGCAGTGCGCCGGCGCGTACATCACCACCCCGGGCGGCGGCGGCGAGGTGACCGGCGAGGCGCCGCAGCTCGGCCTGTCGCCCGAGCTGCGGCTCGGGGTCGTCGAGACGCCCGACGAGGTCCGCGAGAAGGTCCGGATCCTGGCCGACGGCGGCGCGACGCTCATCAAGTGCATCGTCACCGGCGCCGTGCTGACGCGCGGCACGCAGCCAGGCGTCGTCGAGCTGTCCGAACCGATGGTTCGCGCGGCGGTCGAAGAGGCGGCACGGCACGGGCTGTTCGTCGCGGCTCATGCCCACGGCGCGGAGGGGATCAAGGTGGCGATCCGCGCCGGCGTGCGCTCGATCGAGCACGGCTCGCTCATCGACGACGAAGGCATCGCGATGCTCGCCGACCGCGGCACGTATCTCGTCGCCGACGTCTACGACGGCGACTGGATCGCCGAGGAGGGGCGTCGGGCCGGTTGGCCGGCCGAGACCCTCGAGAAGTGCGACCAGACGACCCAGGCGCAGCGAGACGGCTTTCGCAAGGCCGTCGCCGCCGGCGTGAAGCTCGCGTACGGCACCGACAGCGGGGTCTACCCGCACGCGATGGTCGCCATCCAGTTCGGGTACCAGGTCCGCCTGGGTCAGACTTCGCTGGACGCGGTCCGGTCGGCGACGATCGTCGCGGCGGAGCTGATGGGCTGGGAGGACCGGGTCGGCTCCCTTCGGGCCGGCCGGTTCGCGGACCTGGTCGCGCTCGACGCGGATCCGCTGCTGGATGTCGAGGTGCTGCGCCGCCCCAGGACGGTCGTCAAGGGCGGCGTGCCGGTCGCCTGAGGCAGGCCGGTCAGCGAGCCAGGGTCTGCGACCGCCGTTCCGCCACCAGGGCGGAGCCGACCGCGATGAGGCGATGGCCGAGGCCGTGCCGGATCCGTCGGACGGCTCCGGCCGGCGGCCCGTCGTCGGTGAGACGCATCCGGCGGGCCTCGCCGCGGAAGGCGGCGGTCCGTTCATTGGCCATCACGAGCGGGACGTCGAATGTCGAGTGGGCGAGATCGGATCGAACGCAGGTCACGCGAGTCCTCCTTCCATGGGTTGGGCGTCGAGTCGGCCATGCCTCCGGCCACAGCTCTCTACTCGATGACGATCCGGACGCCGTCGCCGTCGTCGTCGATGTCGAGGATCGGCCCGGACATGCCAGACGCGAGCGCCTCGCGGACGCGTTCACTGATCGTGTCGGTGATGCCCGGGATACGGTCGAGGGCGGCGCGCCCGAGTGCGAGCGGCACGCGCAGGTTGACGACCTTGCGGCCCCGGTCGATGACCTCGATGCGAATGGCCTGCGACCGGACGGTGCCCGTCAGCGGCTTCGCCGCCGGCTCACTCGTGGGTCGGGTGGTCGTCCGGGTGGTGGGGGCATCGGCAGCCTCGGCCCGCGCGTCGAGCGCGTCGAGGATCGGCCCCGCTTCGTCGGTCGTGAGGCGGCCCTCAGCGACCAGGCGGAGCACCTGCTCGAGGGCGTCGTCAGGCATCGGCCGAACCACCATCGAGGGCCTCGAGCCGGCGCCCGGCCTCGGCCACGTCGATCTCACCGCGCTCGAGGGCGCGCAGGATGGTCAGTCGCGCCTCGGCGTCGGCGTCGGGCTCGGCCGCGTCGACGACGACCGTCGGGCTGTCGTCGGCAGCGGCGTCCGGACGGGCGATCTCGGGCGGCTGCGGCGGTTCGGGCGGCATCGGTGGCTCCTCTGGCGTGAACGGTCGGACCGGCGCTGGCGGATCGTCCGGGCGGATCACCACGGTCGGCTCGGCCAGGCTGACGTCGCCGGACATGGAACGGACGGTCATCGTCGGGCGACCGCCACCGACGATGAGGACGCGGCGACCCGGCTTGCCCTCGGTCCGCGCCCGGCCGCCGGACGTGACGTCGCCCGCGACCGTGCTGGCCTCGAGCCGGACATCACCCGCCAGTGCCAGCAGCATGTCGCCGCTCACGGTGTCGATGGCGAATGGCCCGGCACCGGCCAGCCGGCCCGCGAGTCGGACGTCGCCGCTGGTGGTCGTGGCCCGGAACGCCCCGAGGTCGGCGGCCCGGACGGACAGGTCGCCCGAGACGGTCCGCGCCGCAACGGAGCAGGTCTTCACTGCGAGCACGTCGACGTCACCGGAGACCGTCTCGAGCACCAGGGTGCCGGTGACGTCGCGGAGGCTGAGATCCCCCGAGGACGTGCGGTAGCGCTGGTCGCCGGTCAGGCCTTCGACCGTCACCTCGGCGCTTGACGTCTCGACGACGACGGTCGCGGCCGTCGGGACCTCGATCACGAGTTCCGCCGCGTGACCGCCGCGGTGGCGGTCATCGCCGAAGAGGTCGCCGTGGCCGACGCGCAGCGACAGGCTGCCGGCACCACGCTCGACCTGGACACGGCGCTCGAGGTCGCCGTCGGCGTCGTGGACGCGCACGACCGATCCTTCGACCGCACGCAGCCGCGCATCGCCGGCCCGGAGCCGGATGGCGAGCAGACCCGTGGGGCCGATCTCGTGTTCGATGCCGAGAGGGCCGGCGGCGGTCCGGCTCATCGGGCGGCCTTGCCGAGCGCGCGGATCGCGGCCGCGGCGTCCTCGGCGCTGATCTCATGCCGGGCGAGCGACTCGAGGATGGCCTCACGCGTGGCGGGTGCCGGGCCGGCGGCCGACTCGGCCTGGGCTTCGTCGAGCTCCTCGGCGTCGGCTCGCTCGCCGAAGCCGAGCGCCCGGACGAGCGCCTCGACACGGGAGCGGACCGTCGGGTAGCTGATGCCGAGTTCGCGCTCCATATCGCGCAGGTTGCCGCGCGAGCGAAGGAAGCTCTCGAGCAGGGCGAGCTGGTCGCGGTTCAGGCGGCCGAACCGGCCGACGCTGAAGTCGCCCTCGAGGGTTGTCCCGCAGCTGCCGCAATGGAGTCGCGTGACGGCGAGTTCGCTCGAGCAGACGGGGCAGGTGGAGATGACGTCGTGTGCCATGGGTGATTTTGCTTTCCTCGTATGTGGTCTGCATGTTGTAATCGTTGGATTTCACTTTGTCAAGGTTGATTGTCACTTTTTGGTATTCGTACGCACATTCAGGTTTGGCAGACGGGCAGGACTTCGGATTTGAGGTCGTCAACCGTCCATGGGCCGTCGGGCGCGTTTGTCGGGTTCGGGAACGGGCGTCCGTCGGCTGGATCTCGCGAGTCGGTGCGTGAGACTACGGGCAGCGAGGTGGCCAGGTCGGCCACCGGCCAACGGACGGAAAGGAGAGCGCCCGATGCCCGCACAGCAGCAGATCTTCGCGACCGACGCCTTCGGCATCCTGCCGTCCGCGCTGGTCGTCCTGATGACGATCCTCGCGATGCTCGGCGTGATCGCCCAGGCGGCGGCCGCCTAGCCTCCCCTCGCGACAGCCCGAATAGTTCAATTCCCGGCCCCGGCAGGACGACCGTCCCGACCGGGGCCTCCGACTGTCCGGGGTCGACGATCGCGCCCGGCACGACCGTCGAACCGGCAAGCGCCGCCATCCAGACCGCCCTCGCCAGGAATCGAATGGCCCGGCGTTGGGGCGCCGGGCCATTCGAGCGGTTTGCGAACGATGGTCAGCCCGCGCGCACCTGCGCGGCGGTGAGGTCGAAGTTGCCGACGAGGGAGTGGTAGTACCGCCCCTTCGCGTACGGGTCCATCCAGACCTTGTACCCGGGCGTCCGAGCGGACGCGAACGTGAAGTCGCGCGTCCCGGTCCACGCAGGATCGGCCTTGAAGATCTGGCCCATCGTCAGGTTCGTCGTCAGCAGGGCGCGGATGATCCACGACGCGCTGTCGATGCCATTGGCGAAGACCGCCCGGGCGCCTGCCCGCAGGAAGCCGGCGCCGTAGTTGTCAGCCCGCTTCTTGGCGGTGGCCTTGGCCGGGTTGGCGCGACCCCACTCGGAGTTGCCCGACGCATAGCACAGGCGATTGAGGATGACCGCGGAGTTGGGCGCCAGGTCCAGGCTGGCCTTGACGTAGGCCTCGCCGTAGTACTTGGTGTTGTTGTTCCCCTGGCTCAGGGCCTTGTTGAGGCCGAGGCCGTCCTTGCGGTCCGCGTAGAACGCGCCGTACGGGCTGGGATGCCCGTTGCCGTGGCCGAGGTAGATGAAGATGTTGGCGCCCTTGGCCGCCGCTTTCACCCGCTTCCACGTCGCCTTCGGGCTGTAGACCTCGACGACCTGTGCGCCGTAGCTCCGAGCCAGGGCTGCGTACTTCTTCGCGCTCTTGATGTATTTGGCGGTACTCGACCCGACCGGGCCGACGACCACGACGACCTTGACGCCGGCGGCGTTGGCGGGGGTCGGATCAGCAGAGAGACCGCCAACGGCGATGATCAGTGCGAGGATCGGGAGCGCCAACAGGCGGACCGATCGGTGGGAAGACGCCCGCTGGGCGCCGTTTGTGTGTACCGGCAAGACTCTTGCCTCCTCCCTGCCGGAACGTCGTGCGGGGGCACGACGACGGTGGGTATGGCCGCCGGCGGCAGGAAGGATCGCAAGGACGCGGGACGGGCGACACCGGCTCGGAGCGTTGGGCAAGAGCCGGACGCGATGGATCGGGTGAGCCGATCCGGGGCCGTCGAGTGCGAGCACCCGACGCGATGACAGGAGTTCTGCCGTGGGGGCGGCGGTCTTCTGTTGTGCCTGTCTGTCGGTCTGTGCCTTGGGGGCTGGCGCCCAGTATGCCAGCCCTGGCCGGTACCTGCCGAGCCCGACCATCCGCCCATGGAACGGAGGCGAACGGGTCAGCGCGCGGGCGCACCACCGTTTTCGGCTATGCTCCGGGCGGCTTAGGACGAGTGTGCCGATCACGCCACCGACGTCTGACGTTGCCGCCGCGCTCCCTCGCTCACAGATCGCGACGGGATCAACGCAGGAGCCCACGCTTGACCTTCGAACCGCTCGGCATCTCGGCCGATCTCATCCAGATGGTGGCCGAAGAAGGCTACGAGACCCCGACACCCGTCCAGGCAGCCGCGATCCCACTCGTGTTGCAGGGCCGCGACGTCCTCGCCGCCGCGCAGACCGGCACCGGCAAGACCGCGGCCTTCGTCCTGCCCATCCTCGACCGCTTGCGTGCGCACGCGAATACGAGCTTCTCGCCCGCTCGCCATCCGGTGCGGGTCCTCATCCTCGTCCCGACGCGCGAGCTGGCCATGCAGGTCGACGAGAGCGTCCGGACCTACGGGCGCACGGTGCCGCTCCGCTCCGCGGTCGTGTACGGCGGCATCCCGATGGATCCGCAGATCAAGGCGCTGCGCGCCGGGGTGGAGATCCTCGTCGCGACGCCGGGCCGGTTGATCGACCTCGTCGGTCAGAAGGTCGCGAACCTGGGCCAGGTGGAGATCCTGGTGCTCGACGAGGCGGACCGGATGCTGGACATGGGCTTCCTGCCCGACATCCAGAAGATCATCGCGTTGCTGCCGGCGAAGCGGCAGAACCTCATGTTCTCGGCGACGTTCTCCGACGACATCCGTCGCCTGTCCGGGACGATCCTGCGCGATCCGGCCACGGTCGAAGTCGCCCCCCGGAACGCGACGGTCGACGCCGTCAAACAGCTCGTCTACCCGGTCGACCGAGACCGCAAGGAGGAACTCCTGGCCCACCTGATCCGGACGTACGACCTCCGCCAGGTGCTGGTCTTCACCCGGACGAAGCTCGCGGCGAGCCGGCTCGCGTCACGGCTCGATCGCGACGGGCTGGACGCGGTCGCCATCCATTCCGACCGCTCGCAGCCGGAGCGGACGCGGGCCCTCGAGGGCTTCAAGACGGGCGAGATCCGGGTGCTCGTCGCCACCGATGTCGCGGCCCGCGGCCTGGACATCGAGGACCTGCCGGTCGTCGTCAACTTCGAACTGCCCTGGAATCCGCAGGACTACATCCACCGGATCGGCCGGACCGGTCGGGCCGGGGCGACCGGCGAGGCGATCTCGCTCGTGTGCATGGACGAGGTCGACCTGTTGCGCGGCATCCAGCGGATGCTCAAGGTCGCGATCCCCTGGACGGTCGAGGAGGGGTTCGTTCCCGATCGGACCGCCGAAGCTCGGCCGCTGTCCATGCGAGCGGGTCATGCGCGGACGGGTCCGGAGCACCACGCGCATCGCAAGCCGGTGCGCCGGCCGGGCAGGGTCGGGAGTGGCCGGAGCGGCTAGGTCGGGCCGGCCGAGGTCGCCGGTTCGGGCGACGCCGGTGACTCAGGTTCGGCCGACGTCTCCGATGTCGGCGCCGGGACACCGGCCGAGAGCGGCGCGTGCGTTCCTTCGGGTTGGTCCATCGCGGCACCCGGGAAGAAGAAGCCGAGCATGATGTCGGCGCTGACGCGGTCGACCCCGTAGCGATTGATCAATGCGTGGGGGAACGCCACCGTCTCGTCGCCGCCGCCGACGAGGCCGAGCTTGACCTCACGAAGCATCACGAACTCGCCGCTCGGGCGAGTCAGCGCCCGGCCGGGGTCGAACCCGGGGAGCGTCGGCAACTCGCCATCGATGACATACGGTCCGACCACGAGGCTGATGCCGTGCCAGGCCGCGTGCTGCGAGATGTAGGGGTCGTCGTCCGAGATGACGATGAGCACGTCGTCGATCGCGACCGAGACGTCGCCCTTGGCCTCCGGGGCGCCACCATCGAGGGGCAGCCAGTTCGTCTGCAGGAGCGCGACGTCGGTGGACGTCTCGAGCAGGTCGCGCAGTTGCCCGGCACAGTCGACCGTGCCGCTGGCGATCCCCCCGGCCATGTACGCGTCCACGCGGATGGGCATCGGGCCCCCTAAAGCGTTGCCGAACTGTGGCCCACGAGAGCGCTCGCGTGAATGAGCCGTCGGTACCCGATCGGGTCATCCGGAGGTACCCGTCGAGCGACGCGTTCAGAGCGGGTCGCGACAGGTCAGACAGCCGCCCATCGCGCGCAGGAGCGCGAGGCGGAGCATCGAGCGGGCGATGACCGACGGGTCCGAGCGGCTCTGGTTGGTCACGACCGCGATGGCGATCCGCTCCTGCGGGAACCAGCGGACGACGGCCCGGAACCCGAGCAGGCGACCGGAGTGGCCCAGGCTCGGGTGACCATCGAAGACGACCGTCTGGACGCCGAGGCCGTACGGGACGACCGCGGTGCGATCGGCCCCATAGGTGACGCCGCCGATCATCGTCTGGAGCGCGGCCGGGCCCAGGACGTCGCCGCCGTACAGGGCGTGCGCCCACTGGACGAGGTCGGACGGTGTCGAGGCGATCGAACCGGCGGCTCCGGCCGCGGTGACCACCGAGGTGAACGGCGCCATGTCCGTGCCGTCCGTCAGGTCGACCGGTCTGAGCTTGGTGCTCGCGCCCTCGAACCGGTAGCCGTGAGCGACCGGGCCGTCGGGGCGCCCCATCGATCTGCTCGAACGTATGCGCGAGCTCGAGCGGCTCGAAGAAGCGCGTCCGGAGCTGCGTCGCCAGCGATCGACCGTCGACGCGCTCGGCGATGAGTCCCAGGACCAGGTAGTTCGTGTTCGAGTAATGCCAGCCCTTGCCCGGCTTGAAATACGGCTTGCCCACGTAGCGCAGCGACCGTGCCGCGTCCCACGTCCGGCCGCGGTCGGCCAGCAGGGCCTTGTCGATCTTCGGGTTGAGGAAGAAGTCGCGCAGGCCGCTCGTGTGGCCCAACAGCATGCGGACGGTCACCCGTCGATCGATCGAGAGCTCGGGCAGGTAGTCGATGACGCGGCGGTCAAGGACCACCTTGCCCTCCTCGGCGAGCGCGAGGATGAGGGTCGCGGTGAACGTCTTGCTGATGCTCGCGACCGCGAACGCCGTGTCATCCGTCACCGATTCGCCGGTCTTGACGTTCGCGAGGCCGCTGGTCCCGCGCCACGTCGTGCCGTCCGGGAAGAGGATCGCGACCGAGACTCCCGGGATGCCCTCCCGGACACGCAGGCGGTCGAGCCGGCGCTGGAGCGTCTCGCGCAGGATCGCCTGGGTCCGCGGGGTGACGCCCTCGCCGACCGGTCGGCCGAACAGGTGGGCTGGATCGACGGCGTGCGCGGTCCGGACCGGACCGACAGCGGTCGCGAGGATGGCGAGGGCCGCGCCGACGATCGCGGCGCGCCGAACCGACGCGACGCGCGATCGCGGGAAGGGCTGCGTCGGCGTGCGCTGGCTCATGCGGCCCAGACGGAACGATCGGTCGCCACGACCTGCGCACGATACCCCGGGCGGGTCGCGGGTACCATCGGCGCGGTGAGCCCCGATCGAAGCGCCTCCGCCCTCCTGCGCGCCGTGGGCGTGCTCGCCGACGGTCCGGTCGTCTGGGGCCGGCCACTCCCCCCGACCGGAGCGGGCGTCTTCGTGGTCGAGATCGCGTCGCCGCTGCCGACCGCGCCGCTCGAGCTGACGCGCATCGGGAAGTGGCTCGAGCGCCTCGATGACCTCCGCCTCGACGGGACGCGGCCGACGTCCAAGGCGCTCGCCGCGCGCCTGGGAGCCTTCTGGATGCCGTCGCAACCGGTGCTCTACGTCGGGGCGTCCGAGAACTCGGTCAGCCGCCGCGTGGCGGCGCTCATCGCGACCCCGCTCGGAGACCGCCGGCCGCACTCGGGCGGGCACTGGCTCCATGCGCTCCGGATGCCGGCCGGGACCCGGATCTGGTGGAGCGCGACACCCGCGGTCGAGGAATACGAGGATGCGTTGCTCACCGCGTTCGCGGCCGGGGTCGGGGACGCCGAGCGGGCGGCGCTCCACGACCGGGAGACGGTCCTGCCGTTCGCGAACCTCCGTCGGCCGACGGGCGAGCGCAAGCGGACGGGCCTGACCGGCTCGCTGCGACCGGAACCCGTCGCGGCGCCGACGCCGCCGACGAGGATCGTCCAGCTGCCCGACGGCGAGGCCGAGGGAGCCGACGGTCGACCGCCCGAGCCGCGACCTCGACGAGCGGCGCCGGCGCGCAAGACCACGCCGGCCGTGCCCGTCGCCGCGTCGGCGACCGCGGCGTCCGTCTCAGCCGGACCTCCGGAGGACGCGGGTGCGCTGACGCCGGAAGGGGCCGTCCGCCTCCAGGCCGAGCTCGATGAGCTCCACGGACGCCGCCCCGAGGTCATCGGTCGCATCCGGGCCGCCAAGGAGTTGGGCGACCTGAAGGAGAACTCGGACTATCACGCGGCCCGCGCGGAGCAGTCGTTCCTGGAGGGCCGCATCCAGGCGATCGAGGCCCGGTTGCGCACGGCCGTCATCGTCGAGGCGCCCGCCGCCGGGGCGCGGATCGGCCTCGGCTCGGTCGTGCGGATCGAAACCGACGGGGAGACCATCGACTACACGATCGTCGGCTCCTCGGAGTCGGACGTCGCGGCCGGCCGGATCTCGTCATCGTCACCGGTCGGCCGAGCGCTCCTGGGTCGGTCAGACGGCGACGAGGTCGTCATCACGACGCCCGCCGGTGACCGCCACTACCGGATCGTGACAGTCAGCTAGGGCGCGGCAGCCGACCAGCCCCCAGCCGCGCCTAACTCTTCGGCGCGTCGACCAGTTTGTGTTCCACGGCGTAGAGGGCGGCCTGCGTTCGGGAGGCGAGGCCGAGCTTGCCCAGGATGTTCGACACGTACGTCCGTGCGGTGCGCTCCGTGATGAAGAGCGTCGTCCCGATCTCCTTGTTGCTCATCCCCTGCCCGAGCAGGCGCAGGACGTCCTTCTCGCGTTCGGTCAGCGGCTCGGCGAGCTCGTCCTCGGGTGACTTGCGGTTGCGCATCCGCTGGGCCAGCAGGCGGGCGACGGCGGGATCGAGGTGGACCTCGCCCGCGAACGCGGCGCGGATGGCCGCCGCGACCTCCTCCGCCTCGGCGTCCTTGAGGACGTAGCCCGACGCCCCGGCCTCCAGCGCCGCTGTCACCTTCTCCTCCTCGATGAAGGAGGTCATCGTGACGATCTCGGTGTCGGGTCGCTCGGCCTTGATCCGCCCGATCGCGGTGATCCCGTCCATGTTCGGCATGAGCAGGTCCATCAGCACGACGTCGGGCTCGAGGCGGCGGGCGACGGCCACGCCTTCGGAGCCGTCGGAGGCCTCGCCGACGACCTCGATGTCGGGCTGCAGGTCGAGGAAGACCCGGAGACCGGTGCGAACGACCGAATGGTCGTCGACGATGAGCACGCGGATCGGCGTGGAGTCGGACACAGGATCTCCCGGCGCCGGAGCGCCATCGTCAGCAGGTCGCGCAACGCGGTCGTCCGCGAGTCTATCAAGCGCCGCCACGTGATGCGCCCTCAGGCAGGCCGCGCTCGGCCCGCCGCCTCGACGGCGGTGACGAGTTCCGTCGGGCGGAAGGTCTTGCGGACGAAGCCGTCGGCGACGGTCGCGAGCGACCCCTGGTCGACGCCCTCATACGATCCCATCACGACGACGCGCACGTTCGGGGCGAGCGCCCGGAGCCGACCGATGAACGCCAGCCCGCCCTCGACCTCCGGCAGGCGCGGATCCACGACGACGACGTCCGGACGGGCTTCGGTGACGAGCTCGAGCGCGGCGCTCGACCCGCCGGCCTCGCCGACGACGACCAGTCGCTGGCCGATCCCCAGCAGCCCCCTGAGGCTCTCGCGTACCCGATCGTCCGCGTCCACGACGAGGACTCTGAGCGGCGCAGGCCCTTGGCTCGGGTCGTGCATCGACGCCATCGTGGCGCGCACGGCCACGAACCGGGAACGGACTCTTGCCGATGGCCTGGTCGGCCGAACGACGGGGGTTCGACTACGTCATCGGTCGCGGATGGACGGATCCGGGGTCGGACCGCGACGCGCGCCGGGCTCGGCAGCGGCCGCGACCGCGATCGCATCGGGCACCACCACTTCGATGGTCGTGCCCTTGCCGCTGACGCTCTTGCACGAGAACGACGCCCCGATCCGGGTCGCACGAGCCTGCATCCCGGCCAGTCCCAGGTGGCCGGCCGGCACGTGCGACGGGTCGAAGCCCTTGCCGTCGTCCTCGATGCGCAGCCGGACCCCGGCGCGCTTCCGACCCACCTCGACGCGGACCTGTCGGGCCGCCGCGTGCTTCACGACGTTGTGGAGCGCCTCCTGCGCGATGCGGTACAGGGTCTCCTCGACCGGCAGCGGCAGCCGCTCCTCACCGAGCGTGCTCTCGACCACGACCGGCAGCCCGATCCGGCCCTGGAGCGCGGCCGTGTGGGTCTTGAGCGCCCGAGTCAGCCCGTCCTGCTCGAGGTTTCCGGGCCGGAGCTCGAAGATGAGTGCCCGCATCTCCGCGAGCGCCTCGCGCTGCAGCTCGCGCAGCTGCGTCATCTGGGCCCGCGCCGACTCGACGTCGCGGTCCATCAACAGCTCGACGGACCGGGAGACGAGGGTCATCGAGAACAGCGCCTGGGTGACCGAGTCGTGGAGCTCGCGTGCGAGATGGGCGCGTTCCTCGCCGGCCGCCAGCTCGCCCGCCTGGCGGCGCAGGTCGCGCTCGAGGCGGTCGCGGTCGCTGACGTCACGGGCCGCGCCATGCGCCCCGACGAACGTGCCGTCGGACACCATCCCGATGCCGTTGATCTCGACCAGGACGTCGTGACCGTCCGCGTGCCGGAAGGGCAGCCGCGAGCGCTGGACCGACGTCGGGTGGCGCGACAGCCACTTGAACCGGACCTCGACCTCGCGCCGGACCTCGGGTGAGAAGGCCTCCCAGTACGGGCGACCGACGAGCTCGGCGGCAGTCATCCCGAGCATCGACTCCACCGTGTCGCTGACGAAGGTGAGGATGCCGTCGGCGTTGGTGACCCAGACGAGGTCCGGTGACGACGAGACGAGGTAGCGGTATCGCTCCTCGGAATCGCGGATCTCGCGTTGGAGGCGTTCGCGTTCGCTCGTGTCACGGGTCGAGCCGTGGATGCCGGCGAACTCGCCGTCCGGGCCCGTGATCCCGATCGAGTGGACCTCGACCGGGCTGAGTCGCCCATCCTTGCCGATGAGGGTGAGCTCGGCGACCTGCTGGGTGGCGGGGTCGGCGACCAGCTTCGCCCACCGGTCCAAGGCGACGGCCATGGATTCCGGCTGGACGAGGATCGAGAAATGCTGGTCGACGACCTCGCTCGGCGGATAGCCGGTCATCCGCTCGATGGCCTCCGAGATGAACGTGAACCGGCCGTCCGGGTCGGTGGCGAACACGACGTCGGGCGAGTTCTCGACCAGGAACCGGTAGCGCTCCTCCGATCGGGCCAGCTCGCGCTCGAGGCGCTCCTGCTCGTTCAGGCCGCGCGCCGTCCCCTGCACGCCCGCGAACTTGTCGTCCTCCCAGACCGAGACCGACGAGATCGCCGCCGGGAAGACCGACCCATCGCGGTGCTTGACCATGTAGCGGAACCGGCGCACGACGTCGTGCTCCTCGCGTTGGGCCTCGAAGTTGCGCAGCGCCTCCTCGAGCGACTCCTCCGCGGTCAGCTCGGCGAAGCTCATGCCCACGACCTCGGCCGGGGTCCAGCCGAAGAGCGCTTCGACGCCCTCGGCCATGAACAGGAAGTTGCCATCGGCGTCGCTGCGATAGATGACGTCCGGCGTCGTCTGGACGAGCTGCCGGAAGCGCGTCTCCGACTCCCGCAGTTCCCGCTCGAGCCGGTCGCGTTCGCGCATGTCGCGGACCGAGCCGTTCGCCACGGCGAACTTGCCGTCCTCGTCGAGTCGCGCGATCGCGATGAACTCCGAGGGGACCGGCTCGCCATCGGGGCCGAGCAGGTTGATCCGGCCGCGCAGTTCCTGGGAGCCGGAGGCCATGCCGGCCGACCAGTCGAGCTCGGCCACGTCGCGTGACGATTCGTGCAGGAGCACCCCGAAGTGCTGCCCGAGCAGCTCCTCGGGACGACGCCCGGTCATCCGCTCCACGGCGTCCGAGAGGAACGTCAGCTTCGCGTCCGGCCCGACCGACCAGACGAGGTCCGGCGCGTTCTCGACGAGGAACCGGTAGCGCTCCTCGGAGTCGGTGAGGCGGGTCAGGAGCGTGCTGTTCGTGATCGCGATCGCGGCCTGGTCGGCCAGGCCCTGGAGGAGGTCCAGCTCCTCGGCCATGAAGTCGCGCGGCGTGGCGGACGAGATCGCCAGGGTCCCGATGACCTCGCCGCCCGGTGCGCGGAGCGGGGCGGCGGCCATCCCGCGCAGGCCGAGCCGATGGGCGACGGCGACGTCGTCGGGCTCCTGCGGGATCCGCGGGTCGGCGAGGTAGTCGATCGTCGAGACGGGCACGCGCTGCTCGGCGGCGAGGCCGTTGATCCCCCCGCCGAGCGGGAACTGCATGCCCATGAGCCACGCCCGAGTCTTGGCATCCGAGCTGCCCGCCACCACCACGGGCACGAGGTAGGTCCCGTCGTCGGACATGCGGGTCAGGTGCGCGCCGTCGGTGCCGAGCAGGCGCTTGGCCTCCTCGACGACGCGTTCGAGGATGACGTCGGGCTCGCGCAACGCGGCGATCCGGGCCGTGATGTCGCGCAGCGAGCGTTCGGTCTCGGCGCGCAGGGCGACCGCCCGCCTCGAGCGCTCGAGCTCCTCGATCAGGCGCGCGTTGGTGATCGCGATCGCGGCCTGGTCGGCGAGGCCGCCGAGGACCGCCTCGTCGATCAGGTCGAACGCGTGCCGCTCGTGGCGGTAGACCTCGATCGCGCCGAGCGGGCCCTCGTCCCCGATGATCGGGGCGACGATCAGGTCGCCGATGCCGGTCGCCCTGGCCAGCTGGTCGGTCTCACCGACGTGCAGGAACTCGGCGTTGAGGTAGTCGCCCGCCCTGATGACCCGACCCTCGGCCATCGCCCGGCCTGACAGGCCCTCGCCAAGGCGCAGGCGGGTCGTCCGCACCGACGTTCGTTGCGCCTCGGTCAGTCCGGCGTCGTATGCCGACAGGAGGACACCCTCGATCGGGTCGAACTCGTCGATGACCGCGCCGTCGGCGCGGAGCAGGCGGAGCGCCTCGTCGACGATGCGCTGGAGCAGGTCGCCGGGCTCGCGGATCGCGGTGATCCGGGCGGCGATCTCGCGCAGCGCATGCTCCGCCTCCGCACGCCGCTCGATGACCGCGCGTGAGCGCTCCAGCTCCGCCATCAGCCGCGCGTTCCGGATCGCGATGGACGCCTGGGTGGCCAGCGCCGTCAGGACCTCGAGGTCCGACGCGTCGTAGGCGCCCGGGCTGCGAGAGACGACCGAGATGGTGCCGATCGGGCCGCCCTCGCCCGAGAGCGGCGTCGAGATGACCGCCCGGATGCCCGCCGAGCGGATGAACGCATCGATCGCCTCGGTGTGGTCGAACCGATCGTCGGCGAGATAGTCGCGAGTCAGGATCGCGCGCTGCTCGGCGAAGGCCATCCCGGCCACGGCCTGGCCTGGCTTGAGGCCGCCGGTCTTCGCCCACTCGGGCATGACCGCCATCGCGTCGCCGGCCGAGTACGACCACCGCAGCGCATCGATCTCAGGGTCGTACTGGTCGATCCGGGCGCCGTCGGATTCGAGCAGGCGAGCCGCTTCGTCGACGATCTGCTGGAGGACCTCGGCCGGGTCGAGGATGGCCGACACGCGGGCGGCGATCTCGCGCAGGGTGCGCTCCGCGTCGGCCCGCCGGGCGATCTCCTCCCGCGAGACCTCCAGTTCATCGATGAGCCGGGCGTTGGCGATGGTGACCGCGGCCTGGTCGGCCAGGGCCGCGAGCAGGCCGGCGTCCTTGTCGTCGAAGGCATCGGGCCGGTCCGAGTAGGCATTGACGACGCCGAGGACACCGTCGCGGTGGACCAGCGGGGCTGCGATGACCGACCGGATCCCGCTCTCGCGCACGAACGCGTCGCGATCCTGGGTGTGGCTGAACCGGTCGTCCGCGAGATAGTCGCCGGTCCACGCGGCCGCGCGCGTCGAGATGGCGAGCCCGGAGACCCCGACGGTCGGGTCGACTTCGATGTCGACGATGAGGCCGGCGTTCGCCTTGGTCCGTGCGCTGAACGCCTCGTCCGGCCACGCCTCGGCCATCCCCTCGTCGTCGATGAGATCGATGGTCACGCCCTTGGCCTCGAGGAGGCGGGCGGCCGCGTCGATGACGAACTGGAGGATCTCCTGCTGGTCGCGCATCGCGCTGACTCGCGCGGCGACCTCCCGCAACGTCCGCTCGGCGTCGGCCGTTTCGGCGAGGTCGGACTGGGAGCGGGCCAGCTGGTCGATCAGCCTGGCGTTCGTGATGGCGATGGCGGCCTGGCTGGCCAGGGCGCCGATCAGGCCTGCGTCCGTCTCGTTGAACGCGTCGCGCTTCTTCGAGTAGACCTCGATGACGCCGAGCGGACCCGTCTCGCCGGTGATCGGCGCCGCGACCATCGAGTGGAAGCCGGTACGCTCGTAGAACTCGGTCGACTCGGGCGAGGGCGGGAACTGCGACGCGAGGTCGTCGCCGGCGATGACGACGCGATCCTCGGCGACGGCCGTGCCGGTCGCCCCGACCCCGACCGAGATCCAGAGCGCGGCCCGTTCCTCGGGCGTGAACGCCGCCCCGAAGCCGTCGTCGTAGGTCCAGCGCAGGTCACCCGTCGCGGGATCGAGCAGGTCGAGGATGACGCCGTCGGCACGGACGATCCGCCCGGCATGCTTGACCACGTCCACCAGGATCTCGGCCGGCTCCCGGAGGATGGTGATCCGGGCCGCGATCTCGCGCAGCGCCTGTTCGGCCTCGGCTCGTCGTCCGAGCGCCTCGCGCGAGCGATCGAGCTCCGCGATCAGGCGGGTCGTCGTGATGGTGATGGAGGCCTGGTCGGCGATCGCGGTCAGGAGCGCGGCATCGGTCTCGTCCCACGCATCCTTGCGGCTCGAGTAGATCGTCAGGGCGCCGAACGGCCCGGCATCCCCCCCGAGTGGCGCGGCCATGACCGAGTGGATCCCGACCCGACGGACGTACGGGTCGCCCAGGTTGCCATGGCGGAAGCTGCGGTCGTTGACGTAATCGCCCGTCCAGGCGGCCTTGCCCGTGACCACCGCCTTGCCGGAGATTCCCTCATCGAGGGTCTCGTCGGGGTCCTCCGGCCAGTCGTCGTCGTTCGCGCTCTGATCACCCGACGCGTAGGCCGGGCGCAGCAGGTTGAGGGCCGGATCGATCAGGTCGATGCGAGCGCCCCCGGCCCGCAGCAGGCGGGCGGCCTCGTCCACGGCCCGCTGCAACACGGCCGGCAGGTCGGCTGCGGCGCTGATCCGGGCTCCGATCTCGCGCAGCGAGCGCTCCGCTTCGGCGCGCTTGGCCAGCTCGGAGCGCGACGAATCCAGCGCCTCGATCAGCCGGGCGTTGGCCATCGCCGCCGCGGCGTGATCGGCGAGGGCCCGGACGAGGGCGATCTGGGAGGCGTTGAAGGCGGCCGGTCGCGTGCTGAACGCCCCGAGCGCGCCGAAGACTTCATCCCCGTGGACGAGCGGCGCGGCGACCATGGACCGGATCCCGATGTCCTCGACGACCCGGTCCGGGTCGGGGGCGTGGTCGAAGGCCGGATCGATCAGGTAGTCGTCGGTGCTGACCACGGCGCGCCGCTTGACGGCGTTCCCGAACATGCCCGTCCCGATCGGCAGCCGGATCGACCGGACCCACGCCCGGCTGCGGGCGCTGCGGATGCCGGCGTCATGCGCGTAGCGCAGGTGTCCGGTCTCCGGGTCCAGCAGATAGACCATCGCCCCGTCGGCCTCGAGCAGGCGCGACGTCTCGGCGACGGCGGCGACCAGCAGGTCGTGGGTTTCGCCGTGCCCGCCATCGGGATCGCGCCGGGCGGCGGCCCTGGCCCGCGCGGCGGACTTGCCGTTCGCGGCGCCCTTGCCGTTTGCGGCGCCCTTGCCGTTCGTCGTCGCGCCCTTGCCGTTCGTCGGGACAGCCGGCGTCGTCGGCGGTGCGGCGATCGGCTCCGTGGACGGTGCCGTGCGGGGCGCGCGGGCGCGCGGTGTTCGTGTGGCCACGGTCCGAGGATACGACGCCTCCGCGAGTACCGGCATCGCCGTTCGCCGACGCCGCCTACGTCATCCGGCCGATGGCCGACCCGGCGCCAGTCGAACCGCGCTGCGGGCGTCCGTCGCCTGCCGCTGATGTCGGCCGCCCACCGTCGATGCCCGGTCGAGCCGGTGACGATGCCCCCGACGGCCGGACCGCTTCGCCGGTGCCCGTAAGGTACCCGGCCGGACAGTTCCAGACAGATTGAGGCGAGCCCATCTGACGAGGTAGGGACCCGGCCCGATGGCGGGGCCCACGCTGCGATCGAGGATGGCGCCAGCACCCAAGGACGGTCACTCGGATGTCCCGATCGCCTGTCCCGGTCGAAGAGGAGGATCGGACGATGTCCGACACCTCCAACAGAAAGGAAGACGCCAGATGTTTGCTTCCCGAACCGCGCTTCGTCCCTCCGACGTCGCACTCCGCGCCCTCATCGTGGGCCTGGCCCTCGCCACCGGGTACATCCACTCGACCCTTGGCGGGCTGCTCTTCACCCTCAACGCCGTCGGCTATGTGGTCGCCGCGATCGCCATGATCGTGCCGCTCGCCCTCGCCGTCCGGTTCCGCTGGGTCATCCGCCTGGGCCTCATGGGCTACGCGGCCACGACCATCATCGGCTGGGCCATCACGGGCCCTTACTACACCACCGCCTACATCGCCAAGGCCATCGAGGTCGCCCTGATCGTCGCGGTCGCGATCGATTTCGCCCGCCACGACGGCAACCCGGTCGACGTCATCCGCCGCGAGTTCGCCAACTTCACGTCGTTCGTCGCCCGCCAGCGCGGCACGGCCGGCGCCGGCGCCTAGTCCACCCCACCACCGAGCCCTCGAAGGAGTCCTCCGCCATGAAGCGCCTGACCCTCGTCTTCGGCCTGGTCGCCCTGGCCGCCGTCCTCGCCGCCTGCTCAGGCGCTTCGGCGGCTCCCGCCACTCCAGCCGATCCCGGCACCCCGAGCGGCGCCGCCGTCTCGATCAGCGCCAAGGACATGAAGTTCAGCCCGTCGCAGGTGTCGGTCAAGGCCGGCGCGACGTTCTCGATCGACTTCGACAACCAGGACGGCGCCCCGCACAACATCGCGATCTCGGATGCCTCCGGGGCCTCGGTGTCCAAGGGCGAGATCGTCTCCTCGAAGAAGGTGACCTACACCGTCCCGGCCCTGGCCGCCGGCACGTACCCCTTCATCTGCGAGGTCCATCCCGACATGAAGGGCACGATCACCGCACAGTGACCGGTCGCCCGACGGCCGCCTCGAACCCCCCGGTGCCACCGGGGGGTTCCGTCATGTCTGTCACAGTTACCCTCATCCGCAGCCCCCAGGCAGACGCGACCGAGGTGCCGCGCCAGGAGTCCCCGACATGCTCGAAGTCATCGATCTCGCCAAACGCTATGGGCCGGTGACGGCCCTCGACGGGGCGTCGTTCCAGGCCGCACCCGGCCGCATCGTGGGGTTCCTCGGCCCCAACGGGGCCGGCAAGACCACGACGATGCGCTGCATCTTCGGGCTCGCCCGCGCCGACCGCGGCGAGGTCCGCTGGAAGGGCGTCCCAGTCGATCGCGACGCGCGACTGCGGTTCGGCTACATGCCCGAGCAGCGTGGCCTGTATCCGCGGATGCGCGTCGCGGAGCAGCTGAGCTACTTCGCCCAGCAGCACGGGCTCGACGGCAAGGCCGCGAACGCCGCGGCCGGTCGCTGGCTGGAGCGGATGGGCCTGGCCGACCGCGCCAAGTCCAAGCTCGAGGAACTCTCGCACGGGAACCAGCAGCGGATCCAGCTGGCGGTCGCGCTGGCCCACGACCCGGAGCTGTTGGTCCTCGATGAGCCCTTCTCCGGGCTCGACCCCATCGGCATCGCCACGATGACCGAGGTCGTCCAGGAGCGGGCCGCGGCCGGGGTCGGGGTGATGTTCTCGAGCCATCAGCTCGACCTGGTCGAGGACATCTGCGAGGACGTCGTCATCATCGCCCGCGGCCGGATCGTGGCCGCAGGCGCCATCGACGACCTGAAGACGGCGTCGGGGCGCCAGCATCTCGAGATCGAGGTCACCGGCTCCGACGGTGCCTGGCTCGACGGCCGCGCCGACCTGATCGTGCTCGATCGCAGCGGCGACCGGGTCAAGCTCCTGGTCGAGCGATCGGTCGATCTCGACGAGCTACTGACCCTCGCGCGGCGCGCTGGCGAGGTCCGCACCTTCGCGTACCAGCCACCGAAGCTGTCCGAGCTGTTCATGGAAGCCGTCACCCCCGTCGAGCCGATCCGGGAGGTGGCCTGATGAGTCGCTGGCGGAGCATCTGGCTGGTCGCCCGGCGCGAGATCGTGGAGCGTGGCCGGAGCCGCGGCTTCATCTTCAGCGTGCTGTTCACCACGGTCATCGTGGTCGGCTCCTTCCTGGTGCCGGCGCTCCTGTTCGGCGATCCGGAGGACGCCAAGATCGGCGTCGTCCAGCCGCCACCACCGGCCCTCGAGAGCACGATCACGACGATCGCGGCCGGGGCGGACCGGTCCATCGTCCTGTTGCCGTATCCGGACCGCGCCGCCGCCGAGACGGCCCTCAAGGCCGACCAGGTCGAAGCCGTCATCGACGTGCCGGCCGACCTGTCGTCGCCGGGCTCGGTGGTCTACAAGGAATTGGCCGACCAGGTCCTGCAGAGCATCGTCGGCGCCGCGGTCGTGGGCCTGCGCGTGAACGACGTCCTGGTCGACACCGACGTCGATCAGGCCGCCCTCGCCGCCGCGCAACAGCCGCCCGAGGCGGTCGAGCTCGACCCGCAGACCGACGCGGATCGCGCGCGATTCCTCGTGGCCAACATCGGCGCCGTCCTGATCCTGGTCGGCATCTTCAGCTTCGGCTTCACGGTCCTGACCGGTGTGGTCGAGGAGAAGCAGAGCCGCGTCGTGGAGGTCGTGCTCGCGACCGTCCGGCCGCGCGACCTGCTGATGGGCAAGGTCCTCGGGATCGGCGTGCTGGGCATCGTCCAGCTGGTCGTGTTCGTCGGCGCGGCGCTCCTCGCGGCCAGCCTCACGAACCGGCTCGTCCTGCCGTCCACGACCCCGGGCTCGATCGCGCTGCTGGGCGTCTGGTTCATCCTCGGGTACGCCCTGTACTCGACCGCCCTCGGCTTCCTCGGCGCCCTCGCGTCGCGGATGGAGGAGGCGTCGAATGCCTCGACCCCGGTGACGATGGTCGCGATGGTGAGCTACTTCGTGGCGATCTTCGCGGTCATCAACGACCCGCACGGGACGGTCGCCACGGTCGCCACGTTCATCCCGGCCTCGGCCCCGTTCGTCGTCCCGCTCCGGGCCGCGTTCGATGCGATCGCCCCATGGGAGATCGGCCTGGCCATCGTCATAACGCTGATCGGGATCTGGGCCCTGTTCACGATCGGCGCCCGCGTCTACTCCGGAGCGGTCCTCCAGACCGCGGGCCGGATGAAGCTCCGCGACGCGTGGCGGTCGGCCGGGGAGTAGCGCCCGCCGACGCGCCGGCCCGCGCCGGTCAGTCCAGGGGCTCGAACAAACCTGGCGTGCCGCCCGCGTGCCAGAAGACCACGTTCTTGCCCGCCAGCTCGCCGGAGCGTGCCCCCGCGACGAGCGCGGCCAGCGCCTTGGCCGTGTAGATGGGGTCCACCAGGATCCCCTCGGTCCGGCCGAGGAGGCGCATCGCCGCCTCAGCCGCCGCCGTCGGCCGTCCGTAGCCATCGCCGTACTGCGAACCGTCGAGGACGATCGCTTCGGGCGGGACGGGAGCCGCCCCGACCAGCTCCGCGAGACCGGCGACCTGCGCCTCGATCGACGGGCGGAGCTCGGCATCGGGCCGGGCGACGAGGACGCCGACGATCGGGCCGTCGATGCCGGGCGAGACGCCGTTCGCGACGACCAGCCCGGCCTGGGTGCCACCGGTCGCCGACGGCAAGAACAGGGCCTGCGGCCGGACCTCGAGCGCGGCCAGCTGGCCGAACGCCTCCTGGCCGGCCTCGAATTGCCCGTATGTCCCCGGCAAGCCGGAACCGCCGACCCCGATGACGAAGGGCCGGTGGCCGGTGGCCTCCAGCTCGGCCACGACCGAGGCGACGGTCGCATCGCGCTCCTCTCGATCCGCCGTGGCGAGCTGATGGACCGTCGCCCCGAGAGCCTCCGCGAGCCGGGTGCCCGGTCCCGGCGGATCGAGCGGCGGACCCGAGAGCACGAGGTGGACACCGAGCCCCGCCCGGGCGCCCGCCGCGGCCGTCAGCCGGCAGTGGTTCGACCAGCGGCGTCCGCTCGTGACGAGCGAGTCCGCCCCCTCGGCCAGGGCCGCGCCAACGAGGTATTCGAGGTTCCGCAGCTTGTTGCCACCGAAGGCGAGCGGCAGCAGGTCCTCGCGCTTGATCCAGACGTCCACGCCATCACCGAGGGCGGCGGAAAAGGCCGGCAGCCGGTGCATCGGCGACGGCCGATCGAACAGCGGGAACCGGGGCGGTGGGACCGGTGGCATGGCGCCGATGGTAGCCCCGTATCATCGGGCGATGGCAACGCGCATCACGCCGACCGACCGGCTGACGAACGTCGGGCAGCATGCCGGCATGGAACGATCGATCGCCATCTCGGCCCCGAGGACCGGGTCGACGCGCCTGTACTCGGCCATCGTCTCGACCGCGCCGGGCGACAAGACCCGCATCCATCACCACGGCGAATGCGAGACCTCGATCTACATCCTCTCCGGCCGCGCCCGATACACGTGGGGCCCGACCGGCCTGGAGCACACGTTCGAGGCCGAGGCGGGTGACTTCATCTACATCCCGGCCGACGAGATCCACGTCGAGGAGAACGCGTCGACGACCGAGCCGCTCGTCGTGGTCCTGACCCGCAACTGTCCCGATTCCCATGTCGTGTACCTGGACGGCGGACCCGACGGCTCGCTCGACGTCCCGGCACCATGCTGAGTCCGCGTCGCACCTGGTGATCGCCTGGCGCGACCGCTCGCTCGCGGACCTGTTCGCCGATTTCGATCTGGCCGGCATCGAGGAGCGACCGCTCGCGACCGACGGCTGGTCCGGCTCGACGTTCACCGCCCTGGAGCGCGGCGACGAGCGCTTCGTGCTGAAGCGGACCTCGCCGACCCGTGACTGGATCGTCCGCGCGACCCGCGACGACGGGATCCGCGAGGCGTGGCTGGCGAATGCCCGGACCGCCACGATCGGCTGGCTGTCCGACCTCGGCGGCGAGCGCTCCGTCGCCTACCTCGGGGCGGCGATGGACCAACAGGGCGAGGCCGCGATCCTGATGCCGGACCTCTCGACCGAGCTCGTCGCGTGGGAACGACCGACGCACGAGCCCGTGCTCGACGTGGCCGCCACGGACCGGCTGATCGACCGGATCGCCCTGCTCCATTCGCTGCCCTGGAGCGAGATCCTGACGTCGACCGCTGTCCGGTCAGGTGACCCCCCGCCGCCCTGGTGCCCCCTCCCCGAGCGGCTCACCCTCCTCACTCGCAGATCGGCGGCCGGATACGCGGCCGACGACAACCCGGTCGGCGAGATCTTCCTCCGTGGGTGGGACGCGTTCGAGGCGCTCGCGCCCGCCCCCGCGCGGGACCTGCTGGATCGGCTGGGCGCGGACCCGGCGCCCCTGGTCGCGGCGCTCGGGGCGCTGCCGTCGGTCGGACTGCACGGGGACATCAAGCTCGCCAACGTCGCGCTGCTCGAGCGGGACCGGGTGGCGTTCATCGACTGGCAGATGACCCTCCAGGCGCCCGTGGCCGTCGAGCTCGGCTGGTTCATGGTGACCAACAGTGCCGAGTTGCCGCTCCTGCCCGACGAGGTCCTGCGCCGCTACCGCGAGTCGATCGGCTGGTACGCCGGTCGATGGGGATCGGGCACGAAGTCGCACGACCTCGAGGGCCTCGTCGGCGACTGGGACCTCCAGCGCGACCTCGCGATGATCGTCGGCCTGCTCCTGCGCGGCTGGCGGAAGGGTCGTGACGCCGAGGCGGGCGTCGTCCTGGCGTCCGGGGCGTCGGCCGTCGACGACCTCGCGTGGTGGAGCGAGCGGGCGGTCGAGGCGGCCGACCGGCGCCTCTAGGGCTCGATCAGGAGGGCGCGGCGAGGTCGCGCCGCGGGAAGACCATGAGCGCGGCCCCCACGGCGACCGCGATGACGACCGCGAGGACCACGAAGTCCGAGGCGTCGGGCAGGCCCGCGAGGTCGGCCTTCGCGTCGACGTAGTGGAACAGCGAGTACGGCTGCAGCCACTTGGCATCGGGCCAGAGCGAGCCCAGGACGTCGAGGAAGTACGAGACCAGCACGATCGCCAGGCTGATCCCGATCGCCGGCGTCAGCCGGTCGAACGAGACCGAGGCGAGCAGCGCGATCGCGCCGAACGCCCAGAACAGGAGCGTCCCGTTCAGCCACAGGATCGGCAGGTTCCCGACGCCGAGTTCGTCGGTCCGGCCGGTGACGGTGCTGCCGACGAACGCCCCGGTCGTGAGCGCCGCGATGGTCACCGCGACGAACACGGCGCCCGCGATCGCGAGCGTCGCGTAGACCCGACGCCGCGAGAGCGGCCTCGAGAGCAGGACCTCGAGCGTCCCCCGCTGGCGCTCCCCGGCGACCGCAGTCGCGGCGTACCCGAGCGCAAACACCAGGTTGAGCCCGACCGCGATGGGATGGACGAACCCGAGGGCGACCGCGCCGGTCAGGCTGAAGATGTCCCCGCCACCGAACTGGGCGAACTGCGGGGGGATGGCGCCGCTGTCGATGAACTGCTGGAACTGGACGCCGAACGAGTCGAAGACGATCGGCAGGATCGCGCCCCACAGGATGAGGGCGGCCGCGACGATGAGGAGCCGCCAGCGGTTGGCACGCCAGGTGTGGGCCAGCAGGGCGAGGTTCATCCCGGTGTCGCTCCGACCGGGTCGGCCGGCGCATCCTCGGGCTCGTAGAACTCGAGGAAGGCCTCCTCGAGGCGAGCGGGCTCGATGGTCAGGTCGTCGATCGGCGCCCCGGCGATGGCCGCCAGGAACGGCCCGACGTCGCCCTCGAGCCGGCACGTGACCCGCCCGTCGGCGGCCCGGACATCGCTGACGCCGGCGACCCCGGCGAGCCTCGGCGGCGCCCCGTTGACGTGCATCTCGACGTTTCGCTTCCGCCGCGCCAGCAAGGCGGCGACGTCCTCGAGCGCGACCAATCGCCCGGACCTGACGATCGCGACCCGGTCGCAGACCCGTTCGACCTCGGAGAGGATGTGCGACGAGAAGAAGATCGTGCGACCCGAGCCCCGCAGCTCGTCGAGGATGTCGTAGAAGGCTCGCTGCATGAGCGGGTCGAGACCCTCGGTGGGCTCGTCGAGGATGGCCAGCTCCGGGTCGTGCTGGAGGGCCTGGACGATGCCCAGCTTCTGGCGCATCCCGCGCGAGTAGTCGCGGACGGTTCGCTTGAGGGTCTGCGGCGAGAGTTCCAGGCGCTCGGTCAGCTCGGCACGGCGGATCGGCGGCCGGCCGGACAGGTCGGCGAGCTCATCGAGCAGCCGCTCACCGGTGAGGCCGTCCCAGAACGCGATGCCGCCAGGCAGGTAGCCGACGCGTCGTCGGATCGCCACCGAATCGCGCTCGACGTCGAGCCCGAGGACGGTGGCATGGCCCGTCGTCGCATGGAGGAAGCCCAGCAGGAGCCGGATCATCGTGCTCTTGCCTGCACCGTTCGGCCCGAGGAACCCGAAGATCTCGCCCTCGATGACATCGATGGTCAGGTCGTCGAGGGCGAGCGGCCCCGCCCCTCGTCCATAGCGCTTGCCGAGCGCGGTCGTCGAGATGGCCGTCATGGCGCACAGTATCGACGAACCCCGACACGAGAGGAGACCGAATATGCCCAAGTCCGTTCCGGCGCTGCCCGGCATCGAGGCCAGCGCGTTGCCCTTCAGCCAGGTCGTGGAGGCGAATGGCCTCGTCTTCCTCGCCGGCCAGGTCGGCAACCTCCCGGGCACCGGCAGCGCCGTGCCGGGCGGCATCGAGGCCGAGACGCGCCAGATGCTCGAGAACGTCGGGCGCCTGCTGCGCGCGGTCGGTCTCGACTACGACGCCGTCGTCAAGGCCACGGTCTACCTGCGCGACTTCGGCGACTTCGCGGCGATGAACGGCGTGTATCGCCAGGTGTTCCCGACGGACCCGCCGACCCGGGCGACGGTGGGCGTGACCGCGCTCGCCTCGGACTTCCGCGTCGAGATCGAGGTGATCGCGACCCGCTGACGGCCCGTCAGCGGACGACGAACTCGTCGATGGCGACCATCGGGTGGCCGGCCGTCCCGAGGACATGGATCGTGAGGGTGTGCGGACCGGCGGTGGCGAACGTCTTGCCGAAGGCGGCGACGTGCGCCGTGAACGTGCGCCGGTGCAGGTCGACGGTCTTCACGACGACGCCATCGATCGAGATGCGGGCCTTGCCCCGGGTCGGTCCGACGGGCCCGTACCAGGTGACCTTCCTGCCGGTGAAGGCCACCGTCGCGGTGGCGCCCGCCCTGGTGGCGTACTTCACGCCGTCGCCGGCGTATCCGCCGTGACGGGCCGTCCGCCACGAGCCCGCGTACGTGATCCGGGCGCTCTTCTCCGAGTAGCGGTGGACCGTCGCCACCGGCTTGGGCTTCGGCTTGGGCTTCGTCCCGCCCGGCCCGGGCGCGGTGGGCATCTTCGGAGACGCCTTGGCGTAGAAGCGCATGACCTTGTTGACGTACGCCTTGGCGTACGAGGACCAGCCGGCGGTCCGCGACGAACCGGTCAACCACCAGTACGCGACCCGTCGCCAGCTGCCGAGACCCCGATAGAGGTCGCGGAACTTGCCGGCAGCGACCTTCTCCTGGTTCGCCGGGGTCGGCTTGGCCTTGGCGTTGCCCAAATAGCGGCGTGCCCACGACGGCCAGTTCGACGGCATGATCTGGTACTTGCCATAGGCGCCCGAGGTCTTGTTGCGGGCGGTGTAGCGCCCGCCCGACTCGACCCGACCGATGGCGTTCATGAACTTGCCCAGGCCCGGCGGGTTCTTGGCCAGCGCGATCTGCGGACCGACGACGGAGAGCGTGAGGGCCGTCGCGAGGACCGCAACGACGACCGCCTGGCGGCGGTATGACCGGACTGGCAATGCCGCTCCTTCCTACCGGGACGAACGCGGTGAGCGCGTCGAGCGTCGGCGTGTCGGGTCGGAGCGAACCGTGATCGGGCCGCGGCCTTGGGCACTCCGACGGCGACTGGGAAGGGGCTAGGGTACCGACCCCGCCCGGTCCCGGCAACCCGCCGATCGGGTCAGGACCGGCGTTCCGGGAGGTCGACCAGGAAGGCCGCGACCCGGTCGAGGACGTCGTCGAGGACCGGCTTGAGCGTGTGGCCGAGGCGCGGATAGGTCACCAGCTCGGCCTGCGCCAGGCGCCCGACCGAGGTCCGCAGCAGGTCGATCCGCGCGAACGGATCCGACTCCCCCGAGAGCAGCAGGACCGGGCAGCGGATGGCCGGCCAGTGGGCGATCCGGGCGTCCGTCCGCTCGGGACCGCCGGGCGGGTGGAGCGGGTAGCTGAAGCAGACCAGGGCGACGTACGGGGCGTCGGGCTCGGCCGCGGCGAGGCTCGCGACCCGCCCGCCGTACGAATGCCCCCCGACCGCGACATCGCGCTCCGATGGCACCACACCGTGGAACGCGGGCAGGGCATCCTCGGCCTTTCGCTTGGGCAGGTCGATGGCGGCGGCGTCCACGCCGCGAGCGCGCAGGCCCTCGACGAACGGCGCCATGCTCGCCGCCGTCCCGCTTGCGCCGTGACCGAGGAACAGGCGAAGACCCATCTCGGAAGCGTAGCCTTGTCGTGGGTCGTTCGGATGGGTCCGTGGTGGTCCGGTCGGGTCATGGCGGGCCGGGTGGCGGACCGCCATCCTTCGACCTTCGGATCCAGACCCTCGAGGACGTCGCTTGCATCTCGCTCCCGGTCGCCACGACCGCTCCCACCCCCACCGCGCGACCTCGGCGCTGGTGGCGCTCGGCATGGCCCTGCTGGTCGCGCTCGGTGCGGGGACGGTGAGCGCGGCGGTTCCGGTCCCGACCGACGGACCGCCGGCCCAGCCACGTCCGACGCCGACCCCCGAACCGACGCCCACGCCTCCCTGGCCCGACGAGCCGACCGTCCTCGGGGCGACCGTCACGTTCTACGGTCGCGGCTACGGTCACGGCGTCGGCATGTCGCAGTACGGCGCCCGGGGCCGCGCCATCGACGGCCAGAGCACGGCCGACATCCTGGGCCACTACTACCGGGGCGCCACCCTCGGACCGCTCGACCCGCCGCCGGCGATCCGCATCCGCGTCCTCAGCAAGTTCAAGGTCTCCAAGGCGAAGCCGCTGGTGGTCTACGGGCGCCGAACGGACTGGAGCATCGACGGCATCGCCCGGGTCTTCCCGCCGGGCGCCAAGCTGACGCTGACGCCGAAGACGACCGGAGCGACGACGACATGGCGCCTTCGGGTCGTCGACGCCGCCGGGGCCAAGCTCGTGAGCGTCGCCGCGACGAAGCCGTTCGTCATCCGTTCGGCCGATCCCGGCGGACGACTCCAGCTCTTCTCGAAGCCGACCACCTACGACCAGTACCGGGGCACGCTCCGGGTCATGCCGAAGGCGACCGCCGCGACCGTGACCGTCGTGAATCGTCTCGCGCTCGAGCTCTACCTGCGCGGCGTTGTGCCGGCCGAGATGCCCTCGTCGTGGCCCGCCGCCGCGCTCCGGGCCCAGGCGATCGCCGCTCGCTCCTATGCCGCTCGCAAGCTCCGGCCCGGCGTGTCCTACTTCGACACGGTCGACGACACCCGCTCGCAGGTGTACCGCGGTTCGAAGGCCGAGCGCGCGACGACGAACGCCGCCATCGACGCGACCGCGAACCAGGTCCTCTGGAAGGGCTCGTCGATCGCCAACGCGATGTACCACTCGACCGGGGGCGGCGCCACCGAACACAACGAGAACGTCTACACGTCGGCCACCGGCAAGAAGGTGGCGGGCAAGGTGAGCTACCTGCGCGGCTCGATGGACCGCCGCCCCGACGGCACCGCCTATGACGACCGCGCGCCGTATGCGACCTGGCGGATGAAGACCTACACGCGCGCCCGGCTGTCCGCCTGGTTCGCGGCCGACCCGCGCACGGACGTCGGCAACCTGACAGCCCTGGACCTTCGATCGCGTGGGGTGTCCGGGCGCCTCATCAAGGTGACGCTGATCGGATCGAAGGGCCACAAGACCGTCTCGAGCTCGGTCTTCCGATCGATCCTGAACGCCGCGCGGCCGGCCGGCGACCCGATGCTGCGGAGCACGCTGTTCGACACGAAGCCGCTGCCGTAGGTCGGGTATCGTCGCCGACACGATGGCGACGACGGACGAGCGGGCGAGGTGCTGGTGGTCGGGGGTCGGCGGACCGAGCCCCGATCCCCTGATGGTCGCCTACCACGACGATGAATGGGGCACGCCGGTCCACGACGACGTCGAGCTCTTCGAGCGACTCGCGCTCGAGTCGTTCCAGGCCGGCCTCTCGTGGTCGACGATCCTGCGCAAGCGCGAGGCGTTCAGGACGGCGTTCCGAGGCTTCGATCCGCGGGTGGTCGCCGCCTTCGACGACGAGGACCGCGCCCGGCTGATGGCCGACGCGGGCATCGTGCGCAATCGGGCCAAGATCGACGCGACGATCGGGAACGCGGCCGCGTCGCTCGAGGTCGCCGCGGCGTTCGGCTCCTTCGTTGCCTACCTCGCGACGATCGTGCCAGGTCCGCCCGTGCGACTGCCCGTGTCGGCGATGTCGGGCAGCGTGCCGGCGACGACGCCCGCCTCGGACGCGTTGTCCGCCGACCTCAAGCGGCGCGGGTTCCGGTTCGTCGGCTCGACGATCGTCTACGCCTTCATGCAAAGCGTCGGGCTGGTCGACGACCACGTGCCCGGCTGCTTCCGATACCGCGGCGACTAAAGATCCCGACGGGACAGCCGCCACGCGGCCAGCCCCAGCACGACGACCACCCAGGCGATCGACCAGGCGAGGAACGGGAGCGGCGGCGGGTCGATCGCGTAGAACGGGTTGGCCTCGAGCGCCCGCTGACCGCGACCCACCGAGACGAGCGCCGCCAGCGGCGGTTCGAGGCCGTAGACGACGCCACGCCACAGGCCGTCGCTCGGGAGCAGCCAGCGGCTCGCCTCGGCGACCGCCGCCAGTGTCTCGTTGCCGAAGGCGGCCGCGACCGCGGCGATGACGCCGGCCATCCAGCCGATGCCGTACGCGACCACGGCGATCGCCCCTGCCCCGATGGCCGGCAGCACGGTCCCGAGGGCGAGCGTCAGCGTGAGCAGGATGAGCGCCTGGGCGGCGAGGAACGCCAGGGCCAGGACCGGTTCGGGCGGCCCGAATCCGGAGATGAACGACACCACGAGGATCGCCAGCGCGCCCGACGCGACCGTGTAGCCGACCACGACGACCGCGAGACCGAGCCAGCGCCCGAGGAGGAGGTCCACCCGGCGCAGCGGGCGGGCCAGCAGCGCCAGGGCGACACCGGACTCGATGTCGGAACCGACCGCCGGTGCCCCGAGGAACGCGGCGGTCATCGCCAGCACGAAGCTGAACATGAAGGCGATGAGGATCAGGACCTGCGACACGCCGATCCGGATCTGGAGCTCCTCCACCCCGTCGCCCCGGGCGAGCGTCACGAGCCGCTCCACGCCGAGGGCCACGAGCAGCACCGAGACGATCGTCAAGCCGGCGAGCAGCCAGATGACCCGCCGTCGGAACAGCTCGAACACGGTCAGGCGCGCGATTACGATCATGCGTCCGGGCTCTCGTCCGCCGCGACCAGCTCGAGGAACCGCGCCTCGAGCGTGCCGCGACCTGGCTCCACGGCGTGGACGCGCCCGCCGGCGGCCACGATCGCGGCCACGATGTCGGGGATCCGTTCGGGGCCGAGCGGCTGGAAGGTCAGCCACTCCCCGTCGTCCTGCATCGGAGCGAGCTCGGCCAGGGCCGCCCGTGCTGTCGGCTCGAGGCCGGTCGCCCGGATCCGGACACCGTCACCGGCGATGACCTCGTCGAGCGTGCCGGCGGCCACGATCCGGCCGTGGTTCACGATGATGACCCGATCGCAGACCTGCTCGACCTCGGTCAACAGGTGCGAGTTGAGGATGACCGTGGCGCCGCGGTCGCGCGCGGCCCGGACGATCTCACGGACCTCCACCCGACCGACCGGATCGAGCGCGGACGTCGGCTCGTCGAGGAGCACGAGGTCCGGGTCGCCGAGGAGCGCCACGGCGAGGCCGAGCCGCTGCTGCATCCCTTTCGAGAAGCCGCCGACCTGGTCCTCGGCTCGATCCTGGAGATCGACGTGCCGCAGCGCCTCCGCCGCCGCCGATCGTCGGGTGCCAGCCGGCAGGCCGGCCAGCGCGCCGTGGAGCGTGAGGACCTCGCGGGCGCGCAGCCACGGCTGGTACCGGAAGAGCTCGGGCAGGTACCCGACGCGCCGACGCGCCTTGCGGTCGCCGAGCGGTGCACCGAGCAGCCGACCGGTGCCGGACGTCGGCCTGGCCAGGCCGAGCAGCAGCTTGACGGTCGTGGTCTTGCCCGCGCCGTTGGGTCCGAGCAACCCGACGAGTTCACCGCGGCGGACCGTGAGATCGATGCCATCGAGCGCGACCGTGCGGCCGTAGCGCTTGACGATGCCGCGGAGCTCGATGATCGGCTCTGACACGCTAGCTGTCACAGGCCGCCTCGATGCTCCTGCTCGACGACCACGTCGAGGAACGAAGGAGCTGCATCAGATGATCACCGTGGACTGCCCCTGGTGCGATGGACCGATGGCGCTCGAGACCGAGTCGGGCGACGTCGCCTGCGACGGCTGCTCGGTGCGGGTCGAGCTGGCGCCCGATCCCCGACCGATCGTGACCGCTCGAGCCGCCTGAGGGACGCCGGCACCGGGATCGGCGTGACGACGGGACATGTCGTCGATGGTAGCGACGGGGCGCGGGACGGGAGCGGAGGCTCGGCGCGAGCGAAGCGAGCGGCCGCTACGATGCCGCGATGGACCTTGCCCGGGGCTCTGATGCGCTGATCCGGGCCGGTCGACGGCTGGGTGCCCGAGGACTGATCGCCGCGGGCGAAGGCAACCTGTCCATCCGGCTCGATGCCGATCGACTGCTGGTCACGCCAACGGGTCGTCGAAAGGACGAGCTCGAGCCGGCCGACCTGGTCGTGGTGTGGCTGGGCCACCCGGAGCGCGAGGCGGCATCGGCGACCGGAATGCGCCCGACCTCGGACCTCGCGATCCACTTGGCGATCCATGCCGTTCGTCCCGACATCGGCGCCGTCGCCCACGCGCACCTGCCGGCGTCGATGGCCCTGACCCTCGCCGGCGAGCGGCCCGACCCGACGGCACTGCCCGAGACCGCGTTCCACCTGCCCCGGCTGCCCGTCGTGGCGTTCGGGGAGATGGGTAGTCCGGAACTCGCGGAACGGATCGCTGCGGCCCTGACCGAGGGCCCGGAACCGTACGCCGACGCGGCCATCCTCGAGCGCCACGGCGCCGAGGCGGTGGGGCTCGATCCGGACGAGGCGGTCGATCGCCTCGAGCTCGTCGAGGTGCTGTGCCGGGCCTGGCGCGACTCGCTGCTGATTCGCGCGGCACGGGCCGGGCTGGGTATCGTGTGAGTATCGGAGCCGTCGTTCGTCGGAGGGAAGGATGAACACCCGCGCATACCTGGCCGAGCTGCTTGGCTCGCTCCTGTTCTTCACGATCGGGTACGCCTCGGTCGCGGCCTTCCAGGTCGCAAGCGCCCCCACGCCGAACCTGCTGGTCGTGCCGTTCTCGTTCGGACTGGGCCTGCTGGCCGCGATCTTCGCCTTCGGCCACGTGTCCGGGGGCCACTTCAACCCCGCCGTGACCGTGGCCATGGTCCTCGACAAGCGGACCACACCGGCCGATGCCGTCGGCTACATCCTCGCCCAGATCATCGGCGCGATCGGCGCGGGCGCGATCGTCCTCATCGCCGTGAGCCAGGATGCGGTCAAGGCCGGGATCACGAAGCCCGGCACGGGCATCACGGACATCGGCGCGCTGATCCTCGAGGTCGTCTTCACCGCCGGGTTCATCGGGGTCATCCTCGCTTCGACCAAGAAGGCGCCCGCACTCGCGGCCCTGGCGATCCCGCTATCGCTGGTCGCGATCCACTTCGCCACCGCGACCCTGAGCGGCGCCTCGGTCAATCCGGCCCGCTCGATCGGCTCGGCCGTCGTCGGCGGCGACCTGAGCCAGCTATGGATCTACCTCGTGGCCCCGATCGTCGGCGCGGTCATCGGCTGGGCCGGATTCGCGGTCCTCGAACGGAGCGAGGAGTCGCCCGCCACCTGACCCGGCCACGATCGTCGCCTAGAGATCCTCGAGGCTGAACCGGCGGGCGTTGCCCATCTGGCCCCAGACACGCGCCTGCGTGACGGCCAGCATCTGCCGGACGTGATTGCGGTCGTGATGGACCCACTCGCCCAGCAGTTCGTCCACCCGTAGCGCTCCCACCTCCGGATGGATGCCGACGCGCGAGAGATCCTCGACCCGCAACGAACGGACCAACGCCACGCCGTCGCGACGGAGATCGGCGAACTCGGCCGCCAGCTCCCCGCCCGGCCGCAGGTGATCGCGCCGAGCCTCGGCGACAGCCGGCGGGTCCCACGCCTCGAGGTCGGCCGGGATGTCCGGTCGGTCAGCCGCGAGGATCGCCCGGATCCGGCCCGCGAACCCGCGTCGCTCCGCCTCGATCAGGTGCCCGACGCACTCGTTCGCGCTCCACTCGCCCGGCGCTGGGCGCCAGCCACCCTCCACACCAAGCGAATCAAGTTCCGCCACGACCACCGTGGCGCTCGCCTCGAGCAGGCCGGCGATCACCGCGGGCGACAGCGCCGACAGCTCCGGCACGTCGCCGATCGACCCGGTCGTCACGCGATCGGCTCGGAAGCCACGACGCTCGGCATGGGCTCGACCGGTGCCGCGCCGACGATCCCGGTCGGCATGACCGGCAGCGACCGCCCACCCTCGGCCAGCCAGCACGCCGCCGCTTGACCGCCACCGACATCGAACAGCGGCGGCTCCTCGGTCCGGCACCGGTCGAACGCGAGCGGACAACGCGGATGGAAGCGACACCCCGACGGGATCCTGGCTGCATCGGGCGTCTCGCCGACGAGGATGGTCCGCTGCGCACGCTCACCCGACGACGGCGGATCCGGCGACGGTGAGACCGAGACGAGCGCCGCCGTGTACGGATGGTGAGCCGACCTGATGACCTTGTCGGCCGGTCCCATCTCGACGATCTTCCCGAGATACATGACCGCGATGCGATCGGCGATGACCCAGGCCAGCGACAGGTCGTGCGTGATGAACAGGTAGGTGAGGCCGCGCTCCTGGCGCAAGTCCAGCATCAGGCGCAGCAGCTCGGTCCGGATCGAGACGTCCAGCATCGAGACCGGCTCGTCGGCGACGATGACCTCGGGATCTAGGACGAGCGCCCCGGCGATGACGACGCGCTGACGTTGACCACCCGACAACTCGTGGGGATAGCGGGCGGCGAAGTCCGCTCCGGGTCGAAGTCCGGCCGACTCGAGCGCTGCGATGGCCATCGCGTCGCGCTCGTGGGGCTCGCCGATCCGATTGACGACGAGCGGCTCGATCACGAAGTCCCGGATGGTCTGCTTCGGGTCGAGCGTCTCGTACGGATCCTGGAAGATGAGCTGGATATGGCGGCGGAGCGGGCGCAGCTCGCCCTGGCTCCACAGGTCCGTGACGTCCGCACCCTTGAACTTCATCCGACCACCCGTCTGGCGCGTGAGCTTGACGATCACGCGACCGGTCGTGGTCTTGCCGCTGCCCGACTCCCCAACCAGGGCGAGCACCTCGCCGCGGACCAGCGTGAGGTCGATGCCGTCGACGGCGCGGACGAACCCGTGTGGCCGTCGCCGCAGCATGTCCACGAACCCGCGGAAGAGGGGGAAGTGGACCTGCAGTCCCTGCAGCTCGATGAGCGGCGCTTCGCCCGCCCGTCCCTCGCCGATCGGCCCGGTCATGTCGCCACCTCGGCCGGACGGACCGACGGCCGCCCCTGGTCCGAGGCGCTCGTCGGATACAGATGGCACGCGACCCGAACGCCTTCGACCATCACCTCCGGCGGGACATCGGTTCGACAGATGTCCATCACCGATGCGCAACGTGGCGCGAAGCGGCACCCAGGCGGGGGATCGCGAAGGTCAGGCGGCGAGCCGGGGATCACCTCGAGCGAGCGCCGGTCCGCATGGATGTTCGGAAACGCCGCGAGCAACTTCTGGGTGTATGGGTGGCGCGGTGACCGGAAGACCTCCGAGACGGTCCCTTCCTCGGCGACTCGGCCGGCATACATGATCAGGACCCGATCGCATGTCTCCGCGATCACCGACAAGTCGTGGGTGATCAGGATCAGTGACAACCCGAGCTTGTGGCGGAGATCCTCGAGCAGCTCGAGGATCTGTGCCTGGACCATGACATCGAGCGCCGTCGTGGGCTCGTCGCCGATCACGATGGCCGGATCGCAGGCGAGGGCCATCGCGATCATCACGCGCTGGCGCATCCCGCCGGACAGCTCGTGCGGATAGGCGCCGCCCCGGCGCCGAGGGATCCCGACCAGCTCGAGAAGTTCATCGGCCCGGTCCCGCGCGACCTGCGCGGACGCTCCAAGCCGTTCTTCGATGGGCTCGGCGATCTGGTCGCGAACCCGCTGGACGGGATTGAGGGCGTTCATCGCGCCCTGGAAGATGATCGAGATCTCGCGCCACCGGTAGCGGCGCAGGGCAACGTCCGACTTCTGGACGAGATCGATGCCCAGGAGCTTGACGCTCCCCTCGACGATCCGCCCGTTGGCTGGCAGGATCCGGACCAGGGACAACGCCGTCGTCGTCTTCCCGCAGCCGGACTCCCCGGCGATCCCCAGCGCCTCGCCGTTGTCGAGGCGGAAGCTGACGCCGTCGACCGCCTTGACGGTGCCCGACTCGAGCGTGAAGTAGGTCTTGAGCCCCTCGACGACCAGCAGCGGGGCGTTCGGGTCGGCCAACTTGGGCAACGTGCGCGATCGGGTCGGGACGCTTGCTCCGGGCGTCGCGCGATCGATCGTCATCGTCGCGCCCGTCCCTTCGGATTGAGCAATTCGTCGAGCGCGCCACCGATGAGCGTGAAGGCGAGGACCACCAGGACGATGCACGTGCCCGGCGACACATACCACCACCAGGCCCCAAGGCCCGGAGCGCCGGCGTCCTGCGACGCGCCGAGGATCTGCCCCCAGGACGGTGCGAACGGGTCGCCAAGTCCGATGAACGCCAGGGTCGTCTCGGTCAGGATCGCCCCGGCGAAGATCAAGACCGCATTCGCGACGATCAGACCGGTGACGTTCGGCAGGATGTGCACGCGCATCATCCGCCAGCGCCCCGAGCCGATGACCCGAGCGCGATCCACGAAGGCGAACTCCTTCACCGAAAGCGTCTGCGCCCGGATGATCCGCGCCGTCGCCGCCCAGCTCGTGATGCCGATGACGATGACGATGACGAACAACGTCGTCCGGATCCCGAGGATCTCGCCCGTGCCGATGATGTCGAGGACGATCGGCGCGATGATCAACGCGAGGACGAAGGTCGGCAACACCAGGAAGAAGTCGGTGACCCGCATGATGAGCGTGTCTGTGCGACCCCCGACGAACCCGGACACGATGCCAAGGACGGCCCCGATGACCAGGGTCACGATGGTTGCCAGGAACCCGATCAGCATCGAGATGCGCGCGCCGTGGACGGTCATGTTGAGTACGTCCCGGCCGAGGTTGTCGGTCCCGAGCCAATGATCCACCGATGGTGGCTCGAGGCGTTTCCCGGTCGCGGTCGTAACCGTCTCGAGCGGACCGACGAACAGTCCCGGTGCGAGCGCCAGGACGAAGAAGAACCCGATGATGACCGCGCCGGCTGCGCCCTCCGGGCGGCGAAGCAGGCGACCGAGGAAGCCCGCGACCGAACCGAACCGAAGCGCCCAGCGTCCGGGCGGATGCGTGCTCGCCGGCACGGCGCTCAACTCCGGACCCTCGGGTCAAGGCGAGCGTAGACGAGATCGGCGATGAAGTTCGCCGCGACGACGGTCACCGCAAGGAGGAAGAAGATCGCCTGGAGGACGGGGTAGTCCCGCGCCTCGAGGGCCTCCTGCGTCAAGGTCCCGAGGCCCGGCCAGTTGAAGACCACCTCGACCGTGATCGCCCCGGCGATGATGTACCCGAGATTGATCCCGATGAGCGATACGGTCGGGAGCAACGCGTTGGGCACCGCATGGCTCCGCAGGATGCGCGATTCGGAGATGCCCTTGGCTTTCGCTGTCGTGACGTAGTCCTCGCTCCGCGTCTCGATGACCGACGAGCGCATGAGGATCGAGTACTGACCGATGAGCCCGAGACTGACCGCGGCCAGTGGCAGGATCAGATGGTGGAGGAAGTCGAGGAGCTGGTCGGCGAACGACGTGTAGGTTTCCCCGAGCGTGAACATGCCGGCGGTCGGGAACCATCCAAGCGCCGTCGCGAACACGACCAGGAGGATCATGCCTAAGAGGAAGTACGGCATCGAATAGAGGATCAGCGACAGGCCGTTGCCGCCGTAGTCCACAAGCCCGCCGCGTTTCCAGCCGCTGTACGCACCGAGCACGAGCCCGACGACGATGGCGATGAGCTCACCGAGGCCGAAGAGGATGAGCGTCGGCCAGACCCGGTTGGCGATGACCTCGGTCACGTCCTTGCCCTTGTACTTGTACGACTGCCCGAAGTCACCCTGGAGCGTGGTCGCGACGTACCGCGCGAACTGGTCTGGGACCAGCGGCTGGTCGAGGCCCCAGCGCGCTCGAAGGTCCGCCCTGGCAGCCGCCGTCTGGTTGGGGTTGTGCGACATCCGCTCGGGCGACCCGGGCATCGCGCGGAACAGGATGAAGTTGAGCACGACGATCCCGACGATGGTCAGGATCGCCTGCATCAACCGGCGTAGGAGATAGTGCGACCCCATCGAGGATCCCTGTCAGGTCCGTCCGACTTGACGACGTCCCCCGGTCACTCCTCCTCGCCGGCCGAGCTGCGTCGCCTCGACCGCGCTGCGACGGCGCCGACGACCACGACAACGATGACGATGGCACCGACGATCAGCAACATGTTGTTCCCGCTGCTCGTGCTCGAGCCATCCGTCGAGCCACTCGGGGTCGGCGCCGCACTCACGGCTGCGCTCGCCCCCGCGCTCGGCGCAACCGACGATGCGGTCGTGGCCGCGGCCGTCGGTGTCGGCTCGGGGCCGGGCGCAGTCAGATAGTCGTATCCGGCGGTCCCATAGGCGAAGAACGGCAGCCCGCCCTCACTCGGGGACAGCGCCCAGCCGCCGAACCGGTCCGTGCGCCATGCCGACAGCGCAGCGTCGTAGAACAGGACGTGATAGGGCGCCTGGTCGTACAGGATCTGCTGCATCTCGTCGATGTAGGCCTTGCGCTTGGCCTGGTCGTTCTCCTTGCCCTGGAGCGCGAACAACTCGTCGTAGCGCGCGTTCGAAAAGAAGCTGTCGCTGTTCCCATTCGTGATCGCGTCCGTGGTGGCGTTCTTGAGGAGTGAATTGGGGTCGACGTCCCCGGCCCAATTCCAGACGACGATGTCGTAGTCGGCCTTTCCGGGCGGGGTGTATTCCGGAGGCTTCTGCAGCGCCGACACGGAGTCGTCATCGAGTGACTGGACCGTCACATCGATGCCGAGCTCCTTCCACCACGCCGAGAGGAATTCGGCACTCTGGCTGTAGGTGGTCGCCGAGGATGGCACGACCATCTTCAGATTGATCGGCTTCCCTTCGTGGTCGAGCCGCTTGCCGCTGGCGTCGAGCTTGTAGTTCGCCGCGTCGAGTTTCTGGCGGGCGGCGTCCAGGTCGAAGACGCGCACGTTCGGCGGCTCGAGATGCCAGAGTCCGCCGCCCATCGCGGGCGGGATGATCGTGCTGCCGACGATGCCGTGGCCGCCGAGGACCTTGTCCAGGAGCGCGGGCTTGTCGATCGCATAGCCGAGCGCGTCGCGGAACGCCGGATCCCTGACAGCCGAGGTCGATGCGCCCCCGCCCTTGAACGGCTCGTGCGTGTTGAAGACCATGTGCGTGAACGCGTTCGCCTCGGGAGCCACCGCCGAATTGGCGACGACCATATTCGGCAGTCCCTTGAGCGATTCGAACTGGTCGGACGTCACGTTCCGGGCATAGTCGATGTCGCCGGACTTGATCGCCTCGGTCATCGCGGCTTCGCTCTTGAAGAACTGGATGAAGGTCTCGTCCTGGTACGACTTCGGGGTCGGGCCCTGGTAGTTGGGGTTGCGGACGAACCGAACGTATTCGCCGGTCTTCCACTCCACCGCCTGGTAGGGCCCGGTCCCCACGACCGGGACGGCGTTGGCGTCGGTGTTGATGTCGCGCTTCTCCCAGATGTGCTTCGGGAGGATCGGGAGGTAAGACGTGAGGATCTGCGAATTCGGGTAGTCGGTCGTCAGGACGAGGGTCTGCGGGTCGGGCGCTGTGACGGCGTTGACCGCGGCGTATGTCAGGTAGAGGTCGAGGTAGCCGACGCCGGCGTACCCGCGATCGCTCTTCTGCTGGTCGATCAGGGTCTGGAGCGTCCAGCGCGCGTCCTCGGACGTGGCCGGCGTGCCGTCGGACCACTTGAGATCCGGGTCGATCTTGAACGTCCACGTCGTCCCGTCCTGGGTCCACGACTTGGCGAATCCACCGATCGGCTCAGCGTCCCGCCCGAAGTCCACCAGGCCCTGGTAGTTGAGGCCGAAGACCTCCCACCCGACGTAGTACTCGGTGAGGTACGGGTTCATCGCGTCCAGATCCTGGACGGTGCCGACCCGCAGCACGACCCCGGCGGCCGATGTCGACGCCGCACCGGGTAGCAGGAGAGCCGCTGTGAGCGCCCCGACCCCGATGACCCGTGCCAGGCGCGCGCGCATGGGAAGTCGCATCAGCAGATCTCCTCCATCGGGGCCCGTAGCCTCCCCGGACCGCCGAGATGACCGTTTCAGGTGGCGGTACGGTGGCACAGGCCGCGAAGGCGCGCAAGCGTGGCTCGCACCACGCGGTCCTAGACCATCCAGGATGTGGTCGGGTCGGCCTCCAGGAGGATCGGCCGGTCGATTCGGAACCGATCGAGTTCGGGGGCCGACTGGGTCGCCTCATCGAACGCGAGCTCGGCCGCGATCCGTCCAAGGACCGAGGCGAACTTGAACCCGTGGGCCGCCCCCAGGAGGACGGTCACGGCCGGCGCCTCGGGCACGCGATCGACCACGAAGTCGCGGTCCGGGGTCAGCGTGTAGAGGCAGGTCTTGGTGTAGATGTCCGGCCCGATGGCGCCCGGCAGGTGCCCGGCGAGGAAATCGCGGACGTTGCGGTGGGCCGCCTCATCGCGTTCGAACGTGCGGGTCGCCGGGGTCGTCGGCTGGCCGCCACAGTCCTGGGCCGCCTTCGGGCCGTTCTCGCCGTAGGTCGGGAACCCGTAGAACGACGGGTCGTCCATCCAGATCCAGACCGGGAAGCGGTCCGGGGCGAAGGCGTCCGGGTCGGACGCCGCGAAGTACGTGACCTGTTCCTTCGTGATCGTCAGGGGCAGCGGCCGCCCGAGCGACGCCAGCAGCTCGTTGGTCCAGGCATCGGCGGCGACGACCACGTGACCCGCCCGGTGGGTGATACCGCCCGCCTCGACCTCGACTTCGCCGTCGACCTGCCGGATGCCCGTCACCGGGGTCCGGTCGAGGAGCGACGCCCCGCGTCCCGCCGCCAGCCGGAGATGCGCGGCATTGCCCTTGAACGGATCGGCGAGCCCGCCCTGGGCCTGGAACATCGCGGTCGTGCCCTCGTCGAGGCGCCACTGCGGCCAGCGATGCATGACCTCGCGCGCATCGAGCAGCTCGAACGGGACGCCCTCGGCCGCCAGGCTCTCGGTGTAGTCGGCTTTCGGGATCGCCGGATCGGCCGGCCACAGGTCCAGGCCACCGGTGACGGTCACGATCCGCTCGCCCGCCTCGGCCTCCACGACAGCCCAGGACTCGTACGCCCGCTTCGCGAGGCGGACGTAGTCGGGCCGGTGATAGGACAGCCGGATGATGCGGCTGTGGTCGGCCGATGCCCCGTTGGCGTGGCCGAACTCGAACTGCTCCAGGCCGAGGACCCTGGCGCCCGGCCGGGTCGAGGCCCAGTAGGCCGCGCCGGCGCCGAGGGCGCCAAGGCCCACCACGATGAGGTCCCATTCGCGTCGCATCGCGACCGATGGTAGGGCGCGCGCCGGCGGCCGGGCGCCGGCGTTCCGGCTCTGACCGTGTGCGCACGGTCGTGTGCTATGTTGTGCGCATGAACGTGCGCACGAACCTGATGCTGCCCGAGGAACTGGTCAACGAGGTCGATCACTTCGCGGGGCCTCGTGGCCGAAGCCGATATGTCACCGAGGCACTCGAAGCCAGATTGAAACGAGACCGCTTGCGCGAGGCGATCGAGGCGACAGCAGGTGCCTGGAAGGACCATCCCCTCTTTCCCACCGACGAGTCGGTCGTCGAATGGGTGCGCGAAGGTCGTCGATCGACGCGCGATCCATGGCGCGAAGAGCGCTGATGGCCCGATACCTGCTGGACGCCTCGTTTCTGATCGACCACCTGCGTGGCGTCGCCGCCGCGACCGAGCGGTTTCGCGCCATCAATGATGGCGGCGAGGTCGCGATCGTCTGTGATGTCGCGGCGGCCGAGGTGTGGTCCGGTCGCCGATCCGAGCATCCCGAGATCGAGCGACTGCTTCGGTTTCTCGAGTTCGTCCAGCCCGGGCCAGCGACGTCGAAGCTCGCTGGAACGTGGCGCGCCGATGCGCGCGCCCGCGGCAGGACCCTGGACCTGCCCGACGCCTTGATCGCCGCGAGTGCCTTCCATCTGGATGCGGCCGTGCTCACGCGAAACGTGCGCGACTACGAACTGACCCCGGTCCGCGTGGAGACCTACTGAGGCGTCGGATCGGTAGTCGTCGCGGCGGCCGCCAGGCGCGCGAGCGCCACGCGCTGGATCGCGATCACGGTCATCGCGTCGCTGATCCGGCCGTCCAGGCACATCGCCAGCACCTCGGCGAACGGCAGCCAGCGGACTTCGAGGGCCTCGGTGTCGTCGGGCGCGGCATCACCGTGCTCGAGGCCGGTGGCGAGGTACAGGATCGCCACCTCGTCGGTCACCGAGTTCGAGAGGTGGACGCGCGCGAGCTCCTGCCATTCGGCGGCATCCAGACCGGTCTCCTCGCGCAATTCGCGCTGCGCGCCGGCAAGCGGGTCCTCACCCTCCGGAACCCCACCCTCCGGGATCTCCCAGGCGTACTCGTCGAGCGTGTAGCGGTGCTGCCCGACCAGGGCGATGCGGTCCTCGGCATCGATCGCCACCACCCCTGCCGCCACGTTCGCGAAGTGGACGACGCCGTAGATCCCGGGCTGGCCATCGGGGCGATCGACCTCGTCGTGCCAGATCGTCAACCACGGGTTCTCGTACGCGACCCGGCGTGATCGTCGGTTCCACGGGCCGCTCCTGGTCGGCTGGTCATCCATCGTCGGCATCGTCGCACGCGACGGGCGACGCCGTCCTCATGCGGCGGTCCACCCGTAGACTCGCCCGCATGTCCGCCAAATACACGGCCACCACGGAGGCCGAGGCCGCCCGCCCGGCCAGCCCGCCGGTCCACGCGTTCACGGCGGAATGGGACGTCCGGATCCCGACCCGCGACGGCACCGAGCTGTCGGCCAACATCTGGCGTCCGACCCCGACCGCCGGCGACCCCGACGCCCGGTTCCCGGCCATCCTCGAGCTGATCCCGTACGGCAAGGACAACTGGCGACGCAACGCCGACGTCGCGCGCGGGGAGTGGTTCGCGGCCCGGGGCTATGCATTCGTCCGCGTCGATGTCCGTGGGACCGGTTCCTCGGCGGGCGTCGCGATGGACGAGTACACCGAGCTCGAGACCCTCGACGGGTACGACGCCGTCGAGTGGCTCGCCGCCCAGCCCTGGTCGACCGGCGCCGTCGGGATGTGGGGCATCAGCTACGGCGCGTTCACGGCGATCCAGGTCGCCAAGCAGCGGCCGCCACATCTCCTCGCGATCGCGCCGTTCCAGGGGACTGACGACCGCTACACGACCGACGTCCACTACATCGGCGGCTGTGTGACCGCGAGCGAGCTCTCGCAGTACGCCGTCAGCCAGGTCGCGATGAACGCGATGCCGCCCGACGTCGGACTCCGTGGCGGCACATGGCTCGACGAATGGCGGACGCGTCTCGCCCAGACCCCGCCGTGGCTCGTCGCCTGGCTGCGCCACCAGGCGGACGGGCCGTACTGGCGACCCGGCTCACTGGCGCCAGACTACGACGCCATCGAGGCCGCGATCTTCAACGTCGGCGGCTGGTGCGACGCCTATGTCGACGCGGCCTTCCGGATGCAGGCGGCGTGCACGGCGCCGTCGCGAACCCTCGTCGGCAACTGGGTCCACGGCTGGCCCCATGATTCCAACCCGGGCCCGAACCTCGACGAGCTCCACGAGGTCGTCCGGTTCTTCGATCGCTGGCTCAAAGGCGAGCGCAACGGTCTCGATGACGAGCCTCCCGTCGTCTGGTTCGAGCGCGACTACTCGCCGCCGGAGCCGTTTCCCGAGGCGTGGCCGGGTCGATGGCGGGCGGCGTCGGCGTTTCCGCACCCGGCGGTGGCGGTGCGCGAGTGGCGGCTCGACGGCGGCGACATCCCGCAGGTCGGCCGCCTGATCGACGACGTGGGCGACCCCCTCGCCGACGGGATCGACACGTTCGTCCATCGCGCGACCATCGGGACCCGAGCGGCGCTGTCATGGGGCGCCGGCGGGATGCCGAACGGGCTCGCACGCGACCTGCGCCCCGACGAGAGCCTGGGCCCGACCTACACGAGCGACCCGCTCGGCGAGCCGATCTCGATCCTCGGCGAGCCGGCCGTCATCCTCCACCTCGCGGTCTCGGCGCCCGTCGCGACCGCCGTCGTCCGGCTCGCGGACGTCGCCCCGGACGGGACCTCATCGCAGGTCAGTGCCGGCATCCTGAACCTGACCCACCGACGGTCCGACGAGGATCCCGAGCCGCTGGAACCGGGTCGCGTCGAGGCGATCCAGATCCCGATGCGCCACGCCGGCTATCGCTTCGAGCCGGGTCACCGGATCCGCGTCTCGGTCGCGTCGTCGGCGTGGCCGGTCATCTGGCCGTCGCCGTATCCGGCGACCTTCGAGCTGCATCGCGGACCGTCGACGCTGTCCCGCCTCCTCCTGCCGGTCATCCCGCCGGCCGGCGGCCCAGGCGACATGCCGGTCCCGCCGTTCAAGGCCACGCCACCGGACGTTCGTGCGGTCGGTGGCGAGGGCGCGTCGGACGTCCCGGCCTGGCGGATCGAGGAGGACGTCATCGCCGGCACCGTGACGGTCACCATCCACGACGGCGGCGAGGACATACTGGAGGATGGCCGTCGCTTGTACGCCGCCGAGACCCTGCGCTTGACCGCGTCGGACCGGGATCCGGCGTCCGCCCGGCTCGAGGCGGACGTCGTGTACCGCTGGCACGAGCTCGAGCACGACATCGAGATCCGCGCCCGGAGCCGACAGGCCAGCGACGTCGAGGCGTTCGACCTATCCGTCGAACTCGAGGTCGACCTCGACGACGAGCCGTTCTTCGAACGCACGTGGCAGGAACGGATCCCGCGCCAGCTCGTGTGAATCGCGCCGTAGACTTCGGGCCATGAGCCACCCGCGCATCTCGGCCAAGGCCGCGAGCTTCACCGAATCGGTCATCCGGGAGATGAACCGGCTGGCCGTGCAACACGGCGCGGTCAGCCTGGCCCAGGGGTTCCCGGACTTCCCGTGCCCGCCCGAGCTGAAGGAGGCGGCCGCGAAGGCCGTCCATGACGACATCAACCAGTACGCCATCACCTGGGGCGCGAAGGCCCTGCGGGACGCGATCGCCACCTCGACGGCCGCGCAGTTCCCGGCCTGGGGCGCCATCGACCCCGAGACGATGGTGACCGTCACCTGCGGCGCGACCGAGGCGATGGTCGCGGCGATGCTCGGCTTGCTCGATCCCGGCGACGAAGTCGTCGTCTTCGAGCCGTACTACGAGAACTACGGCCCCGACGCGATCCTGTCCGGCGCCGTGCCCCGGTACGTCACCTTGCACGAGCCGGACTGGTCGATCGATCCGGACGAACTGCGGTCCGCCTTCGGGCCGCGCACGCGCGGGATCGTCGTGAACTCGCCGCATAACCCCACGGGCAAGGTGTTCACGCGCGAGGAGCTCGAGTTGATCGCCTCGCTGTGCGTCGAGTTCGACGTCATCGCGTTCACCGACGACATCTACGAGCACATCGTGTTCGAGGGCGAGCACATCCCGCTCGCCACGCTGCCCGGGATGGCCGAGCGGACCGTGTCTATCCACTCGATGTCGAAGTCGTACTCGGTCACAGGTTGGCGGATCGGCTGGACGATCGCCGCGCCCGACCTGTCCGTCGGCATCCGGCGCGTCCACGACTTCCTGACGGTGGGTGCCGCGGCCCCGCTCCAGGCCGCGGCCGTGGTCGCTTTGGGGTTCCCGACGACGTACTACGACCGACTCGTCGCCGACTACCGCGCCCGACGCGACCTGCTCCTGCCCGTCCTGCGCGCCGCCGGGTTCCGGCTCGACGACCCCGCCGGCGCCTACTACGTGATGACCGACATCCGGGACCTGACCGACGAGGACGACGTCGCGTTCGCGATGCGACTCATCCGCGACCCGGGCATCGCCGGCGTCCCCGGTTCGTCGTTCTTCTCGCGACCCGAGCTGGGTCGGACGAAGCTGCGGTTCGCCTTCCCGAAACGGACCGAGACGCTGCAGGCCGCGGCCGAGCGTCTGGCGCGGTTGGCCGCGCCCGTCTAGACGGCGGGCACCGACCGGTCGATCGCCCGAAGCGCGTCCGCGATCGTCCGACGCGTGCCGTCGGTGTCATAGAACCCGAGCGGGTCCGGATCGACGACGTGCTCGGTCATCGTCCCGCCGTGGCGAGCGAACAGGACCGGGTAGATCGCGCCACTGCCGTCCGAATCGAGCGTGAACGCCACGAGATCCGGCCCGGTCGAGTCCAGCACGTGGGCCAGCGGCTGGACCCCGTCGTCGCGCCAACCGCCGCCCGGATCCGCCGCGAGGACCCGCGCGAGGTAGCCGCGCTGGTGGAACAGGTCGGGCGCCTCGGCCAGCTCGCCGGCCACGAACGAGACCGCGCCGTCGGGCGGGATGACCGCTCGCTCGGGCTCGATCCCGAACCCGGTCCGGGCGATGTACTCGGCGAGGACCCGGGCGTTGTAGCGCGCGCCATGGACCGCTCCGGAGTTGGCCGGGACGCCGTGCCGCCGAAGGCCCTTCGAGGCCTGGCCGAGCGTCCCCGCCGCGAACACGCCCGGCGTCGTGACGCTCTCCCACCACGGCGTGACAGCCGGCAACCGGCTCGCGCCGTAGGTCGCGAGGCCCTGGTCCGGCAGGTCGCGCAGGGGCGCCACGAACCCGGTCGCGGAGATGACGTCATCGACCGCGAGCGCCAGGTCGCCACCGCCATCGGTCCGACGCAGGTGGATCGTCAGGAGGCCGCTCGCCGCGCGGTCGAGCCGATCGACCGATGCGTCGAGGATCGACACCCCACCGCCCAGGACGTGGTCCTCGTACGGCTGGACGTAGCGCGCCCGAACCCCGACCAGGGTGCGGGTCCCGACCGAGAGCGTCGTCGTCGACGGCGACACCAGTACCAGCTGCTGCGCCCACGGGAGCAGCCCGGTCGCCAGCTCGAACCCGGAATTCTGCTTGCCGATGATGCAGACGCGCCGACCGGCATAGGTCTCGGCGGGCCGGACATCGGCATAGTGATAGGCGTGCTCCATGCCCGGACCTGGCGGCGTGTACGGCTCGGCGACACCGACTGCGAGAACGAGCCGGGTGCACCGATACAGGCCGTCGGTCGTCTCGAGCTCGAAGCGCGCGCCGTCGTCATCGGGCGGGTCGAGCAGGCGCGTCGAGCGCCATTCGCAGTCATAGCGGACATCGAGCCCGGCGCGCTCGGCGAACGTCGAGAGGTTGGCCTCCATCTCGGGGCGTGACGGGAAGTAGGACGTGCCGTCCATGAGGGTCGGCGCGATCGCCCGGGTCGCTGGCTCCTCGCCGAGCAGGCTGTTCCAGTCATATCGCTCGTACGCGCGCGAGCCGCGCTCGGCCGGGGCGTGCGGCTTGGTCCACGACAGCAGTCGCTGGAAGAACGGCCAACGGCGGAACATCCCGCCCGGTGCCGGGTCCGCCGAGAGGACCGCATGCGGCACCCCGAGCCGGCGCAGCGAGTAGGCCACCTGGAGGCCGCCCGGACCACTGCCGACGACGATGACCGGATAGGTCCCGGGCGGGAACGGGCGGGTCAGCTCCGCCATCGGTTCGCGGCTCGCAGCCGGCGCGCCTGGGCCTGGAGCATCCGGTACATGACCCTCGGGTGCGCGACCAGGAAGGCCTCGACGGACGGCCCGGCGAGGACCAGGCAGCGCAGTGGCCGCACCGCCACGACGTCCGCGATCGGCGTCTCGCCGAGGAGGATCGAGACCTCCCCGAAGAAATCGCCACGACCGAGGCGCGCCCGCTCCGTCCCGTCCACGACGATGGCCGCCTCCCCGTCGAGGATGACGTGGAACCCCGATCCACTGATCCCCTGGCGCAGGATCCGTTCGCCGTCCGCGAAGACGGCTTCGTCGAACGTATGGACGATCCCCTCGAGCTGCGGCGCGGTCAGGTCCGCGAACAGCCCGAACCCTGCGATCGCATCGATGAGTTCCTCGCGACCGGCCATCGGGGTCACCTCGGCGACTGGCTGCGACGAGGTCGCCGCATCCGGTGCAATCGTGCCAGAGCCGGCCGAACGGCGCGTCCTGTTGACGCTTGCCGCTCGGGCGGCGCAGCATGATGACCCGCCCCGCCCGGAGGATGCATGACGCTGACCCAGGACCGTCGCGCGACACTGCTGGCGACGACGCCGCTGTTCGCCGAGGTCGATGCGGCGGGCATGGAGCGGATCGCCGAGCGGGCGGTCGAGGTCGAGTTCGCCGCCGACCACGTCATCGCCCGCCAGGGCGAGATCGGGACCGGGTTCTTCGTCATCGTGAGCGGCGCCGCCCGGGTCATCCGCGACGGGTCGGTCATCGCCCGGCTCGGCCCGGGCGACTTCTTCGGGGAGCTCTCGGTGCTCGACGGCCTGCCGCGGGTCGCGCAGGTCGTCGCCGACGGACCGACGGTCTGCCTGGCGCTCGCCTCATGGGACTTCGAGGCGGTCATCCACGACGAACCAGTAGTCGCGTTGGCCGTCATGCGCGGACTCGCTCGCCGGCTCCGTGACCTGACGGAGGGCCCGAACCACTGAACCGGTGCCGGTCGGTGGCACGCTCCCGATGATCGGACCGCGCCCGGCGGCCGGCGGGACCGCGACCTTCCTGTTCAGCGACATCGAGGGCTCGACCAGCCTGGAGGAACGCGTCGGCACCGCTCGCTACGCCGAGCTGCGCGAGCGGCATCGGGCCTTGCTGCGCGCCGCCTTCGAGGCGCACGAGGGCGACGAGCAGGGGACGGAGGGCGACTCGTTCTTCGTCGTGTTCCTCAGCGCTCGATCCGCGGTCGCCGCGGCCGTCGCCGCCCAGCGCGCCCTGGCCGAGGAACCCTGGCCCGATGATGCTGTGGTCCGGGTCCGGATGGGCATGCACTCGGGCGAGGCCGCGATCGCGGGCGGGTCGCTGGTCGGGCTCGACGTGAACCGGGCGGCCCGGATCGCCGCCGTCGCCCATGGCGGCCAGGTGTTGCTTTCCGACACGACGAGGACCCTGGTCGCCGAGGGCCTGCCGACCGGCATCGGCTTGCGCGACCTCGGCCAGCACCGGCTCAAGGACCTGCGCGCGCCGGAACGCCTCACGCAGCTCGTCGTCGACGGCCTCCCGTCCGATTTCCCGGCCCCGCGATCGATCGACGCGCGACCGAACAACCTGCCGACCCAGCTGACGACGTTCGTCGGCCGTGACCGCGAGGTGGCCGAGGCGGCCGACCTGCTGTCACGGACCCGCCTCCTGACGTTGACCGGCCCGGGCGGCACCGGCAAGACGCGCCTCTCGCTGCAGGTCGCGGCGACGACCGTCGACGCGTTCCCGGACGGCGTCTGGTTCGTGGCCCTCGAATCGGTCCGCGATCCCGACCTCGTCGCCCCGACCATCCTCCGGACCCTGGGCATCGCGGACAGCCTGGCCCGCTCCGCGGTGGACGCCATCGTCGACTCGGTCGGCGACCGCCGGGTCCTGTTCGTCCTGGACAACTTCGAGCAGGTGGTCGGCGCCGGTCCCGTGGTGGCCGAACTCCTCCGGCGGTGCGCCGGCCTGACCGCGCTCGTCACCACCAGGGTGGCCCTTCGCGTGTCGGGCGAGCAGGAGTACCCGGTCCCCGGCCTGCCGGCGCCGCCGGATACGCGACACCTGTCGGAGGTGGAGCGGCTCAACCTCCCAAGGGCCGTCAGGGAGTTCGATCTCGAGACCCTCGCGACGTTCGAGGCCGTCCGCCTGTTCATCACCCGGGCGACCGCGGTGAAGCCCGGGTTCGCCGTGAACAACGCGAACGCCCCGGCGGTCGCCGCGATCTGCGCGACGCTCCACGGCATGCCGCTGGCGATCGAGCTCGCCGCCGCCCGGATCAAGCTCCTCACCCCGGACCAGATCCTGACCCGCCTCGAACATCACCTCGACGTGCTGACGGCCGGCTCGCGCGACTTGCCGGAACGCCAGCAGACGCTCCGTGGCGCCATCGCCTGGAGCTATGACCTGCTCGACGAAGGGGCGCGTCGGCTGGTCGATCGACTGTCCGTCTTCCGCGGCGGCTTCGAGCTCGAGATGGCGGCAGTCATCTGCGGTCCCGCGAGCGAGGTCGGCGGCGATGTCGTGGACCGCATCGGTGAGCTCGTCGACCAGAGCCTTGTCCGCATCGACGAAGAGCGCGATGAGCCGCGGTTCGGGATGCTCGAGACGATCCGGGAGTACGCCGCCGAGATGCTCGCGGCGCGTGGTGAGACACGCGAGATCGCCGCCCGCCACGCCGCCGCGATGATCGACCTGGCCGAGACGGCCGCGCCGCAGCTGTCCGGGGCGGAGCAGCGCATGTGGCTCGAGCGGCTCGAACGCGAGCACGACAACATGCGCGCCGCACTCGACTGGGCCACGGCCGAGCCCGAGCCGGCGGTAGCCGTCCGACTCGCGTTCGCCCTGTGGCGGTTCTGGCAGCAGCGCGGCTACCTCAACGAGGCGCGGGCGAGGTTCGACGCGATGGCGGCGATGGACTGGGAGCTCGAACCGGTCATGCGCGCGAGGTTCGCCGAGGCCTTCGGCGGGATCGGGTACTGGCAATCGGACCAGGCGACGGCCAAGCGCTGGTATGAGGAGGCGCTCGGGATCTGGCGCGAGATCGGCGACAAGGGTGAACTCGCCAATGCCCTCTACAACCGCGCGTACGCGGACGTCATCCTCGTCATGGGCGGCATCGACCGGCGGCCGGAGGTCCTGCAGCCCGGGCGGGCGAGACTCGAGGAGGCCCTCGCGCTGTACGAGGAGATCGGCGATGTGGCCGGCCAGGGCAACATCCTGTGGGGGCTTGGGAGCTTCCATTACTTCAGCGCCGAGGCGGACCAAGCGGAGGAGTGGTATCGGCGCTCGCTCGAACTCCATCGCGCATCCGGCCACCGGACGATGGAGGCCTGGTCGCTGCACATGCTGGCGCTGTCGGCGGCCGGGCAGCGCCACTTCGACGAGGCCCGCGAGCAGGGTCGACACGCCATGCGCCACTTCTACGAGGCGGGCGACGTGTCGGGCGTGACCCTGACGCTCGACGATCTCGCGATCGTGGCCGTGGCGAACGGTGACCAGGAACGGGCCGGCCGGCTCTGGGGGGCGGCCCGCCACCTGCAACAGACGACCGGGACCGGCATCGCCGACTACGTCGGCCAGAATCTCGACCTGTACCAGATCCCGACCCCGCGCGATGTCCTGCCGCCCGACGAGCTCGAGACGCTGGCCGCCGAGGGGGCGGCCATGGGCCTCGACGAGATCGTGGCGTACGCCCTGGAGACGGAGGGGGCGGTCCCTGCGACCCACGAGGAGTCGACCACGTGACGAACGCAGCCGACTTGGCGATCCGGATCGTCGACGACGTCGAGTGGGCCGGCGCCGCGCCCGATCCGCTCGACCGTGCCACGATCGAACCGGACCCCGGCGCCGTCATCCTGACCTGCGCCAACTGCGGGGCGGCGATGGACGAGCGCAAGTGCAAGCTCATCTGCCGCTGCGGGTACTTCCTGTCCTGCTCCGACTACTACTAGCCGGCTGACGCCGCGGGCACGGGTCCGTCGCCGCGGCTAGACTGGCCACTCGATGACCGCTGAGCCCACCACTCCGGATCCCGTCACGCCCGCGGCCACGGCCCGCGCCGCCGAACCGCCTCGCGACAAGACCGGGATCCCAAAGAACCCGGGCCGGCGCGATCTCGGCATGAAGGTGACGCTCCTGTTCCCGGACCGCGAGATCGTCGAGCGCTCGTACGTGCCGATCATCTACACCGCGTGCCGGACGTGCTATTCGGAAGAGGCGCCCGAGGAGATCTTCCGACGGGCCCTGGCGGGCGACTTCGACCCGGTCAAGATGCAGAAGCTCATCTCGTCGGTGATCGAATCCGGCCACGGGTCGACGATCGAGCACGTCGTCTTCACCTTCGCGATCACTGGCGTCTCGCGGACGCTCTCGCATCAGCTCGTCCGGCACCGGGCGGGCGTCGCGTTCGACCAGCAGAGCCAGCGCTACGTCAAGTTCAAGGGCCAAGCGACGATGCTCCCCCACTCCATCGCGGAGGGCGATCCGGCGCTGCGCGAGCGCTACGAATCGCAGATCGAAGGGTCGCTCGAGCTCTACGGCGACATGCTCGAAGCCGGACTGCCGGGCGAGGACGCCCGATTCGTCTTCCCGAACGCCGCCCGGACCAACCTCGTGATGACCACGAACCTGCGGGCGCTCATCCACATGTCCGGACTGCGCCTGTGCACGATGGCCCAGTGGGAGATCCGGCGACTGTTCCAGCTCGTCCGCCACGAGGTGTTCGCGGTGTCGCCGTTCCTCGGCTCGTTCCTGGCGCCCAAGTGCGTGCCGCTAGGGTACTGCGACGAGTTCAAGAACCGCGATGAGCACTGCCCCATCCGCCCGCACAAGGACAACGTCCTGGGCGCCTGGGCCGAGAAGCAGGCGGCGGCCAAGGCCGCGGGCCGCGAGCTGCCGCAGGCCTGAACGGGCGTCGCGAGGCCGGATCCGGCGGTCAGGCCTCGCGCGCGGGCAACTCGGCCACGAAGCGGCGGATCACCCGGGCCAGTCGCGGTCCGGCCTCGGCGCCGGCCGCCAGCACCTCCTCGTGGGACAACGGTTCGCCCGAGTAGCCGGCCCCCGCGTTCGTGACGAGCGAGACGCCACAGACCTCCAGTCCCACCCAGCGCGCGGCGATGCATTCGAGGACCGTCGACATGCCGATCGCGTGGCCACCCAGGCCGGCGTACATGCGGACCTCGGCGGGGGTCTCGTAGCTCGGGCCGGTGAGGCCGACGTAGATGCCCTCCTCGAGATCCACGCCCTCGGCCTTCGCGGCGGCATGGAGCCGTTCCCGAAGGCGCGGGCTCCAGGCATCGGTCAGGTCGGGGAAGCGCGGCCCGAGCTCATCGGCGTTCGGGCCGATCAGCGGGTTCTGCCCAGTCAGGTTGATGTGATCGCGCATGACCATCAGCGTGCCCGGCCCGAACGTCGGATCCAGGCCGCCGGCGGCATTGGTCAGCACGACCACGCTCGCCCCGAGGCGCTGGAACAACAGCACCGGTTGGATGACGAGGCCCGGGTGATTGCCCTCGTAGAGGTGGAATCGGCCCTGGAGCAGGACGACCGGTCGGTCGGCCAGCGTGCCCAGCAGGAGCCGTCCGGCATGACCGGGGGCGGTGGCGGCCGGCCAGCCGGGGAGATCGGCGAAGGGGATCGAGACGGCGTCCTGCAGGTCGTCGGCGAGGCCGCCGAGACCGGACCCGAGGACGATTCCGACCTCGGGGACGAGCGGCGTGAACTCACGGACGGCCGCCTCGAGCATGGCCAGCCGGGCCGGTTGCCCCGCGGGCGGGATGGGTCGGGTCGGGTCCATGCGCTGGCCGGCGTCGGCGGGGAGTGGCAGGTCGGTCATGCGGGCCTCCAGGATCCGCGTCCAGGGGGTAGACGGCCGAGGCCCGCCGACTTCGTCGGCCCGACGGAAGTATCGACACCGGGATGCCGATCACGTCCCGTCGGGCGCGGACCCCGCCGGGAAGGTCGCGGTGAGACGACCATCCTAGCCGGGCAACGAAGCGCCCGAAGCGACCGGCGGCGGACCGAAAACCCTTGATGCGATCTCGGTTTCTTCGTTCCTGTCGGCCCCTTCGGGCAAGGACTACGTTACGGGCGGGGCGGTGGACGGGTCAACGCGGTTATCCACGAAGTGCGGCGGGAGGCCGCAGATCGTATCCACGAAGTTCGCTGGCCGTGTGGACAAGGTGTGGACGAGGCAGTGGATCAGGCCCGGGCGGATCGCCCGGCTGGTCGGCGGATCGTCCGGTCAGCCGCCCATGGCGAACATCTCGACCTTGGGCAGGTTCGAGGATGTGGCCGGGGTCGCGGCCGAGCGCAGCTCCGAGTAGCGGTCGTCACGACGGGCCCAGACCCCCTCGACGAACGCAGTCAGTTCGCCATCCGATGCCCCGCCTCGGAGGACGGCCCGGAGGTCCGTCCCCTCGATCGCGAACAGGCAGGTGTAGAGCTTGCCCTCGGCGGACAGTCGCGCGCGCGTGCAGTCTCCGCAGAACGGCACCGTCACCGACGAGATGACCCCGAATTCACCGGCGCCGTCGATGTAGCGCCACCGGTCGGCGACCTCACCGCGATACGAGGCGTCGGCCGGTTCGACCGGCCAGTGCGTCCGGATGGTCTCGACCAGCTCGGCGGCAGGCACGACCTCGTCGAGCCGCCAGCCGTTCGAGTGCCCGACGTCCATGTACTCGATGAACCGCAGGGTGACGCCGCTCTCCCGCGCCCAGGCCGCCATCGGGACGATGCTCGACTCGTTGATGCCGCGGCGGACGACCATGTTGACCTTGACCGGCGCCAGCCCCGCTTCGAGGGCGGCATCGATCCCGTCGAGGACGCGCTCGACCGGGAAGTCGATCCCGTTCATCGCCCCGAAGACCGCGTCGTCGAGCGAATCGAGCGAGACCGTCACCCGTCGCAGCCCGGCGTCCGCGAGCGGTCCGGCGAGGGCCCGCAGCGCGGACCCGTTCGTGGTGAGCGTCAGGTCGATCTCGCCGCCATCCGGTCGCCGCAGGGCGGCCAGCATCGCGATCAGATCCGGCAGTTCGCGTCGGACCAGCGGCTCGCCACCGGTGATGCGCAGCTTCTCGACGCCGAGCCCGACGAAGGTCCGCGCGACGCGTTCGATCTCCTCGAACGAGAGGACCTGGTCCTTGGGCAGGAACTCGTAGTCGCGCCCGAAGATCTCCTTGGGCATGCAGTACGTGCAGCGGAAGTTGCACCGGTCGGTGACCGAGATCCGCAGGTCGCGCATCGCGCGGCCGAGCGTGTCGGTGACGCCCGGGCGTCCGTCGAACGTGGCGGCGGGTTCCATCGACCTATCGTAGCCCGCCCGGTCGCGGATGGCCTTCGGGGGCCACTGTCCGGCGCGTCCCCGCAACACTGACGAGGGGCGGTCCGGACCTTGCGACCCGCCGGTACCACCGGCGCACACCGCTGGTACCTCTAGCGAACTGCACCGGACCGACCCCCGCTGGCACGATGCCTCCACGTCCCGGATGCCCGGCCCCCCAGGCCGTCCGCCTCGACACGCTGCACCGCACAAGAGTTGACCACTTTGATCAGTGAGGATCCCGACGCCATGGCACAGACGGACACACGACCCGGCTTCCGACTTCCGTGGAGCTCGGAGCGTGCCGACGCCAGCGACCCCACTGATGCGGCCACTGACGCGTCCGCCGATGCAGGCGACGTTCCCGCCACCGAGGAGACTGAAGGGCCAGCCATGATCGACGCCTCGCCAGCCGTCCAGGACTCTGATACGACCGAAGCGGTCGCCGATGCCGGCGCCGCCGCCGCGGCCGAGCCTGAGGTTGCCGTGAGCCCCGCCGTCGAAGAGGCTCCCGTGGCTGCGGCCGCCCCGGCCGAAACCGAGCGCGGAACGTCGAAGAAGTCCACCAAGTCGACCAAGTTCCTCGCTGACCTGACGAAGGCGATGCAGGCGACCGCCGAGGCCGCCCGCGACGAGACCCTCGAGCGATTCGCCACCGAGGCGAAGGGCGCGACCGAACGCGTCCATGCGGACGCTGCCGAAGAGATGACCGAGATGCGCCGCTCGGCCGATGACGACGTCGCGGCGATCCGCGAATGGTCGAAGGGCGAGATCGCCCGGATCCGCGAAGAGACCGAGACCCGGATCGCGACGCGCAAGTCCTATCTCGAAGGCGAGCTCGAGTCGCACGCCGGCGTCGTCGAGCGCCGCATCGAATTGATCAGCAACAACGTCGCCGCCTTCGAGGCCGAGATGGCCGCCTTCTGCGAGCGTCTGTTCGCCGAGGGCGATCCCGCCACCTTCGCCGCGATGGCCGAGCAGATGCCCGAGCCGCCGAGCCTGGACAAGCCGGTCGTCGAGGCGCCGCCCGCCATGATCGGGACCGACAAGGCCGAGGCGCCCGCCGAGAGCGAGCCCGTGATCGTGACCGAGGTCGAGGCCGAAGCCCCGGCCGCCGAGGCGACCGCGGAAGTCGCCGAAGCCCCGGCCGGGGAGACCGACGCCCCGGAGGCCGAGGCGACCGCCGACGCTCCCGAGGCCAGCACCGACGATGCCGAGGGGCCGGCCGACGCCGATGACCCGCGACTCGCGATGCTCGGCATGAGCACGGACTTCGCCGCCGCCGAAGCCGAGGCCGAGCTGTCGGCCGCCGAGGCCGAGGCCGCCGCGCCCGAGGATGCGAGCCAGGAGATCCCGGCGATCGCCGAAGAGGTCGTCGCCGCCCGTCTCGCCGGCCTCGTGCCGCCGAGCGAAGCCGGCGAGCCCAGTGAGCGCCTGACCACCAAGGTCGTCGTGAGCGGCCTCGTCAGCGTGGCCAGCATCGCCGGCTTCAAGCGTGGCGTCGCGCGCACCCAGGGCGTGGCCTCGGTCGGGGTCACCTCCGGACCGGATGGTGAGTTCGTCTTCATGGTGAGCCACCACCCGGACGTCAACCTCAAGGATGTGATCCCGGGGCTGCCCGGCTTCAACGCCCGGGTGACCGGGGACTCGGAGGATGGCTTCGTCGTCACCGCGCGCGACCCAGAAGCGCACGACTGACCCGCGATCGGATCGAGAGGACTAGTCGTGGCCCGTCCAGCGATCGTCGTCGCGCTTCCGGCGACCGAGTCTGAATCGGTCGTTGCCGAGCTGGCAGGAGCCGGATTCGAGGTCTTCGAAGTCCACGGCCCGGCCCAGCTGGAGACGATCCTCGCCCAGCGCAGCGATGTCGCGGTGGCCATCCTCGATGGCGAGACCGACTTCGACGAATTGCTCGAGTACTACGCCGCCCTGCACGACGGCGAGCCGTCGATCCCGGCCCTGATGGTCGTGTCCGCGGACTCGTTCGATCGGCTCGCCGGTCACTCCGACGCGGTCGAGGACGAGTACCTGACGCGACCCTTCACGCCGGATTCGATCCGCTGGCGCGTCGAGGCGATGTGCATCCGCCGCACCACGGTCGACGACGGCAGCGGCCCGATCCTCCATGACGCCAGCGTCCAGATGGAGGGTTGGACCGACCGCAGCGGCACGATCGTCGTCGTCTTCAATCCGAAGGGCGGCGTCGGCAAGACGACCATCGCGACGAACCTCGCCTCGACCCTGCGGACCCGCCGCGGGCGCTCGGTCCTGCTCGTCGACGCCGACACCGTCACGGGCCACGTCACGACCTCGCTCGGCATCGACGCCGTGCGCACGGTTGCCGACAGCTGGCGTGACGAGGCCGAGGGCGGGATGGCCGAGACCCTCGTCGAGATCGCCTCGGCCCACTCGTCGGGCATGAAGGTCGTGTCGCTGACCGATTCGCCGCTCAACACCGAGATCCTGGACCCGGCTCGCGTCGCGGCCGAGATCGCGGCCGCCAGGAGCGCGTTCGACGTCATCGTCATCGACCTGCACCCGTCGTACAGCGCGCTCAACCAGGCGATCTTCGAGATCGCCGACAGGATCCTCGTGCCGGTCACGCCGGACGTGCCGGCGATCCGCGCCGCCGTCCAGCTGCGCGACGTCGCGACGGCCGAGGGCTATCGCGATCGCCTCGCGATGGTCGTGAACCGCGCCAACAGTGGCGTCGGCGTCCAGGACATGGAGCGGACCGTCGGGATGCCGGCGCTCGCCCTCATCCGCTCGGGTGGATTGCTCTTCGTCCGGGCCGCGAACGAGGGCCGAACCGTGATCGAGATGTTCCCCAAGGAACGGATCGCCACGGACTTCGACGGGCTCGCCGATGCGCTGTTCGGCGTCGCGGCCGCCGCGGCCCCCACGACGAAGCAGGGCCTCCGCATCTTCGCCCGCCAGAAGGAAAGCGTCGGGATCCGAGTCGGCTAGGTCCCCGGACCTCGCCCCGCGCTAGAGCTCGTCGTCCCCCTCGATCGCCCGTCCCGGGTCGGCGCCCGGCTTCAGTCCCGGGATCGGCTCCGCCCGCTCACCCGTCGAGCGATCGACCTGCTCCACGCCGCGCAGGTACAGGCGATTCACGAGGATGACGTCGGCGTCGGTGCCGATCTCCTGCTCGCCGAGTGAGGCGCGCCCGTGGACGACAGGCACGAACATCTCACTCGAGCGATCGAGGAGTCGCAGGGGATCGGTCCCCGGATACAGGTGGACCGTGCCGATGATCCGGTACGGCGGCGCCTCGAGCAGCAGGTCGTAGGAGACCTTGTGGATCCGGTGCGCGGCCGCTTCGTCCGTGCTCATCGTCGGCAGCGAGGTCTCACCGGCGAGGACGAGGATCAGGTCGTACGGGTCGATCGCCTTGAGCCCGGGCGCCTCCTTGAACGCCTCGGAACCGTCGAGCGGCGCCCACTGGACCTCGGTGATCTGGATCGGTTCGCGCCGGTTCAACGTGTCGGACAGGCGGCCGTCGACGGCCATCCGCCCGACCAGGCGCCACTCCTCGGTCAGGGCGTCGAACGGGATCCCGCGACCTGTTGCGGCCGGGATCGGCGGATCGGCACTCAGGGCCGCGGGCACGCCAAGCCCGCCCGACTTCGGCGGGGCCGAGCCGTCGGGGTCGCCGGCCGGAGCCGGGGCCGGGGCCGCGCCCGGTGGCGCTTTGGTGACCGGCACCACCGACACTGGGTCGGGGACGATCTTCTTGCGCTTCAGGAAGTCGAAGGGCACGTCACTCCTCCGCGGTTCCGGTATGCGATCGGATCGTCTCCACGACCGTGCCGTCGGCGAGCGTGGTCGTGTCGCCGAGCGCGCGGCCTTCGGCGATGTCACGGAGCAGCCGGCGCATGATCTTGCCGGACCGGGTCTTGGGCAGGTCCGGGGTGAACATCAGGAACTTGGGCTTCGCGATCGGACCGATGACCTTGGCGACGTGCTCCCGGAGCTCGGCGGCGAGCTCATCGTTCGCCTCGACACCGACCTTGGGGATGACGAACGCGAAGATCGCCTGCCCGGTCAGCGGGTCGTTCTTGCCGACGACCGCGGCTTCGGCGACGGACTGGTCGTCGACGAGCGCGGACTCCACCTCGATCGTGCTGATGCGATGGCCGGACACGTTCATGACGTCGTCGACCCGCCCGAGGAGCCACAGGTACCCGTCGAGATCGCGCTTCGCACCGTCGCCCGCGAAGTACTTGCCGGGGAACCGGCTCCAGTAGGTCTGTCGATAGCGATCGGGGTCGCCGTAGATCCCGCGCAGCATCGCCGGCCACGGCCGTGTCAGCACCAGGTACCCACCGCCGCCGAGCGGCACCGAGTTCCCATCGCCATCGACGACGTCCGCGGCGATGCCGGGGAACGGGAACGTGGCACTCCCCGGTTTCGTGGCGGTCACCCCGGGGAGGGGCGTGATCATCATCATCCCGGTCTCGGTCTGCCACCACGTGTCCACGATCGGCCGGCTGCTGCCGCCGATGTGCTCGTGGTACCAGAGCCACGCCTCGGGGTTGATCGGCTCGCCGACCGTTCCCAGCACCCGCAGGGACGAGAGGTCGTGCTTGGCCGCGTACTGCGGGCCCTGCTTCATGTGGGCCCGGATGGCGGTCGGCGCGCAGTACAGGATCGAGACCTTGTAGTCCTCGATGATCTGCCACCAGCGCTCCCACGACGGGCTGTCCGGGGTGCCCTCGTACAGGATGCTGGTCGTCGCGTTCGCGAGGGACCCATACACGATGTAGCTGTGGCCGGTCACCCAGCCGACATCGGCGGCGCACCAGTAGACATCGTCGGGCTTGACGTCGAAGACCATCTCGTGGGTGAAGCCGACCCCCAGGAGATAGCCGGCGGTCGTGTGCATGATGCCCTTGGGCTTGGCCGTCGTGCCCGAGGTGTAGAGCAGGTACAGCATGTGCTCGGAGTCGACCGGAACGGCGGGGCAGTCCTCGGACTGGCGCTCGACGATGTCGTGCCACCACACGTCGCGGCCGTCCTGCATGGCGGTGCCGCCCTCGAGTGCCTCGCCCAGTCGTCGGACGATGAGCGTGTGTTGGACCGTTGGCGTGGTGAGGAGCGCCTCGTCGACGGCCGGCTTGAGGGCCGCGGCCTTGCCTCGTCGCCAGCCGCCGTCAGCCGTGATGACCAGCTTCGCCTCGGCGTCGTTGATGCGATCCTGGAGCGCCTCCGCGCTGAACCCGCCGAAGATCACGGTGTGCGGCGCACCGAGGCGGGCGCAGGCGAGCATCGCGATCGGCAGCTCGGGGATCATCGGCATGTAGATCGCGACGCGATCGCCGGTGCCGATCCCGAGTTCCTTCAGGGCATTGGCCGCCTTGGACACCTCACGCAGCATGTCGGCGTAGGTCAGCGTGCGGGCGTCGCCCGGCTCCCCCACCCAGTGATAGGCGACCTTGTCCCCGAGCCCGTTCGCGACGTGGCGGTCGAGGCAGTTGTAGCTGATGTTCAGCTTGCCGCCCGTGAACCACTTGGCGAACGGCAGGTCCCACTCGAGCGTCGTGTGGAACGGCTCGAACCAGTCGATCCGCTCGCGCGCCAGCCTCGCCCAGAAGGCCTCGAAGTCCGCCTCGGCCTCCGCGTAGAGGTCGGCCGTTGCGTTCGCCTGCGCCGTGAACGCCGGATCGGGTGGGAACGTCCGGGTCTCCGCGAGCAGGTTCTCGATCTCGGGCGAGGCGGGGGACGGCTCGACGCTCACGGATCCCTCCCATCATGGGTGGCTGGCCCGGTCATTCTAGCCAGCCCTCGTCGGACTGGCCGCATCGGTACCATGAGCCGGCGCGATCGCCGATCGTGGATCGGCCGCGCCAGGGGCGCGACGCGGGAGGCACAAGATGGGTGACCAGCAACAGCGCTATCTCTTCGCACTCGGCTACGCGGACGAAGCGCTCGCTGACGCGGCCCTCGCCGAGATCCACGAGCTGAGCACCGACAACTGGCTCAAGATCGCCGACTGGGCGATCGTGACGAAGGCCCCGGACGGCAAGGTCAAGACCCGGGAAAGCACGAGCAGCGATGCAGGCGCCGCACGCGGGGCGGTCGCCGGCGGTGTGGTCGGCGCGTTGCTCGTCATGGCCGGGCCGATCGGATGGGCCGGCGCGGCGGCGGCGACCGGCGTCGGGGCCTTGACCGCGGCGATCCACGACAGCGGCCTCAAGAACGAGGACCTCCGGTCGGTCGCGGGCCTGATGACCGAGGGCCGGACCGTGCTCGTGCTGACGGTCACCCCGGAATTCCGCGATCGCATGCACGAGGCGCTCACCGAGATCCCGGAGTTCAGGGCCGCCGACCGGGCCCTCGAATCCCCGGTCGACGGTTCGACGGGCAACCTGCTGCGCGAGGCCGTGGAGCAGTACCGCTCGACGCACGCCAGCGAGTAGCACCGGGCTGCCGGGTCCACCGACCGCCGGGTCACCGACCGGTGGGTCCACCGACCGGTTGCACCCCGTGACCCTAGGGACCGCCGGAAGACCGAACGGATGGACCCCTCGGTCGCTCGTTGCATCTGACGGGAACAACAACCGATGAACTCGATTGGCACGATGTTCAGCCGACGGTTTGGTCGCTCGGTGCAACGTCACCCGCCCGCGAGGCGCCCGATCGCTCTACCGCAGGGTGCACCACCGCCGGGCCCCGGGTTCAGGCGGCCCCAGGTCCTGTAGATCCGGGCCTATACGCGCAAGGCGTCGGCCTGTGGCTCCACGAGGCCACGGTAACAAGGTCATCATTGCTTCGTCTCAACGCCGTGAACGAAGCACCCGATGCCATCGCCGCCGACGACGCCCGGCCGGCGCTCGAGCGACCGCGCACGGGTGGTCACGCGGACGAGGCGACATTGACGGCCATCTACGAGGAGCGGCGGGCCGAGCTGTTCGCCTTCCTGCTCCGCATGACACGCGACCCCGACGTCGCCGACGACATCCTCCAGGACACGTTCATCCGCCTGATCCAGGAGGCCCGGGCCGGCCGCATGCCGGACGAGGTCCGTGCCTGGCTGTATCGAGTCGCGGCCAACGCCGCCATCAGCCGGGGCCGCCGGGGCCAGGCCCTCCATCGACTCCTGCCCCGCCTCGTGGATCGTCGTGAACCAGCTCGGCCCGAGAGCGAAGCGCTCCGCGTCGAGCGTGCCGATGACCTCGGCGTCGCCCTGGGCGAGCTGGCACCTGACGGTCGGGCCGCCCTCGTGCTCGCGGCACAGGGGTTCACGGGGCGGGAGATCGCCGACTCACTCGGACGCACGGAAGGTGCGACACGGACGCTGATGTGTCGCGCACGGATCCAGCTCCGCCATCGACTCGAAGCCGAGGAGGGCCTGGCATGACCGCCCTCGAACGACACCACGACCACGACCGCGCGCTCGAGCTCGCCGCGATGGCGATCGACTTCGAGCTGACCAGCGCCGAATCCGCGGAACTCGAGGATCAGATGGCGGCGTGCCCGCTGTGCAGTCGGGCCGCGGCGGCGATGCGTGCCGACGCCGGCGCCATGCACGTGCTCCGTTGACCCTGCTGCCCTCGCGTCGCGTCGACGACGCCGTCTACGCCGCGATCGCCGGCCGGCGGGCTGGACCGCAGCGGGTGCTGCTGCTGGCGGCCGCCGCGCTCCTGCTGCTCGGCCTGCTCGCCGCCCTGGCCGTCGGCGCGTCCCTGTTGATCCACGATCCGCTGCCCGTCACGGTCGTCCCGACCGAACCAGGTGGCGTTCGTCAGCCCCGACGCCGGACGCCTCGCTTCCGGCCGCGCCCGCCGAGTCCTGGCAGGCGCTGGCGCTCCCGGACGGCGAGAACGGCGGTCGCCTTATCGAAGCCGTCACGGTCTACCCACGGCAGGTGCCCTTGGCGCAGAGGACAGAGGGGACGGGGCTCGTCGGCGTGGGCCGAGGAGCGTGCGTGCCAAACTTCACCGACCCGACCGACTGTTTCGGAGCAACGTGGATCGCCGGAGCCGATTGGTCCTGGAGCGCGGTTGCCGACCACCATGGCCTGCAGGTCGGTCTGGGTAATTCGACGAGCGGACCGGAGAAAGGACTCTACGACGTCGCCCTCGGCGCAAACGGGCTCGTCGCCATCGGCTACCCGTTCGACAACGACAACGCCGGACTCCCAGGGATCTGGCGGTCGGCTGACGGACAGGTGTGGGAGCGTGCCACGGTCACGTTCGGACCGGCCGAGCTCGGCGTGCGGGTCAACGCCGTCACGGCGAGCGAGCGGGGCTACGTGATCGTCGGATGGGTGGTAAGCGGCCCGGGCGTCGAGGGGGGCGCCATCACGGCGCGCGCGGCGGCCTGGTTCTCGGGCGACGGCGCGACGTGGACGCGGGCCGACGACGTGCCAGACATGGACGTCGGGCCGTGCGTTGATACGCTCGAGGAACCGGGGTGCGGCGGGATGCTGGGCGTGAGCCCGAACGGCGAGGGCTTTGTCGCGGTCGGCCACGTCCGAACGAGCCCCGAGGGAGCGAGTCCAGGACAACCCGCTGCGTGGACTTCGCCTGACGGCCTGACATGGACCCGGTCGAACCTCGGTCGCTCGGACCTCGACGGATGGCTGACCGCTGTCACGGAAGGGCCTACCGGACTTGTCGCGGTGGGCACCACGTGCGCTGCGGCCTGCTCCGGACCGGATTCAGGTGGTCTCGTCGCCGCGTCCGAGGATGGCTCGATCTGGACCGCCGGGCCACCCGACGGAGTCCCCCCACTGGAGTCCGTCGCCTCCACGGGCAGCGAGGTCTTCGCGGTCGGGATGCTGAACCAGGACGTGGGCCAGGTCGCAGGCCTCCAAGTGTGGCGCACGTCCGACGGCCTCTCCTGGGCCCGGACGAGTGATCCGCCCGCGATCCCGAACCTCTCGTCGTACAACGCGGTGGATATCGCCGCGACGCAGGATCGCGTGCTCGTCGTCGGCTGGGCCTCGACCGGTGACCTGGATGCGGACCGGAACTTCGCGTTCGCCGCATCGACCGCGGCTGCGGGCGGCGACGTGGCTCCCATCCCGTCGCCCGTGCCGGACGAGCCGATCGTGCCGGTCGCGTCCGCGATCGACGCCGTGGTGGAGCTGCGCGTCGAGATCCGACCTGACGTGAGCGTCGGCCGCATGCCGATGATGACCGTGTACCGCGACGGGACGGTCCTACAGCGTGACGATACGGGTGGGCACATCACGCGACTGAGCACCGCTGGCCTCGAGCGCCTCCTAGCCCCAGCCCTGGACAGCGATGTGATGGTCACGAGCGGCGAATTGGGCTCCGACCCGACCTACCAGGGTGGGGTCACTGGGTATGCGATCGATCTCCGACGAGGTAGCGAGATCGTCCGTCGCGAGACGTCGAACTCGATGGCGCCGGCAACGCGAGCCGAAGCTGAACAGATCATTGCGCTTGCCGAGCATCTGGCCGATCTCGAGTCGTGGCTGCCTGCGGATGCCTGGGAGATCGGCCCGGCCGCCGCCGAGCCGTACGTGGCGTCGAACTACCTCCTGAAAGTCACCACGTACGAGGGCGCTGACGATCCGCGTCCGATCAAGGACCGCGCGGAGATCGTCTGGCCGTTGCCGGGCACGCTCGAGGGCTTCGGGACGTTGGCGGAGGATCAGCCCCTTGGTCCAGGAACCGCCGCGCGCTGCGGCCCGCTGACGCTAGCCGAGGCCGATGCCGTGAAACGGTCCCTCGCGGGGGCGCCGTTCATATCACTGGGCGATCGGACGCAGGCCGAGCTTCGCTGGGCCGACGTGGGGCATCTCGTCGTGAGCCTGATCCCGCTCCTGCCCGATGACCCGATCGATTGCGAGGTCGACCTCTCCTGGCCGTAAGGCGGTGGCCGCCGGGCGCACACTTCTCGGATAGTCGTGGGGCGGCTCGTAAGTGCGCCAGCACGGCCGAGCAGGCCCGAAATCAACACGAACGGCTTCGTCCCGGTCGCTCCACGAATGCGTGCGACGTTGGGCGGACGTGCGCTCACTTACCAGTCGTGGCAGGGCTGCGCGAGACGTCGCTGAGCGCCGCCTGACCGCGGGCTGACGGCCCGCGGGTTACGCGGTTGCGGTCGTCGGCGTTCGCGTCGGCTCACGGTCCGGCACGGTGCCACCGAGGCGGACCGAGATCGCGGCTGCGGCCTCTCGGGCCTGCGCCGCGAGTTCCGGCACCCGGCGCGGGGTCAGGCGGAAGGCCGGGCCCCAGATGTCGACCGCGGCGATGACATTGCCGCGCGCGTCGTGGACGGGTGCGGCGACCGCGTTGAGGCCGAGCTCGTACTCGCCGATCGCCGTCGCGTAGCCGCGCCGGCGGATGCGCGCCAGCTCCTCGAGGAGTGGCTCGAGCTCGGTGATCGTCCGCTCCGTGAAGGTCACGAGACCGTGGCGCACGATGCGCAGGACCTCGCGCTCGGCGAGGGCCGCCAGCAGGACCTTGCCGGAGGCGACGCAGTGGAGCGGCGTGGCGCGCCCGGTCCAGTCCCCGACCGCGATGAGATTCGGGCCGTCGACCTGCGCGACGGCCAGCATCGACTCGCCGTCCAGCACGCCGAGGCCGGTCGTCTCGTGGGTCAGCCGCGCGAGGCGCTCGAGCTCCGGCAGCGCGATCCCGCGCAGGTCCAGCGTGCGTTCGGCGCGCTCGGCGAGGCGGATGACGACGAGTCCCAGCCGGTACTTGCCGGTCTCATCGTCCTGTTCGACCAGGCCGCGCTTCTGGAGCGTAGCCAGGAGGCGTGACGCCGTGGACTTGTGGAGTCCCAGCCGTCGGGCGAGCTCGGTGACCCCGGCCTCCCCCTGGCTATCCCCGAGAGCAAGAAGCAGGGCCGCCGCCCGGTCGACCGAGCGGACCGCGTTGCCATCGAGGACCATGGTCGATACTCCCTCGCTTCCGTTCAGCCCGCTGAGGGCGATGCCATGCCGCCGTGCGGCGTCGGCGGTGGTGCGTGGTGGGCGCGGTCCTCGAGGGCCGCGTCCAGTGAGTCGGAGAAGGCGGTCAGCACGCGATCGATGTGGTCGCCCTGCGCGTGTGCCTCGCACAGGAACCAGGGCTCGCGGGAGTCGGGTTCGGGCATCGCCCCACGCGCGTGCATGCCGATCGCGATGGCGTCGTACAGCTCGTGGTCCGTGGTGGCCCAGTCGCGATATTCGGACGCTTCCTCCTCGCGGAACATGATCCCGAACATGGACGGGTGACCGGTGAAGTGGTACGGGATCCCGACCGGGTTGAGGATCTCCTTCAGTCCGTCCTGGAGGCGTCGCCCGGTGGCGTGGATCGTCTCGAGGGCGTCGGTGTCCTTGAGGATCGACAGGGTCTTCACCGCGGCCGCGGCCGCGACGCGATTGCCGGCGTATGTGCCGCCGTGGCTGACCTTGTCGGGCAGGACGCTCATGACCTCGCGCCGGCCACCGAAGGCCGCCGCCGGATAGCCGTTGCCCATCGCCTTCGCGTAGGTCGCGAGGTCCGGCGTGATCCCGAAGAACTCGGCGGCACCACCCTTGGCGAAGCGGAACCCGGTCTTCACCTCGTCGAAGATCAGGAGGATGCCGAATTCCTCGGTCAGGGCGCGCATGGCCTTGTGGAAGCCCGGCTTGGGCAGGATCCCCTGCGCATTACCGAGGACCGGCTCGACGATGATCGCCGCGATCTCGTGACCCTGCCGCTCGAACAGCTGGCGCAGGAATTCGATGTTGTTGTAGCGGGCCGGGATGATCGTTTCCGCCACCGCCGCCGGGATGCCGCGGCCCCACGCGAGCGCGACCGGCTTCTCCGCGTCGCCCAGCTCGGACATGTCGTCGGGCCCGACGCTGATGAGCGCGTAGTCGTGGACGCCGTGGTACTGGCCCTCGAACTTCACGATCTTCTCGCGACCGGTGTAGGCGCGCGCGACGCGCATCGCGTGCATCGTGGCCTCGGTGCCCGACACGGTCATTCGCGCCATGTCGACCCAGCCGGTCAGCTCGCAGATCAGCTCGATGGTCCGGATCTCGTCCTCGCTGGTCAGGCTGAAGCTGACACCCTGGCGCATCCGCTCGTTGACGTAGTCGTCGACCCGCGGGTCGCCGTGACCGAGGATGACCGGGCCATAGCCCATGCGCAGGTCGACGAACTCGTTGCCGTCCATGTCCCAGACGAGCCCGCCCTTGCCGCGGTCGACGTAGATGGTGTCCTCGCCCCACGCCCGGAAGTTCGAGTTGGCGCCGCCGGGCATGTGCTTCAGCGCCCGCTGGTACAGCTGGTGCTGGCGGTCCCGCGAGATCGACGGCGTCGTGTGGGCAGCGGGCTCGGTGGCCATAGAGGTCCTCTGCGTACGGGTTGGGACGGCCCGGTCCGTGGGACGGGAGTTGCACGGAGTGGGACGGGGGTCCGGCCATCGTGCCATATCGCCCTTCGCGCCGTCAACGCGACATTCGTTGCCGCCACGCTTGGACGGGTGCGATTCCCGTTCCGGAATGGACGTTTGCCTGCGCGATGCGCGGGTCCGTTGCCTCATGGCAACATGCCCCGATGACCGCCCGACCCGCGCCCGATGACCAGGGACCCGTCAGCTACTGGCTCCGCGAGCCGGGGCCGTCCGCCGACCCGACGCTGGCCTCCGGCGAGACCTTGAACATCGATGTGGCCATCGTCGGTGCCGGGTTCACGGGCCTCTGGACCGCGATCGCCCTGACCGACACGGATCCCTCGCTTCATGTGGTGGTCCTCGAGGCGGAGACCGTCGCCTTCGGCGCCAGCGGCCGCAACGGCGGCTTCTGCGAGGCCAGCCTGACCCACGGCCTGGCGAACGGCATCCGCCATTTCCCCGACGAGCTCGAGCGCCTCGAGCGCGAAGGGATCGACAACCTCGAGGGGCTCATCGCCTTCACCCGGGAGCACGGCATCGACTGCGACCTGGAGGAAACCGGCGTCCTGTCCCTGGCCGACCAGGCGTACCAGGTCGAGGAGTTCCGGGCCTGGGTCGACGAGGCGGCCGAGTACGGGGAGCACCTCGAGTTCCTGGACCGGGATGCTGCCCGGACCGAGGTCCACTCGCCGCTCTGGCAGGCCGGCCTGTATCGGCCCCCCGGGCGGGACGTCCTGCTCGACCCAACCAAGCTCTGTCGTGGGATCGCCCGGGTGGCACGCGAGCGAGGCGTCCGGATCCACGAGGGGACCCGGGTCACGAGGCTGGAGCGCGTCGCCGGCGCGGTGGTGCTGACGACCGGTGACGGCGCCACGGTCCGCGCCGGTCACGTGGTGGTCGCCACGTCGGCGTACTCGGGCTGGCTCCGACGACTGTCGCCGCTGTTCGTGCCCGTCTACGACTACGTCCTGGTGTCGGAACCGCTGGATGCGGAACGGCGCGCCGCGATCGGCTGGCAGCGGCGCCAGGGCCTGACCGACGGCAACAACCAGTTCCACTACTTCCGGCTCACCGCGGACGACCGGATCCTGTGGGGCGGCTACGACGCCATCCACCACTACGGCAGCAAGGTGGGTCCTGACCTGGACCAGCGGCCGGAGACGTTCGACAAGCTCGAGGCGCAGTTCTTCCGCACGTTCCCGCAGCTCGAGGGACTCGGCTTCCCGTACCGCTGGGGCGGCGCGATCGACACGACGTCGCGGTTCACGGTCACGTTCGGCCAGACCATGGGCGGACGCGTGACGTACGCGCTCGGCTACACGGGCCTCGGCGTCGGGGCGAGCCGGTGGGCCGGCGGCGTCGTGCGCGACTTCGTCCTGCGACCCGCTGAGAACCGGCTCCGCCTGCGGATCGTGACCAGCCCGCCGGTCCCCTTCCCGCCCGAACCGCTGCGTTCCGCGACGATCGAGACCGTCCGCCACGAACTGGATCGCGCCGACCGCAACGAGGGCCGGCGCGGCCTCCTGCTTCGGACGCTCGACGCGCTCGGGATCGGGTTCGACTCCTGAGACGGAAGAACGCCCCGGTCGGGGACCGGGGCGTTCTCGAGTGGGCGGGTCGAGGCGTCGTCAGGCGCCGGGGATCCGCAACAGGAGCAACTGGCCGCCTTCGCGCTTGTTGAGCCAATCGGCTCCGAGGACGCCCGGATCGAGGTCCGGACCGTCCGCGATCTCGACGAAGAGCGTGTGCGCCTGCACGGTCACGAGGAATGTGCCCGGTCCAAAGAAATCGGACACGTCCACGATGCCGCTGGCCTCCCATGCCCCATAGCTGCCGCGTGTCGTGGTGTCGACATCGCCCGCGGCCTCATCTTGGGACTGGTCGACGACGGCCACGACCGAGGTTGCGCCACCGCTGAGCTTGTACTGCCAGATCCGGGCCGGGGTCCGGTTCGGATCATTGACCTGGGCCGGGTCCGTGAAGCTGAACTGCTGGCTCGAACCCGGGTCTTCGGTGATGTACAGCCCGCGCTTGGTGGACTCGATGTTGTCGGGCTGGTGGATCTCGCCGATCGTCTTGACGGGGCTGTCGTCACCCTCGATGAGGATCGACAGCGACAGCACCTTGGTCGGGTCGGTCTTGTCGAGGACCATCTTCCAGATGCGCCCGTTGGTCGACTTGACAGGGCTCGTGTTGACAGGGCTCGGGGCCCCGGTAGCGCCACGCCCCGAGTCGACGACGTAGACGACGTTGGACATGCCCTGTCGCTTGTCGTAGGCCATGTCCTCGAGCCGGACGAACCGGAACACGCCATTCATCTGGGACCACTTCTCCAGGACCCACTGCGGACCATCGACGCTCGGCCCGCTGGTGACGCCTGGCGGCCGCGAGAACGACCCATCGGTCGGGACCGCCATCGTCCCGGGCTGGAGGCCGAGTGCGAGCTCCGCGTCCGTCGACATGACATCGGTGCCGTTGGGATTCCGGCCGGTCGCGATGAGCTTCGGGACCTGGATGAAATGACCGGCGACGGACGTCGCGTCATTCAGGGTGAAGTCTTCGTACTTCTGCCTGCTCGAATCATCGGAGACGAACGCCCACAGATCGCCGGTGTCATTCCACACGGCGTTCGCGTCGTTCGCGATGTAGGAGAACAGCTGCGACTGGGAGGGGTTGTTCACGAAGGTGTCGTCGCCGCTCAGCACGACCGGCTTCTTGTACCCCGGCACCGCCAGGCTGTTCTCGTGGTTGAGGCGGCCCATCCCCCAGATCGGTCGACGCTCGCCGGTCTTCGGATCGAGCGCCACGACGACGCCGGACTGCCGGGCATCGGCAGCACCCTCGGTCGCCGGCCAGAACGTCGGGCCGGATCGCTTGACCCAGTCGACGGCTTCCTCGTTGGTGAACAGGAGATCGCGCGAGAACCCGTTGGCCTTCGTCGCGAGGAAGTTCGAGCAGAACCGCTGGAAGCCCTCGGCGCTCGTGATGGCCATCGACGCCTGCAGGACGCCGGCGTCGTCGGTGTCGAGGATCAGCTTGCTCAGCTGGGCGTTGTCGAAGTCGTTCTGCGAGTTGGCCGCGGTCGGGAAGACGGGATTCGGCTGCGCGGCCGGATTCGGGGCGACGTACGGGAAGGGCACCGTCGAGGTCTCGTGATTGACGTAGACCTCGGCCTTTCCGTGGCCCTGGGCCTTGCGGATCGAGATCCCGTCCGGGATGGCCTCGAACTGGTAGGCGCCGATGTCGTCACCGACGGACATGATCGGATCGACCCAGCCGCGAGGCGCGACCGCCTGGAGCATCGGCGGTTTGCTCGTCTTGAACCCGGGCGCGTTGGTCGCGCCGGCCGAGCCGGCTAACCCCGCGATCAGGAGCGTGGTCGCAACGACCACGACGAGGCGCGGTCGTCCAAGGGGACGGAGACGTTTGGTCATCGGGTACCTCCTCCACTTCGCTGGTTCCCCGAAGACCAACCATCCTGCGCCGGTCACGGTCGCGTCGCAACCGAACAGGGGTTCGCCTCAGGCCGGGGTGGCCACCCAGTTCGGGAGCTCGCGCGAGAGCGTCGCCAGCGGCAGCGACCCGTGGCCGAGGACGGCGTCGTGGAACGCCCGCAGGTCGAAGGCGGAACCGTCCCGTGCCGTGAGCTCGGCCCGCAACCGCTCGATCTCGCGCTGGCCGACCTTGTAGGTCAGCGCCTGGCCCGGCCAGCAGATGTAGCGGTCGGTCTCGATGACGGCATCGGTCTCGGACAGGCCGGTCTGCTGGAGGAAGTCGATCGAGCGCTGGCGCTCCCAACGGAGCGCGTGCAGGCCGGTGTCGACGACGAGTCGAGCCGCCCGCCAGGCCTGGGCGTCGAGCATGCCGAATCGCTCGGTCTCGTCGCGGAACAGGCCCATCTCGTCGGCTAGGCGCTCGCTGTACAGGCCCCAGCCCTCGACGTAGGCGCCGCCGACCATCCGCGCCCCGAGCCGTCGGAACGTGTTGAGGTGGGGGTTCTCCATCTCGAGCGTGATCTGGAAGTGGTGCCCGGGCGCCGCCTCGTGATAGGTCGTCGTGGCGAGCTTGGTGTACTTGCGGCTCGGGAGGTCGTAGCCGTTGGCGTAGTAGATCCCCGAGCGGGAACCGTCGGCGGCCGGCGGGAAGTAGTACGCGAACGGCGCGTCCTTCTCCTTGTACTCCTCGACCGGGCGGACGTCGCAGCCCGCGCGCGGCAGCGTGCCGAAGTAGCGCGGCGCGGCGGCCATCGCGCGCTCGATGTCCTCGGTGGCGCGCTCGACGAGTTCGGCCTTCGTCCTGGGGGTGTTGGCGGGATCGGCGTCGAGCGCGGCGCGATATGCGGCGGTGTCGTCGCCGTAGCCGGCGGCCCGCGCGATCTCCTTGCGTTCGAGCTCGATCTGTCCGATCTCCTCGAGGCCGGTCCGATGGACCTCCTCGGGATCGAGGTCGAGCGTGGTCCAGCTTCGGATCGCCGTGCGGTAGATCTGGTCGCCGTTTGGTGCGGACCAGATGCCCGGCTCCTCGCGGCTGGCGTGCCGGTACTCGCCGCGGAGGGTGTCGAGGAAGGCCGTGTCCGCCGGGACGACCACGTCGCGGACGATCTCGCGGATCCGCTCGCGGTCGGCGTCGGACGCGACCTTGACCATCGAGGGGATGATCGCCTCGTCGATCGGCACGGACAGCATCCGCTCGATCTGGGCGATCGTCCGCTCGGTGACGATGCGCGGCGCCGTCAGGCCGGAGTGCATCCCGTCGACGAGGATCTGCGAGTTCGCCGCCATGAAGGCGGGGTACGCGTGCAGCCGAGCGATGAAGGCCTCGAGCCCCTCGGGCGTGTCGGCAGGCTGGAACTGGGTCATCTGGGGCAGCAGCTGCTGCGGTCCGCCCATCTGGTCGACGACCCGGAGCTCGTGCAGGCGCTGGTCGTCCTCCTCCATGTTCAGCTCGGCGATGACCAGGAGCATGTCGCGGGTGATGCGCTCCTCGGTCGGCAGGCCATCGGTCGAGATGGCACGGGCCTCTTCGGCGGTCCGCTCCATGAGTTGGCGGGCCTTGGCCCGGCCCTCGGGTCCCGGGTCCTCGAGGCGGTCCGCGTAGCGCGGGTCCCCGTAGAACGTGGCGGTCGTCGGGTTCAGCTCCAGGACCGCCTCCCAGAAGCGATCCGCAAGCGCGTCGACCGGCGAACCGGCATCGCTGGACATGGTCACGTGGAGCCTCCTCGTGCGCGTCCGCCCCGCGGCGCGCGGCAGCGTGAGTGAGAGCTGCGGCCCAACACAAGCCGCGTCGGGATCGGCGGCCCGACGGCCGCACTGGGCGCCTAATGTAGCGCCGTCGTGTCGCGCGCGCGCATCGGCGCCGCGGTCGCCCGGCGGGACGGCGGTTCGGGGCCCGGTCAGCCGCCGAACAGAGGCATCTGCTCGCCGCTTCGCTCGATCATCGGGTCGAGCCCGAGATAGGGCTCCAGGTCGGCCAGGTCCGGCTTGTCGACATCGAGGAATCGGCGCAGGTGGTCGGACTTGATGATGTTGAAGCCGCCCTCGTCGAGCGCGGTCCGCAACAGCGGTGACCGACCGATCTTGTAGCGCACGAGCTCCGTCCGCTCGGGTGCGATGACGAGGAAACGCACGAGCGAATCGTTGGGCGGGATCCGGGCGTGGCGGCGCAGGAGCGGCTCGCCCAGCATCGCCGTCCATTCGACTTCGAACAGCAGCGCGACCTTGCCGCGGACGTACCAGATGCAGTCCACGTCGGCGAGGTCCTCGGCCGGGCGGCTGATCGACCCGAGGTAGGCCTGTCGCTCGCGCTGGTCCATCCGGTCGCCGAGGAGCGTGCCGTGCGTCCGACGCGTCTGCTCGCGACGGGCCAGCCAGACCCGCAGGCCGAGGCGATGGCCCGCGTCGGCAAGCGTCGCGAGCAGGTCAGTGTGCTCCTGGCTTCGGCGGAGCAGGTCGTCGCTCGTGACCAGGCGGTCGGGCGTGCTGGCCATGCTCCGGTAGCTGTCCAGGCACGCTCGGACGAGCCCTTCGTCGGGCAGGTCATGGCCGGTAAACAGGGTCGCGATCCGCTCGAAGAACGCCGCCTCGGACAGCGGGCCGGCGGTCGAGAGGAGGCTGAACACGGCCCACTCGACGCGGTCGGCGAGCGGGATGGCGGCGGCCTCCTGGTCCTTCTCGTCGCCGAGCCACCAGCGGCCGGGCTCGATCTCCACGAGCCGGGCGTTGCCCGGCCGGGACATCTCGTCGCGCACGAGGGCGAGGAGGCGATCGACCGGGTCGGGGGCTGCCTCCCCGGCCGCGGCGACCCGCAACGAACCGGAACGGACCTCGGGCGGGGCACCGACCGCGCGATCGGCACGGCCGCCTTCCGGAGCCGCATCCGGACCACCACCCGCCCCCGCGGCGGGTCCGGCCGTGTCGTCGGCCGCGGGCTCATCGATCTCGGACCACTCAGGCGAGCTGGCGGGATCGACCTGCCGGGCGGCCGCGCGGCCACGCCCGGTCTCGGCGGCCGCAAGCCGACGCAGCTGCCCGGCCCGATCGAGGCCGACCAGGACCTCGCCGAAGAGCCGTTCGTAGCGGGCCGGCTCTCCCCGGGCGCGCAGCGTCTCGACGGCCGTGTCGGTCACGGTCCGCGCCGCCTCGGCGGCCGAGAACGGCCGCTGGTCGAAGCGCTCGGGAGCCGAGAACAGGCCGGGTCCGGGGACGAGGTCGGGATCGCCGGCGCCGCCGGGGACCGGTGGGAGCGACACGTTGGACCGCGTCCGCGGGGCCGGCGGCCGAGCGGCGCCCGGGGGCAGGAACTCGACCGAGCCGCCGACCTCGTCGTCGCCGTCGGCCAGTCGGGCGCTGACCAGGCGGTAGCCGGCACTCGCTCCGCCGAGGACCGCGGCCGCGAGGCCCTCCGGCCCGCTGTCGGCGAGCAGGACCGCGCGCCCGTCGCGGGCCATCGCGGGGGCGGCCGCTTCGAGCGCCCGGCCGATCGTGACGGCCTGCCAGCTCCACGGCGCCCGCAGCGTCGACCCGGCCAGGGCATCGATCGGCAGCAGCGACGCGGCATCGCGTCCCAGGACCCAGGACGTGGCGTGGTAGGCGATGCCCAGCCGCTCCAGGCCGGGTCGGACCGGTGGCTGCCCGAGGACCAGGCGGATGCGCGGGGCCGCGGCCCCCCGGCCGACGGCGGCGGGTTCATCGTGCAGGACGCGCAGGCCCGACGGACTCGAGAGTGCCAGGACCGCCGTCGCGGTCCCCTCCCCCAGGCTCCGGAGGTCCTCCCCGAGGCGGGCCTGGAGCGGTCCGAGGGCCCCGCCTTCGAGGCGCTGGACGAAGCCGCGGACGAGCCGCACGGCGTCCTCGAACGCGAGCCACGGATTGCGCTCGCGCCACTGGGTCGCCGTCGGGAGTCGCACGTGGCCGCCGTTGATGCGCAGGTTCGCGATCCGGCCGTTGGTCGTCGCCAGGCGGCTGGCCGGCAGGATGCTGTGGAGGAAGGCCAGGCGAAGGGCCGCCAGGACGGGCGCGGCGCGCAGGTCGCTCTCGATGCGGTCCAGGATGGCGGCGAGGCCGACAAGCTGGCGCGGGGTGTGGAGCGCGAGCAGCTCATCGATGAGCGATTCAGCGCCGTCCACCGGCGCGAACCGGCTTCGCAGGGCGGCACGCACCTCCTCGACGCCGACGTCGGCGGCGATCCGGGCGAGGTCGTCGTCGTCGAGCGGCCCCGAGCGCTGCTCCGACCCGCCCCGCTGGTCGCGGCAGACCGTGCAGCGGTAGTGCCGGGCGATCGGTTTCGCCGCGCTGGCGTCGGCGGTCGTCGGGTCCACGCCCTCGTCGACGCCCCACACGATCTCGTCGACGACGAGCATCCGGCCGCAGGTCGCGCAGCGCGTCGCGTACTGGTCGCCGAGCGACACCTTCAGGCTCGACTCGCGCCGTGGCGAGGCGGCCATGCCCTGGAATGCCGCGTCGAGATGGCGGACGTCCGGCGGCCGCAGCACGACCTCGGCCAGCATCCGGGTCAGCGGGGTCAATTCGAGCGAGATGGCGCGCCGCTGGCGATCGACCGCGGCACGGGCGACCCAGCCGCCGCGCCCGAACAGGTCGGCGACGACGTCACCCGAGCTCGAGTGCATGTCGATGCGCGCGGCGACCAGGCCTGGCGGCGGTGGCGGCGCCGACTTCTCGAACGCGGGTAGCGCGAAGCCGGGCTGGAGGCTCCCGGGCGAAGAACGTCCCGTCATCGGAGTGATGCTACCGGACCGGCGAAACCCCCCGACCGGGAGCGCGGTCCGTCAGCGGGCCTTACGGCTCGTCGAGCTCGTCCGGCTCCTCTTCGAACGCCTCGTCGGTGGTCGACTCGGGCGGCAGGACGCGATCGAGGTCCTCGATCTCCTCGTCCTCCTCGTCGTCCTCGAGGTCGTCCTCGAGATCCATCTCCTCGCGCACGAGCGTGCCCTTCGTGTAGGGCCGCAGGTCCGTGGACTTGGCGGCGGTCGGGAAGCTGACCTTGCCGTAGTTGCGGGGATCCTGGAAGACCTCGCGGATGATGATCCGGACGTCCTTGTCGCCAAGGGACGTGACGCCCGCCGCGTACTTGTTCCCGTCGGCGATGAGCTTGAGCAGCCGGGCTGCGACGCGCGGCTCGACGACCCCGATGCGCATGCCGTTGCTGGTGGCGATCAGCCGGTTGTCCTCGGGCACGAGTTCCACGTTGTCGCCCGGGTTGACCTGGGCGAGCTGACGCGGGTCGGGGAGGTCGGTCAGGAACGCGAACCCGGTCTTGCCGGTCTCCTCGACGAAGATGCCGACCGGGGCCTTGCTCCCCTCCTGGGCGGGCACGGTCTTCTCGCCGGCGGCCACCAGCAGCATCTTGAGCCGGTCGATGTTGCGCTCGGCGATGCGGTTGGTCGGGTCGAGGGCCAGGGCCGTCTGGTAGTGCTCGCGGGCGGAGCCCAGCTCGCCCAGCTCCCACAGCGCCTTCGCGAGGCGGTTCTCCGCTTCGGCGTCCGGGCCGAGCTCGAGGAGCTTGCGGTTCGTGGCCGCGGCATCGGCCCACTCGGCGGCCGAGGCATGGGCGATGGCCTGGTCGGCCAGCTGGCGCTTCGTGCGGGTGAGGTTGACGGGGCTCTGGGCGGTCGTGTCGACGTCGGGCGGGAAGGTCACGAGGCGGTCGTCCTTTCGGGGGCGCGGCGAAGTTCGGGCGGGTTCGGGTTCGGGGCGCGCGGCCGCGGAGAAGGCCGCTGCGCGGGCATCGCTTTCTAGCACCGTCCGGGCGGCGCGTCAAACGAGGCGCCGTTGGCACGGCTGCCGGCCGCCGTCATGCGGACGGATCGAGACGATCGGGAGACGGGTGGTCCGTACCATCCGCCGACATCGACCCAGCGACAGGAGCGTGATCGTGGCAACGGACATCTTCGCGAAGATCGATGCGATCAAGGGCGAATCCCAGGACGTCAAGCACAAGGACGAGATCGAAGTGCTCGCATGGTCCTGGGGCGTGGCCCAGTCCGGATCGATGGCCCACGGCGGCGGGGGCGGTCAGGGCAAGGCGAGCTTCCAGGACTTCAACTTCACCCACCACATCGACAAGGCATCGCCGGTCCTGATGAAGTCGTGCGCGACCGGTGTCCACATCAAGGACGCGACGATCACCGTGCGAAAGGCGGGCGGAGGCCAGGAGGAGTTCCTCGTCATCAGGATGAGCGACGTCATCGTCACGAGCGTGGCGATGAGCGTCGGCGGCGACGTGCCGGCCACTGACGAGAGCGTCTCGCTCCAGTTCGCCAAGGTCGACCTGGAGTACCGGCCGCAGAAGCCCGACGGGTCGCTCGACATCGGCGTCCACTTCAAGTACGACATCAAGGCCAACAAGGAAGGCTGAGATCGCGCCGGGCGGGGCGGTGCCGGCCGGGGCGTCAGTGGCGCCAGCCGGGGTCCCCGTCGCCGCGGACTCCGCCATATCGCCACCAGGTGACAGCTAGGCGAGCTCCGAGCGCCGTCTGGGCCATCCTGATGGGCCTCGTATGAACGGCCACGCACGACGCCCGAGGCGCCGTGCCCCTCGCGAGCCCGATCGCGGCCAACGTTGGTGCCCAACTGCCACCTGATGAGATTCTGGCGGACTTGGGCCTGGGCGAGGCCCGCGCGAGCGGCACCGGGCGCCAGCCGGGGGCCGCGCCGCGTCGGAACCCTACCCGCGGAGCAGCAGGTTCCAGGCGACCACGATGACCCCGAGCCCGGCCAGCAGGATCGTCTGCCAGAGCCAGTTGATGTCGCGGCGCCGGGCGGGCGAGGCGCCATGGAACGCATCCCAGAGGTAGAACGCCAGGGTCAGCAGGGCCGGGCCCATCAGTCGCGGGATGGCCATCGCCCGCAAAGCGGCCGCCCCGATCGCGATGGCCAGGGCGTACGTGAGCGCGGAGAACAGCGCGTCGCGAAGGGTCACGAGCCGAAGCGAGGCGGCCCGGTACCCGAGCAGGAACGCGATGACCGCGTCGCCCAGCGCGAGGATCAGCAGGTCGGTCTCGGGGATCGGTGGCGTGACGCCGCCATCCGCGGTGGGCTGGACCAGCCCGCCCGGGACCATCGCCGCGACGCCCGTGAACCCGAGGAACGCGACGAGCAGCATCGTGACCAGGAGCGACGTCCGGTCGGCCGGTGACAAGTCCTTCTGGTCCGCGTGGATCCGGGCCTCGATCGCGAGCGAGCGCGCCACGAGCAGGCCGGTCACCGCCAGCGCCGGGATGAGCCACAGGCCGAACGGCACGAGGCGGATCGCGCCGAGGCACGCCACCGCCGCGACCGACGGCAGGATCAGCGCCTCGATGGCCACGCCGGCCACGGCCTCGGAGGGCTGGATCTCCTCGTCGGCGAGGACCTGGAGGGTGCCGAACAGCATCGCGATGAGCAGCAACGCCGCGACCAGCCAGAGGGCCGGCGGCTCCATGAGCCGCGACAGCCCGACGACGGTCATCGCCGCCAGTGCCAGGTCGCGGCGGCCGAGTCGGTCGTCCATCGCGGCGATGGTACGCGAGACGTTCGCGGTCACGACCTCGACCTCACGTCCGATCCGGCTTCGCGGCCACCCAGGCGAGCAGCTCGTCGAGGCTCCGCGTGTTGAGCACGTTCACGGGCTCGACCCAGGCTCGCCGCGCCTGGCTGATGCCCCAGCGGACGTAGTCGAGCTCGTCGGTCTTGTGCGCGTCGGAATCGACGCTCAGCAGGCAGCCGTCGGCGACCGCGCGCCGGGCGCGCTCGACCGCGAGGTCCAGGCGATGGGGCGACCCGTTGATCTCGAGGGCCGTGCCGGTTCGGGCGGCTTCCGCGTACACCTGGTCCCACTCGAGATCGAGGTCGTCCCGCGTGCCCAGCATCCGGCCCGCCGGATGGGCGATGACGTCCACGTGCGGGCTGCGGATCGCGTTCAGCGTCCGGCGCGTCAGCTCGGCCCGTGGCTGGCGCCGCGACACGTGGAGCGAGGCCACGACGAGGTCGAACGACGCGAGCAGGTCGTCCTCGAAATCGAGGTTCCCGTCGGCCCGGATCTCGAGCTCGCAGCCGTGCAGCAGCCGGAAGCCGCCGCGGGGCGTCTCCGGCGGCGCCGTGCCGGCGGCCTCCTCGGCCGCGAACCGGCGGTTGAGCGTCGCGATGATCTCGCGCTGCTCGGCGACCTGGTCGGGTCGGAGCCCGCGGGCGATGGCCAGCGACTGCGTGTGGTCGGTCAGGACCTGGTAGGCGTAGCCGCGCCGGCGAGCGGCCTCGGCCATCACCTCGATGGAGTGGACGCCATCGGTCCAGTCGGAGTGCGTGTGGAGGTCGCCGGCCAGGTCGTCGACCCCGATGAGCGCCGGCAGCCGCCCGGCCAGGGCCGCCTCGATCTCGCCGCCGTCCTCGCGCAGTTCCGGCTCGATGAACGGCAGGCCGAGGAACGCGTAGGCCGAGGGCTCGTCCGGGAACGTCCGCAGCTCGGCCGCGTCGCCGGTCAGCGGCTCGCCGTCGTCGCCGATCCGCAGGAACCCCTTCTCGGACAGGCTCCAGCCCTGGTCGCGGGCCATGGCGCGCAGCCGGACGTTGTGCTCCTTGGAACCCGTGAAGTGGATGCGGTACGTGCCGGCCTCCCCGGGCGGCATGATCATCAGGTCCACCTGCGGGCCGCGCATCAGCCGGACGGCCGCCTTGTAGCCACCCTGGTTGACGACGTGGTCCACCACCCCGAGCGTGGTGAACCGCCCGATGAGCGACCCCGCGTCCGACGTCTCGGCGAGGAGGTCCAGGTCGCCGATCGTCTCGCGCTTGCGGCGGAACGAACCGGCCGACTCCAGGCCGCTGACACCGGGCGTGTCCGCCAGCAGCTCGATGATGCCGCCGATGACCGCCTCGGCGCGGTCGAGCAGCAGCCGCTTCGGGGTCAATTCGAGGCGGGCGATCCCCTCGAGCACCAGCGCCTCGGTCTTCTCGGACATGCCGCGCAGGCCGCGCAACCGGCCGGCCTCGGCGGCCGCGCGCAGGTCGTCGATCGACTCGATCTTGAGCTCGACGTGGAGCTGGCGGACCGTCTTGGGCCCCAGCCCCGGGATCTGCAGGAGGGCGACGAGCCCGGGCGGGATCTCGGCGCGGAGACGGTCGTAGAAGGCGAGGTGGCCGGTCCGGGCCAGCTCCGCGAGCTTGTCGCTGATGGCGGCGCCCACGCCCGGGATCCGCGGCGGCGTTCCGGACCGATAGGCGGCCACGAGATCGACCGGGCTGCGCCCGATCGCGTCGGCCGCCCGGTGGTAGGCGACGACCTTGAAGCCGAGCTCGCCCTTGACCTCGAGCATGTCGCCGATCTCGTGGAAGATCCGGGCCAGGTCGCCGTTGGTCAGGGTCGCCGGCTCGTCGGCCTCGTCGTCGGCCGGCTCGTCCTCGAGGCGTTCGTGGGTCACCGCCCGATGGTAGCGGCTACGCGGCGACCACCCGGTCGCGGCCGGCCCGCTTCGCGCGGTAGAGCGCCTGGTCCGCGTCATCGACGAGCTCGTCGATCGGCTGGTCCGGACGGTCGCCGACGGCGACCCCGACCGAGACCGAGACGGCCGGGATGCCGAGTTGGGACAGGTCGAGCGCGGCGACGCTGCCGCGCACGCGCTCCCCGATCTCGAGCGCCACGCGCTCGGTCGGGTTACGCAGGAGGACGACGAACTCCTCGCCGCCGTAGCGCGCCGGCACGTCGTCGTCGCGGACGGCGCCGACGATGGCCCGCCCGACCGCCTTCAGGACGTCGTCGCCCGCCGCGTGGCCGAAGCGGTCGTTGAGGACCTTGAACCGGTCGATGTCGACCATCAGGACCCCCAGGGCGTCCTCCGCGCGCCGTCGGCGAGCCAGCAGCGAGCAGAACTCGTCGAAGTAGCGGCGATTCGGCAGGCCCGTCAGGGCGTCGGTGGAGGCCTGGACCTCGGCCGCTCGGTGAGAGCCCGCCCGCGAGAGGGCCGCCGAGGCCTCGAGCGCCGCCCCGTTGAGGAGCCGTCGGGTCATCGCCGACCACGGCTCGGCCGAGCGGCGCGAGATGACGATGGCCCCGACGACGCCCTCGGGTGAGCGCAGGGGCGCCGCGAGCATGTGGGCCAGCCCGTAGGCGCTGCGGACCTGCTCGGCGATCCGGTCGGCCATCGCCTGGGCCGCCTCGGTCGCGGCGGCGGCCGCGGATCCCGGACCCGGTCGGCCGTGCAGGCTCACCTGGCGGCGGATCGGTCGGGTGAGCGGTTCGTCGAGCCCGGAGAAGGCCAACAAGGTCGTCGTCGGCGGCACGCCCGGGCGGGCGCTGATGAGCGTGGCTTCGAGCGCGTTCGGCTCGGGGCCCCGGCGGGCGACGACGATGTGGTCCGCCCCGGCCGCGCTCGCGAGCTCCTCGACGATGGCACCGAGGATGGCGTCCTCCGACACCGAGCGGGACAGCCCGGACAGGATCCGCGCGAACGATTCGGCCTCGGCCCGGCGGCCCGCCTCCAGCTCGGCCACCGCGCGGCGGTGCCGGTAGGCCGCGATCCCGACGAGGACCGCGAGCGCGACCACGACCCAGTCCAGCGCTCGCCCGCCGTCGAACAGCAGGCGTGCGACCAGGAGGAAGGTCAGCAGGATGAACGTGTCGGCGAAGATCCACCAAGAGCGTCGGATGCGCTGGTCCGGGATCAGACCATCACTTGGCCGGCGGGGGGTGGGTTCGGTCACGTCGGAAATAGAGGATGCGGGTCCGGGGCAGTCTCGTCCAGTCCCATGACTGGTACTCCAGGACCTGATGGGGTAGTACTTCCGTACTAGTCGAGCGTCAGGCGGCCGTATCCGAGGCGGCCGCGGCATCGTGGCCGCCGTTGCGCTTGACCTGGTACAGGGCCCGGTCCGCGGCGAGGATCAGGTCGGTGGCGGTCCGTCCGTCGGCCGGGAACGTGGCGACGCCGATGGACGCGCCGATCGGCACCGGCCCGCGCTGCTCGCCGACGAAGGCGTTGTCCCGGAACGCGTCGAGCATCCGGCCAGCGGCGGAGCGGGCGTCGGCCGCATCGGTCTCGGGCAGGATGATCGCGAACTCGTCGCCGCCGTAGCGGGCGGGCACGTCCGACGCCCGCAGGGTCGAACGCAGGAGCTCGGCCGTCCACGTCAGCACGCGGTCGCCGAACAGGTGCCCGAACGTGTCGTTGACGAGCTTGAAGTCGTCGAGGTCGAGCATCAGGACGCTCAGGGGCTGCCTGGCGCGCTGGGCCCGGACGACCTCCTCGCCAAGGCGCTCGTGCAGGAACCGGTGGTTATAGAAGTTGGTCAGCGGGTCGCGGTCCGCGCGATTCCGCGCGTCCTCGTAGAGGCGCGCGTTTTCCAGGGCCATGGCTGCCTCGTTGGCCATCGTCCGACCCAGCTGAAGCCGCTCGACGTCCCAGGCGATGGTCGAACGCGAGAACAGCTCGACCAGCCCGATCGACTGCCCCTTCGCGACGAGCGGCAGCATCACCAGCATGTGGTTGCCCTCGCGTCGCATGAGCACGACCTCGGCCGGATCGGCGTCGGGATCGTCGGCGTCGATGATGACCGTGTCCTGGCGCTCGAGAACGCGGAGCGTCTCCGGATAGTTGGAGACGTCGTAGTACGGCTCCATCTCGATGGTCTTGATCGCCGGGTAGTAGCCAAGCGAGTCGACCCGGCCGGCCGACCGGTCCCAATAGCTGATCGCGCACTCGTCCACGCCCATCGCGAGGGCGAGATGCCGGGCCATCAAGTTCGCCACCTGTCGGGGGTCGAGGCTCTCCGAGAGCTCTGCGCTCATGTCGAGCAGCCGCCGCAGCTCGCCGGCGAGGTCCTGGGTCCGCGCCAGGAGCCGTGCCGACTCGACGGCCGTAGCCGCCTGGTCGGCGAGGATGGTCAGCAGCCGCAGGTCGTCCTTGTCGAACTGGTTCAGGCCGAGCTTGGACAACGTGATGACCCCGACGATCGCCTGGTCGTAGCGCATCGGGACGACGAGCATCGATTCGTCGACATCGTCGGTGCCCGCGATCGTCGCGCCGCGGGCGTCCGCGTTGGCGTCGTTGATCAGGAGCGGCTCGCCGTGCAGGGCGACCCAGCCCGTGAAGCCCTCGCCGAGGTGGCAGCGAAGCAGTTCGAGGTCTACCTGTTCGTAGGCCCCCACGGTCCCGGCGAAGGCGATCGGGATCGCCTCGTCCGCCTCGACCACGTACACCCGGGCGTTGTGGTAATCGATGATCCGGCGGGTCTCCTCGATGACGGTCCGTCCGACCTCCTCGGTCGAGCCGGCACGGCTCAACCGCGCCGAGGCTGCCTGGAGCACGCCCAGTTGCGCGGCGCGCGCTTCCGTCTGCTCGAACAGCTCCGCGTTGGTCAGCGCGATCGCGGCATGCGTCGCGAGCGTGGTGATGAAGGCGACGTCGCCGCTGGTCCAATCGCGCGGGTCGTACGTGACCGCCGTGAGCGCGCCGATGACCCGATCGTGATGGATGAGCGGTGCGACGAGCTCGCCCGCGAAGTCGATGACATCCAGGTACCGGTCGTAGCCGTGGGTCGTGTCCATGCGGACGTCCGAGAACGCGAGGACGCGACCGGTCCGCAGGACCTCGCCGACCCAGCCTTCGTCGCGCGTGAACTTGGGCAGTCGGGCCGCGAGCTCGTCGCTCAGCCCCGCCCAGGCGGCCACATCGAGGCCGTCGTCGTGGAGGATGCGGATCGTCGTGCAGTCGGCCCGAAGGGCGCGCCGCGTCTCGTCGACGATGGTCCGGAACAGCTCCTGGCGGTCGTGCGAGGCGGCCAGGCGCTCGGCGATCCCGAGGACGGAGTCGAGTCGCTCGGCGAGCTCGACCTCGAGCGAGCGATCCGCCGCCACGACGGGAAGGGTCGTGATCTCGGTCGGGCTGCCGAGGAGTCGCCGAAAGATCGACGGCCCTGGGCCGTTGCGAGGCGGGACGGCGGGCCGGGACCCGGACACGCCGGGTTCGCGGTCGCCGACGGGCTGACGAACGCTCACCCCGCGATGGTGTCACTCGACATCGATTCCGACGGCGGGCCGTCGGTCATGCCCCCGGGGGGTACGGAGGTACGGTCGGTCAGTGCCGGTGGGTCGGCACGGGCTCGGGTGAGACCGTATCGCGACCCGGTCCACGGCCGTTCGCGGCGCCGACCTCCACGGGGTATCCGGCCGCCCGCCAGGCCGGGAATCCTTGCGCCACCCACGAGACGTCCTCGAACCCGGAGGTCCGCAGCAGCGAGGCCGCGATCGAGGCTCGGAACCCGGCTGCGCAGATGGTCGCGATCGGTCGGTCCCGTGGCAGCTCGGCCAGCCGGTCCGGCAGCGAACCGCCGTTGATGTGCCATGCGCCCGGCACGTGCCCGCTCTCGTACTCCGACGCCTGGCGGACGTCGATGAGGAGCGGCGCCGTGTCCGGAGCGCCGGCCAGGTCGGCCGCGAGCTCATCGATCGATCGCCGGCCACTCGTCTCGACCGGCCGCCCGGACGACGCCCAGGCCTCGAACCCGCCGTCGAGGTAGCCCGCCATCTCGTCGTGGCCGATGCGGAATGCCTGGCGCGTCAGGTCGTCGAGGTCGTCGAGGTCCTGGGCGATCAGCACGATCGGTCGATCGAGGTCGACGACCCAACCGAGCCAGGTCCCGAACGATTCATCGCGCGGGATGGAGAGCGACCCCGGGATGTGGCCCGCGACGTGCGCTGCCGCGGGACGCGCGTCGACGATGAGCGCGCCGCCGGTCACCGCCGCATCGAAGGCCCCCACGGTGAGCGGGGGCGGCATCGGAACGGTGGCGCCCAGGAGGCGCGGCCCGCCCTGGTTCGTCGGCCGCATCCGGGCGAAGTAGCGCGGGATCGCGGGCTGGCCGGCCAGCAGCGCGCGAGCGAACGCATCGGCGTCCATCGGCCGGAGGAGTGCGTTGTAGCGTCGCTCGAATCCGATCGTCGTCATCGGCGTCGACGCGATACCCGTCGAACAGAGCGAGCCCGCCCCGTGGGTCGGATGGACCGCCACGAAATCCTCCATCGGGAGGATCACCTCGTGGAGGGACCGGTGCATCGCGTGCGCGAACGGGATGGCGTTGGCCTCGCCCAGCAGGTCGGTCCGACCGACCGCGCCGACCAGCAAGGACCCGCCACTGAACAGCGCGACCGGCTCGTCCGCCCGGCTCGTGTCGGCGAGCGCATACACGACGTGCTCCGGCGTGTGACCGGGCGTGTCGAGGGCGGTGAAGCGGAGCCTGCCTACCTCGAGCGAGGAGCCGTTCGTGAGCGCCTGGTGCTCGTACCGGAGTTCCGCCCCGGCCCCGATGACGTGGGTCGCCCCGGTCAGGGCGGCGAGCTCGCGGCCGCCGGAGACATAGTCGTTGTGGAGGTGCGTTTCGACGACCCCGACGATGCGCAGGTCCTGCGCGCGGGCGGTCTCGAGATAGATGTCCACGTCCCGTCGAGGGTCGACCACGGCGGCGACGCGGGCGTCGTCATCGACGACGAGGGCCGACAGGTGGCCGAGGCCGCCGATCGAGAACTGCTCGATACGCATCGACGGGGAGCGTAGCACCCAACGGACGTCCGAGGCCCCCGATGCTAGACTCGACCGCGGCCTCGGATGGCCATCCCCGTGCCCCCCAACCGGAGATGACAGCGTGACCGACCGGATCCTGATCCTCGGCGGCGACGGCTATCTGGGCTGGCCGACCGCCATGGCCCTCTCGCGCGCCGGCAAGCGCGTAGCCGTCGTCGACAACTTCGCCAAGCGCCAGTGGGAACTCGAGCTCGGCGTCCGTCCCCTCTTCCCGATCCCGACGCTGCACGAGCGCGTGCGCGCCTGGCGCGAGGTGACCGAGCACGACATCGAGCTCTTCGTCGGCGACCTCACCGACTACGCCTTCGTCGAGTCGGTCGTCCGCGGGTTCCGACCCGACACGATCGTCCACTACGGGGAGCAGCCGTCGGCGCCGTACTCGATGATCGACGTCCGCCACGCCACGTACACGCAGGCGAACAACGTCATCGGCAACCTCAACGTCCTGTTCGCCATCCGCGACATCGACCCGGAGATCCACCTCGTCAAGCTCGGCACGATGGGCGAGTACGGCACGCCGGACATCGACATCGAGGAGGGCTACCTGACCGTCGACCACAACGGCCGGCAGCACACGTTCCTGTACCCGAAGACGCCGGGCTCGATGTACCACCTCTCGAAGGTCCACGACAGCCACAACATCCACTTCGCCACCCGCATCTGGGGCCTGCGCGCGACCGACCTCAACCAGGGCGTCGTGTACGGCGTCGAGACCGACGAGTCCGCGCTGGACCCGCGGCTCGCGACGAGCTTCCACTACGACGAGGTCTTCGGGACGGCGCTCAACCGGTTCTGCGTCCAGGCGGTCATCGGTCACCCGCTCACGGTGTACGGCAAGGGCGGCCAGACGCGCGGCTACCTGAACATCCGCGACACCGTGGCGTGCATCGGGCTGGCCGCCGAGAACCCGGCCGATCGCGGCGAATTGCGCGTCTACAACCAGTTCACCGAGCAGTTCAGCGTCCTGGAGCTGGCCGAGCGGGTCCGCACGGCGGCCGAGCACCTGGGCTGGAACGTGACGTCGAGCACACGACCAATCCGCGCAAGGAGCTCGAGGACCACTACTACAACGCCAAGCACACCAAGCTCCTCGGACTCGGCCTCGAGCCGCACCTGCTCGGCGAAGAGCTCATCGACACGATGCTCGACAAGATCAAGGCGCACGAGTCCCGGATCGATCCGGCCACGCTCGTCCAGAACGTCCGCTGGGTCCCGGAGCCGCCGCGCGAGTCGGTCCGCGTCTGACGCGGCCGACGCCTCAATGACGCGAACGATCCTCGTCACCGGGGGCGCCGGCTTCATCGGCTCCAATCTCGCTCGCTGGCTGGTCGCCCGAGGCGACCACGTCCGGATCCTCGACGACCTCTCGATCGGCCAGTCCGCCTACCTGGCGGGGACGCCACACGACCTGCGCCGTGGGTCGCTCGCCGATCCGGCCGCTGTCCGTGACGCCGTCACCGGCGTCGACGCCATCGTCCACCTGGCCGCGCGGGCCGGCATCGACGATTCGGTCCGCGATCCGCTCGGTACCTTCGAGGCCAACGTGGCGTGGTCGCTCGGGCTGCTCGAGGCGGCCCGCCAGGCCGGCGTACGACGGTTCGTGTTCGCGTCGTCGAACGCCGCGGCCGGCGACCACGAGCCACCGAGCGACGAGACGGACCTGCCCCGTCCGGTCTCGCCGTACGGCGCCTCCAAGCTGGCCATCGAGGCGTACGCCGGCGCCTATTCCGCGACCTACGGCCTCGCGGCATGCTCGCTGCGCTTCTCGAACGCCTACGGGTCGAACTCGCTCCACAAGCGCAGCGTGGTCGCGGCCTGGCTGCGGGCCGCACTCGCCGGCGAGCCGATCACGATCCACGGCGACGGCAGGCAGACGCGCGACCTGGTGTACGTGGACGACCTCGCCGCGGCCGTCAGCGCGGCGCTCGACGCGCCCGAGGATCGGGTCGCCGGCGAGTTGTTCCAGGCCGGGACCGGGATCGAGACGACCATCGAGGGCCTGGCGAAGGGGATCGAGCGCGCGGTCGGCCGTGACCTCGAGATCGTCCACGGCCCGGCGCGGGCCGGCGATGTCCGGCGCAACGTGGCCGCCGTCGAGAAGGCCGCGCGAGTCCTCGGCTATCGCGCCGCGGTCAGCCTCGACGAGGGTTTGACGCGGACGGCGGCGTGGTTCCGGACCGCGCTCGCGGAACCGGCCCTGGCCGGCGTCACGCCCCACGCGGCGTCAGGTTCGGAGTGAGCGCAGCCGTCCGATGAGCGCATCAGCGGCCGACGCACCGCCGGCGCCCGTGCCGGCGGCGACAGCGGGGCCGTCGCCGTTGATGCGCGACGCGCTGGTCACCATCGTCACCCGCTTCGGGCTGGCGATCCTCATCTTCGGGACGGACATCGCCCTTGCCCGCCTCCTCGGCCCATCGGCCAAGGGACGCTTCACGCTGGTCCTCCTCTACTCGCAGCTGGCGGCGCTGCTGGTCGGCTTCGGGATGGACCAGGCGCTCGCGGTCGTCGCCGGACGGGATCGCGCGACGGCGCGACGGGGGATGGCCAACGCCATCCTGTGGACGGCGGTCGTCGGCGGGTTCGCGGTCGTGCTCTCCGGCTGGCTGTACGGCCTGCCGACGGACACGCGGCCGCACGGACCGTTGACCCTCCTCATCCCGAACCTGTCGGCGGCCCAGTTCGCGTACTCGGCGCTGGCCCTGCCCGGGGAGATGTTCTTCGCCATCGGGCTGTACGTCCTGCTCGGTCGCAAGCGGGTCGTCTCCTACAGCCTGATCCGGGTGGCCCGGCGGGGCCTGCTGCTGGTCTTCATCCTGGCCGGCGCGGCGATCGCCCGGCTCAGCCTGGACCTGGCGCTCGTCCTGAACGTCGCGGCCCTCGTGGTGACGGCCGGGCTGATCCTGTGGGTGGCGGCGCGGGACGGCAGCCTCGGGTTCCGACCGTCGATGCCGCTCCTGGCCGAGGAGCTGCGCTTCGGCGCCAAGTCCCTGCCGGGCACGCTGGCCGAACGGCTCCAGTTCCGGTCCGACGCGTTCCTCGTGAACCTGATCATGGGTGTCCGCGAGACCGGCATCTACTCGGTCACGAGCGGGCTCGCCGAGACCCTCTGGTACGTGCCCAACGCCCTCGGGACCGTGATGTTCAGCCGGGCGGTCGATCCCAAGGCGGATGCCGGCCGGATCGCCGCGGTCCTGACCCGCACGACCATCGCCGTGGCCGCGGTGACCGCCATCCCGGCCTTCATCATCGGCCCACGGCTGGTCCGCTTCGTCTACGGCCCCGCCTTCGCCGATGCGGGCGTCGCCCTTCGGCTCATCCTGCCCGGCATCGTCGCCTACAGCGTCGTGGCCGTCCTGTCGAAGTACATCGTCGGTGGCGGGCGGCCGGGCACGGGCACGCTCATCCTGGTCGCGGGGCTGGTCATCAACATCGGGGCGAATCTCGTGCTCATCCCGGCCCACGGCATCCGCGGCGCGGCGGCCGCGTCGTCGATCTCGTACGGCGTCACGGCGGCGCTCACCCTCATCGTCTTCCACCGGCTGTCCGGCCGGGGCTGGCGCGAGACGCTGGTCATCCGCCGGACCGACATCGTGGCGCTGGTGGCCGCCCTGCGCGCGATCGGCGGTCGGATGACCGGCCAGCGTCGCGGCCCGCTCGTCGGGCTGCGCGGCGGCGAAGAAGCGGCCGACCTCGTCATCAGCGAGCGCGAGCCGGGTGAGGAGCGCTGACCGTGGGCATCGCGCTGACCGTCGTCGACGACAACCCGCACCTCGCGTGGGACGGGCGGGTCCATCCGGTCAACGCCACGTTCCAGCGGTTCGTCGCGGCGCTGTTGGACCTGCCCGGGTCCCCGGTCGCCTCGATCACCTCGTGCGTGCCGCTGCGCGACGCCGAGGCGCCACCTGCGACGCTGCCGCTCGACCCGCGGATCCGGGTGGTCGGCACGGCGCCGTTCGACGGCATCGCGGGCTACCTCCGCCACCTGCCGGGCCTGCTCGGGACCAACCGGGCGATCCTGCGACGCGCCATCGGCGACGGCGACCTCCTATGGCTCAAGGTGCCGGCCTCGAACGCGACGCTGGCCGCGACGCTGGCCGTCCGGGATGGCGCGCCTCGCTTCGTCTGGGTCGCCGGCAGCGCGGCCGGGGTGGCGGGCGCCCGGTTCGGCGGGATGACTCGCGTCGGTGCCGCGGCCGTCGGGCTCGGGTACGACGCGATCGGTCGGCTGGCCGCCGTCGGCGGCCATCGCCTCGAGGTCGGCGATCGCGTCGTCGACGGCGACGGCATCGTCGCCAGCCTGGTCGAACCCGGAGGAGCTGCGCGACCCGGCCGAGCGGCCACGGACGCCCGTTGCTGGACCGGGCGCCGTTCCGGCTCGTCTGGGCCGGCCGCCTGGTGGCCGGCAAGGGGCTCGAGGCGATGCTGGGCGCGGTGGCCGCCGAACCGACCCTCGAGCTCGAGATCCTCGGCGACGGACCGGACCGCGACCGCCTGGTCGAGCTCGCGTCGACGCTCGGCGCCGGGGCCCGCATCCGCTGGTCCGGCCACATCGCGGAGCGGGCGACCTACCTCGACCACCTCGCCGCGGCCGACGCCTTCGTCTTCCCGTCGCCGGCCGAGGGCTTCCCCAAGGTCCTGCTGGACGCTTTCGCCGTCGGGCTGCCGGTGCTTGCGACGCCGGTCGGTGCCGTCGGGGCGCTCGTCGAGGCCGACCTCGTGGAACCGATCCTCGCCCCGACGCCCGACGAGGTCCTCGTCGCCTGGCGACGCCTGCGGTCGATGGATCGGGCTCACGCCGACGATCGACGCCGACGGACCCACGCCTTCGCGGCGAGCCACACGCGGGTTGCCGAGGCCGCGAGGCTCGTCGAGCGCTGGCGGACCTGGTGGCCCGACCTGCCGTGGGAGCGCTGAGCGCGTAGGCTCTGCTCGTGCTCGTCGCCTTCGTCTTCTGGATTTCCATCGCCGCACTCGCGTGGGTGTACCTCGGCTACCCCGTCGTCGTGGCGCTGATGGCGCGGACCCGGCCGATCGTCACGCAGCGCACGAATGTCGTCCCGACGCTGACGATCGCGATCGCCGTGCACGACGAGGCCGACCACATCGCCGACCGGATCGAGGACGCGTTCGCCCAGGCGAGCAGCGGCGCCCGGATCGCCGAGGTCCTCGTCGGCTCGGACGGCTCCACCGACGAGACCGAAGCCATCGTCGCGGCGATGGCGGTCCAGGACCCGCAGGTCCGGCTCCTGTCGCTCTCGCGCGCCGGGCAGACGGCGACACAGGCCGCGCTCTTCGACGCCGCGCGCGGCGACGTCGTCGTGCTGACCGACGCCGAGACCCGGTTCGCGCCAGGGTGCCTCGCGGCCCTGGCCGAGGCCTTGCGCGATCCGCGCGTCGGGTGCGCGACGGGTCGCCTGGAGTGGCGCGACGAGGGTGCGACCGCGACCTCGACCCAGGAAGGCCTGTACTGGCGCTACGAGCGACGAGTGCGCGAGATGGAGAGCCGGGCCGGGGTGCTGACCGCGGTGACCGGGGCGCTCCTCGCCGTCCGTCGGGTCATCTACCGGCCGGTGCCGCCGACCGCCTCGATGGACCACCTGCTGCCGCTCTACGTGCGCGAGGCTGGCGGCCTCGTCGTCTACGTCCCGGGCGCGGTCGCCACGGACCGCCCGATCAGCGGGCTGCGCGAGCAGTTCCGGAATCGGACTCGCACCGCGACGCGCGGGATCCGGGCCAACCTCTCGATGGTCAGGAAGCTCGCGCCATGGCGCCACCCGGGCCCGGCCCTGGCCATCTGGTCACACAAGCTCCTGCGCTGGGCCACGCCCTGGTTCATCGTCCTCGCGACGCTATCGAGCGTGGCGTTGTGGGTGATGACTGGGTGGACGGGCTACCTCGTCGTCCCGATCGCCGTCCTCGTCGGGGCGCTCCTGGCGGGCGTCGCGCACCTGATCATCGGCGCCGGACGGCGACCGCCCCGCCTCATCGCGTTCGCGCGGTCATTCGCCGTCGTGAACGCCGCGTTCGCGCTGGGCTGGCTCAACGTCCTGCGCGGCCGGGAGATCGAGGTGTGGCACCGCGCGGAGTTCCGCGTCGAGGGCTGAGCCAGATCTCGATCGTCTGATCAATCCGCGCCGGGTCGTCGACGCAGCATCCCGGGGATCGCTCGAACGTCCGCCATGCCGGGCAGCAGCTGTCGTGGTTGGATGCCAGCGCTTCGGGCGTACCAAAGTGAGATCGACACGGCCCCGAAGACATATGCGAGTGTCGAGGCAGCCGCTGCCCCGATAGCTGCGAATGGCGGAATGAGCACGAAATCAGCGGCCAACGTGATGGACAGTGACAGGAACACCGCCACGGTCACGAGGTCAGGGCGTCCCTCCGCCACGAGACCGACTGACAAGAGCTTGACGTAGACAAGGGCCACGACCCCAGGCAGGAGCAGCAGCAGTGGCCCGACGCTGGCACTGAAGTCCGGGCCGTAGACGAGTGGGACGAGTGCCGGTGCGGAGAGTGCCAGTACCGCCGCCAGCGCCATCGTCCCGATGGCGGTGACTCGGGTGAATCGCGCGAGCAGGACGCGTCCGTCAGCGCGGACGGCCCTTGGACCCGCCGCGATGGACACGGCGTTGGCACCGTAGCTCGTGACTTCAGCGAGCGAGGTCGCCACAGCGTAGAACCCCACCGCGACCGGCCCATGGAACGCACCCAGCACGAATGCGTCGAGGCGATAGTTGAGCACCTGACCGATCAATCCTGGATGACCGCGCAGACCAAAGACGAGCAAGGACCGGATCGATGATCCGGGAGCCGCATGTCGGGAGCGCGCGGCGACCGGAAAGAGGACGACGATGGCTGCAACGGAGGCGACCGCCGCGCCCACCGCATGACCAGCGATGACCGACATGGCACCTCTGCCTTCAACGAGGAGTGCCCAAGTCGCGATCAGGTAGACGCCCGACTGCGTGAGCAGGACGCCCGCCCGAACCTTGAACCGGCCGATCGCTGACATCGCGGCCAGCATCAGCAGGATGTAGAGCAGCAACGGCGTGAGAAGCATCGCCGCTGCGATGAGGTCGCTCGCCACACCGATGATCGGGGCGACGATCGAGGCCAACGTGACGGCCGCGATCACGGAGACCACGGCCGTGCCCACCGTGAGGAGGTGGATCAGGATGAGCACGCGCCGCAGGTCCTCTGGGTGGCGGGCCAGTCGGTAGGTGAACGACAGGGTGATGCCCAGCGTGGCGACGAGGCTCGCGATCGTTGGAAAGAGCAGGGCGAGATAGGCCTCGCCTCGAGGCCCCGGGCCGAGTAGCCGCGCGACGAGCACGCCGGCCACGAATAGCGACGCCGCCCAACCGACCTGCCCGACGAGTGTGTAGAGCACATCGGTCCGTGCGGTCGGTGCGGAGCCTGGGGCTTGGGTCCGTCGACGGCAGTGGCTCCGACACGTTCCGCAGGATACGGGCACTGACCCACCGTCCGCGCGTCGCGTGCCCGCCACGTCGCGATCCGTCCCGCGAGCGAACCTATACTGGCGCGGATGTCAGACGTCGCGGCGCCGCTCGACCGCGCCGACCCTGACCCGCGGGTCGTGGCCATCGTCCTGAACCACAACCGTCCTGATGACACCATCGCGTCGGGGCACGTTTGGAACCGCAAAACCTGGCAATGCAGGCCGTCGCTTACGCCCGAGCGTGCGCTAGCCCAGGCGAAAGACATGACGGGCGCGACGCGCCAAAGCTCCTCGTAGCCTCCAAGGCGCCAACCGCTTCGTGCTACGAACTTTGTCGTACAGCCAGGGGTGACTCAACTTGAATGACAACTTGCGCCTCGCTCGATCTCGATTGTGTCCATAGACGAGCTGGAGTACCTGAGACTCGATCTCTAGGAATTCTTCGAAGTCACTTGCGGTCAGCGCGACCCCGAACTCTCTCGCTATTTGCTCGATCAGGTGGGCGCCGCGGCGACGCTTCAGCACGCGAGCTCCGTCAACAAGGTCGGTCCCGTCATTGACGAAGTGGAAAGCACTCCGAATTATTAGAACGTGCTTACTCAATGGTTCGTGCCACAGCCACTCCTGATCGATGAAGTGGCACCGCCCGTCCCGGAGGAATGCGTTCCCCCAAATGCTGTCGAGGTGTCGACCGTCAACTTTGCCGTCGAGGCCTGCGTCGCCCTCACCGCGGAGCCACTCGAACCATGAATGGCAAGGAGCGAAGAGTGCTCCCAACGAAATGGATCGCTGGCGGCGATTTCGCCGCAACAGCATCGCCAACGACGGCGCCGGGGCCCAGGGATCGGTACCCGGCTGCAAGGTCAATGGGCCCAACGAGACAGGCCCTTCTCCCATCAGTCGTGACTTGATCGTCTGCACCGCCGCCAGGTCGTTCCGGACGATCGTCGTAACGGTCTGAAATTCGGGTCTGCGGGCGGAGCTGTATAGAACGCCGAGGCCCTCGAACTCGGGCATCGAGCTCTGCGAATTGCCCGCCACCACGAGGAACGACGGGGCCAACAAGGACGCCATTCGATTTCGGCCAAGCCCCTCCCAAACCAACCCGTCATCAAACAGTCTCGAACGGAAGTCGTCGGAGTAGTCACGAACAGGGTAGGTTGCGACCAAGTCGGCGACATCGATGTCACGCAGGGCTGCCTCAGACAGAACGGCGGAGGGGATCTTGTAGTCAGGGAACGGGTAATAGAAGTCGACGCGATCGAACTGTTCGCGGATCATCGCCTCAAGCTGAACTCGTCCGAAGGTCCGGGCGGCGTTTCGGGCACTCGGGTAGCCCTCCAGACCATCGAACGGCTTGCCGGTGTGGTCCTCGCCCATGCCAGCGAAGTACTTCAACCCGAACTGGTTCTCGATCGCGAGCGCCATCGTGCCTGAATCAGTCAGACTTTCTCGACAGCGCCGCAGGAAGTCGCGATAAGGGTCGGCCGCGTCCCCGCCAAAGGACGCGGCGTACTCGAGTACGCCAACGACGACGACGACGTCGAACTTCCTTTCGAAGTGCAGTTCCTGAAATGGTGCGCAGACGACGTGGACGTTACCCATGCCCCGTGTTCGAAGCCGCCCGATGCGAGCACGACGTTGACTCCCTTCGACGGCGACGACGGTCCCGAAAGTCTCACCCAGGAATCGCGACATCGCGCCGCAGCCGCTCCCGATCTCGAGCACGCTCTGGTTCGGATCGAAAGCAAAGTGCTTAAAGAGTTGCGCGCGCCTTCGAGTCAAGTGGTACTCGCTGGGCCAATCTCGGATCGACATCTCTAGCTCGAACGAGTCGGAGCTCACGTCGGTCGCGGTCGAGATGACGTGCTCCAGATACCGCTCCTGGGAGTCGCCATCGGAGTAGGCGAAGGTCCTAGGGCCCGGCTTGACCCAGATCGAGGCTTCCTCATTGAATTGAAGGTTCGTGGTGCTGAGATGCCCACCGATCGGTGCGTCGTCCATCACCGCGAATTGTAGCGGCCCGGATATCCTTGCGCCGATGCAACGTGTCGGTCCGGCCCTTCTCCTGCGCGGCTTGGCGTGATGCACGAGCTTCCGCCTCGCTACCAGGAGCGCTGGTGTGGTCGACGCGCGGAGTTCCGGATCGAGGGCTTACCCGAGGTACCGAGCGGCCTATCATCGGCGACGAATGGCGACGATCCTGCTGGCGTCCATCAACTACTGGCCCGAGGAGACCGGCATCGGGCCATATACGACAGGCCTCGCCGAGCACCTTGCCGACACGGGCCATGATGTGACAGTGCTCGCCGGGATGCCTCATTACCCGGCGTGGCAGGTCAGCCCCGCCTATCGAGGTAGATGGCGCTCGATGGAGATCACGGCGCGGGGTTCGGCTCCTTCGCCGGGCGCATTTCGTCCCGACCCGACAGTCGGCCGCTCGGCGAGCGCTCTACGAAGGCACGTTCCTGGTGAACGCCGTGCTCACCCGATTGCGCCAACGCCCCGATGCCGTCATCGGCGTGACGCCGAGCCTAAGTGGAGGCGTCGCAGCGCGGCTCGCCGGAACCCGATTCCGAGCCGCATACGGTCTGGTTGTGCAGGACCTGATGAGCGAAGCGGCCACCCAAAGCGGGATCTCCGGTGGTCGGTCCGTCGCAGGAGTCACGCGTCGTATCGAAGCCTGGGCGATGTCTCGGGCCACAGTTGTCGCCCCTGTGGCCGATGCGTTTCGACCGGGGCTCGCATCGCTCGGCGTCCGCCCCGAACGAATCGAGCCTGCCCGAACTGGAATCATCTTCAGCCGCCCACCAAGGACCGCGAGACCGTGCGACGGTCCTTCGGCTGGGGCGCCGATGACTGGATCGTCCTCCACGCCGGAAACATGGGCCTGAAGCAGGGTCTGATGCAGATCATCGATGCCGCGGGGCAAGCCGACGGCGGCGATGACGGCGTCCGGTTCGTGCTGATGGGGGAAGGCAGCCAGCGGGCGACGTTGGAGGCAGCCGCGGGCGACATTCCCGGGATCGAGTTCCGACCATTCGTTCCCGAAGACCAGCTGGCCGATGTGCTCGGTGCGGCCGACGTCCTACTGCTGTCGGAACGCCCGACTGTGCTGGACATGTCGCTGCCAAGCAAGCTGACGGCATACTTCGCCGCGGGTCGTCCCGTCGTCGCGGCCGTCCAGCCCGACGGGGCATCAGCGCGCGAGTTGGCTCGCGCGGACGCGGGCGTTGTCACCGCGGCCGGCGACCCAGAAGCGCTCCTGCGTGCCATCATCGACTTGCGCGAACGCCCCGCTGAGGGGCAGCGCCTCGCTGCCAATGGTCGCCGATATGCAGAGGAGCACCTCGGCCCGTCGGAGGCATTTCGCCAGGCGGATGCCATCGTGGACCGCCTCCTCGAGCGGACAAGAGCCCTACGGAGGTCGGAACGAGCAGGATGACCAAGCGAGCCCTTATCACTGGCATCACGGGTCAGGACGGTTCTTACCTGACCGAGTTCCTGCTCGAGAAGGGCTATGAGGTCCACGGAGTCATCCGACGATCGAGCACGTTCTCGACGTCGCGCCTGGATCACCTGTATCGGGATCCACACGATCCAGACGGGCGGCTCACCCTGCACTACGGCGACCTGCTCGATTCGTCGTCGCTAATCAATACACTGCAACGAGTACGCCCGGGCGAGATCTACAACCTCGGCGCGCAGAGTCATGTGAAGGTCAGCTTCGAGATGCCGGAGTTCACGGGCGAGGCGACCGGCATGGGCGCCTTGCGCATCCTCGAGGCCGTGCGCCACGCAGATTGGCCGATCCGCTTCTATCAGGCCGGAAGCAGTGAGATGTTCGGTCTCGTCCACGAGCGGCCACAGAGCGAGCAGACGCCATTCCATCCGCGAAGTCCTTACGGGGTTTCCAAGCTCTTCTCGCACTGGATGACGATCCAATACCGAGAGGCCTATGGCCTGTTCGCGGCAAATGGGATTCTCTTCAACCACGAATCGCCGCGCCGCGGACCGACGTTCGTGACCCGAAAGGTGACGCGCGGCGTCGCGGCCATCGTGGCCGGGCGCGAGCAGAAGATCTACCTGGGTAATCTCGACGCCCGGCGCGACTGGGGCTATGCGCCTGAGTACGTCGAGGCGATGTGGCTGATGCTGCAACATGAGCGACCCGATGACTTCGTCATCGCGACAGGCGAGATGCACACTGTGCGCGAGTTCGTCGACCAGGCGTTCGCGCTCGTCGGTCGCGACTGGCGGGAGTTCGTGGAGATCGACCCTCGATACCTGCGCCCGACCGAGGTCGACGAGCTCGAGGGCGATGCCAGCAAGGCGGCCGAGCAACTCGGCTGGCGACCGCGAACGACGTTCGTCGAGCTGGTCCGGCTCATGCTCGAGGCGGACCTCCGAGAGGCCGGCGTGGACCCTGATGAGGCGTTTACCAAGGCCACGCAACCGGTCGGGCCTCACTGATGGCGGACGCTCTGGCCGGCCGTCGCATCCTTGTCACCGGTGGTGGAGGGTTCCTGGGCCGTCACGTCGTAGACCGCCTCGAGTCCGTCGGAGCGGCTCACGTGTCGGCGCCCGCGAAGTGCCGACCACGACCTCCGGACCCGCGAAGGCATCGAGGCCGCGCTCCAGGAGTCCCGCCCGGATGTTGTGATCCATCTCGCCGCGGTCGTCGGCGGGATCGGAGCCAATCGCGAGAACCCGGGTCGGTTCTTCTACGACAACGCCATCATGGGCCTCCAGTTGATGGAGCAGGCGAGGCTGGCCGGCGTTCAGAAGTTCGTCACTGTCGGCACCGTCTGCGCGTATCCGAAGTTCACCCCGGTGCCGTTCCGGGAAGATGACCTGTGGGATGGCTATCCGGAGGAGACGAATGCCCCGTACGGCCTCGCCAAGAAGATGCTCCTGGTCCAGGGACAGGCGTACCGCGACCAGTACGGCTTCGATGCCATCTACCTGATCCCGGTGAATCTCTACGGACCCGGCGATAACTTCGATCCAGCGAGTTCGCATGTCATCCCAGCGCTCATCAAGAAGTGCGTCGACGCGCGCGACGCCGGGACTGGTTACATCGATGCTTGGGGTACTGGAAGCGCCTCACGAGAGTTCCTGTACGTGGACGACGCCGCGGAGGGGATCGTCCTGGCTGCACGAACGCTACGAAGGACGCTGAGCCAGTGAATCTGGGTGTCGGCCAGGAGATCACAATCCGTGCGTTGACGGAGACTATCGCGCGTCCTGACAGCTTTTACTGGTGAGATCCGCTGGGACGCCGTCCAAGCCGGACGGACAACCGCGTCGGGCACTCGATACCAGTCGGGCACTCGAACGCTTCGGCTTCGTTGCGAAGACCCCTTTCGAAGAGGGACTCCGCAAGACAATCGCGTGGTATGAGGAGACTCGGACTGCCCCAATGAGCCACCGATAGGTCCATGACTCGGTCATACCCTTGCAGGAGCCGCAACAGTCCGCTCAGACGGAGAGGTGAGCTCCGAGACCCCATCGGCCGCGCAGTCCGGGGAGTCTCCGTGACGCTTGGGGGCGGCTGACTGGTGCCACGCTTACCCGCGCGCTACGACGAGGGCTGGACTCCGCCCTTCGACACTCGAGTAAGCCGAGTGCTACGGCCAGGCATCACGATCCTTGACGTGGGCGCTGGGCGACAGCCGACCATTCCGCGAGATCGGCGGCCTCCTGGGTGCCGCTACGTCGGTCTCGATATATCTGCCACGGAACTGGCTGCAGCCCCGCCCGGCTCCTACGACGAAACCTGGGTCGCGGACACAACCAAACACGTCGCGGAGTTGGATGGTCGTTTTGACCTTGTCATCAGCTGGCAGGTACTCGAACACGTCAAACCCATAGAGGATGCATTCGATAACTTCTGGCTCTATCTGCGACCCGGGGGAAGGTTCATCTGCCAGCTGTCGGGCACATTCTCGTGCTTCGGACTGGCGAACCGGATCCTGCCCCACTCCTTAACGGTCATGCTTCTGCATCGCCTCGTTCACCGGGATCCCGCAACTGTGTTTCCGGCCCACTATCACCACTGTTGGCACAACGCCCTCAGACGTGCGCTTCACTCGTGGAACCAAGTGGAGATCTTGCCCCGGTACATCGGCGCGCAATATCTGGGCGCTATCCCTCCGATTCAGTGGCTTTATTTGCGGTATGAGGGATGGGCTCTACGCACGAAACAGAAAGACCTCGCAACCCACTACATCATCGACGCCGGCCGATGACTGAGCGGATCCCCGCTTCACCCTCGCAAGCGACAACTAGAAGGTCCGGCAAGGTCACCCATGGCACCCATGCTTAGATCTGCGACCTCGACTTCCGCTGACACGATTCCGTCCGTCGACGTTGTCATCGTCAATTGGAATGGCGGGCCCAGCGTCGCCAAAGCAGCTCGCTCAGCAGTGGAGTTCGGTGGTCGCGCGATCATCGTGGACAACGACTCGATCGATGGGTCCCTCGATCCGCTGCGCGGGGAGCTGGGGATATCGATCATCGAGATGGGCTACAACGCTGGTTTCGCGCGCGCCTGCAACGCAGGCGCTTCCTTCTCGGACGGCGACTACATCTTCCTCCTGAATCTGATGCGGAGATCGTTACCGGACGGCCGGACGACATCATTGACGCCCTGGAGGCGTTCCCGGGCGCTGGAATTGTCGGCCCTCGAATCATTGATTCCGATGGTGTGCCGGAGTCGTCCGTGAACCGCGTTTCCCGACGGTCATCGACCTGGTCTCTATCAAATGAAGCTGCATCGGTGGGCCCGACGTATCCCGACACTCAGGCGGTACTTCATGATCGGATTGACTACTCCCAGCCAGCGTATGTGGACCAAGTGATCCAAACACCCACCATCGTCCGGCGGTCCGACTGGGACGCCATTGGGGGAATGGACGGTGGCTTCTTTCTCCTGTTCGAAGACGTCGACGTTTGCAAGAGACTGGCCGACCGAGGACATCGCGCGGTCCATTGGCCGAAAATGGTCGTGCGCCACGTCGGTCACGAAAGCTTTCGGCGACTTGGGCACTTGCGCGTGCAACGTCTCTGGAATTGGAGCGTGATTCGTTATGCCCGAAAGCACCTTGGGTTGCAGGGCACCATCGCAGTCGCATCGACCATCCCGGTATCACTGATGCTCAGCCTGGTCCCAGACATTCATCGCGGCTCATGTCCCGGACGCACCCACGGATGACCTCGACGTTGGACTCAATTGCCGCCCGAACGCGTGACCAAGGCGCCCTCAGGTTATTACTCGTTTCGGTCGCCATCCTAGCGATCCTGCTCCTGACTTACCTCAGGGTTGTCGAGGGACCACGCTCGATCGAACTCGGGCTTCAGTTCGCGCTACTCGCATCGTTCGGCCTACTGGCGGTCGTCGATCTTCGTACCGCCGTCGCCATCGTCATCGTCGAGTTAATCGTCTTCGGGGCAAGTGGACATTGGACACAATTGCCGGGCGGGATTCCCGGGTGAATCGCGCTGTATTCGATCGTGGTCGCCCGCGCGGCAGGGACCATCATCATCGAGTGGTTCCGCGGGGATCGAGGGGTGCTCGGCCGTTACGGACTACACGCCCTTCTCGTCGCCGTCGTACTCCCAGGGCTCCGGATGACGCTGGGGCTTGTTAGCGGAAACGAGCCGCGTGAGTCTTTGCCCGACGGAAACGGGTACGTCTTTCTTGCGTTTGCGATCGTGTTCGTCCTCCTTGTACGGCGCGGAGATGCCGCGTGGCGGCTCCGACGACTGGATCTTGTTCGCATGCGCGGTGAACGCGGTCCTCATTCGCGGCCATCGTGGCGGTGACGGTGAGCGGCTTGGTCGCCCTGGAGCCCACGATGAGCTACATCCTGACCGATCGCCTCCTCATCGGGAATTCGATCAATCATATGCCGATGGTGCTACCGCCTGTATGTGGCGAGTGGGATGTATCTCCAAGTCGGGATCGCATTGGTTCTTGCAGTACTCTCGGAAAGCCCGCGCAAGTGGTGGGCGTGGGCATTGCTCGCACTGTTTGGGGCGTGCGAGATCGCGACCTATACACGCGGATTTGGGGCTCGGCGCCGGAATTGCGTTCATCCTCGCTGTGGCGTTGGTCCCGACGACGATCCGTCGGGCCATCGAGCTAACCGCGGGTACGGTCGGTCTAGCCGCAGTACAGTAGTGCTCTGCTCCGCCGTCGGTTTCTCACTACCCGGTTACATTCTTGAACGAACCCGATTGATCGTTCCCGAGTCCGGA
>CAVZND010000002.1:0-95951 GCA_963776545.1 uncultured Chloroflexia bacterium | reverse complement strand
GTCCGGCGACGGCAGGGCCGCGAACCCGATCCCGCCCGACGGCTCGCCGTGCTCGCGCTCGCCGGCGGTCAGGACGATCCGATCGTGGCCATCGGCGGTTCGCCGGACGACCTGGAACCACCCGTCGGCGTCGGAGACGTACAGCAGCGACCCGTCCGCCAGCCAGCGCGCCCCGTGTCCAGGCTGTCGTCACCCGCGACGATCTCGGTGCGACCGGTCGCCACGTCGACGAGGACGATCTGCGACGTCTCCGGGTCCATGGCCGGCAACCTGGCCATGAACGCCAGCCGCCCGCCGTCGGGCGACCATTCGAACGAGTCCACATCGACGCCCGGTTCGGTGACGACCGACGGTTCCGGGACCTTCGGTTCGTTGGCCGGACGACCGCGGCGTGGGACCGGGGCGTCGATGACCCAGACCTGCGACCAGCCGCGTCGCCGTGACAGGAACGCGAGGCGGCGACCGTCGGGCGACCACTGCGGCTTCCGGGCGCCACCGGGCTTGCCCGCGACGCGGGTCGATCGTGAGCCGTCCGCCTCGACGACCCACAGTTCCTCGTCGCGGATGTAGGCGAGCCGACGACCATCGGGCGACCACGCGGGCTCCGAGATCGCCTTCTCCGACGCGGTCACCTGGGTCGGCGTCCCGCCCCGGAGCGGCAGGATGAACAGCTGTCGCGCGCCCGCGGCCTCGGCCGTGTAGGCCACGACGCGATCGCGCGGGTGAAGCCGGAATTCGCGCGGGGGATCGACCGCGACGATGGCCTCGATCGTGAGACCGGTCGTGGCCGCGCTCGAAGGTCCGGGCATCAGCTCCGCTCGTCCGGCCAGCCTGCGGTCGCACACCACGTGCCGAGCATGGCGCTGTGCTTGCGGACATGGCCGTGCAGGCAGTCATAGGCCCAGCTCCAGCCGTCCGGCGAACGGAGTGCCTCGATGTCGATCGTCGCGACGGCCGCGAGCAGCGCATGCCGGCCGCGCTCGAAGCGGGCGAGCGTCGCCTCGGGCGTCTCACCGCGCGAGCGCTCGACCATCCGCTCGTTCCAGGCGTCGATCCCTTCCTCCGGGTCGGCCAGCCACTCGCCGTCCGACTGGAAGACCTCGATGGCGCGCGCCCCTTCCTCGGCCCAATCGGCGAGATGGGCGACGTGGTCGCGCACCGTCCAGCCCGGGGTCACCTGACCGACCGTCCAGCGGTCGAGCGGGAGCATCGCCAGGAGCGCCTCGAGGTCGGCCGTGGCGGCCGCATCATCGGCCGCGAACGCGGCGTGGTCGACGGCGCGGGGATCGGCCACGAACGGGTCGCCCTCGGCCTGGCGAGCCCGCAGCTGCTCGGCCCATGGCTCGATGACCGCGAGATGGTCCAGGTAATGGCCGTGCAGCGTCATGTAGACCCAGCCCCACGCGGCATCGCCCCGGATGTCCGCAGAGCGACAAGCGATGGGCGACCTCGAGGAGACCGCCACGGGCAGCGGCGAGGCGTCGGAGCGTCTCGTCGCGAGCCGCCGAGGCCCACGGTTCGCGCAGGCGTTCGTTGAAGCGGTCGAAGTCGCCGCCGTCGTAGTCGTCGTCGGTCGGCCAGCGGCCGGTCTCGATCGCCATCGCCGTGTACTCGATCGCGAGCTCCTGCCAGGCCGCGATGTGCCCGACATGCTCGGCCAGCGACCAGTCCGTCCCGCCGGCGTCGGACGGCGCGGCGCCCGGCAGATGCCAGGCCGCCTCGTCGAGGCCGGCCCAGGAGGCCGACGAACCGGTCCCAGATCGCCGACTCGTCGGCCCACAGGTCGCGTTCGGGTGCCCGGAGATCGACGCCGCGCAGGTCGGCCAGCGGGGCTCGTCGGAGGTCGACGCCGGTCCGTGTCCCGACCGGGCTCATCGGCCCCCGTTCCGACGACGATCCGGCGCCTTCGCGCGAGCCCGTGCCGGCGGTGGCTCGAGGGCCGACGCCTCCAGCTGGTCGCCCAGCTCCACGGTCCGGCGGAACGCCGCCCAGACCGCCTCGGACAGCACGGTCCGGAGCCGACCGGACTCGAGTTCGTGGAGCGCGGCCGCCGACGTCCCGCCGGGCGAGGTGACCATGTTCCGGAGCTCGGCCGGATGCATGCCCGATTGCTTCGCGAACAGCGTCGAGCCCTCGAGCGTCTCGATGACCAGGTCGTGGGCCATGTGGCGCGGGAAGCCGAGGTGGACCGCCGCGTCGATGAGCGCCTCCATGACGAGGAACACGTAGGTGGGGCCGGTGCCGCTGACCGCGGTGGCCATGGCGACCATCTTCTCGTCGTCGACCTCGAGCTGGGCGCCGAGTGCTCCCAAGCAGCGCCGCTGCCTGCCCGCGTTGTGCCTCGGTGGTCTCGGGCGTCGCGTACCAGACGGTCATGCCCTTGCCCAGGCGGGCCGGCGTGTTGGGCATGCTCCGGACCACCTGGTCGTGGCCGAGGATCCCGGTCAGGGCGGTGGTGGTGGCGCCGGCGAGCACGCTCAGGACCAGCTGTCCGCGGCGGAGGTGCGGGCCGATCTCGCGACCGACGCGAGCCAGCATCTGGGGCTTGATCCCGAAGAGGATCACGTCCGCGCCCGTCGACCGCCTCGGTGTTGTCCGCCACGGTCCGGATGCCGTACTCGCGGGCGAGGTGCTCGCGTCGCTCCACGCGCGGATGGCTGGCGACGACCTGTCCGGGTTCCACGAGCTTGCCGCGGAGGAGGCCGGCGATCATCGCCTCGGCCATCACGCCGGAGCCGACGGTCGCGATCGTGGCCTTCGAGAGGGGGGACATCGGCCGGAGTATAGCGGCGGGCGTCGGGCGCTCCGGCGGCCGGTCTCAGGTCGTGGCCGTCCCCGTGACGAAGAACCGCCCGGTCGTCGTGACCTCGGCGGTCGTGAACCCGGCCTCGTGGAGCGCGACCTCGAGGTCGGCGGGCGCATAGAACACCTTGACGATCGTGAACTCGCGGCCGTCGTCCAGCCGTCGCACCGAGAGGTCGTCGGCCGGCGTCGGGTGATCCGCGGCCGACGACTGCGGATCGGGCAGCGAATCGATGAAGGCGAAGCGGCCGCCCGGCTTGAGCCAGCGATGCACGAGCGCGAGGAACGGCACGAGCCGGGCGCGCGGGACGTGGCTCAGCCAGAAGCCGGCGTACACGGCGTCGACCTGGCGATCCGGCTCGGCCCACGCATCGCGCACGTGGATGTGCGCACGCAGACCGTGGGCGACGAGGCGGTCGCGCGCCCGATCGAGGGTCGCGGCGTTGGCGTCGTAGAGCGACAGCTCGCCCTTGCTCGCGAGGAGCGGCGACCACCAGCCGGTCCCGGCGGCGAGCTCCACGATCTCGCCGCGGATCGGGAGGGCGTCCAGCCACCGTCCCGGCCATGTCGAGCTCGGCGTTCCAGGCCGCATCGTGGATCGCCCCGCGCTCGTAGCGACCACGGCGCAGATACCAGTCGTCGTACTCGCCGGCTCGGGCCTCGTAGTACGGGACGAGCTCGGCCTCGGGATCGCCGGTCGTCGCGTCGGCGCCGGCGTCGGAACGATCGGCGAGGTCGTCGACGGCCACGGCCGGCCCGCCGGCCGTCTGGCCACGCTCGGTGATGGCCTGGCGCAACCGGAACCGCAGGAACCCGTTGTCGCCGGCCTTGCCCAGGCACGTCCGGGCAGAGCTGCGCCCAGCCCTCGAGGTCGTCGGGGGTTCGGCAGGTGTGGGCGGCGCCGCACCAGAGGCAGGCGAAGCTCGCGAGGTACGGCATGCGCGGTGCCCTACGGTTCGACGATCGGCGTCCAGGATCCGACCGGCGCGAACCCCTCGAACCCGTCGGGGTCGAGGATCTCGGCCAGCAGTTCGATCCCGTCGATGACGCGCGGACCCGGCCGGCTGAAGTACGACGACCCATCGACCGCGAAGACCTGGCCACGCCGGGCCGCCGGCAGGTCGCCGTACCAGGCGGGGCGAGGCGTCCGCGCCCACTCCTCCACGGTCTCGGCCAGGTGGAACCCGCACGGCATGAGCAGGAGCATCTCCGGATCGGTCTCGGCCACCGCATCCCACGTGGTCTCGCGAGATCGGTCGCCGTCGGAGCCGAGGACGTCCCAGCCACCCGCCCGCCGAACCTGCTCGGGGACCCAGTGGCCGGCGGCGAACGGCGGATCCAGCCACTCGAGGCTCGCGACGCGGATGGGCGGCGGCCGGCCGTTCGCCGGGCGGTGACGACCTCCTCGACGGCTCCCAGGCGCTCGCGGAGCGACTCGACGAGGTCGAGGGCCGCGTCCTCGGCCTCGGCCATCGCACCGACGGTCGTGATCGTGTTGAAGATGCCCTCGATCGAGGTCGGTTCCAGTGACACGACGGTGATGTCGGCGTCGATCGCTCGCGCGACCTCGTTGACCTCGCGGTAGCTGACCGCACAGACGCGGCACAGCTCCTGGGTCAGGATCAGGTCCGGTTCGGCGGCCGCGAGGGCCTCCTCGTCGAGGGCGTAGAGCGATGAGCCGCCGTGCATCGATTCGGTGACCATGCGGTGGATGTCTCGCGACGAGACGTCGCGCAGCTCGTGGACGCTCCGGGTGACGACCGGCTTGCCCAGCACCTCGAGCGGCCAGTCGCACTCGTGGGTGACACCGACCAGCTCCTCACCCAGGCCGATGGCGCAGACGATCTCGGTCGCCGACGGCAGGAGCGAGACGATGCGCATGCCGGGCCCGGTCAGCCTCCTCGGCCCGGTGCCCCGCGGACCGGGATCGAGGCTACTGCGGTTTGGCCTCGTCGACGGCGGCGCGGGCGGCCGCCTTGTCGGTGTACCAGGTCGCGTCGATGGGCGTGTAGTTCGCCCACTCGGGGGGCAGCGATTCCTCGGGGAAGATGGCGTTCACCGGGCATTCCGGTTCACAGGCGCCGCAGTCGATGCACTCGTTCGGGTCGATGAACAGCTTGCGGTCCACGCCCTCTTCGTAGTGGATGCAGTCGACCGGACAAACGGAGACGCACGAGATGTCGAGCACGTCGATGCACGGCTCGGCGATCACGTAGGTCATGCGAGTCCTCCTCGAGGCGATGCTGCACGGCGCAACCGGGCCGATGCGGTCAAGAGCGTACCACCCGACCCTTCACGATGCGGGTTCGGCGATCCAGCGGATCGGGATCCACATGCCGTTGGCGAGGTGTCCCGGGATGTGGCACCCGACGGTCCAGGTCGCCGCCGGACTGCCGGCGAGGACATCGGCCGGGACCGTCCAGCGCAGGTCGACGCGCTCGCCGGAGCGGACGACGACGCGCACGCCCGACACGTCCGGCGGGACGCTGACGATCGGCGTGGGCCCGGGCGGGGCGCCGACCGTGGCCGCCTCGGCCGCTTCCCAGGCGGCCTGGACGGCCTCGTCACCGATGACCGCCTCGTGCACCTCGAGCCCGCCGTTGATCAGGTGCAGGACGACGGTCTCGCCCGGGATCAGGTCGAGCGTCGCCGGCAGGAACGAGTAGTCCTTGGCGATCAGGTTGACGTCGCGCGGCGCCTCGGCCGTCCCGGCCCGCGGCGTCGGCGTGACGGGCGGCGGGCCGGCGTCGCAGGCAAGGGCGACCAGCGCCAGCAGGGCGGAGATGGCGAGCAGGCGCATCGGGCCAGTCTACGGACGAACGCTCGGCATCCCTCCCGCGGCGCGGTACGACCCGTGTCGAGTCTTGACATGCGTCGTGACTGCGCCGCAATGTGCGCGCACCCGTCAGTGCCCGACCCCGTCTCCCGAGAGGCCTTGTTTGGCGTCACCCATCGAGACCCACGACCCGAGCGTCGAGCGCACCCCTCCGGGCGGTGCTGCGCCGGCCTCGTCGCCGGCCGTCCGGCTTGAAGGCGTCGAGAAGCGGTACGGCGACGTCGTGGCCGTGGCCGGGATCGACCTCGACGTCCGCGACGGCGAGTTCTTCTCGATGCTCGGCCCGTCGGGCTCGGGCAAGACCACGACCCTGCGCATGATCGCCGGGCTTCGAGCTGCCGACCGCCGGCCGCGTCCTCCTGCACGGGGCGGACGTCACGAACGTGCCGCCGTTCGATCGGGATGTCAACACGGTCTTCCAGGACTACGCGCTGTTCCCGCACATGACCGTCGGAGACAACGTCGCGTACGGGCTCATGGTCCGCAAGGTCCCGAAGGCGGACCGGGTCGCGCGCGTCACCGAGGCACTGCGCATGGTCCGCCTCGACGGGTTCGACAAGCGCAAGCCGTCGCAGCTGTCGGGCGGACAGCGGCAACGGGTCGCGCTGGCCCGGGCCCTCGTGAACCGGCCGCGCGTGCTGCTCCTGGACGAGCCTCTCGGGGCGCTCGATCTGAAGCTCCGCGAGGAGATGCAGATCGAGCTCAAGGCCATCCAGCAGCAGGTCGGCATCACGTTCATCTACGTCACCCACGACCAGGAGGAGGCGCTCACGATGAGCGACCGCCTCGCAGTCTTCAACAACGGCCGGATCGAACAGGTGGGCGCCCCGGCGGAGGTCTACGAGCGGCCTGGCAGCCGGTTCGTGGCGGGATTCGTGGGCACGTCCAACCTCCTCTCGGGCGAGGTCGCGGAACGGATCGTGGGACGCCGTGGGACGTTCACCATCCGACCCGAGAAGATCCACCTCGGTGAGCGCGTGTCGGACGCAGGCCCTGACGAGACCATCGCCGACGGGACCGTCCGGGACGTCGTCTATCTCGGCTCGGACACGCGCTACGTCGTCGTGCTCGACGCCGGCGGCCAGCTCACGGTGACGCAGCAGAATCTCGCGACATCCTCGACCGAGGTGCTCGCACAGCAAGGCAAGGCTGTCCGCCTGCGATGGAAGCGACAGCACGAACTCCCCATCGCGGATGGGGCCGGTTGATCGCGCCGACGAGGCGCACAGAGGAGGAGGACCCATGCGACATCGGAAGATCGCGGCGGCGCTGACGAGCGTCGTCCTGCTCGTGGGGGCATGTTCGAGCGGTGGCGCGTCCACCGCTCCATCGACGGCGCCGTCGGCCGCGGCGCCGTCGGCCGCGGCCCCGAGCGCGGCAGCCCCCAGCACCGCGGCAAGCGCGGCCACGAGTGCAGCGCCGAGCATCGGTCCCGCCGCTCTCGGCCCGGGCGAGGGTCGCCTCGACCTCGCGGCCTGGGGGTACTACGTCGTCGGTGGCACCGGCGGCGAGAAGGTCGCCGGCGCCCCTGACTGGGTCACGCCGTTCGAACAGCAGACCGGCTGCAAGGTCTATGTGAAGGTGTACGGCGGCTCGTCCGACGCGGTCGCCCTCATGAAGACCGGGGAGTACGACGGCGGGGCCTTCTCGGGCGACGCCACCTTGCGCATGATCGCCAGCGGCGACGTGGCGGCCGTGAACACCGCCCTCATCCCGAGCTACGCCAACGTCTTCGAGGGCCTGAAGGGCAAGAGCCACAACACGGTCAACGGCGTTCCATACGGCGTCCCCCACGGCCGCGGCGCCAACGTCCTCATGTGGCGGACGGACATCGTGCAACCCGATCCGGATAGCTGGAGCGTCGTCTGGGAGGGTGGCAGCAAGTACGCCGGCAAGGTGACGGCATACGACTACGAGATCTACATCGCCGACGCGGCCGTCTACCTGATGGCGACCAACCCGACGCTCGGGATCAAGGACCCGTACGCCCTGGATGAGGCGCAGTTCGCGGCCGCCGTGAACCTGCTCAAGGAACAGCGCAAGAACATCACGACGTACTGGAGCGCCATCGGGGCCCAGGTCGACGCCTTCACCAAGGGCGACATGGTCGTCGGGACCACATGGCAGGTCACGGCCAACACCCTGACCGGGGCCAAGGTGCCGATCAAGTCCACGCTGCCGAAGGAGGGCAGCACCGGATGGTCCGACACCTGGATGATCGCGTCGAAGGCCAAGCACCCGAACTGCATGTACATGTGGATGGACTACATCATCTCGCCCGTGGCGAACGCGACGGCGACGGTGTACTACGGTGAGGCGCCGGTCAGCCCGCAGGGTTGCGCCGAGGCCGAGAAGCAAAGCCCCGGACACTGCGATGCGTTCCACGCGACCGACGAGGAATACTGGAAGAAGATCTATCTCTGGAACACGCCGTCCAAGGAGTGCATCGACGGGCGGGGGCCCATCTGCACCGATTTCTCGGAGTGGACCAAGGCCTGGACGGAGATCAAGGGCTAGGCTCGAGGAGCTGTCGGGATCGTCGTCATCGGCGGCGGTCCCGATATCGCCGAACCGACACCCTCCGTCAGCCTGACTGACCAGCGATGCGCGGCTTCTGGCGCACCGTTTACCGCTACCCGCGTGTGCAGCTGGGTGCGCTTCTTGCTGCGCCCCTCGGTTGGCTGGTCATCGCCTACCTCGGATCCCTGGCTCTGCTGTTCGTGTCCTCCTTCTGGTCGATCGAACCATTCAGCGGGGACGTCGTCACCACGCCCACGCTCGACAACTTCCAGACGATCCTAAGCACGCCCGTTTATCGGGTCATCACCATTCGAACGGTGGTCATCGCCTCGGTGGTCACCCTGACCGACATCCTCCTGGCGTTCCCGATCGCCTACTACATGGCCAGGGTGGCCTCATCGCGGACGAGAGGCATCCTCGTCGTGTCGATCCTCCTCCCGCTCTGGTCGGGCTACCTCGTGAAGGCGTACGCCTGGCGGGTCATCCTCAGTGAAGGCGGAGTCCTCAACTGGATCCTCGGTCCCGCGGGCCTCAAGGGTCCGGGCTTCGGCGACATCGCGGTCTGGATCGTCTTCAGCTACTTGTGGCTGCCGTTCATGATCGTGCCGATCTACGCCGGGCTCGAACGCATCCCGGGTTCGTTGCTCGAGGCTTCGGCCGACCTGGGTGCCCGCGGCGGTCACACCTTCCGGAGGATCGTGCTGCCGCTCGCGCTGCCGGCCGTCGTGGCGGGCTCGATCTTCACGTTCTCCCTGACCCTCGGCGACTACATCGTGCCCTCGCTCATGTCGAGCAGCCAGTTCATCGGAAACGTCGTCTACAGCAACATCTCGGTCAACCAGCCCCTCGCCGCGGCCTTCGCCCTGGTCCCGGTGGCGATCATGCTCGTGTACCTCGCCATCGCGCGGCGTCTCGGCGCGTTCGAGGCCCTCTGACGATGGGCGGCCGAACGTCCCGAATCGCCCTCCGGGTCGCGACCGGGATCACGCTCGCCTTCATCTACATCCCGATCGGCGTGATCGTCCTCACATCGTTCAACGCCGGATTGGTGCCGAAGTGGCCCCCGGAAGGCCTGACCATCGATTGGTATGTGGTGGCCTTCAACGACGAGGGCGTGCGCTCGGCCCTGCTGGCCTCGCTCCAGGCGGCGATCGGGGCGACGCTGGTGGCCCTCGTCCTGGGGTCGCTGCTCTCGTTCGCCGTCCACCGCTTCCGCTTCTTCGGCCGCGATACGGTCTCCTTCCTGGTCATCCTCCCGATCGCCCTGCCCGGCATCGTGACCGGGATCGCGCTCAACACCGCGTTCCGGACATTCGGCATCGAGCTCGGTCTCCTGACGATCATCGTCGGCCACGCCACCTTCTGCATCGTGGTCGTCTACAACAACGCCATCGCCCGGCTGCGGCGCACGGCCAGGTCGACCGAAGAGGCGTCGATGGACCTTGGGGCGGACACGGGCCAAACGTTCCGCCATGTGACCCTGCCCAACCATCGGGACGGCGCTCGTGGCCGGGGCGCTGCTCGCGTTCGCCCTGTCGTTCGACGAGATCATCGTGACGACGTTCACCTCAGGGGCAGGCACCCAGACGCTGCCGATCTGGATCTTCAGCAACTACCAGCGACCGGGTCAGGTTCCCCTCGTGAACGTGGCGGCGGTGACCGTCCTCGTCCTCTCGATCATCCCGGTCTATCTCGCGTCGCGGATCACGTCGGATCCGGCGGGCGTGGCCGGTTCGCGAGGCTGACCGCCAACGGCGATCGAGGCGGGACGAGCATCAAGTGACGACCCATTTGATGCCGTGGGCGCCGACCAGGACCAGGGCGGGCACGAGGATCGCGGCGCGCGCGAGATGACGGCGCATGGGGCACCTCCACACGGGCCGGAGCCGGCCCGGATCGTGGCGTCGGACCCCGTCCGAGGAGTGCCCGGTCCGTCAGATCGCCAGGCGACGAGTATCGCGGCGAGGGCTTAGCTGCGGCTTATCTCGGCCCGGTCCCAGGCCGGCCACGCCTCACATGCTGGGCTGATGGTCCGCCGAGAGGTACTTCTCCGGATCGTCCTTGAACTCGAGCAGGCAGCCTCGGCCGCAGAACCAGTAGGTCGTGCCCTCGTAGTCGAACGAGAGCAGCGAGGTCGCGGTATCGACCTCCATGCCGCAGACCGGGTCGATCGCGATCGCCATCCGTCGCCTCCGTGATGGTACTCGGGGGGAGTATAGGACGAAGCTGGACGAGGTCTCGGGCGAGTAGCATCCGCCGATGGACGAGATCGACGTCGCCGCCGTCCGCGCCGCACTGCTCGCCGAACGTGCCCACCTGCTCGAGGAGGTCGGCGAGACGATCACCGCGCCCGGCCAGATGACCTACGGCTCCCAGGCCGCGGCGGCGAGCCAGGTCTTCGAGCAGCAGCGCGACCTCGCCCTGCGTGACCGGGCGACCACGCAGATGAAGCTCGTCGACGAGGCGCTGGCCCGGCTCGATGAGGGCACCTTCGGTACGTGCGTTCGGTGCGGCAAGCCGATCCCGCCTGGTCGCCTGGAGGCGTTGCCGTGGGCGGCGTTCTGCATCGACTGCCAGCGGGTCATCGACCGGGGCGGCCGGTGACGACGGTGGGCGACCCGGCAGCGCCGACGCGGCCGCTGGTCGAGATCGACGCCATCCGCGCGGCGGCCGAACGTCTGCGCGGGGTGACCACATGGACGCCGCTCGTGCCGTTCGGACCGCCCGCGGCCCGGCGGTTCCTCAAGGCCGAGTCGCTCCAGCCGATCGGCGCGTTCAAGCTCCGCGGGGCCTACGCGACCATCGAGTCGCTCTCGGCGGAAGAACGCGGCCGCGGTGTCATCACCTATTCCTCGGGCAACCACGCCCAGGGCGTGGCGCGGGCGGCGGCGCTACTCGGGATCACCGCGGTCGTCGTGATGCCGTCCGATGCGCCGCGGATCAAGCGCGAGCGCGTCGAGGCCGACGGGGCGGAGATCGTCATCGTCGGGACGAGCAGCGACGAGCGCCAGCGCCGGGCCGAGGCCATCGCAGCGGACCGCGGGCTGACGGTCATCCCGCCCTTCGACGACGACCGGATCATCGCCGGCCAGGGCACGATCGGCCTCGAGCTCGTCGAGGACCTGCCCGACCTCTCGGCCGTCCTCGTGCCGATCGGCGGAGGCGGGCTGGCGAGCGGGATCGCCACCGCGATCAAGTCGATGCGGCCGGCGGTCCGGGTCGTCGGCGTCGAGCCCGAGCTGGGCGCCGACGCGCAGGAATCGCTCCGGCGGGGCGAGATCGTCCGTTGGGATGCCGAGCTCGTGTCGCGGACCATCGCCGACGGGACGCGGACCCAGGCCCTCGGGCAGCGCACGTTCCTGCATCTGCGCGCGTACCTCGACGACATCGTGACCGTCACCGAGGCCGAGATCGCGGCGGGCGTCCGGCTGGCGGCCGAGGAAAGCCGGCTGGTCGCGGAACCGTCCGGCGCACTGAGCGTGGCCGCACTCGCGTTCCGGTCGCGCGAGGCGGGTGTCGCCGGGCTGGCCGGGTCCGTGGTGGCCGTGGTCAGTGGCGGCAACGTCGATCCGGACCGATACCGGGAGTACCTGGCGGCCCCGATCCCGCCGCGCGGCTGAGGGGGTGCCCGCGCGGCTGAGGGGCGCCCGCGCGCCGGCGCATGCTGTTCAGTCCTGAGACGCCTGGTACGTACGCCGGATCGACCGGATCGTCCAGATCTCCTGCTGGGTAGTCCTCAAGCGCATCGCTGAGATGCCAGAGCGGGGTGTTCCGTGCTTACGAGTCATGTGGTGACTCGGCAAGAGGCTGGGCGCGAGGGCCCGAGCTCGAGGCCGGGCGCCGGCGTCCCAGCCCGCCCGGCGCCGCACCTACGACCCGGTCTCGCCTCGCTCCTCGGCCAGGCGCTCGGCCAGGCGCCGCTCCCGGATCCGGATGGCCGTCATGGCCGTGGCCGCCTGGCGGTCGACGCGCTTGACGTCACGGGCGTCGAAGCGGACCCACCCATAGACGACCGCCATGATCGCCGCGATGAACACGAAGTCGCCCGCGATCCACATGATCCCGGCGGCCAGGCGCTGGTCTTCGAGTGGCGTCGGCCCCCAGTCGCGCACGACCGTCTCGTAGTGCGCGTACATGACGGTGCCGACGTTGAGGATGACCACCGCCAGGAACGTGTTCTGGGTCATCTCCATGAACAGATGGACGACCCGGCTCGGGTGGCTCATCCGCCACGGCGCGGGATCGAGGGCCACCGCCGGCCACCAGAAGATGAGCGCCGTAACGATGAACAGCAGGTGCTCGAGTTGATGGATGAACGGGTCCTCGAGGGCCGCGTTGAACAGCGGTGAGAAGTGCGCGACCCACATGACTGCTGCAAAGAGGACCCAGCCGAAGACCGGGAACGCCAGCACGCGCATGACCCGGGAATGCAGGACGGGCAGGATCCAGCGCCGGCGCGTCTCGTGCGACGACACCCGAAGGACCAGCGTGATCGGAGCCGACATCGCGATGAGCGGAGCGGCGACGAGCATCAGCAGGATGTGCTGGACCATGTGGACCGAGAAGAGCGTCGTGTCGTACTGATCGATGCCTGACAGGAGGGCGAACCCGAGAGCGACCTGGGCGGCCACGAACGCGACGGTCCGCCGGCGAGGGACCGGGTTCGCCGGATGGGCCGCGTTCACCCGCCGGACGGCCCACCACCACCAACCGAGCGCCACGGCGATGACCAGCGTCGGCAGCGGCTCGAACGTCCAGCCGAGCAGCAGATTCGCGAGCGTCGGCGGCTCCGTCGGGGCGGGACCGTGGGCCGCGGCCGGGCCCGCCGCCGCCAGCCAGATGGCCGGCACGACGAGCGCGATCGAGCGAGCGAGCGACGATCGGACGCGCATCGCGGCATCGTCGCACGAACCGCCAACAGCCGGGCCCGCGATGGCGAAATTCTGGCCGTCGGGACGAACGACACGCCCACGCTCCGGGTATCATGGCCGCGGCCCGTCGGCGGGTCCCCCCACGCCACCAACTCCACATCGGCGAGGCGCCCGGTCCCGGTGCCCGTCGCCCCGTTGAGGACACCGGATGTCGAGCTCCCCAGGCGCGCGCCGCTCACCGATCACGCTCGTCGGACTCGTGCTGCTGGTCGGGATCATCATCGTCGGCGGCGGGGCCCTGGTGGTCACCGGGGCGGGCGCCCGGATCGTCGAGAGCCTCTATCCGCCGATCGCGGTGACCGAGCAGGGCGCCAAGATCCGCGACCTGTACGACATCGTCTTCCTGATCGCGGTGGCGATCTTCCTCCTCGTCGAAGGGCTGATCGTCTGGACCGTCATCCGCTATCGGCGCGGGCCGCTGGACGTCGACCTCCCGCCCCAGACGCACGGCAACGCGATCGCCGAGATCGTCTGGACAGTGGTCCCGACGATCATCGTCGCCTTCATGTTCGTCATCTCGTGGCAGACCCTCAACGAGGTGGACGCGCCGGTGGCCCAGCCGGACCTCAAGGTCCGGGCGGTCGCCGGGCAGTTCCAGTGGCAGTTCGACTACATGCCCGCCGACTACGAGCCGACACCCGGCCAGCAGGGCCCCAAACCGCTTTACCAGCAGTTCGTGCCGCTCGGCCCGGACGGCGGTCTGACCGTACCGACGGGCCGGACGGTCCAGCTGTACCTGACCAGCCCGGACGTCATTCACGCCTTCTACGTCCCGCAGTTCCTCTTCAAGCGCGACGTCGTGCCGGGTCGGGTGAACCAGTTCGACTTCAAGATCGACGACGACCAGGCGGGGCAGACCTTCCGCGGTCAATGCGCGGAGTTGTGTGGGACTGGCCACGCGATCATGAAGTTCGAAGTCCATGCCCTGAGCGGCGCCGACTTCGACGCGTGGCTGGCGTCGAAGGTCGCTTCGGCGAACGCCACGCCGCCGCCACCCGCGTCGGCTGCCCCTTCGGCGGGCGCATCGGGGGGATCACCGCCCAGTGGCGGACCACCGACGGAGATCGCGATCACGGCCCAGGGGCTCAAGTTCTCACCGACCGAGGTCAGCGCGCCGGCCGGCAGCCCGATCACGATCCAGTTCGCCAACAAGGACGTCGCGACCGCGCACAACATCAAGATCTTCAAGGACTCGATCGGCGGCACGGTCGCGTACGACGGCAAGGTCTTCACGGGCGACGCGACCATGGCCTACCCGGTCGGGCCCCTGGCCGCGGGCACGTACCCGTTCGAATGCTTCGTCCATCCGACCATGACCGGCACGCTGACGGTCAAGTAAGGAGTCCCGATGGCAACGACCACGTTGACGCCGGCCGCCTCCGCCTACCGGAGCGGGCTGTACGCCTGGATCACGACGACCGACCACAAGAAGATCGGGATCCTGTACGTCATCAACTCGTTCCTGTTCTTCTTCATCGCCGGCCTGCTGGCCCTCGGCGTCCGGTCCGAACTCGCGCAGCCCGGCCTCCAGATCTTCACCGACCAGGGCTACAACGAGGCGTTCTCGATGCACGGGACGGTGATGATCTTCCTGTTCATCATCCCGATCCTGGCGGGCTTCGGGAACTACGTGGTGCCGCTCCAGGTCGGCGCGCCGGACATGGCGTTCCCGCGCATCAACGCGCTGTCGTTCTGGATGCTTCCCCTGGCCGGGATCCTGCTCCTGTCGGGCTTCTTCACCGGCGGGACCGCGGCGGCCGGCTGGACGAGCTACAGCCCGCTCGCCCAGGATCGTCCGCTCGCGTCGGTCGGCTCCGGCCAGGACCTGTGGATCGTGGCGCTCGTGCTCATCGGGACCAGCTCGATCCTCGGGGCCATCAACTTCCTGGTCACGATCTTCAAGATGCGGGCGCCCGGGATGACGCTCTTCCGGATGCCGATCATGGTCTGGACGGTCCTGGTGACCTCGGTCCTCGTGCTGATGGCCACGCCCGTCATCACGAGCGCGCTCATCATGCTGTTCATCGACCGGAACTACGGCGGCTCGTTCTTCGACCCGCGGGTCGGTGGTGACGCGATCCTCTACCAGAACGTGTTCTGGTTCTATTCGCACCCGGCCGTCTACGTGATGATCCTGCCGGCGATGGGCATGATCAGTGAGATCCTGCCCGTCTTCAGCCGGAAACCGCTGTTCGGCTACAAGGCCTTCATCTTCGCGACGGCCGGGATCGGCGCCCTCGGCTTCTCGGTCTGGGCGCACCACATGTTCACGACCGGCTCGGTCTACCTGCCGTTCTTCAGCCTGATGACGTTCCTCATCGCGGTGCCTACCGGGGTGAAGATGTTCAACTGGGTCTTCACCCTCTGGGGCGGCCAGCTGATGCTCCGGACGCCGCTCCTGTTCGCCCTCGGCTTCCTGACGATGTTCCTGATCGGCGGTATCAACGGCGCCTTCAGCGCGGCGGTGCCCGTCGATTTCGCCCTCCACGACACGTACTGGGTCGTCGCCCACCTGCACTACGTGCTGTTCGGCGGATCGGTCTTCGGGCTGATGGCCGGCTTCTACTACTGGTTCCCCAAGATGACCGGGCGGATGATGAACGAGACGCTCGGCAAGGTGCAGTTCGTCCTGATGTTCATCGGGTTCAACCTGACGTTCTTCCCGATGCATGAGCTCGGCCTCGCCGGCATGCCCCGGCGGATCGCCGACTACTCCTCGGTGGCGGGCTGGAACGACCTGAACCTCCTCGCGACGATCGGCGGCTTCACCATCGCCCTCTCCATGCTCCCCTTCCTGTGGAACGTCTTCATCTCGCTGCGGAGCGGCGCGGCTGCCGGCGACGACCCATGGGAGGCGAACACCCTCGAGTGGGCGACGACCTCCCCGCCCCCGGCCTACAACTTCGACCGGCTGCCCGAGATCCGGTCCGAGCGGCCGCTGTTCGACCAGCGCCACGGCCCGGCGACCGAGCACTCATAGGACGAGCGAGATGACCGCCGACCCGCACGCCCTGACCCCGGTCGAACACAACCCCGTCGCGGGCTTCCCCCACGATTCGACCGGGGGGATCAGCAACCCGGTCCTCGGGATGCTGTTGTTCATCACCTCCGAGGTGATGTTCTTCTCGGGCCTGTTCGCCGCCTACTTCAACGCCCGGGCCAATGCCCCACAGTGGCCGCCGGAAGAGTTCGCCCACACGCTCCAGATCCTGCCCCTAGTGGGGCCGGCCACCGTCCTGCTGATCCTGAGCTCATTCACGTGCCAGTTCGGCGTCTGGGCGATCCGACGCGGCGATCACGTCGCATTCGTTCGCAACTTCGCGGTCACCACCGTCCTCGGGGTCGTGTTCCTCCTGATGCAGGCTGCCGACTACAGCATCCTCGGCTCGGAAGGGCTGACCCTCTCGTCGGGCACGTTCGGGACCACGTACTACACCCTGACCGGCTTCCACGGCGCCCACGTCTTCGGCGGCGTGATCATGCTGAGCGTCGTGCTCTACCGTGGGCTGGCAGGCCAGTTCTCGCCGAAGCACTACGACGCCGTCGAGGCGGCCTCGCTGTACTGGCATTTCGTCGACGTCGTCTGGATCCTGCTCTTCTCACTCCTGTACCTGTTGCCCGGCAAGGCGCCAGGCGTCTAGGAGGGCTCACGGTCGTGCATCCACTGCGCCATCCGCGGAACTCGATCTTCGTCGGGCTGATCTTCGTCGTCATCGCCGTCCTGTACTGGGCGATCCCGACGATCGGTGGCTGGCACGTGGACTACGCCGGCGTGACGATGCTGCTCGCACTCGGCGTCTCGATGTCGATCATGGCCTACGTGCTCATCGCCGGCTCGCACGAGTGACGCGCTCGCTCGCCACCGCTCGAGCCTGACCCGACCGTCCGATGCTTGAAGACATCTGGGACTGGATCCTCCAGGTCACGGCGCTCCTCGTCACCCCGGACTGGACCGCCCTGGTCGCGCTCCTGCCGATCGCGATCATGGTCCTGGTCGTCGTCTGGCTGATCTGGACGATCCGCCGGTTCCGGCATCAGCCCCCCGCGAGGCGGGGCAAGACACGGATCCGACGGCCGACACCCGGTGGCATCCACATGCCCGGACCGTCCTGGTCGCCGATCTTCGCAGCGATCGGCACCGCGCTGGTCATGTGGGGTCTCGTGTACGGCGGCGCGATGCTCTGGCTGGGCGTACTGGCCCTCGCCCTGACCCTGCTCTACTGGCTGGCCGAGGGCATGCGGATCTACGACCACGACCTCGGTTCGACCGTGCCGGCACTCCCGGCCGAGATCCACACCGGCCCACCGCCCGGCGTCCACATGCCCGGCCCGTCTTTCCGACCGTTCCTCGGCGCGCTCGGCGTCTCGATGCTGATGGCCGGCCTGGTCTTCGGCGGGTGGCTCCTGCTGGCCGGCGTCGCGGCCCTCATCCTGACCCTCGTCGGGTGGCTGGTCGACGCGGTCAAGGAGTACCGCAACGCCGTCGCCGCCGACGAGACCGGTCACCTCGAGCCGTTGCCGGCCCCTCGGACGCCGTCGCTGATGCTGAGCGTCCTCGGGGTCATCTTCGTCGGCGGGATCCTGCTCCAGACCGGGCTGCTGCCGCCCGGTTCGGCGAGCGGCGGGGGGGCGGTCGCGTCGGGCTCTCCGACGCCGTCCGGTTCCGAGGCGCCGTCCGGGGCGCCGCCGCCGTCTGAGGCGCCACCGACCGGGCCGGTCACCGGCGACGTCAAGTTGACCGCCCAGGGCATCGCCTTCGTCGAGAAGGCCATCGACGGCCCGGCCGACAAGCCCTTCACGATCGCCTTCCTCAACAACGATCCAGGCGTGCCGCACGACGTCGCGTTCAGGCCAGCCAGTGGCGGTGACTATGCCTGGCGCGGCGAGCCGATCAACGGCATCGCGACGAAGCTTTACGACGTTCCCGCGTTGCCGGCTGGCTCGTACACGTTCGTGTGCACGATCCATTCGAACATGACGGGCACCGCGACCCTCAAGTAGGCGGCGTCCCACGCCACGGCGACCGATCCTGCTCGCGCTCGCCATCGCGACCGTGGCACTCGTCGCCATCGTGCTGTTCGTCGGCGCGACGCGCGGCGGGCCGAAGGCCGTCATCGGCGAGCCCGCGCCGGCCATCGTCGGGACGACGCTCGACGGTGCCCCGTTCGACCTCGACACGCTCCGGGGACGGCCGGTCGTCGTGAATTTCTGGGGTCCGTCGTGCGTCCCGTGCCGTGACGAGTTCCCGCAGTTCCTCGCGAAGCTCAAGCAGCACGAGGCCGACGGCCTGGCCATCGTCGGCGTCCTGACCGACGACCCGGAGGCGCCGGCACGCGACTTCATCGCGGAGTACGGCGCCACGTGGCCGACGGTCCTCGACCCCGACAAGGCGCTCAAGACCGCGTATCGCGTCGCGGCCCGACCGCAGACCTACTTCATCGACGGGCAGGGCGTCCTCCGGTCCATCCAGATCGGCCAGGCCAACGACGCCGACTTCGAGCGCCAGTACGCCCGCATCGCGCCATGATCGCGACGGCCGGCGAGCCGGCGGTCGTCCTCGATGGCGTGGTCAAGCGGTACGGGTCGCGGACCGTGCTCGACGGCGTGTCCCTGGCGATCGGTCGCGGTGAGGTCGTGGCCCTGCTCGGGCCGAACGGCGCCGGCAAGACCACGGCCGTGGAGATCGTCGAGGGCTATCGCCCGCGCGACGGCGGGACGGTCACGGTCCTGGGGCAGGATCCCGCGACCGGCGGGCGGGCGCTGCGAGCCCGGGTCGGGCTGATGCTCCAGGACGGCGGCGTCGATCGTCGAGCCCGACCGCGCGAGACGCTCGTCCAGTACGGGCGATTCCATGCCGATCCCCGCGATCCGGACGAGCTGCTGCGCCTGGTCGGCCTCGAGGGGTTGGCTCGAGCGGCTTACCGGCGGCTCTCGGGCGGGGAACGCCAGCGGCTCGGCCTCGCGATGGCGCTAGTCGGGCGACCGGAGGTCGTCATCCTCGACGAACCGACGGCCGGGATGGACCCCGAGGCCCGCGCCGCGACGCGGCGGCATCGTCGGTCAGCTGCGCGACGACGGAGCGGCGATCCTCCTGACCAGCCACGACCTCGCCGACGTCGAGCGCTCGGCCGACCGGATCGCGGTGCTGGCCGGCGGGCGGATCGTCGCGAGCGGCAGCCCGGCCGAGCTCATGGCGGCCGCGAGTCCATCGCTCCGGGTCCGCCTCGATCCCCCGCTCGAGCCGGCCGAGCTCGAGGGGCTCGGCCGGGCGATCGGCGGGTCCGTCGTCGCGATCGAGCCCGGGCGCTATCGGATCGACGGGGTCGCACCGAGCCCGGCGACGATCGCCACGCTCACGGCATGGTGTGCCGCCGCGGACCGGCGAGTCGTCGAGCTGACCACCGTGGGCGGGTCGCTCGAGGACGCCTATCTCGAGTTGGTGGGGCGAGCATGAGCGCGCCCGCGTCGCTGGCGGCGGCGGCCGTCGGCCAGACGGTCATGGAACTGCGTCTCACCGCGCGCCGCGGCGAGAACCTCCTGGCGATGATCGGGATCCCGGTGGTGATCCTGCTGTTCTTCGGCTCCGTCGAGATCCTGCCAGCGCCGGCGGGCGGCGGCTCGCGCATCGACGCGCTCCTGCCTGGCACGCTCGCCCTCGCGGTCATCGCGACCGGACTCGTCAACCTCGGGATCGCCACGGCCTACGAGCGCGCGTACCTGGTGCTGAAGCGCCTCGGCGGGTCGCCGCTGGGGCGGACCGGACTGGTCGCTGCGAAGCTGGTGACCGTGCTGGTCATCGAGATCGGCCAGGTCGTGGCACTCGTGGCGATCGCCTGGGTCGCGTTCGGCTGGCGACCGGGTCACGGCGCCTCATTGCCGCTCTTCGTTGCGGCGCTCCTGCTCGGCACGGCCGCGTTCGCCGGGCTCGGCCTGGCGATGGCCGGCTCGCTCCGGGCCGAAGCCACGCTCACCCTGGCCAACGCGCTGTTCCTTGCGTTCCTGTTGTTCGGCGGCCTGCTCGTCCCGGCGGACCGGCTCCCCGACCCGTTGGCACAGCTCAGCGGCTTCCTCCCCTCGAGCGCCCTCGCGGAGGCGTTCCGGGTGGCGCTCGGCATCGGCGCCGGCGGCGACGTCACTCGCTCGCTGGTGGTCCTCGCGCTCTGGGCGATCGGGGCGATCGTGGTCGCCGTCCGGACCTTCCGCTGGGAGTGAGATCGGAGAAGGGCCGATCGCCGCGCGCGGTCATCGGTTGATGTTGCATCCCATGAGCGAACGGACGGCCAAGCGCCCGGCCCGCCGAGGTTCGACAGGCCACCGCCCCCGATCGAGCCACCCGATGCAACAGATGGCGGAGGGAGGCCGAATTGGCTTGCTCCGAGAATGGTCGATCGTTCGTAGGGTCGCGGGGTGCAAACCCGTGTCTCAGCGGTCTCGTCCTGAGATCGGCGAATTGGGTATGGTCACCCGACTCGACGAAGATCCTGATGTATCCGAACGACTCGTCGAACTCGAAGGCCTACCTGCTCGACCCGGCTGGCGGCGACTGGACGACCGTCCCTTGGACGTCGGACAGTGACCTCGATTGGCACCGCGTGGCTCCCTGACCGTCCGTCACACGCCGACCCGTGCCCAAGAAAAAGGAAGAACCCCGGGTGGTCGGGCCCGGGGTTCAAGGTGAAGGCGATGTTCCGGCGGGGGTCGAGACCGATCCCGCTTGCGGAGAATCCTACCGCAAGCAGGCGGATCCCGCTCGGCGAGGGGCGCTCAGTAACCCGGCGGCGCGAAGCGTGTCGGCACCACGATCGGGGTCGGCGTCACGAGCGGCTTCGCCTTGTCGAAGACGTGCTTCACGACCGAGCGGATCCGCGTGATCGAGGCACGGTCGAGGTATTCAGGGTACCTGGGCGGGATGAACCGCGTCTGCTGCATGCCCTTGAGGTCGGCCTGCTCTGCGAGCTGGGCAAGAGCGGGCAGGTCGTCCGTCTTGAGGTTCGTCCAGAGGTTGTCCTTGGCGATCTTGAGCAGCTTCGGTAGGCTGCCGACGAGGTCGCCCTGCAGCAGCTTCTTGCCGATCGCGGCGATCACGAGCTGCTGGCGGCCCATCCGGCCGTAGTCGGAGTCCTGATGGCGCGACCGCGCGTAGATCAGGGCCTTGTGCCCGTCCATGTGCTGCTTGCCGGCACGGATGTTGACCTTGACATAGCCCCGGCCGTTCTCGAGGGGGTAGTGCCGGTCGAAGACCGAGCGCGGGACGTTGATGTCGATCCCGCCGATGGCATCGACCAGCTTGACGAAGCCCTGCAGCTTGATGACCACCATGCCATCGAGCTTGCGATCGACGAGCTCGCCGATCGCCATCTGCACGGCACGCAGGCCCCGGACCGAGGATTTTCCTGGGAACCGGCTCGGATGCCCCGACGCGTAGACATACAAGCTGTTGATGAGCCGCGGGTAGCACTTGCACCCGAACGCGCCCCGGCTCTCCTTGGGCAGCGGCACGTTCACCATGTTGCGCGGGATCGAGAAGATGGCCGCCTCGCCGCTCTGCTGGTCGACGCTGAGGACGACGAGCGTGTCCGTGCGCAGGCTCCAGCGGCCCGGACCCGCATCCGCGCCGACGAGCAACAGGTCGAGCCGACCGTCCAGGAGCGGCTCAGGGCGTGGGGTCGGCGTCGGAGTCGGCGATGGCGTCGGCGTCGGAGTCGCGGTCGACACGACACCGGGAACGGACTCCGGTGTGGCGGTCGGCGCATTGGTCGCGGACGGCGAGGGGGTCGCCGACGGCAGGGCGCCGAACCCATCGTCCTGGTCGTCCGACGAGGCGAAGACGGTCTGGACGGTGTCGCGGACCGCCAGGACCTCGACCCCGACGAACATGTGCGTCGCCACCGTCACCGACAGCAGGATCGCGAGGACGACCATCGAGAGGTCGGAGCGCGGGACGTTCGGGCCGACGTGCCACCAAGCATCGACGATGGCCGCCAACCGCCAGACGAGGAGGACGCCGTCCGCCACGACGATGCCGAGCAGGACGGTCGGCTGGAGCATGATCCCGACGGCCTCGCCCGGGTCGCCACCTGCGACCACGATGCCCCCGACCGCGGCCGCCACGAGGGGGACCAGGAAGAGTGCCCCGATCGCCGGTCGTCCCGTGAGGTACTGGCCGGTGCCGGGGATCAGGAACGAGAAGAACGCCGCGGCGCTGCGCGAGGAGCTGAGCGACCGGCTCGGAACCGGTTCCAGATCCTGGGCCGGTTCTTCTTCCGGCTCCGGATCCGCTCCCGGTCCTTCCCGGTCTTCGCCTGTGGCTGACACGTCCTCTGGGAGGGACACGTCGTCCTCCGAACCGCGTCGGCATCGTGACGGGCCGACCGCGCGGACTATGCCCGCTCGTGACCGTCCGTGCAAACGGCCGGTGGCTTCGGGCCCGGAAATCGAACGACCCGGCCCATGGGCCGGGTCTGCTGGAACGCGATGTTGGTTGCGGGGAAGGGATTCGAACCCTTGACCTTCGGGTTATGAGCCCGACGAGCTGCCGCTGCTCCACCCCGCCCGCGGATGGTAGTCGCCGAGCCCGATTCGGTCAAACGTCAGCGTCCTCTCCGAGCGCAGCGCTCGGCGCTGGGCCGGGCGCGAACCCGCCTGCGCTACCATCCGCGGGATGCGACTTCCTGGACCGGCCGTCGGATGACCCGACTCCCCGGCCGAGCCCTTCTCCGCGACGCCCACGCGCACCGGTTCGCGGTCCCGGCCTTCAACGTCAGCAATATGGAGACCATCCAGGGCGTGCTGGCTGCGGCCGAATCGGCGGCCGCCCCGGTGATCCTGCAGGTCAGCCCGGGGGCGATCGCCTACGCAGGGTACGAACCGCTCACCCGACTCGTGATGGACCTGGCCGGCACGGCCGCTGTTCCCGTGGTCGTCCACCTCGACCATTGCCGCGAGCCCTCGGTCGTCGAGCGGGCTATCGAGGACGGCTTCGACTCCGTGATGTTCGACGGCTCTCGCCTCGCCTTCGACGAGAACGTCGAGGCCACCTGCCGGCTCGTGGCGACCGCCCGGGCGCGGGATCCCGGCATCGCGTTCGAGGCGGAGCTCGGCGTGATCGGCGGTCGGGAGGACACGACTCCCGAAGCCGCCCTCGCCGGCCGGACCACGCCTGACGAGGCCGCCCGGTTCGTGGCCGCGACCGACATCGACGTCCTGGCGCCGAACCTCGGCAACCTGCACCGCATGCCCGATGACAGCACCGAGCTCGACCTGGCCCAGATCGCCGCCATCGCCGCCGCGACCGACCGATCGATCGCGCTGCACGGCGGCTCGGGCATCGACCAGGCGCAGCTCCGCGCCGCGATCGCCGCGGGCATCGGCAAGGTCAACATCTCGTCCCGGGTGACGCGTGCGCTGGCCGCCGGCATCCGCTCGACGTGGGCCGCCGATGCGGACCAGTTGGACCTGCGCCGGTTCCTCGGGGCCGGCCGTGAAGCCGTCCAGGCCATGGCCGCCGGCTACTTCGAGCTGACCGGGATCGCGGGCCGCGCGGCAGCGGATTCGAACACCGCCACGCCCGCCCGAACCCCGGCCTGGACCGCCCACGACGCGGAGCCCGAGTGACGATGCACACCTGCGTCGTCAACCTCGGGCTCAAGAGCATGCGAGCGGCGGTCTTCGACCAGACCGGGCATCGGCTGGCGATCGCCTATCGGCCCATCGAGAGCCGGATGGGCGAGGGTCGGGTCGAGCAGGATCCAGAGGACTGGTGGCGAGCCGCGCTCGAGACCCTCGACGAGGTGCTCGCTGACCGCGAGCTCGCCAAGGGCGTCGGCCGCATCACCACGACCACCTCGGCCGGGTGCCTGGTGGCGCTCGATCGGGACGGTCATCCGGTCCGGAACGCGATCATGATCAGCGACGTGCGCGCGAGCGAGCAGGCCGCGCGGATCCAGGCCGATCCCGCGTTCGCGGCCCTCGGGTTGCCCGGCGGCCGCGTGACGCCGGACCTGATGCTCCCCAAGATCGTGTGGCTCCGGGAACGAGAGCCCGAGCGTCACGCCCGGACCTGCTGGTTCGCGACCTCGAACGACTTCCTCGTCCATCGCCTGACCGGCGAGATGGCCACCGACCCGACGAACGCCACGAAGTACCTCTATGGCGAGACCGACGGGACCGGCTATCCGGCGGGTCTCCTGAGCGCGCTCGAGGTGGACGTCGCGACCCTGCCGCCCGTCGTGCGGGGCGAAGGCGCCGTCCTGACGTTGCGTCCCGAGCTCCGCGACCGGTTCGGACTGGGTCCAGGCGTTCGCGTGGTGCTCTCGACCTACGACGCGATCTGCGCCGTCTACGGCTCCGGGGTCTCGGCCGTCGGCGAGGCGTGCGACGTCTCCGGCACCGTGACGAGCTTCCGGGCGGTCACCGACCGGAGCGACCGCGACCCGGCCGGGCGGTTGTTCACGACCTCGCACATCGCGCCGGGGCGGTTCCTCGCGGGTGGCTCGAACAACCTCGGCGGCGGCGTCATCGAATGGGCGAAGCAGGTCCTCTACCCGGACGATCCCGCCCCTACGAGGCGATGGTCGCGGAGGCCATCGACGCGCCGCCGGGCGCCGCCGGACTGACGTTCCTGCCGTACCTGCTCGGCGAGCGAGCGCCCGTTTGGGACTCGAATGCCCGCGCCGTGTTCTTCGGGCTCGGGCGCAACCACAGCCGGGCCGACATGATCCGGGCCATCTTCGAGGGCGTCGGCTACAGCGTCCTGGATATCGTCGACCGGCTCGGTGGCATGGGCGTCGAGGTCCGGCGGGTCTCGGCCTCGGGCGGCCTCGCCCGGCTCGACCCTATCAACCAGATCAAGTCGGACATGCTCGGCGTGCCCGTGGCGCTGACCGAGGAACTCGAGACGTCCGCCCTCGGGGCCGCGCTGATGGCCGGGGTCAACGTCGGCGACTGGTCGTCGATGGAGGAGGCGACCGCCGCCTGCGTCCGCGCCGCACGGATCTTCGAGCCCGAGGCCGCACGGACCCAGATGTACCGCGACTTCTTCGCGATCTACCGCGGCCTCTACGACCAGCTGCGGGAGCTCTTCGTCTCGCGCGAGGCGCTCATCGCCCAGCACGCCGAGGTCCTGCGGACCGGCCTGGCCCGGAGCGAGAACCTGTGATCGGCCCGACCACCGGCACACCCGTCGACTTCAGCTTCTCGCTCCCGACGCGCATCCGTTTCGGGCGGGGGGTCCGTCGGTCCGTCGGGGTCGTGGCGGCCGGCGCGGGCACTCGGACGGTCCTCGTGACATTCCGCTCGTTCGAGCGGAACCCGGCGACCACCGACGTCCTGGCCGCCCTGGCCGAGGCCGGCGTCGAGATCGTGGATCGGGTCGCATCGGCCGGCGAGCCCGACGATGTCGCGGTCCTCGCCCTGGCCCGACGACTCCAGGAGACCGGCGCCCAGTCGGTCGTCGCCGTCGGTGGCGGCAGCGTCATCGACCTCGCGAAGGCGGCCGCGCTCCGCCCGACGCCCGACCGGCTGGAGGCGCTGCTCGGCGGCGAGCGCGTGGAGACCGGTGGCCTGCCGGTCATCGCGTTGCCGACGACAGCGGGCAGCGGCGCGGAGGTCAGCCACGCGGCGATCGTGTTCCATCGAGCCAGCGGCCGGAAGCGCGGCGTCCGCGGGCCCGGGGTGGCCGCACGCGACGCGCTCGTGGATCCGGAGCTCATGGTCGGGGCGCCGCCCGAGGTCATCGCCGGCTCCGGCTTCGACGCCATCGCGCATGCCGTCGAGACCTCGGCCTCGCGAGCGGCGAGCGATCTCGTGATCCACCTCGCCGGGACGGCGCTGCCCCGCCTTTTGGCGTCGGTGCCGAGCGCGTACCGCGCCCCCGACGCGGTCGGTGCCCTGACCGATGCGGCCTACGCAGCCACGCTCATGGGCGTCAACCTCGCGAACTCGACGACGTGCCTGCCGCACCGGCTGCAGTACCCGGTCGGGGCCCGCACGGGGACCAGCCACGCCATGGGTGTCGCGGCCCTCATGCCCGCCTGGCTGGAGCGGACGCGGACCGTGGCCCCGGAGGCGCTCGGGCGACTGGCCCGTTCCGCCGGGCTCGCCGGTGCTGACGCGGCACCCGGTGCCGCCGCATCGGCCCTTGAGGCGCGGGTGCTCGCCCATCTCGAGGCGACCGGCATGCGCGTCGGCCTGCGCGACCTGGGCGTCTCCGGCGATGACGTCGACGGGCTGGTCGACGCCGTCGAGGGCACCCTGGCCAACGACCCCGGTCCGACCGACGTGTCCGACCTGCGGGCGCTCTACCTCGCGAGCCTGTAGCGAGCGGCGGGAGGACGATGGACGCGCTGATCATGGCCGCGGGGCGCGGATCCCGGCTCGGGGCCCACACCGACGACCGTCCCAAGTCGCTGGTCGATCTCGGCGGGATCACGCCGCTCGAGTGGCAGCTCGACGTCCTGGCGGCACGTGGCATCGAGCGGGCCATCATCGTCACCGGCTATCGCCGGGCGGCCGTCGAGGCCGTGGCCGAGCGACGTGCCGACGGGCGCCTGCGGGTCGAACCCGTGTGGAACCCGTTCTGGTCGGTCACCAACGTCATCGGATCGGCGTGGATGGCCCGGGAGCGCCTGACCGAACCGTTCGTCTACCTCCACGCCGACACGGTCTTCGAACCGTCGATCCTCGACGACCTCCTCGCGGCGGATGGACCGGCCGCCCTGCCCGTGGACCTGCGGCCGTGCGAGCCCGAGCAGATGAAGGCCCGGATCGAGGACGGGCGCGTCGTGCACCTCTCCAAGGACCTGTCGGAGGCGCACACCGCCGGCGAGTTCATCGGCATCGGGGTCTTCCGCGAGGCCGCGCTCGGGCCTGTCCGGGCCGGGCTCGACGCGGTCCTCGAGGCGGGCACGCTGACGGCCTACTTCGAGGCCGCCCTCAACCACGCCATCGATGCCGGCCTGACCGTGCATCCGGTCCCGACCGCCGGCCGTGCGTGGACCGAGATCGACTTCGAGGCGGATCTCGAACTCGCCCGTTCGATCCTCCCGAGACTCATCGAAGCGCCCGGCTGATATCGTCCGCCGGGACCGGGACGCCGCAAGGCGCGGGGCGCTCTTCGAATCGGTGAGAACGATGCAGGCATCGGCCGCGACTGACGGATCTGAGCCTTTCGAGCCGCATTGGGGCCTCTTCTGGGCGAGTCATGTCCGCAGCTCGCAGTTCGCGATCTGGCAGCCGTACCTGCGGCGCAGCCGGTATCGGTTCGCGATCGTGGCCAGCGGGGACGGGTTCCCGGACTGGGTGCGCAACGAGGTCCGCGGGCTCGCCAACTGCATGGTCATGGAACCGTATGAGCAAACCCTGGAACGCCTGGCGCAGAGTCCCCGACTTCCAGGGATTCATCTACGTCGGGTCGTACATGGACAACGCGGCGGTGATGGACGCTTTCCCCGAGGCCGCCCATGTCTGGATCGGCCATGGAGAGAGTGCCAAGAAGGCGAACATGCACCGAACCGCGTCTGTCTACGATTCGGTCTTCGTCGCCGACTATGCGGCCGTCCAGCGCTATCCGAAGGCGATCCGCCGGTGGGTCCTGGAGGGAGCCTGCGCGATCGGCACGCCGATCGTGGAGGGTCTTCGGGCCGACCCGTGGGACCGGCCGCGGCCCATCCGCACGCTGCTGTACGCCCCGACGTGGGAGGGGTTCGGGCAGGGCGGCGACTACAGCTCGCTGGCCACGGCCGGCCCAGCCCTGCTCGACGCGATGCCGGCACTCGCCGCGCGAGGCACGACGGTCCTCCTGCGGCCTCACCCGGGGACGGGCAAGCGCCTGCCCGAACTCCAGGACCTCCTCGGTCAGCTCGAGGCGGCCGGGGCCGCTCGCGGCGGGATCAAGAAGGACGAGCTGACTCGCGCCGACGTCATCGTCAGCGACGTCTCCGGCGTGACGAGCGAATTCCTGTTCACGCGCAAGCCCGCGATCCTGCCCGTGACCACGCGGCTGCGGCAGCTCATGAAAGGCGAGGGTCGGATCCGCTCGGAGTACCCGTGGGTCTATCACTGGGAGGTCGCAGCGGAGCGGATCATCGACCGCATCGAGACGCTGGAGCGCGATGACCCGCTCGCAGGGGCCCGCGACGCGGCCGCCCGGCGCTTCTTCCGAGATCATCGGACGCTCGACGACGCCGTCCGATCGTTCGACCTCGCCCTCGCGGCCGCACACTCCCGGCACGAACGAGGGTCCGTTCGGCGGGCCTATGAACGAAGCCGGGCGGCGGCGGTCGCCGTCGCCGATACCGGTCCCGAGCCACGGGTATCATCGGATGGAGGGGACCGGGTCGAGGGTGTGTCCGACCGAGCGGACGGGACCGCTCTCGAAGGTGGAGGGGTCGATGGGATCAGCCGCGGAGACGGATAGCCTCCTCGATTTCGACCCCAACTGGTGCCTGTTCTGGGGTCAGGGGGTGACCGGGTTCCATCTCGACATCTGGATCCCATACATCCGACGGAGCGAGAACCGCTTCGTGATCATGGCCGGTGAGGATCGCTTCTCCGACTATGTCCGGCAGCGCGTGGACGCCCTCCCGAACTGCGTCATCCTCGAGCCGTTCGCGATGGCCAAGCCCTGGCTCAAGTTGTGCCCGAACTTCCGCGGCTTCCTCTATATCGGGACCAAGCAGGAGAACTTCAAGGTCGTCAACAGCTTCGGCGGGAAGCTCCACGTCTGGCTCGGTCACGGGGAGAGCGACAAGATCTACAACGCCTTCCGGACGGCGTCGCTTTACGACTCCATGTTCGTGGCCCGGTACGGGGTCGTGAAGCGGTACCCGCGAGCGGTCCGGCGCTGGGTCGCCCAGGGCGCATGCGCGATCGGGACGCCGATCGTGGACGGCCTGGTCAAGGACCCCTGGGACAAGCCAAGGCCGATCCGGACGATCCTGTACGCCCCCACCTGGGAAGGCGGCTCGCCGAAGGCCGACTACAGCTCCATGCCCGTCGTCGGCCCGGCCCTCCTCGACGCGCTGCCAGCGCTCACCGAGCGGGGCGTCTCGGTGATCATGCGGCCCCATCCGGTGACCGGCCGGCGGCGGCCGGAGCTCATCGAGCTGCGCGACCAGCTGTATGCCGCCGGTGTCCGCCAGGGCCGGACGAAGGCCGAGGACTTCACCGATGCCGACGTCATGATCAGCGACATCTCGGGCGTGACCGCCGAGTTCCTGTTCACCGAGAAGCCGATCGTCATGCCGGCCTGGAAGGATCTCGCGGCGATCGGCAAGGACGACACGCGGCTGGCCGAGGAATACCCGTACGCCTACCGCTGGCATCCCGAGACCGATGGCCTCGTCGGGCTTCTCGACCGCTTGTCGGCCGATGACCCGCTCCGCTCCAAGCGAGCTACCGCCGCCCGGACGATGTTCCGCGGCCACCGCTCGCTCGACGAGGCCGTCCGCTCGTTCGACCTCGCCCTCTCGTCGGTCCGTTGGCGCAAGACCCGGGTACCCGTGCGCTGGGTCTACGAGGCCAAGCGGTTCGTCTCGCGCCTGGGCCTCCGCCGGCCGCGGCGAAGGGTCGCGCCGAAGCCGACCGCGGGCTGACCAGCCGCGAGATCCCTCGCCAGGCGTTCTATTGACGAGCCGCGGCGGGCTCGGCGTGGGTCGCGTGGAACCCGAGTCGGCACTCGAACTCCGCCTCCGCGTCTGTCACGAAGGGCGGTCCTTCGCGCCCGATGCATTCGCCCCACTTGGGGTCGTCGAGGTGGCCGGTGACCGCCAGGTCGCGCTTCGTCCAGTCGCCTGGCAGATCGACGGCCGAGAACTCGAAGATCTCGAAGTACGGCTTGCCCTTGGCCGACCGGAACGCGCAGAAGGGACTGTCGTCCAGCCAGGCCGGCCCGGAGGCGCGATGCTGCAACGCCCTGGGCCGACTTTCGTTCGCCGTGCATGCGACCTGGCCGACGACCGTGATGTCGTCGCTGCCGAAGCATGCCAGGGCTCCGACCACCGTGAGATCCAGCAGGTTCGCCGGCGAAAGGTCGCCGGCGACGCAGCGTGCGCTGCTCGCCCCGAAGATCGACGAATCGCCATGCGGCGCCATCACCCAGCCCAGCGGATAGGAGCGCTCGGGCTCGTCCTGGTCGAACGCCTGCACCAGGTACCCGTCCTCGTCGCCGCGCTCGCCACTGACCCACGAGGGCCCACTGGCGATGTACAGCATCGTCCCGGGCTCGATCGTGCCGATCTTGTCGGGTCCCGGTAGCCGCGGTCCGTCGAGGGTATCCAACGTCGAGTACAGGTCGAGCGCCTTGGCCGTCGCGACCGTGACCACCGAACCAACGGCCACGCCGGCGCTTGCGCTCGGTGCGGTGGACGGTTCAGCCGTTGGGCGGACGGTCGCCGGCACCGCGGTCGGGGCGGCCGATGGGGCGGCGGTCGCGGGCACCGCGGTCGGGGCGGCCGATGGGATGACGGTCGGGCTGACGACCGGACTGACGACCGGGCGCGCGCCGGCCCCGATGAGCAGTGAGACGGCGACGATGACGAACGTGACCGCGATGATGGCGGCGATGGCGAGATAGCGGCCGTTGTGCAGCGGTCCGAGGCCCGGGATGTCGATGACCGGCCGGTCCTGACGGGTGCTGGCGGCAGCGGCACGGATCCGTGCCCCGAGCTCCGGGGACGGGCTGCCGGCGGCCCGGGCGAGGAACGCATCCCGGATGCGGTCGTCGGTGAGGTGGTCGTTCATGACTCGGACTCCATCGCGCGACGCAGTGCCTCGCGCGCTTCGTGCAGGCGCCACTTCACCGTCCCGACCGGGATCCCCAGGATGGCGGCGATCTCCTTGACCGGGCGCTCCTCGAGGTGGTGCAGGGCCAGGATCGATCGTTGATCGGCGGTCAGCCGGTCGATCGCGGCCTGGAGCGCGTCCGACCCGGCGATGCCGTCGAGCCCGACGTCGGTCTGCTGGAGCGCGCCGTCCTCGCTCAGCTCCATCGCCGTGACGGAGACCGTCATCACACGGCCCCGTCGGCGCAGGTGCATGCGGGCGGTGTTGACCACCACGCGCCCGAACCAGGCATCGAACCGGTCGGCGTCGCGCAGTTGCGGCAGCGCCTTCCAGGCCTGGACGAAGGCCTCCTGGGTCACGTCGTCGGCATCGTCCGCGTGCCCGACGATCGCCTTGACCAGGCGGTAGGTCGGCCCAAGGCGCGGCAGGATGATGGCGTCGTATGCGTCGACGTCACCTCGCCGAGCGCGTTCGATGAGCCGTCGCTCGTCGAGCGGGAGGCCCTGGTGCTCCATCGCCATCCGTGCCTGCATGCGCGTCGATCCCTGGGCGAGGGATCCGGTCGACCCCTTCTACCACGACCTGATGCGGGCGTGGGCCAGGCGGTTGGGTCGGTCGGCGTTCCCCGGCGGATCCGGCCGCTACGGCGCGGGCGACGGCGCCGGTTCCGCTTCGAGCGCGGGTGTCCGAGCCGGACGGACCCGCAGGCGCGGCCCACCGATGAGCAGGCCGACGACGAGCGAGCCGATCAGCACGGTCGAGAAGACGTAGAACGGCAGCACGACGTCGCGGGCGAAGAGCACGCCAGCCCCGAGCGACGCGACGATGAAGCCGAGCGTGCCGGCCGCCCCGAACAGGCCCTGGGCGGTCGACGACCGGCCCGGCGGCGAGTTCGCCGCGACGATGGCGTAGAGCGCCGGGTTGAGGAAGGCGAACCCGGTCGCCTCGATGAGGATGAGCGGGACGGCCATCGCCGGAACGGTGATCAGCGTGTACGCGATCCCGGTCGCCGCCGGCAGGATCGAGCCGATGACGATGAACGCGAACGAGCCGCGCCGATCGACGATCCGGCCCGCGACCGGCGAGAACAGCAGGACCGGCAGGCCGAACATCGCGAACGTAAAGCCGATGAGGGCCAGGTCCGCCCCGAGTCCCTCCAGGTACAGGCTCCAGATGACCTCGTACGTGCCGCCCGCGTAGTAGCCACCGGCGTTGATGACGATGACCGCGACGAGGCCCCGGTTCCACAGGCTCGTCGGGACCCCCGGGCCGGCGACCCGCGTGCGGTCGGCATCGATGTCGGCCGCGGCCCGTCCCGGCGAGCGACGGCGGGTCCGGCGGGAATTCGGTCGAATCCGGTGGCGGCGCCGGGTGCGTGCGGACCGGCGTCTCGCGGACGCGCACGGCGATGGCCAGGGACGCGAGGACCGCCGCCACGGCACTGAACACGAACACGAACGCGATGCCGCCGAAGTTGGCCGCCCCGAACGCCGCGATCGCCGGTCCGAGCAGCAGGCCGCCCATCTGGGCCGCGCCGTACAACCCGAACGCCTCGCCACGCTTGCCCGGTGGCGTGGCATCGGTGAGATAGCCCCGGGCCGCCGGGTCGTAGACCGCCGCGCTCAGGCCGGCCAGGCCCCGCAACACGACGAACGCGAGCGGACCCGTGAGGACGAGCGGGAGCGCGCCGAAGATGCCGGTCGCGAGCAGGCCGACGACCATCAGCGGCACCCGAGCCGTGCGGTCCGCGAGCCACCCGAAGAACGGCTCGCTGACGAGGCGCGCGGCCGGCCACGCGGCGATGACGATGCCCAGCGTGGCGTAGTCGACGCCCTGCTCGGTGAAGTAGAGGGGAAGGACGGGCAGCAGCCCGCCGAACCCGAGCCACACGACGAACTCGGCGACCAGCAGCGGCAGGATGCCGCCCCACTGGTCGAGCCAGGCCGTGATGCGTTCGGTTCGGAGGAAGCGGGTCATGGGCGTCCGAGGCGGTGTCGTGGCGTCGAGCCTATCGCGGGCACCCGATCGACCGCCCGGCGGGTGCGAGGCGCAGGACGCCGGAGATGGGACGCCAGACGTCGATCGGCGGCCCGACCCGTATGATCGGGAGGTGCTGCCGCCTCCCGGGATCCTGCTCGTCGCCCTGTTGATCGCGCTCATCGTGCTGGTCCCGGCTCGCCGCCTGCAGTTGGCCGGCGTCTCGTCGCGCACGATCGGGTTGTACGCGTTCGGACTCTGGGGCCTCGCGACGCTCGTCGCCATCCGGCCCGGCGCGACGAGGATCCTCATCCCGATCCTCCTGGTGGCCTACCTGGCGCCGTTCGTGGCCGCGCCGGACGCGGTGGCACGGTTCCTGCGACGGGGGCGTGGCGGGGACGGCACGGGTGGCGGCGTCGGACCCGATCGGCCGCCGATGAAGAATGTCACGCCGACGGACGACCGCCCCGCCGATGGCTGACGCGGCCGCGACCGTGCCGGGCCCGGTCGCGCTTCACGGCGGGGGCGAGTTCGAGCCGGGCGACGAGCCGTTCCTCGAGGCGCTGCTGACGGCGGCTCGTGGGCTCGTGGCGGAGGGCGAGCCGATCCGGATCGCCGTCGTGCCGACCGCCGCGGCCCTCGGCCGGCCGGACCTCGCCGCAGCCCATGGCGTGGCGGCCTTCGAGCGTGTCGCGGCCGCTGCCGGGCGCTCGGTCCAGGCGACATCCGTGCCCGTGCTGGACCCGGTGTCTGCGGCCGACCCGGGACTCGCGGAGCAATTGCGCGCCGCCCACCTCATCCACTTCCCCGGCGGCGATCCGGCCCTCATCCCGCGGACCCTGCCCGGCTCCCCCGCCCTCGCGGCGATCGCGGCCGCCCGCGCTGGCGGCACGGTCGTCGCGGGCGCGAGTGCCGGGGCGATGGCGATGGCGCCCTTCACGTGGACGTCGAGCGGGGTCGTGGCAGGCCTGGGGATCGTGCCGGGCGTGGTCGTCGCCCCGCATGCCGACGAGGCGGCCTGGGCGCGGATCGTGGCGCAGTACGGCGCGCTCCTGCCGCCGGGCATCGGCCTGCTCGGCCTTGCCGAGCGGACCGGGGTGATCGTCTCGGCCGACGAGCCGTGGCTGGTCGTGGGTGAGGGCGAGGTCCGCTGGCTCCTCTCGGGCACGACCGACACGGTCGTCGCGCGACACGGCGACCACATCGATGGGCCGAGGCTGCCGAAGACCGCCTAACGCTCCCGGTGCATCGCCCGACCCGTCGAGCGCGATACTCGGTCCATGCGAAACGACCTCGGGTGGCGCTTCGACCCGGCGATCACCTTCCTCAACCACGGCTGCTACGGCGCCTGCCCTACCGACGTCCTGGCGGCGCACCAGGCGCTGCGTGACGAGCTCGAGCTAGAGTCCATCCGCTTCCTCACGCGCGAGCTGCCCGCCCGACTCGAAGCGGCACGCGAGGCGGTCGGGAGCTTCCTGCACGCCGATCCTGACGGTCTGGCCTTCGTCCCGAACGCGACGACCGCGATCAACACCGTGCTGGCCAGCCTGTCGTTCGAGCCGGGCGACGAGCTGCTGACCGACGATCACGAGTACAACGCGATCATCAACGCGATGCAGCGGGCGGCCGCGCGGACCGGAGCGCGGGTGGTCGTGGCGCCGATCCCGTTCCCCATCGCCGGTCCGGACGAGGTCGTCGACGCGCTGCTGGCCGCGGCGACGCCGCGAACGCGACTGCTCGTCGTCAGCCACGTGACGAGTCCGACGGCGCTCGTCTTCCCCATCGAACGGCTCGTCCGCGAGTTCGCGGCGCGCGGCATCGACACGCTCGTCGACGCGGCGCACGCGCCGGGGATGGTGCCGGTCGACGTCGACGACCTCGCGCCCGCGTACTGGGCCGGCAACGGCCACAAGTGGCTGTGCGGGCCGAAGGGCACGGGCTTCCTGTGGGTCCGCGCCGACCGGCGCGAGGCGATCCACCCGCTCGTGGTGTCGCACGGGGCGAACGAACCTTCGGTCGAACGCTCGCGCTACCGCTGGGAGGCCGACTGGGTGGGGACCACCGATCCGACCGGCTACCTGACACTCCCCGCGGCCATCGACTGGCTGGCGCGGCGTCCCGGCGGCTGGCCCGCCCTCATGGCCGCGAACCACGAACTTGTGCTCGACGGTCGCGACCGGATCCTGCGGGCGCTCGGCATCGCGGCGCCCGCGCCGGACGATATGCTCGGCTCGATGGCGGCGATGCCCGTCCCCGGCGAGGCCTCCGACGCCGCGGCCGCGGACCTGGATCGGTACCTGTACGACGCGGGCATCGAGGCGTCGGTCGCGCAATGGCCGGTCCGGGCGGCTCGCGCCCGGACCGAGGACCCGCCGCGGTCCGTGCTGCTGCGGATCTCCGCGGCCCCCTACAACGAACCGGCCGACTTCGATCGGCTGGCGTCTGTCGTCGCCGGCCGCGTCGGGAAAGCGCTGGCTACGCCTGGCCCGGACGGCGGCTGACCGCGGAGTAGATCGCGCCGAGGAACCGGCTCGGCACCCGCCCGATCCGCGTCGTGCCGACCAGCCCGGCCTCGGTGGCCATCCGCTCCCAGGTCGTGGCACTGAACGGGTGCGGGACCCAGGGATTGCCGCGGTCCGCGTCGTACTCGACGACGACGAACGCCCCGCCCGGCCGCAGGTGCGACGCCAACCGCCGCACGACCTCGACCTGCCGATCGCGCGGGACGAAGTGGAGGCTGTTGGCCGCGACCAGGCCATCGAGCGGCGGCAGGTCGATCGCGGCCTCGAAGTCCGCTCGTCGCGTATCCAGCTCGACGCCCGGGAACCGCGCGGCCACGACCTCGGCATTGCGAGCGAGCGCGTCACGGTCCCGGTCCACCGCCAAGATCCGTGAGCCCGGCCCCAGCAGGTCCGCGAGCGCCAAGGTGAACGCGCCCTCCCCCGCGCCGATGTCCGCCCAGGTGCCGCCGGCCTCGGTGACGCCGCCGCGGAGGAGCGTGACGTGATCCGCGTGATCCATCGATGCCTGGGCGGCCCTCAGCCCGTGTTCTGGAGGCCGGCCGCCACGCCGTTCACGGTGAGCTGCACGAGGCGAAGGACCCGGCCGCGCTCCGGATCGTCCGGCGGGAGGGCTCGAAGGCGGGCCAGCAGGCGGACCTGGAGTTCGGAGAGCGAATCGACGTAGGGGTTGCGCAGCGCGATCGAGCGCTGGAGCACGGGCGCGTCGTCGAGGAGCCGGTCACGCCCGGTGATCCGGCGCAGCATCGACACCGTCCGGTGGAACTCGGTCTCGATCGTCGCCCAGCGCCCCGCGTCGCCGTCGCCCGAGGCGAGCGCCGCGTACAGCCGCGCGACGCCCATGTCGGCCTTGGCCAGGCTCATCTCGGCGTTGTCGACGAGGCTGTGCAGGAACGGCCAGTCGCGGGCCAGTCGCGCGACCGACTCAAGCCCAGCCTCGCCGTGCGCCGCGCGGTACCGCTCGAGGGCGGTCCCGAGCCCGTACCAGCCGGGCAGGTTGATCCGTGCCTGCGACCACGCGAAGGTCCACGGGATCGCACGCAGGCTGTCGATCGATGGGGCCCCGACGGATCGGCCGCGCGCCGCCGGCCGTGAGCCGAGACGGAGGTCGGAGAGCTCCGCGATCGGGGTCACGTCCCGGAAGAACGAGGCGAAGCCCGGATCGTCGTGGACGAGCGCCCGGTACGCCTCACGGGACGTGGCGGCCAGTTCGTCCATGATCGGCCGGCCGACCGCCAGCGCCGCCGTCAGCTGCGCATCGTGTTCGGGCGTGGACGCGCAGCAGGACCGCGGCCGTGACCTGTTCCAGGTGCCGTCGCGCGATGACCGGGTCCGAGTAGTTGGCGGCGATGACCTCGCCCTGCTCGGTGAGCTTGAGCCGCCCGTCGACCGAGCCGGGCGCCTGGCCGAGGATGGCCCGATTCGTCGGCCCGCCGCCGCGACCGATCGCCCCGCCCCGACCGTGGAACAGCGTCAGCTCGATGGCCCCGGCCCGAGCGACCGCGATGAGCGATTCCTGTGCCCGGTGGAGCATCCAGGCCGCCGCCAGGAACCCCGACTCCTTGTTCGAATCGGAGTAGCCGAGCATGGCCTCCTGGCGGTCGCCGCGGCGCCCGAGATGGGCGCGATACCACGGGTCGGCGAGCATCGCCTCGAGGATCTGGCCGGCACCATCCAGCGCCTCGGTCGTCTCGAACAGGGGCACGACGTCGACGATCGGCGGCACGCCCTCGGTGGAGAGGCGGGCCAGTTCCAGGACGTCGGTCACGTCCCCCACCGACGACGTGAAGCTGACGACGACCCGGCGACAGGCTTCGAGGCCGTAGCGGGCCTGGATCGTGGCCATCGACCGGAACGTGCCGGTCACCTCGTCGAGCGTGACGCCGGGCGAGACCTCAGCCGAGGGGTCGGCCGTCCCACCGCCATCGCGGAGCGCGGCGAGGGCCGCCCGATGGACGATGGCGTGCTGGCGGATCTCGAGCGACGCGAGATGGAACCCGAACGTGCCGAGTTGCCAGCGCAGGTCGGCGACCTCGCCCCAGGCCACCCGCTCCAGGCCGTCCGCGAGCAGCGCCTCCTGGAGTTCGCGCAGCTCCTCGTCGAGCTCCTCGGGCGTGCGATATCGACCGGTCAGCGCGGCGGCCTCCCCGGTCAGCGCGGCCCGTGTCCGGCGCAGGCGCTCGGCGATGAACCCGAACCGCTGGCGATACGGCTCGTCGGGGAACCGGCGGCGAACCTGTCGGTCGACCTCGGGCAGCGTCTCGGCGTCGCGCGCGATGCGCGAGGCCAGGTGCCGCGTCACGTGTTCCGGTGACGCGGCCGCGGCGACCGTCTGCATGAGTCGGGTCGCGACCGCCTCGTAGCCGTGGAGGACGTGCTCGGCCTGGATCCGCATCGTGAGCTCGGTGATGTCAGCGGTGACGCCCGGGTTGCCGTCGCGGTCACCACCGATCCAGCTGCCCCAGCGCAGGTACGGCCCCACTCGCGGCTGCCGGGTCCCGGTCCGCCCCGAATCCGTCGCGGCGCCGGCGCCACGTCGAGACGCGGGTGGGTCGAACGCCCCGTCGAGCGCCCGGTACAGGCGGGTCACGACCGTGAACAGCGTGGCGTCGAAGAACGCCATCGCCGTTCGGGCCTCATCGAGCGGCGTCGGCGCGACGGCCCGCAGGTCGGCGGTACGCCACAGCAGCGTGATCTCCTCGCGCATCCGGCGGCGGACGTCGCGGTCCTCGGACGGGGTCAGGCGCGGGTCGTCGAGCCGTTCGAGCAGCGCCGCGCACCGTCGAAGCGCGACGAGCGTGGTCCGCCGACGCGCCTCGGTCGGATGGGCGGTCAGGACCAGGGTGACGGACAGTCGCTCGAGCAGCTCGTCGAGCTCCACTTCGGTCCGGCCGGCTCGCCGCAACACGGCGACGGCCTCGGCGACCGAATTGTCGAGGACGCCGTCGCGAGCAGCGCGCTCGCGCCGCCGCAGCGCGCGCACCCGCCCCCGCGCCTCCACGAGGTTGACCAGCTGGAAGTAGAGCGCGAAGGCACCGATGACGCCCTCGGCCGACCCGAGGTCCAGCCCGGCCAGGTCCTCGTCGAGGCGTCGCCGCTCGTCGGGATCGTCGTCCTGGCGCAGGGCGATCGCGCGCCGGCGGACCCGCTCGACGAGCTCGAACAGCTCCGGACCCGCCTGCTCGGACACGACCTGGCCGAGCAGCGCGCCCATCAGGCGGACCTCCGCCGACAGGGTGTCGGGAGCACCCGGAGGTGCCGATCCCGGCCGGTTCTGCGCGGACGGCCGCCGACGGTGCGCGCCGCGGCGAGGCGCTCACGCGGCCATACCTTGCGGACCGTACCGCTTCGCAACCTTTCCCCGGCCGCAACCTTTCGAGGGGCCGACCTTCCCTAGGCTTGTACCGTGATGGCGATGTCGACCGCCGGACAGGGCACCGCTCGAGATACCGCCCGCGCCCCGGAACCCCTCGAGGCGCGTCCGCGGCCGACGCCGCGCGGCCGATACGAGCTCGACCAGCTGCGCTTCCTCCACCAGGTCCTGCGCCTGGCCACGACCGCGCGCACCTGGGACGAGCTGCTTGAGACCGTCATCGACGGGACTCGTGACGCGCTGCACGCGGACGTCTCCTCCCTGTACCTCATGGACCGGGACGGAGCGTACCTGACGCTGGCGGCCACGAACGGCCTGGACCGCTACCAGATCGGCCGGGCCCGGGTCCCGTTCGGCGAAGGCGTCACCGGCCGGGTCGCCGCGACACAGCAGCCGCTGGTCATCCCCGATGTCAAGGCCGACCCGCGCTTCCTGTGGGTGCGCGGCATCGACCAGCGACGCTTCGTGGCCTCGATGCTGTCCGTCCCGCTCTCGTGGCACGACCAGACGGTCGGCGTCCTGAACGTCCAGACCGAGCGGCCGCGCGACTTCAGCCGCTCCGACGTGGACCAGCTCGGCGCGGTCGCGGACCTGCTCGCGGGGATCGTCGAGAAGGGCCGCCAGCAGTCCGAGGCCGAGGCAAGGGTCGAGGCGCTCAAGGCCATCGACGAGGCTCGCAGCGAGCTGATCGCGCTCGTCACCCACGAACTGCGCACGCCCCTGGCCGTCGTCCGTGCGTACACCGACCTGCTCGCCGAGGAACCGCCCCTCGTCGGGCGCAAGTCGCGCGACCTGGCGCGACGCGAGACCCGCGCCGCGTGGCACCGGGCGACCCTCGAGCAGGTCGAGCGCCTGGACCGCCTGGTCGACTCGATCCTCGCGTCCGTGCGGGTCGTGCCGGAAGGGCCGGCCAGCGTCACGCCGGTCGACGTGCAGACGAGCGTCGACGAGGTCCTTGCCTCGGTCCGGCCGCTGCTCGCCAACCACACGGTCGACGTGCGGCCCACGCCGCGCCTCCAGGCCTTGGCGGACCCGCCGCGCCTCCGCCAGATCCTCGAGCACCTCGTCGAGAACGCGGTCAAGTACGCGCCACCGGAGACGTCGATCACCATCGACTGGGCACTCGTCGAAGGGGTCGTCCAGCTGGGCGTCAGCGACGAGGGGCCCGGCATCCCCGAGGAGTGGCGCGAGCGGATCTTCGAGCCCTATGCCCGCCGCGACACCCATACCGCCCGCGGCTCCGGCATCGGCCTGTACGCCGCCAAGCGACTCGGTGAATCGATGGGCGCCCGATTGTGGTGCGAGCCCGCTCGCACGCACGGCGCCCGCTTCGTCGTCGCCCTCCCGGCCGCCGTGGCCGTCTGAACCAGGATCGAGAGGAACATGATCACGATGAGCACCCGTCCGCTTCGGATCCTTGTCGTCGACGACGACCCGGCCATGGTCGGCGCGGTGACCGCGCTGGTCGGGACCGAGGGTCACCAGGTCATCACCGCGTACGACGGCCTGACCGCCGTCAAGCGCTTCCGCGAGGAGCACCCGGACCTGGTCCTGCTGGATCTCGCGATGCCCGGGCCGGACGGGTTCAGCGTGGCCGGCCAGATGCGGGCCGTCGGCCAGGCGCCGATCATGATCGTCTCGGGCGAGAGCGGCGAGGCGGCCAAGGTCCGGGCGCTCGGCCTCGGCGCCGACGACTACCTCACCAAGCCGTTCGGCAAGGCCGAGCTGCTGGCCCGGATCGCGGCGATCATGAGACGGGTCGACCGCTCGGGCTCGGGCGGCGGACCGGCGGGCGGGCCGTTGGAGGCGGGGGCGCTCGTCCTGGAGCCCGGCCGGCACGAGGCTCGCGTCGGCGACACGTCCCTGACGCTCACGCCAACGGAATTCCGGTTGCTCGAGGCACTCGTGCGAGGCGGCGGCGACATCGTCCCGCACCTGCAGCTGGCGCGCGCCGGCTGGCCGGCCGAAACGGACCCGGATCTGCTCTGGTTGAAGCCGCACCTCGCGCGTCTCCGCTCGAAGGTCGAAGCGGCCGGCGGCCCGCATGTCGTTGCGGTCCGCGGCGTGGGCTACCGGATCGTCGTCGAGGAGTAGCGAGCTCGCTAGTTCAGCTGCGCGAACGGGCGTCGCTTCCGGTCAGACCGCGACAGCGATCGGGCGACCCGTGGCGTCGTGCGCGGCATCGGCGCACCCGACCCGGCAGCCGCGCGCATCGCGACCGGCAAGCGGGTTGAAGTGGAACCACGCGTCGCCGTTCTCGGCGAGCCGGCACCCACACGACGCGCACGTCACTGGCGCGCTGTGACCATCGCGCACGGCGATCGGCCGAAGCTCGGAATCGGAGGGTTGGATCATCTGGGGTGGCCTCCGAAGGGCGATGGTTGAGTGGGCATCGAGTGGGAGTCGCGGGGAGACTGCCCCATCGTCGATCAAGGCTAGGGTCGTGAGGCGCTGACGTCGGCATCGAGACGGCGCCGAAGGGGTTGCGGTCGGGTTACGAGAAACGGATATGGCGGAAGGGTTCGGATCCCACTCGACTGAGCGCTGTTGATGCCGTTGGACCGGCGCACGCGTGTCGCCCGTGGGGTTGACGCATCAAGATGGTGCATGCCGTGCATCATGATGCTACGATGATGTCCATGCGTACAACTGTCGATCTTGATGACGATGTCGCGGCAGCCATCAAGAGGCTGCGCGCGGAGCGTGGCCTCGGGCTCAGTGAGGCGGTCAACGAACTCGCAAGGGCGGGACTGAGCCGACGCGCACGATCGGTGCGCTTCCGCCAGCGCACGGCGCCGATCGGACTGCGGCTTGACGTATCGAACGTCGCCGAAGCGCTCGAAACCCTCGACGGGCCGGCCAGGCGCTGATGCTCGTCGACGCGAACCTGCTGCTCTTCGCGGTCGATGCCGCCTCGCCCTGGCATGCCCGCTCGTCCGCCTGGCTGGCGCAGGCCCTGAACGGCGACCGGCGCGTCGGGATCCCGTGGGAGTCGCTGACCGCGTTCGTCCGGATCGCCACCCATCCGCGAGCCTCGGACCGGCCGCTCGCCGCGGACCAGGCGTGGTCATTCGTGGATGACTGGCTCGCCGCCCCGTCGGTCTGGATCCCGACGCCGACCGACCGGCACGGCGAGGTGCTCGGATCCCTCGTTCGCAAGTACCAGGTCACTGGGAACCTCGTCCCGGACGCGCACCTCGCGGCACTCGCGATCGAGCATGGCCTGGAGATCTGTTCCGCCGACACCGACTTCGCGCGATTCGCCGAGGTCCGCTGGAAGAACCCGGTCGCCGACTGAGCTGATGTTTCCCGGATGGCCGTCCTCGCCCTGATCCTGCTCGTCGTCTGGATCGGGCTCGTCGCCGGTGTGCCGAATCACCTCAGCCTGCGGCGGACGGGCAAGATCGACCGCGTCGCCTGTGGCCACCGGGGTTCGTCGCAGTGGTGGGCCCGGTGGATCTCGTCATGGCGACGCGTATCGCCGGTACGCGGCGCGCACCGGGCGTGTCGTGCCGTGGGTCGGACGGCTGCGTTAGCCGAGCTGGGCGAAATCGTCCCGGAGACATTGCGTTGCGATGCCAGTGATGCTAGCATCACGCATCATGACTCACCTTCGACGGACGACCGTCAGCGCCTCGCCCGAGGTCCTCGGCACCCTGGAGGCGGAGGCCAAGCGACGGACCGTGCCCCTCGCGACGGTGCTTCGCGAAGCGGTCGAGGAGAAGGCCCAGGCGCTGCGCGACGGGCGCCGGCCGCGGGTCGGCGTCGCCCGCTCGAGCGATGGCCGGACGGCGGCCGACGTGACGGCCGAGCCCATCGCGGAACCGCCGAGCTGACGTGGCCCTCGTCTGCGACACGGGACCGATCCTCGCCGCTCTCGACGCCGCTGACCCGGACCACGAGCGCTGTGCCCGACTGCTGACTGATGCGACCGAGGATCTGATCGTCCCGACGCTCGTCCTCGCGGAGCTCGACTACTGGTGTGCTCGTCGCCTCGGTGCGAGTGCGTGGCTCATCTTCCTCGAGGACGCGCTCGCCGGCGTCTACCGCGTCGAGTCGCCGACGGGTGCGGACCTTGTGCGTTGCCGCGACCTGCAGGATCGCTACGCGGATCTCTCGCTGGGGGTCGTCGACGCCAGCGTCGTCGCACTGGTGGAGCGCCTGGGCGAACCGAAGGTGGCGACGCTCGACCAACGCCACTTCCGAGCCGTCCGACCGGCACACGTCGAGGCGCTCGAACTCCGGCCGTGACGGTCCTCGCGACCGAAGGGCTTACGCGAATGGCGCCGACACGCCGGGCTGCGGGCGCTCGATCGGGATGGCCGCGAGGGTCGCACTGGCGGGCTCGCGGGTCGCCACGCGACCGGCGCGGCCGGCGGGGCGATCGGCTCGACGACCCAGACCGCGGCCGCGAGGTCGGCATCATCGAGGAGCCGGGCAGCGAGGGCGGAACCCGCGTCGCGGTGCGCCTCGAGGAGGTGGTGGAGTTCGGCCAGGCGGACCGGGCCATCGTCGCGGTCGGCGAGCACGGCGGCCAGGCGGACGGCTGACACGCTGCCATCCGCGAGCGCGGCGGCGTGTCGCCCGGTCGGGTCGTACAGGTAGGCGCGGCCACCGGTCATGCCAGCCCCGAAGTTCGCCCCGACGGGCCCGAGCACGACGACGACGCCGCCGGTCATGTACTCGCAGCCGTGCGGGCCGATGCCTTCGACCACGGCCTCGGCGCCGGAGTTTCGGACCGCGAAGCGCATCCCGGCCCTGCCGACCAGATGGACGCGGCCGCTCGTGGCGCCGTAGAGCACGGTGTTGCCGGCGATCGCCTCGCTCGACGGGGTGGCGGCGAGATCCGGTTCGGGGACGATCGTGACCGAGCCGCCGGACAGACCCTTTCCGACGTAGTCGTTGGCCTGGCCGACGAGCTTGAGCTCGATGCCCGGGCCCGCGAACGCCCCGAACGACTGCCCGGCCGAACCGCGCAGCTCCAGGTGGACAGGACCGCGCAGGTCGCCCCGCTCGAGCGCGCCGGTGAGCGCCGCCCCGAACGAGCGATCGGCGGTGGTCACGCGCAGGCCGGCGGCCGTCACGGAGCCTTGGCCGCGGAACGCGGTGGCGATGCCGGCCTCGAGGACCGAGGCCTGGCCGTATCGGACGTCGTGGCCCGCGCTGGCGGGATCGGCGCGGCGGGCGGCCGACGCGCCCCACGTCGCGGCGCCGATGACAGGCATGAGCTCGGCCCGGGCCGCGGCCAGCGGTGTGAGCAGCCGTCGGCTCTCCCCGATGACCTCGCCCACGGAGCGAGCACCGACGCCTGCCAGCTCGCGGCGGAGGTCCTCGGCGAGCGCGACTGCGAACCGTTCGACATCGTCGGGCGTGCCGGCGAACTTGGCCCGCAGGTCCTCGCGCTGGGTGGCGATGCCGGTCGGACAGGTGTCGAGGTGACACTGGCGCGCCATGTCGCAGCCGAGCGCGACGAGGGCCGCGGTCCCGAACGCGAACTCCTCGGCGCCGAGCAGGGCCGCGACGAGCAGGTCGCGCCCGGTCTGGAGGCCGCCGTCCGAGCGAAGCACGACGCGGTCGCGCAGGTCGTTGCGGAGCAGGACCTGGTGGACCTCCGCGAGCCCGAGTTCCCATGGCGCGCCGACGTGCTTGATCGAGGAAAGCGGCGACGCGCCGGTCCCGCCGGCATGCCCGGAGAGGTGGATGTACGAGGCGCCGGCCTTGGCGACGCCCGCGGCGATCGTGCCGACCCCGCGACCGGCCACCAGCTTCACGCCGATCCGGGCGCCCGGGTTGATCGCCCGCAGGTCGGCGATGAGCTGGGCGAGGTCCTCGATCGAGTAGATGTCGTGGTGCGGCGGCGGACTGATGTAGCTCTGGCCGGGCTGACCGCGCCGCAGCGCCGCGATGTAGGCGGTCGCCTTGCGGCCGGGCAGCTGGCCGCCCTCGCCGGGCTTGGAACCCTGGGCGATCTTGATCTCGAGCTGGTCCGCGCGGGCGAGGTAGGCGGACGTCACGCCGAACCGGGCCGAGGCGACCTGCTTGATCTTGGCGTCGTGGCGACGTCCGTCCGGGCCTGGCGTGTACCAGGCCGGATCTTCGCCGCCCTCGCCGGTGTTGGCGGCCCCGCCGGCGCGCTGGATCCCGATCGTCAGGGCCTGGTGGGCCTCGGGCGACAACGCCCCGACGCTCATCGCCGACACGACGAACCGGCGCACGATGCTCCGGGCATCCTCGACGTCGTCGAGGGGCGTGGCGGCGGCGGCCCGTCGGACGCGCAGCTCGTCGCGCGGGACGGCGCGGTCGGCCGGTCCTCGGGCGAGCGCCTCGCGGTAGCGCACGAGCGCGGCGTCGACGTCGTCGGCCGTGCCGTCATTCGCCAAGGCCGTGATGACGGTGGCGTTCTTCGGCGAGAACATGTGGGCCTCGCCGTCGGCCCGGAACCGCGCGAAGCCGGGGTCCGGGAGCCGTGGCTCGCGGCCGGGCGCGGCCGGGGCGATCGTCGCGGACGCGGTCGCGCGTCGGAGCTGGCGAGCGGCGAGATCGGCGAAGGTCGTCCGGCCGGGCCAGTCGGCCGCGGTCGGGAAGCAGCGCTCGACGACCGACGCATCGAGGTCGATGACGTCCACGAGCGCCCCGCCGATGTACGACGCGACCGAGCTGATGCCCATCCGGGCCAGGGTCTTGCGAAGCCCGGCCTCGAACGCCGTGACGAGGCTGTGGATCGCCTGCGCCGGCGTGACCGTCTCGGCGCCGCGCGTCCCGGCCAGTTCGGCGGCAAGCTCGATGGCCAGGCGCGGATGGACGCCCGTGGCTCCGACCGCCAGGAGCATCGCCATCGCGTGGACGTCGAGCACGTCCGCGGCATCGACGACGAGGTCGGTCCGGCCGCGCAGGCCGGCCTCGGTCAACGCGGTGTGGACGGCCCCGGCGGCCAGGATCGAGGGCACCGGAAGGCGCACGAGATCGAACCCGTCGTCGGAGAGAAGGAGGACTTCGATCCCGGCTTCCGACGCCGCGACGGCCTTCGATGCGAGCGTGGCCAGCGCGGCTTCGAGACCAGCAGGCCCATCGGCAGCCGCCCAGGTCATGTCCATCCGACGGACCCGCTTGCCGCCGTCGCGGATCGCGTCCATGAGTCCGTCGAGGTCGGCGACGATCGGCCGGTCGAGGCGCAGCGTCCGCGGTCCGCGCGGCGGGCCGCCGAGCATCGCCGGACGTCGACCCAGCTCGACTCGCAGGTCCATGACGATCCGCTCGCGTTCCGGATCGATCGCCGGGTTCGTGACCTGCGCGAAGGCCTGGCGCAGGTGATCGGCGACCGGCCGGTCGAGGCGAGCCCGGCCGGGCGTCGGGGTGTCGTCGCCCATGCTCCAGAGCGGCTCGTGGCCCTCGAGCGCCATCGTCTTGATGTCGAGTCGAGCCCGCTCGGCATCAAGGCCCGCGAGATGGCGCAACTGGACGTCGAGCGGCACGGACTCGTGAGCGAGCGTCGCGGCGGCCGCCTCGGCGCGGTCCTCGTGGATCGGCCGTGGGGCGTCGTGGATCGGCAGGGCACGGAGCGCCCGACTCTTGGCGTCGGCGTCCTCGAGGATCGCACGACGGCCGGGCTCGACCAGCAGCAGCTCGCCCGGACCGAGGCGGCCACGCCGGATCGTGTCCTTCGCGGCGAAGGGGACCGCGCCCGCCTCGGACGCGACCGCGACGAGTCGATCGCGCGTGACCGCGAACGAGGCCGGCCGCAAGCCGTTGCGATCGACCATCGCGCCGACCCGGGCGCCATCCGCGAACACGATCGCCGCCGGACCGTCCCACGGCGCCAGGAACCCGGCGGTCCGGCGCCGCAGTGTCGCGACATGCGGATGCGGCGAACGGCGCAGCGCGAGCGCCTCGGGGATCGCGGCGAGCAGGGCCGGGGTCAGGTCCCAGCCGGTCGTCATCAGCAGTTCGAGCGCTTCGTCGAGCGAGAGCGAATCGGAGCCGTCGGGCGAGAGGAGCGGGCCAGCCGCCAGGAGCTCGGCCGCGATCGCCTTCGCGCCGGTATCCCGGGTGCGGCCGCGGACCTGCTCACGATTGCCGCGGACCGTGTTGATCTCGCCGTTGTGGGCGATGAGCCGGAACGGCTGGGCGAGCCCCCACACGGGATGGGTGTTCGTGGCGTAGCGCTGATGGAATACGGCGTACGAGACGGACAACGGCACCCGCAGGTCCGGGAAGAGTTGCGGCAGCCGGGCGCCCGTGACGAGGCCCTTGTACACGACGCTCCGGCACGAGGCGGACGGGACGCACAGCCCGGCCAAGGCGCCGGGGCCCTCGCGGACCGCGGTCTCCAGTCGTCGCCGAGCGACGATCAGCCGACGCTCGAAGGCGTCGTCGGTGGCCGGACGGCCGGACTCGTCGACCGGGCGGGCGACGATCGCCTGGGCGAACCCGGGCCGGGATTCGGCCGCCGCCGAGCCGAGGGCCGAGGCGTCGAACGGCACGGCGCGCCAGCGGGCGACGATCAGCCCGGCATCGGCGAACACGTCCTCGACGAGCCGGCGGCCCCGGCGCTCGGCCGTGCGGCCCCGCGGCAGGAACACCGAGACGATCGCGGGCTGCGCCGCCGCGAGATCGCCGGTCAGCAGTTCGAGGAGGGAGCGGTCCAGCGGCAACGAAACGCCGGCGCCATCGCTCGACTCGCCGTCGGCCCCGAACGCGCCACGATGGCCCAGCGCGGCCAGGCCGGCGAGGGCCAGCGGCAGGACCCGGTCCCGCGATCGTCCGCCGGCGTCCGCCACGAACCCGACACCGCACGCATCGTGCTCGTACCGCGCGTCGTAGAGCGGCGCGGCGGTGTCGAGCGAGTGGCGGCGACGGGGTCGGTCGCGACGGATCGTGGCCATGGCCTGGTCTCCGGAGAGGGTTGAGCGACCGGTCGCCCTCGAGAGGAGTCGGAACGACCGGTCGCTGGAGTTCGCGCGCTGGGGGAGGGTGCTAGCCGGACCCCGCGGATGGGTCGGCGGGCACCCGCCCGGGGTTACGGCTGATAGGCCGCCTCCCCGTGCACGGCCATGTCGAGGCCGGTCTCTTCCTGGACCGACGGGACGCGGATCCCGAGGATGAAGTCGACGACCTTGACGATGACGAACGTGGCGACGACCGCATACGCGATCGTGGCGCCGACGGCCAGGAGCTGGGTCCCGACCTGCCCGGCGTTCCCGTCGATTAGGCCCGAATACGCCTCCTGGACGGCGGCCGTGGCGAAGATCCCGGTCGCGATGGCCCCGAACGTGCCGCCGACCCCGTGGACGGCGAAGACGTCGAGCGCGTCGTCGACCTTGACGCGGGCCCGGAGGAGGGTCGCGCTGTAGCACAGGCCGCCGGCGACGAGGCCGATGACCAGCGCGCCACCGGCCGTGACGAAGCCCGATGCCGGGGTGATCGCGACGAGGCCCGCCACGGCACCGCAGGCGGCACCGACGACGCTGACCTTGCCCTTGTGGAGGTAGCTCGCGAGGACCCACGTGATCGTGGCGGCCGCCGCGGCGGTGTTGGTGACGACGAAGGCGCTGGCCGCGAGCCCGCCGGCGCTCAGCGCGGACCCGGCGTTGAAGCCGAACCAGCCGAACCACAGGAGGCCCGCGCCGAGGACGGTCATCGGGACGTCGTGCGGCTCCATCTTGTCGCCGTTGATCGCCCGCCGGCCGATCAGGACCGCGACGATCAGCGCCGAGACGCCGGAGCTGATGTGGACGACGGTGCCGCCGGCGAAGTCGAGCGCGCCGGCCTTGAACAGCCAGCCGTCGACCGACCAGACCCAGTGCGCGATGGGCGAGTAGACGAGGATCGACCAGAGGATGGTGAACAGCACGAACGCGCCGAACCGCTTGCGCTCGGCGAAGGCGCCCGTGATGAGCGCCGGCGTGATGGCCGCGAACATCAGCTGGAACCCGGCGAAGAGGATGAACGGGATCGTCAGGCCGTAGATCGTGCTCGGCTCGAGACCGACGTTCGCGAATCCGACGTAGTCGAGGCCGCCGATCAGGCCGAGCCCACCGACATCAGTCCCGAACGCGAGGCTGAACCCGATGAGCACCCACACGATGCTGACGAGGGCCAGGCCGAAGAAGCTGTGCATGATCGTCGAGAGGACGTTCTTGCGCCGGACCAGGCCGCCGTAGAACAGTGCCAGACCCGGCAACATGATCATGACCAGCGCGGTGGATGCCAGCATCCACGCGGTATCTCCGCTGTCCATTCGAACCTCCGCGTTGCGCCCATGGCACGTCAGGGCTTGATCGGAAGGCTACGAATCGAGTGGAAAGCGGTCGCTCACACGGCGGGACCGCTTCGGATGCGGTTCGGGGTCGTCGCTCGTTGCGCGACGGGCCCTCGGTTGCGAGCGGGTGTCACCCACGCTCAGGGCGCGCGCGGCGCGGCGCCCCTACGACCCGGCGATCACCCGCAGTGACCCGACGCCGGCCTGGATGTCCATGTCGATGCGGTTCTCGGCTGTCGCGTAGTCGAGCGACTGGTAGATGTCGCCGATCCGCGGGAACCGTGCCTCGTCGATCTGGGTGCTGCCGAGGGCCATCCGGTTGCGGATGCGCGCCCCGACGCCGGCCGGGATCTCGAACGTGAGCGACGCGGCACCGGACTCGGCGCGGACGCTCGTGACGCCGCCCGCCCGCGGCAATCGGACCCGGGTCTCACTCGCCCCGGTCTGCACCTGCAGGCTGCGGACCTTCAGGTCGATGAGGTCCAACGTGGTCCGGCTTGCGCCACCCTCGAACCGAAGGTCCAGCGGCACTTCGCCGGTCAGGCCGATGTCCCAGCGCGAGGAATGGTCGAGCCACGGCAGCCCGTAGGTCGTGTCCTGCGAGAGCTCGACCCGGCCCTTCCCGGTCACCCGGTGCAGGACCCCGCCCTCGAACGTGCCGTCGAGCAGCTGGCCGGCCGCGGCGACATGGCTCGTGATCTCGCCCGCGCCGAACCGGATCCGGATGTCGGCATCGGTCGCGCCGTCGAGCGGCAGGGTGAGCGCCTCGATCGCGCCGCCCCTGCCGAACGGCAGGAACGCGCCGATGAGCAGCCACACGCCCAGGATGACCGCGGCCCACGGCCAGTAGGTCGAGATCAGCTCCGCTGGGCCCTCGTCCAGCTGCCCGGTCGTGCTGAGCAGCAGGATGATGCCGACCACCGTCCAGGCGACCGGCCAGGTGAACGACCAGATGCCCGCGAAGCTCGGACGCCACGAGAAGAGCGTGCTGACGAACGTCGCGACGCCGACCAGGATCACCCACAACGGCCACGCCTGACCCCACGACCAATCGTTGAGCTGCTGGATGAGGAAGACGACGCCGACGCCGATGAGCCACGTCGCGCCGACGATCGATCCTCGTCGAGCGGATGTCATGGGACCGATGCGCAGACGCTCATGCGCATCCTCCCTTGGGGTCGAGGTTGAACGCCGCGGCGCTCCCCTGGACGGTCAGGTCGATGAGACCGCCGGACCCGCTGGCCGGCCGCGACCAGGTCGATCCCGTCCGGGTGAGCCCGGCCGCCTCGAAGTTGGTCGCGAACGTCAACTGGTCGTTGGAACGGATCCGCAATCCGGCGTCCGCGGGCACGCACATGTCCATCGCGCTCGCGTTGAGGGTCACGTCGCCGACGATCGATCCCTCGCCGAGCGTGAGCCGCAGGCGCCCCGCGTTGAGCGTCACGGCGAGCCGGGTCATCGTCGCGCCGCCCGCGTTGACCAATGTGTCGCTGGCATTCGAATCGATGTCCAGCCGGGCCAGGTTCGCCCCGTCGAGCCGGACGGTCCCGCTCGCGGCGTCGATGTCGAACTGCAGTTCGCTCAGGCGATCCGGCGCGATACGGACCGTCCAGATCTGGCGCTTCACGTCGGTGCCGTCGGGCACCTTGAGATCGAGCCGGGTGGACGTCGCATCGACGAGCGGCGGCGGCCCGTCGTAGCCCCCGTGGAATTGCCATCCGGCGCCGGGTTCGGTGGCGAGATCGACCGTCCCGCATCGGAAGTCGGCAACCACCGTGGCCGGACCGTCGAACGTTCCCATTCGGTCGAGGGCCGCGGCGGTATCACCGGAACCGCCGCAGACGCCGAACCCGACCCACGATCCCGAGGCGAGCGCGCCGCCGACGATGAGTCCGAGGATCAACCCGGACAGCGCGCTGCCCAGCGCGGCTCCCTGTGTACGCCCGAGCAGGATCGCCAGCCCGAGGCCGACGAGCACCAGCGGCCACAGTCGCCAGGCGTCCCGCAGCACGTCCGCGTCGATATAGCCGCCCCGGGCCAGCAGGGTGAGCCCGCCGACCGGGATGAGGAACAGACCCGAGAACAACAGCCCTCGACGGATCCGCATGGTCGATATCTTGGCGCATCGATGCAACGCCGTGGCGGTCGAAGCACCCACGAGCCGTGGTCCAGCCGTCTGTACAACGAGTACCTATTAGTAGTAGAGTCGATGCGGGACGCCGGGCCAACGAGGATGCAACGAGGTGCGGAACCATGCCTGAGTCAAGCCTCTACGACCGCCTCGGCGGCGCGTTCGCCATCGCGGCCGTGGTCGATCATTTCAGCGACGCGCTCATCGCGAACCCGATCGTGGGACAGGGATCGAACAACCCTGCCCTTCGCGAGTGGCACACGAACAACCTCGGCCGCTTGCCGGGCCTCAAGTTCATGCGCACCCTGTGGGTATGCAACGTCTCTGGTGGACCCTTCGAATACACCGCGACCCGGCCGGGCAGCACGGTCCTTGGGCTCGAAGAAGCCCATCGCGACCTGCGGATCAGCCCCGAGGAGTTCGACGAGGTCGCCGCCGAGCTCGGGCGGACGCTCGATACGGTCGGCGTGCCGCAGCGCGAGAAGGACGAGGTCCTGGGAGCGTTCGCGGCCCACAAGGGCGAGGTGACCGAGGGCTACCTGGTGACGGCCGGCGCCGGCCGCTGAGACGGCAGCGAGCCGGGTGGGATTCGAACCCACGACCCAGGGATAAGAGTCCGTCCGGACGGGAGTCGCGTGTCGTCTCTCGGCGTCTCCGCTACCGGGTTTCGAGCATGACCTAATGGCCCGCGCCGATGACGCGCGGACGGCCGCGTGGTCCAATGTCCCGGTGGAGTACCGGATACTCGGACCCTTGGAGGTCGTCGGAGCGGACGGGCCTGATTCCCATCCCCGCCGGCAGGCCTCGCGCGTTGCTCCAGCTGTTGCTGCTCAGCGCGAACGAGGTCGTGCCCACGGGCCGCCTTGTCGATGGGCTGTGGGGCGACGATCCGCCGCCGTCGGCCGAGCACGCGATCGAGGTGTACGTCTCTCACCTGCGACGCGCCCTCGGGCAAGACGCGATCTCGACCGGCCCAGGCGGCTATGCGGTCCAGATGGGCGCGGATGAGCTGGACCTCGACCATTTCGAGCGGCTGACCGCGGACGCGCGGATCGCACGGGATCAGGACGATCGGGCCAAGGCCACCGGCTTGCTTCGCCAGGCCGAACGCCTATGGCGCGGCAGCGCGCTTGCCGAGTTGCCGCCGACGCCCACCGCGCGGGCTGAGGTGGTCCGCCTCGAGGAGCTGCGGATCGCGGCCACGGAGCAGCGCGTGGATGCGATGCTCGCGACGGGCGACCACCTCGAACTCATCCCAGAGCTCGAGGCGCTCGTCGCTGCTCATCCGTATCGCGAGCGCCTTCGAGCGCAGCAGATGCTGGCGCTCTACCGCGCCGGTCGACAGGCGGACGCGTTGGCTGCCTATCACCAGGCGCGCGCGATCCTGGCGGATGCCCTGGGCCTCGAACCGGGCGAGGAGCTCCAGGCCCTGCAGCTTGCCATCCTGCGTCAAGACGCATCGCTTGGTGCGTCGCCGCCGCCGACCGTCGAGCATGCCCGTCCGCGCAGTGTCGCTTCGCGCTGGCCGCGGACCGCGCTCGTCGTTGTCGCGGTCATCGCGGCCGTCCTCATCCCTGTGGGCCTGATCTGGTCGACCGGGACCCCGTCCGAACGAGCTGCTCCAAGGTGAGGACCAGCCGCCTGTTCGAGCAGCTGCCGGATGCCGTTCGGTCAGGACTGTGAGCGTGTATCGGTCGCGGAAGGATCGCTCGGCGGCGTGACGAGCCTGCACTGCAACCTGCCGTCTGAGCGAAGAGGCCGACGAAGTCTGGTTCGACCGGTTCGCGACCCAGAACGCCCTTGAGACGGCCTTCGGCCGCCTCGTCTCCGAGGTCGGCGCTTCGAATCCGGGCTGCAAGGCGGGGCCGTGGCCGGCAGTCGAGCCTTGGGGCGTGCCAGACGTCCACGACGGGACAGTCCTGTGCCATGCCACGGACGACGATGGCATGGCTGGTCGTGGACCTACGAATCCGAACTCCTGCTGGCGCGCGCTCGTCGTGCCGATGGGAATCGCGTCGCGCTCTACGAATGGTGGCGCGCGACCGCGCGCTTCCTGCGGGAAGGAGGCGCGCCGAGGGCGTCATAGGTCCCGCCACGCGACGCTGCTCGCTAGCGCATCACCGCCAGCGTCTCGAGCTGCCACCACCACGTCGCGGACGACGTCGACAGCGGGCCGTCGGTCGAGGTCAAGTCAGCGGAGCGAACCTCGAAGAGTTTCGGAGCCCACCCGAACAGCATCGGTCGTTCCTCGGCAAGGATCTGCTGGTGTAGCCGATACAGGCGGGCGCGCTCACGCACGTCGTAGGTCGCCAGTGCCTGCGCGAGCAGCGCGTCGGTCTTCGGGTTGCAATATCCCGTGGCATTGTTGGTATCCGGTTTCTCACGGGTAGGTCGCGAACCGCAGGCGAAGACCTCCCCGTCCGGGCCGGGGTCGGGCGCCCAGGATGTACCCATTGAAGATCAAGTCCCACGGCTGATCCTCTCCGGGGAACAGGTGGGGCCAGTTCAATGCGTATCGAAGTCATCGAACGAGCGCTCAACGGGGTCGAGCGCGATCCCGCAGTCGGCCACCTGGTCGGCAACCAGCTGCATGAACGCCAGGCGTTCGGGCCGATTCGCGGTGCACGGCCACCTCCGCGGCCAACCGCCGCCCGTCACGCTGGTAGACGCCGTCCAGACCCGGCGTCCATCCGACTGATTCGATCAGACGCTTCGCGCCTGCGACATCTCTGGCCGGCGCCTTCAGACTCGAGTCGAATGCCCAGTGTCCTGGCATGACCGACGCCTGGAGCGGCACGCCTCGCCCGCGTGTGGCAGCCGCGACGGTCTCGGTCTTGTCGATGCACAACTCGAGTGCTTCCCGGAGCTTCGGCTCCGCGAAGAGCCTTCCGGGCCGGAGGTTGTAGATCAAGGCGATGTAGAAGTCGTCTACGTATTCGTTGAACACCAGGCCGTCGACGCCTGCGACCGAGTCGACCAGCAAGTTCGGATCCTGGCGCGCGAATGGCTGCACGAGCCAGTCGACGTCACCATGCCGGACCGCCTCGACGGCCTCGGCGACGGAGCGGATGAGACGGACGTCGACCTTGGGGGTAGCCGGGCGGCCGCGATGGAACGACTCGAAGGCCGCAAGGGTCATCGATCGACCGGGAATGGTGCTCGACCACCTTCCAAGGTCCCGTTCCCACGGGGGGCAGGTCGAGGATGCGATAGGCGGCGGCGATCGCGTCGAGGCCGTCGAGGCGCAGGCTGGCCGCCGCATCGCCGAGGACGCGCGCGAGGTACGCCGCTTCGAGCGCAGGGCTCGAACCGGCCGTTCGGCCCAAGACCGAACTCATCCCGGCTCCACGGCGTGAGCCCGAGATCCGAGGACCGCCGCAGTCGCGTCCGGGAGCAGCCGTTCGCAGTCGGCGCCATCGACGCCTTCGACCCCCAGCGCTGTCGCTGATCGTCTTCGGAACGGGCCGCGAGGTCGTTCGGGTCGGCGGCTCCAGCTCCGGCTCGGAAGGCGTCGTAGGCGTCGGTGATCCGCCGCTTGGACTCGATGAGCACGTCGGCCAGCGTGACGGTGAGGAACGTCGCGTCGGGCTGGCGCAGTCGGAATTCGACCGTGTCGGCGTCCACGGCGACGGCTTCGCACCTCGTCTAGACAACGCGGCATGCGTCCGTCGGCAGCTATCGCTGGCCAGCAGCTCATAGGTGAACGCGACGTCCTCTGCCGTGAGCGGGGTCCCATCGTGGAATTGGGCGGCCCGAATATCGCAACGGATGACGAGGAGGTCATCGGTCCAAGTGCATCGTCCTCGCAGCGAGGTCCTCGACGGGGGCTCTCTGCTCATCCACGCGATACAGGCCGCTGTAGACGAGCCGGCGGATGACCGTGGTCCCACACGTTGCCGTTGGCGAGCAGCGGGAACAGACGCCAGGTCCTCCGGCTCCCAAGGCGAATGCATTGTCCGTCCCCACCTGAACCCCGATCACCATCGGCGCGGGGCGGGTCGGAGGACGGCATACGCCGACGGCGCCGCCTGCCAGGACGAGGACGAGTCCCAGCGCCGTGATCCACGTGCGCCGGGACAGTCGCCCTCCGATCCTACGCGGCGATCCCATCGATCGCTCCCCTGTGGTCACTCGACTCTAACAGGGCTTGTGCGTGACCGAAATCGCGCCGCAGCCTGTGTCCTGGGAAACGGGCCCGTTGGGTCCAGCCGGCGCTGCCGAGTCCTGTTCGACGGCCGGCGTGGACGCCGGGAAGGATGCGGCGCTCGGCGCCGCTGCCTGACCGGTGGCGCAACCGCTCACCAAGAGCGCCACGGCGAACAGGACCCATACACCGAGATTGCGGAGGACCGCAGAGACCAATCCCGACAGAGATCGGCGAATGTGTCCGCGGTTCGCTCGTCTCGCTTCCGGCTGTACCTGCGACGCGGTGAGGCGTCGGTCTCCCGCTTCCGCCATCAGACGGCTCTGGCGGTACTCGATCTCGCTCGATTGAGGCTCGATCATGACCCTTGCCTCCAACCAGGACCCCTGGCCGTCGTCCTGTAACGGACCGTGCGGCGAGGTCTACGTCGGATGCTGTAGGGTCGGGCTCAAGCGATCCTCAAGCGCCGTTCAATCGATGCTTGAGGCTTGGCGAGCGATACGGTCGTCAGCGTGGAGCCACTCACCGAATGCGGTTGAGCGCGCAGGCGGCCGCCGCCGCGATCAGGTAGGGAGCGGGGCTGGGTCAGCCCTCGCGGGCCAGGCGGACGTGGCCGCTTCGACCGTTCGCCTCCACATCCCAGCGCGTTCCGAACGCCCGCAGGCCGCTGATCGAGACGCGGCCGATCTCCTCGGGCAGCGCCGGATCGAGCGTGACCTGCCCGCTTCGCGCCTCCAGGCCGAGCATCGCTCGAAGGAGCAGGAGCGGCGCGCCGGTCGCCCAGGCCTGCGGGCTGCAGGCGGTCGGGTATGGGACGGGGAAGCGGGCCATCGATCGCGGGTAGCCGGAGAATGCCTCCGGCAGCCGGTAGCCGGAGAACGCCGCCGCGTCGAGCAGCGCCATGGCGATTCGGTTCGCCTCGTCGCGGAACCCGTACCGGGCCAAGCCGTGGGCGATCAGCGAGTTGTCGTGTGGCCAGACCGTGCCTCGGTGATAGCCGATCGGATTGAAGCCAGCGTCGTCGGTCGACAGGGTCCGGACGCCCCACCCCGAGAAGAGGGGATCGGCCATGACCTGGCGAGCCACGATGGCGGCACGCTCCTGGGACACGATGCCCGTCCATAGCAGCTGCCCGATGTTCGAGGTCATCGAATCGATCGGTCGCTTGTCGCCGTCGAGCCCGATCGCGTAGTACCCGCCGCGGGCCTCGATCCAGAAATCGCGCTCGAAGCGCTCGCGCAGGCCCGCGGCCTCGCTCCGCAGGCGGGTTGCCAGGGCGGCGTCGGCGAGCGGCCCATCGGCGAGTTCGGCGAGCCGAAGCTTCGCATCGTAGACGTAACCCTGGATCTCGGCCGTGGCGATCGGCAGGAACGGGATCGTCCCGTCGGAGAACAGGACGCCGTCGAACGAATCGCGCCAGCACTGGTTGCCGAGGCCCTGGGAGGAGCGCGTCCCGTACTCGACGTAGCCGTCGCCGTCGCGATCCCCGGACTCGTCGATCCAGGCGAGCGCCGCCAGGGCGTTGTCGCGCAGCGAGCCGATCAGCTTCTCATCGCCGGTCCAGCGCCAGTACTCGGACAGCAGGATCAACCACAACGGCGTCGAGTCGGCGCTGCCGTAGTACGGGCTGTGCGGCTTGAGACCGAGTTGGGTGAGCTCGCCCATCCGCAGCTCGTGCAGGATCTTGCCCGGCTCCATGTCCCGGAAGTCATCGCTCTTGTCGGCCTGGAGCGCGGCCAAGCTGAGCAGTGCCCCCTTGGCAAGGCCCGGCCCGAACGCCACGGTCTGGTAGGCGCTCAGCAACGTATCGCGGCCAAAGAGGGTCAGGAACCAGGGCAGGCCGGCGGCCGGGAGCCGGATCGTCTCGCCCTCGGATTTCACCTCGATCCGGAGCGCGATCAGGTCGCGCGCGGTCCGAGCGATCACCTCACCGAGCAGGTGCGAGTCGCTCTCGAACTTGGGCATCTGAGCGAGCCACCCAGCGACCGGATCGTCGGCGTCAGGAGCGAACACGTCGCCGAAGCTCGCATGCATCGGCTGCAATTCGCGCGGGCCGAGCTTAAGCGGGACGTGGAGCTCGCAGGTCCACCGGCCGCCCACCGGCAGGTCGATCACCCAGATCAGGCCGTCGCCGTCGATCCGCGTCGCGGCGGCGGAGATCTCGATAGTCGTCTCCGCCGAGAAGGTCTTGTTCGTGTAGCGGAAGGTCAGCGCGGATCGGTTCGCGGCGGGCGTCCGTTCGATCTGCTCCGAGCGGTCTCGGACCTTGTCCTTGATCTCGAACAGGTCGGCGAAGTCGTTGTCGACGGCCAGCCGAAGCTCGATCCGGAGGGGCTCATCCAGGTAGCTCTCGAGCTCGAGCCGCTCGTGGAGGCCGTTGCCGACGAACCGGAGCCGCCGCAGGCCGACGCTGTTGGCCTCGAGCCCATCGAGCCGCGGGTTGGTCAGGAAGAACTCAGCCGAGTAGTAGTCGATGGTGCCGGCCCGCAGAACGAGGAACGCAGCCCCATTGACGGTCAGCGCCCATCGGCTCAGAAACCGGGTGTCGGCATGTACAAGGCCGCCGATCGAGCCCTTCGGGACGTCCCCGACCGAGTCGGAGTACATGAACGTGCGGCCCTCGAGCACCGCGATCGCGTCGGGGCCGAGCTCGGGTGGGAGCGTTCGCTTCGGGCCCGGGATGCTCCGATCGACCGTGGTGCCTGGCAGTGGATCGGCCGGCGTTGGTCGTTGGTCGATCACGGCAGATACCTTGCCCATGGCTCGAGCTCCCTGCGGGCCGACGTGCGCTTCCTCAGCGACCTACTGGGCTCATCGACCTGCGGCCAGTCTAGGCGCCGATCGTGACCGTGGTGTTTTCGGGCGACTCGTGATGGCCGCGCGTCACCAGATTTCGGTCTACATCGATGGCCGTGTTGAGTGTTCGGATCCGAAGCGAGCCGGGAGGGATTCGAACCCTCGACCCAGGGATTAAAAGTCCCCTGCTCTGACCACTGAGCTACCGGCCCGCGCGAAGCGTACCCGCTCAGGCCGCCGGTGGCGGGACCTGGTTCGGCAACGGCTCGCCGCGCACGCCCGCGATCAGGTTCGCCGCGGCCATGGAGGCCATCCGGCCACGGGTGGCGCGCGACGCCGAGGCGATGTGCGGCACGACCAGGCAGTTATCGAGCGACAGCAGCGGGTCGTCGGGCGCGATCGGCTCGGGATCGGTCACGTCGAGCGCGGCCGCGGCGATCGCCCCGGTCCGTAGCGCCACAGCCAGCGCCGCCTGGTCGATGACAGGTCCACGCGACGTGTTGACGAGCACGGCCGTCGGCTTCATCCGTGCGAGCGCCGCGGCGTCGATCAAGCCGCGCGTCTCGGGCACGAGCGGGCAGTGGAGCGAGACGATGTCGCTCACCGCGAGCAGCTCATCGAGATCCACACGGCGAACACCGAGGGCCGCCTCGACCGCGGCCGGGGCGCGGGTCCGCGTGCTGTACAGGACCGTCATCCCGAAGCCGGCCGCCCGTCGCGCAACGGCCTGCCCGATCCTCCCGAAGCCGACGATCCCGAGCGTCGCCCCATGGATGTCGCCGCCCATCAAGAGCTGCGGACCCCAGGTCCGCCACTCGCCGGCGCGCACGTAGCGGTCGCCCTCGGGCAGGCGGCGCATCGCCGCGAGCATCAACGCCCACGCCAGGTCCGCGGTCGTCTCGGTCAGTACGCCCGGCGTGTTGCCGACGAGGACGCCGCGCCGCGCGCACGCGGCGACATCGATGTTGTCGTAGCCGACCGCGAAGTTCGACACGACCTTGAGCCCCGGCCCGGCGTCGTCGAGGACCTCGTCGTCGACGCGGTCGGTCAGCAGCGTCAGCAGCCCGTCGCAACCGCGCGCGTGGCGCAGCAGTTCGGCCCGGGTAGGTGGCAGCTCGTCGGTCCAGACGTCCGCGTCGCACGCCTCGCGGATCGGGGCCAGCCCCTCCTCGGGGATGAGCCGGGCGACGAACACGCGGGGCCGGGCACCCCGGTCAGGCATGGCCGAGGCCGTCGACGAACGTGCGGATCCGGGCCAGCGCCTCGTTCAGGTTCTCGCGCGAGTTCGCATACGAGACCCGGATGTGGTCGGTCCCGATGCCGCCGAACGCCGTCCCGGCAAGCACGCAGACGCCGGCCTCCTGGAGCAGGCGGTCGGCCATCGTCGCGCCGTCGAGCCCCGTGCCCGAGATCTGGGGGAAGACGTAGAACGCCCCGACCGGCGTCGCGCAGCGGATGCCCGGGATGTCATTGAGGCCGGCGACGATGAGATCGCGCCGGGCCTTGAACTCGACGACCATCGCGGCAACGTCGTCCTGCGGCCCGGTCAGCGCCTCGACCGCGCCGACCTGCACGAACGTCGGGGCACAGCTGATCGTGTTGATGATCAGTTGTGCGTAGGTCGGGATGAGCGACCGCGGCACGACCGCGTAGCCGAGCCGCCAGCCGGTCATCGCGTACGTCTTGGAGAACCCGTCGAGGACGATGGTCCGCTCCGCCATCCCGGGCAGCGACGCGATGGACACGTGCTCGGCGCCGTCGTACAGGATCCGCGCGTAGATCTCGTCGTCGAGGATCCACAGGTCGTGGCGGTTCGCCAGGTCCGCGATACGCTCGAGGTCGCCGCGGGTCAGGACGCCGCCGGTCGGGTTGGCCGGGGAGTTGATGATGAGCATCCGGGTCCGGGGCGTGATGAGCGTCTCGAGCTCGTCGACGTCGAGCCGGAACTCGTGGTCCATCCGGATCGGGATCGGCACCGGTGTCGCCCCGACGAAGCGCGTCAGCGACTCATAGATCGGGTAGCCGGGATCGGGGACGATCACCTCGTCGCCCGGGTCGATGAGCCCGAGGATCGCGTACAGCATCACGCCCTTGCCGCCGACGGTCACGAAGACCTGCGACGGGTCGGCGGCGAGGCCCTTGCGGATCCCGACGTCGGCGGCGATCGCCTCGCGCAGGGCGGGGATTCCGGCGAACGGCGCGTAGTGGGTGGCGCCCTCGTCGAGCGCTCGCTTGGCGGCGGCCCGGACGTTCGCGGGTGTGTCGAAATCGGGTTCGCCGATCTGGAGGTGGATGATCGAGCGACCCTGGGCCTCGAGTGCGCGCGCGCGCGCACTCACCTCGAACGCGCTCTCGGTCCCGATCGTGCGCATCCTCGCGGCGACGCGAGGACTGGATACGGCGGACATCTCGGCCTCCTGCCTTACGGGAGCAGCGAGCGGATGGCGAAGGTCACGTTGGCCGGCCGCTCGGCCAGGCGGCGCATGTACCACGGGTACCAGGCGTCGCCGTAGGCGATGAGCGCCTCGACGCGATAGCCCGCCTTCGCCAGGCGGTACTGCTGGTCGGTCCGGATGCCGTACAGCATCTGGATCGCGAAGTCGTTCCGCTGGACGCCGGCCGGGGCCACGTTCGCGGCGATCTGTTCGATGAGGGCGACGTCGTGGGTCCCGAGACCCAGCCGGATCGGCCGCCCGCGGCCGTCGAGCAGGAACCGCACCGCGAGCGCGGCGTAGTTCGAGTCGACCTCGCGCTTGTCGCGATAGGCGATCGCGGCCGGCTCGTCGTAGGCGCCCTTGACCAGGCGGATGGCCGGATCGAGCGGGAAGAGCCGTTCGATGTCGGCGGCGGTCCGCCGGAGGTAGGCCTGCAGGCAGATCCCGGTCTTCGGCTGGGTCGCGCGCAGCCGCTCGTAGAGCTCGATCGTGGCATCCGTGTAGTCGCTGCCCTCCATGTCGATCCAGAGGAACGAGTCATGGGCCGCGGCATACGCGGCGAGTCGCTCGAGATGGGCCAGGCAGGCGTCGGCGTCGTGGTCGAGGCCGAGTTGGGTCGGCTTGACGGAGATCTCGCCATCGATGCCGGCGGCCTTGATGCGGTCGACGAGCGTCGTGTAGTGCGCGGCGACCTCGTCGGCCTCCGAGAGGCTCTCGAGGTTCTCGCCGAGGCGCGTGTAGAGCGTGGCGATCCCGGCGGCCTGGAGGGGGGCGGCCGCGGTCAGCGCGTCCTCCATCGTCTCCCCGGGCATGAACCGGCGGACGGCGCGCCGCATGAACGCGAATCGCGGCAGACGTTCCTTCAGCCAGCGATTCCGGGCTGCCCAGAGGAAGACCCGACGCATCCCGTCTCCTCTCACGGTCCGTGGTCGAGTGGTCGACTCCGATGGTACGCGACGAGTCGGACTAGAATCGCCGTCCTGTGACCCGCTTCTACGATATCGACGACGCGAACGCCGCCGTTCCGGAGCTCGGTGAGATCCTGACGACGCTGGCCTCGCAGCGCGCCGAACTCATCCGGCTCCGCGACGAGGTCCTGGCCCGCGCGTCAGCCGAGGCCCGAGGGGATGAGCCCGGCGGCGATCCGGGACGGCGATCCGCCCGAGCCGACGGGCGCGGCCGAGACCGCGGTCGCGGCCGACGAGCTGCGCCTGACGCGGCTACGCATGCAGGGCCTCGTGGACCAGATGGCCGCGGGCGTCGCCCGCATCGAGACGATGGGCATCACGTTGCGCGACATCGGGGAGGGCCTCGTGGACTTCCCCGCCCTCGTCAACGGCCGGCAGGTCTGGCTGTGCTGGCGACTCGGGGAGGATGCGGTCGAGTACTGGCACTCGATCGACACCGGGTTCAGCGGTCGCCAGCCACTGAGCGAGCTGGCGTGACGACCGAGCGCCTGACGGTCGTTGACTCGGCCGGGCGCGCCAAGGCGTTCCGTCCATTGCCGCCTGCCGCGCGCGCCGCCGCGCTCCGCGACGGCCTGGCCGCGTACGACCGTGGCGACTTCTTCGAGGCCCACGAGCTCCTCGAGCCGGCCTGGATGGGCACCGACGATCCCGGCGAGCGCGCGTTCCTGCAGGGGCTCATCAAGCTGGCCGCAGCGTATGTCCACGACGTCCGCGGCAACCCGACCGGCATCGTCAAGAACCTGACGGGCGCCCGGGCGTGGCTGCTCGAGGCGTCGGGCGACCAACCGACCCGCGGCGGCATCGACCTGGTTCGCCTCGTGGACGATGTCGATCGCCGACTCGCGGATCTCGTCGCCAACCCGACCGGTCCCACGCTGGAGGCACCGAACCTGCACAGGAGCGCCACATGAGCATGCCGGGCCCGATCCCCGCCGTCGACGTCACCGAGGCCGAGCGCCGGGTCCGCGACGACCCCGATCGACCGGTCCTGCTCGACGTCCGGGAGGTGCACGAGTTCGTCGCCGTCCGCGCGCCGGGGGTCCTGCACATCCCGATGTCCACGTTCCAGGCGCGGGCCGGCGAGGTGCCGACCGACCGGCCGATCCTCGTCGTCTGTCATTCGGGCAGCCGTTCGGCGGCCGTCACGGGCTTCCTGCTGCGCAGCGGCCGGACGGACGTGGCGAACGTGGCCGGTGGCATGGAGGCGTGGGCCAACGCCGGGCTGCCGACGCGGTCGGGCCAGCCCGATCCGGGTGAGGGCGAACTCTCGGACTGAGACAGGGGTCCCGTCCCCCGAGTTCCTGACTAATGACACTCAGCCGGTCGTTGGTCACGAGGTTGGAGGATGTGACCGCGTTGTCTGAGCGTGGACCAGGCGGCAGGACTCCCGAATCCCTGCCACCTGACCGCTGCTGCAGTCATCTGTCAGCGATCCGTTGACGAGTGACCGCCTGGGTGTCATCTGCCGGAATTCCGGCGGGAGCGACGCCGCGCCGCCACGGAACTGCCGCCTAGCGGCGCCGGCGAAGGACCCGCGAGAAGAGGGCTCGTGCCTGGGCCTTGTGGGCGAACGCCCAGCCCACGAAGATCAGGATGACGAAGTTGAGCGTGCCGGCCCCGGCCGCGTTCAGGTACCCGAGCTGCTGGCCGATCTCGCCGCCGACCGTCAGCCCCGGGACGGTCATCCCGACCAGTCCGAGCCGGAAGAACGGCGGCTGCGGGGCGATGTTGGCGCGGATGCTCGTGCCGACGACGCCGTCGGCCGTCGTGCCACCGACGATGATCGCGTTCGGGCCGCTGACCACGGGCGCCCCGCCGGTCAGTGGTGTCGGCAGATCGCTCTCCGGGAGATGCTTCCATTCGGCGATGTCGCCCGTGGTCGAGGGGACCGCCCAATAGAGTTCCTTGTGGGCAGCGGTGCCGTCGGTGCCGCCGGCGACGTACAGCGCCCCGTTGACGGCCCATGTGGCCGCTTCCGCCCGCGGCCCGGGCAGGTTCGCCGTCGCGTTGGTGGCCCAGGTGATCACCTTGCCCTCGTCGGGATTGTCCGGGAGCCCGGCCGCGGCGGCGGCACCGAAGGTTCCGCGCTGGACCGTGGCGACCGGACCGCTGCCATCGCGACCGCCGAAGAGCCAGACGAAGTCGCCGACGACCGCGGCGGTCGCCCCGGTCTGGGCCGTCGCCAAGGGCTGTTCCGCGGCCCACTTGCCGAGCGCGCCGCTCGGGTCGAAGGTGACCTTCCAGGTCGTGGTCACCGGGCCGCTGGCGTTGGAGCCACCGATGAGCAGCAGGCCGTCGGCGGTCGGGGTCGCCGCCGCCCCGGCGCGGGCCTCCGGCAGGGCCAGCGCGGCCGGCGCCTCCTTCCAGGCACCGAGTTCGCCGGTCGTGCCATCGGGCGTCAGCACGTAGGTCGTCGCCGTGGGTGCGCCATCGGCCCCGCGGCCGCCCAGCACGTAGATGCTGCCGGCCACGAACGCGACGGCGGCCTCCGTGCGCGGCGCCGGCAGCGCCGGACCCTCGGCCCACTTGTCGAAGTTCCCGGTCCCGACGGTGTTCGCGACGAAGACCGTCGACTGGGCCGTCGTGCCGTCGGTCCCACCGATGTAGAGCAGCCGCGTGCCCACCTGGACGACGTGTCCGTCGGTCCGGGGCTGCGGCAACGACAGCTCGGCGGGAGACGTGTCCCACGGGACGATGCCCCCGACGGGGACCGGGCATGGCAGGTTCTTGTTCTCGGGCGGGCAGAGGTTGATCGGCGACCAGACGATGACCCCGAGATCCACGGTCTTGGCCACGGTGAGGTAGTAGGCCCGGTCGGGGATGTAGCCGAGCATCAGGATGATGATCGTCGTCCAGACCAGGGCCTTGACCGTCGCCCAGGCCCAGCCTTCGGCGTCGAGCAAGCCGAACATCGCCCGTCGTCGCGGCACGGTCATCCCGGCGGTGAGCGCCCGTTGGGCCATCGGTCGTCCCTCGCCCTACTGCGCCGTCAGGGTGCCGGTCATATTGGAGTGGATGGTGCACACGAAGGGATAGCTGCCGGCGGCCAGGGCCGGGACCGCGAAGCTCCGCTTCTCGACGCCCGGGAAGGTGTCGGTCTTGAACACCTGGCTGCCCGACGCGTCCTTGATCTGGACGTCGTGCGGGGTGGCCGCGTCCTGGTTGTCGAACTCGAGCGTGAAGGCGGTGTTGGCGGGCACCGTCACGTCCTTGGTCGTGAACTGGACGCCCGAGGCGACGATGGTCACGACCGCGCCGCCGGCCCCGGCCGATGGCGCCGCCGAGGCACCGGCCGACGCGCCGGCCGAGGGGGCGGCGGCAGAGCCGGACGGAGCCGTCGACGCTTTGGTGAACTCGTCTGTCCAGCACGCGGGATAGGGCGTGGCCCCGGCCGCGGGCTTGTAGTTTGGATCGCGCCAACCCGTGAACGTCCGGACCTTGCCGGTCAACGGATCGATCAGGGGCGTCCCGAGCTCGTGGTCGCGGATGATGTAGGTCTGGTCATTCGTCGCTCGCAGGAACGCGATCAGCTCGTCGATCTGACGGTAGTTGAGCGGACCCGGCGGGTTCGCCGCATTCGACCACACGGGCATGAGTGAGTTCGGGTTGCCGCACACGTATCGGCCACCGGCGGTCAACACGGTCCGCAGGTAGTTCTCGTTAAGGTGGGCGAAGAGCTTGTCCTGCCGGTTGAGGACCGGGCCGACGCCGCCCTCGCCGTTCGCGCCGTGACAGCGCGCGCAGTTCGCCTCGAAGACGTTGTAGCCGCGCTCGACCGCGGTCACCTGCTGCGCGGCCGCCTCCTTGGCCAGGCGCGCCTCGGTGATTCCGAGCGGTGCCCCGAGCTCGTAGAACCAGTAGATCGAGATGAAGAGGATCACGATGATGATCGCGAGGAAGCCGACCCAGCGCGCGTTCGACGACGAGCGCACGATCTGGGCGGCGCGCTCGGGCGTCAGCTCCAGGCTGCGCGCGGCCGGCGGCGAACTGAACCGCTCGACCGGAGCCGGCTCGGCCGACGGACGGGTCGCGGGCAGTCGCTGCTCGGGCTCGCCTTCGGGCGTGTCGGTCATCGATCTCCTCGGTGGGCGGGTCGGGTCACGGCGTCAGATGCAGCCGGTCGGGGTTCGAGGCGGGATCAGGCCGGGCTGGCCGAGCGCGATCGGCAGCGGGCCGAGGGTGATCTTGCCCGTGTTGATCGTCAGCTTCCCCGAGCCGTCGACGCTGATCGAGAAGCGATCCATGCTGCGCGGCGCCGGGCCGTACTGGGCGCCGTCGGCCTTGATGCCGAGGCGGTCGTAGCGCGAGCCGTGGCACGGACACTCGAACCAGAAGTTCTTCAGGCACGGGTTGGGCTTGCAGCCGAGGTGCGGGCAGCGCTGGTACAGCGCCCGGACGTTCAGCGCCGTCCCATCGCCGGTCGTGTCCTCGCCCGGCAGGAAGCGCTGCTGCCCGGGGTCGACGAGGATGACGAACGCCCGTGCCTCCGGGTAGTAAGCCGGGAAGCCTTCGTCGATCGGCAGCGACGAGTTCTGGAGCTTGATGGTCTCGAGGTCGCCCATCTCGATCGGGGCGCCGAACCCGCCGGTCAGGTTCGGCCACGCGAAGGCAAGCGTCCCGGCCGTGACCTCGAGCAGCCAGAGCCCGAGCCCCGCGCCGAGCGCGTTCCTGATGAGCTGTCGGCGCGACAGGCCCTGGACCTGTTCGCGGCGCAGCGCCTTGATCGCCTCCTTCGAGAGGGCGGCGGGCTTGTCGATCGCTTCGACCTGGTAGTTGCTCATCGGGAACAGGGACCTCGGAGTTCGGTCACAGGGCGAAGTACACGCCGGGGGCGGTGATGAACGGGATGACGAAGGTGTAGCCGGGGCCGCGGAAGAAGATGCCGACGAAGGTCAGGATGAGACCGAGGCAGCAGAATATCGTGAAGAGCATCACCGCGGTCTTGCGCTGCGACGGACGGGTCGCAAGGATGTTCTCGCGGTCGACGTACGGGATGAGACCCGCCCCGACGAGCACGAACCCCGGCACGAGGACGCCCGCGACCGTCGGGTGGAAGTACGCCAGCAGCTCCTGCAGGCCGAGGAAGTACCAGGGCGCCTTGGCGACCGCCGGGGTGACGTTGCCGTTGGCCAGCTCCTCGAGTGGGGCATTGATGAAGAGGCCCATCATCAGCAGGAAGATGCTCATGATCCCGCCGGCCAGGAACTCGATGGTGAGCAGGTGCGGCCAGGTCATGACCGTGTCGTCCGGCTCCTTCTGGACGCGGACGACGGCATCCTGCTTGACGAGTGCGAGCAGCCGGTAGGGCCGCGCCGACATCGGCACGCGCTGCTTGTCGATCTCGGTGCGCCGCGTCGGATCGACGGGCAGCACCTCCCGCCGCTCCGGCGGCGCCTTGACGTCAGACATGGGTCGTCATAGTGGGCCGCTGATCCCGCCGTCCTTGCGGATCCGCCAGAAGTGGACCGCGAGGAACACGGCCGCGATGAGCGGCAGGAACACGACATGCCCCACATAGAATCTCAGCAGCGTGTTCTGGCCGACCTCCAGGCCGCCCAGCAGGATGCGCGACACCGGGAAGTTCACGACGGGCGCGTAGCCGCCCATGTTCGTGCCGATCGTGATGGCCCAGAAGGCGATCTGGTCCCACGGCAGCAGGTAGCCGGTGAAGCTGAGCATGATGGTGAGGAAGAGCAGGACGACCCCGACCACCCAGTTGAACTCGCGGGGCGGCTTGTAGGCCCCGTGATAGAAGACCCGCATCATGTGCAGGAAGACGAAGAACACCATCAGGTGCGCGGCCCAGCGGTGGATGTTGCGGGTCAGCAGCCCGAACGTGACCTCGCTCTGGATCTCGAGGATGTTCGTGTACGCCAGGGTCGCGGACGGCACGTAGAAGAACATCAGGTACACGCCGGTCACCGTCAGGACCAGGAACAGGAAGAAGCTCAGCCCACCGAGGCAGAAGGTGTAGGCGAACTTCACGGCGTGCTGGCGGACGCGCACCGGGTGGATGTGCAGGAAGACGTTGTTCATGACGGCGTATGCCCGCGAACGCTCGTCGTTCGGATACGGCTGGCGGAAGATCGACCGCCAGACGGGGCTCCGGCGGATGGTCTGGTCCACCCGCTCGAGGAAACTCACCGGGCTCCTCCTGCCACGCCGGGCGTACCGGCGAGTTGCGCGTCGCGGTACGACTCCTTGTAGAGCCGGCCGTCGGTCGAGACCTCCTGCAGCTCGAACCGCTCCATCGTAATGGCGTCGAACGGGCAACGCTTGACGCACAGCGCGCAGCGGATGCAGCGCTCCTCGTCGAGCACCATGGCCGCGCCCTGGTCCCAGCCGTAGGCCTCCTCGAGCTCGGGGAGGAGCCCCTCGGACTTCATCTGGTTGACGTCGATCATGTGGATGACGCCCTCGGGGCAGACGTCCGCGCAGGCCCCGCACAGGACGCACCGGAAGGGGTCGAACCAGATGTTGTAGTTGCACATCAGGCAGCGGGTCGACTCGGCCACCGCGCCCGTCGCGTCGTACCCCAGCTCGACCGGCGTGTTGAAGTTGACGGTCGGATCGGTCGATGGCATCCGCGCGGTGAGCGGGACCATCGGGATGTGCTGACGGGGCAGCACATCGTAGAAGTCCGGCATGTCGTGGCGCCAGGAGCTGGTGATCTTGACGTTCGCGTCGACCGTCACGTCGGTTCGGCCGGACAGGTAGCGATCGATCGCGTAGGCGCACTTCTTGCCGTGGCCCGCCGCCTCGATGAGGGTCGTGGGGCCAGTCACGAAGTCGCCACAGGCGAAGACGCCCTTGACGTTCGAGGCGTACGTCGCCGGGTCGACCTTGACCCGGCCGCGGTTGATCTCGAACTTCGCCTCGACCGGCAGGAACGTGAGATCGGCCGCCTGCGACACCGCCGGGATGACGGTCCGGGCCGGGATGACGAACTCGGAACCCTCGATCGGCACGGGCGAGCGCCGGCCGGACGCGTCCGGCTCGCCGAGGCGATTGCGGATGAAGCGGACGCCGCTGACCTTGCCGTCCTCGCCGAGGATCTCGATCGGGCTGGCGAGGAACTCCATCCGGACGCCCTCGCGTTCCGTCTCGCCCAGCTCCTCCTCGTCGACGACCAGCTCCGACCGCGTCCGGCGATAGACGATCGAGACGCGCTCCGCGCCGTGGCGCAGGCTCGTCCGGGAGCAGTCCATCGCGGTGTAGCCGCCGCCGATGACGACGACGTCGGTGCCGACCTCCAGGGGCTGGCCGAGGTTGGCCTTCTTCATGAAGTCGACGCCGTAGTCGACCCCCTCGAGCTCGGCGCCCGGGATGTCGAGCGCGACCGCGTCCATGGCCCCGGCCGTGATCGCGATCGAATCGAAGTCTCGCTGCAGCTGCTCGAACGTGATGTCCTTGCCGATCGTCGTGTCGAAGACGAAGCGCACGCCCAGCCGCTCGACCAGCCGCACGTCCATCTCGATGGCCTCGCGCGGGAGCCGGAACGCGGGGACGCCGATGAGCATCGTCCCGCCGCCGTACGGCAGGCTGTCGAAGACGGTCACCTGGTAGCCCTTGGTGGCGAGTTCGCGTGCGACGGCCAGCCCGGACGGACCGGCGCCGACGACCGCGACCCGCTCCTCGCGCGCCGTGATCTCGGGCATGACGTCTGGGATCCCCGACGCCTCGTGCCACTCGACGAGGAAGCGCTTCATCGCCCGGATCGCGAGCGGCCGGTCGATGTCGCCTCGGCGGCAGGCCCGCTCGCACGGTGCCGAGCAGACGTAGGAGCACATCGCCGCGACCGGGTTGGGCTCGCGCGACAGGATGTAGCCCTCCTCGAACCGCCCCTCGGCGGCGAGGTTCAGGTAGCCGCGGCAGTTCGTCCCGACCGGACACGCTTCCTGGCACTCGATGTTGCACTGGAGCCAGGAGGCGTCGACGGGCTGGACGAGGAATTCCTGGGGCTGCTCGATGACCAAGCGGGGTCGTGCCTTTCCCTGGTCTGGGGAGTTCGAGGCGCAGGCTGAAACCGGCGGGCTGCCGTTGAGCCGAATCTACCATCCGGGTCTTGGCGCCTGCAAAAGGTCTCGCGCCGCCCGGCGATGCCCCGCCAGGTGCCCACGGCGAGTCCCGACCGTGCTTGTCGGGATTTGACGCTCGGATCGCTCGCAGCTACGCTGCGCCGGGGCACCTCGTCCATCCAAGGGGGTTGCTTACCCGACCGATGCCGATAGTGTGACCGCCACCGAATTCACCTTCATGGCCCTCGGACTCGTCCTTGGCGTCGTGGCGGGAGCCGCTCTGCTCGAGGTCCTTCGCGCCCGTCCCCGCGTCCCTCGCGAGGTTCGCGTGACCGTCGCCAAGGACGCGATCCCGTCCCGTCGTTCGGCGACGCTGTCCGACGACGCCTTCGTCCCGAGCGACGCCGAACCGGCCCGCGGCGGCCCGGCCGACTTCGATCCGGAGACCGGATCCCCGGCCGATGGTCGAACGACCGTTCGGTCTGACGGCGGCGCCTGGGAGGTCGGCGAACCCGTCCCGGCGTTGGGGCCGACACCGGGCCGGACGATGGAGCCGGTCTTCCGGCTGACCGACCCGCGGGGCGCGTCCGCCCCGGCGGCTGTCGGCATCACGATCGATCGCGGCGCTGATCCGATGATGGCGGCGATCCAGGCGAGCGCCCTCTCGGCCGCGATGCGCGCGGGCGGGGGAAACGGCACCATGGATGCCATGTACGACCCAGACCCACTGCCGATGCTCGTCCCGGCCATCGTGGCATCCGGCCCACCGTCCCGGGGACCGCGCGACGACGGCGGGCTGTTCGTCGCCGGTTCGATCAGCGGCGGCGGCGGCGGGGTTCCCGCCGGCGGCGCGGGCGCGACCGGTGGCGCCGCGGGTTCGTCGGGGAGTGGCGTCATCGCCGGTTCGGACGGCGGCGGGGTCGACGCCTGCGCCGCCGAGCGTCGAGTCGCGGCCGAGCGATGCGGCCTGGCGGTCGGCGCCCGGGTCCGCGGGACCGAGGCGAGCGAGCTGCTCCGGACCGCGCAGCGCACCTACGACGACCACATGACCGCGGCCGATGCCGCGGCGAAGGTCGCCGACAGTCGCGCGGTCCGTCGCGAGAAGGAGGCCGCCCAGGCGCGCTTCCGCGCCGCGTACAACGGCTCCAAGTCGACCGAGGAGGCCGAGGCCGCGGCGCGCGACTGGCTCGTCGGGATCAACGACGTGAATAGCACGGCCCGGACCGCGGGCATCACCGCCAAGCGGGAACGCGCGGCGGCGACGGCGATCGGCGCGCGACTCGAGCGCCTGACGTTGGAGGCGGATGCCGCGAGGATCGCGGCCGAGGCGGCCGAGGCGGCCTGCCTCGTCGCCCGCCAGGCCCTCGCCGAATGCGACGAGCGGGTCGCCGCGGGAGCCGCCGTGCCGCAGCCGCCGGCACCCTGGAGCGAGCGGCCGACGGGACCGATCGACGACGACGAGCCGTTGGCGGCGGCCTTGTCGGCCGGGGTCACGCCGACGATCTTCCGGCTCCTGCGCGGCGATCGCATCGCGCTGACCGGCGTCGTGACCAGGCTCGCCGGCGAGGACTTGATCGCACGTCGCCGATGGCAGACGAACCTGACCCAGCTCGTCGACGCCATCGTCGCGGTGAGCATCGAGGCGGGCTCGCTCGAGTACCCGGCCGACCACCCGTTCTGGGGGACGTTCACGCTGGTCCAGGATCGCGACATCACCAAGGCGCTCGCGTCACTCGGGCATCGGTTCGACGGGCTGGGCGGTTTCATCGACGAGCGCGTGCCGTCCCAGCGCGACCTGTCGATGGCGATGGGCTATGCCGGGCTGGACCCGATGCGGATCCGCCAGTGGCCGACCGAGGCCGAGATGGCCGCGCTCTACAGCGACGTGACCGTGGCCGCCGACGAGCACCTCGCCGGGACGGCCGGCGATCTCAGCCTGTCGGAGCTGGTCGCCCTCCTCGGACGGCGAGCCGACGGCATGGCCGACCTGTGGAACGACTGGGGCCGGGTCCGGCCGATCCTGCTTGAGGGCGCCTGACCTTCGATCACGCCGGCGCCGTCGGGGTCAGCCGGGGCCCTCGTCCTCGTCATCGTCGATGACCACCAGGCGCAAGGCCTCCGCCGCGGCGACGCCGACCGCCGCCCCCTCCTCGGCCGCCCAGGACCTGATCCGTTCGCCGAGACCGTCGGCGTCGCGGATCTGGCTCGCGTGCGCGACCAACGCGGAGATCTTGCGCTCGAGCGTCGCCGACACGTCCACCCAGACCGTCGGCTGATTCGACCAGAAGAGGTACAGCCGCCGGACGCGATGGGCTTCGAGCCCGCCCCGGGCGAGCCACGGGAAGGCCATCGGGTTGCGAGCGGCCGGATACACGGCATCGACGGCCGCCAGCCCGGCGGCTCGATGGTCGATGTGGTTGACGCCGCCGTCGCGGTAGAACAGGGCCTCGGGGTCGGTGGCGAAGACCGCGTCCGGGCGGAAGGTCCGGATCTCGCGGACCAGGAGTTCGCGCAGCGCGAGGTCGTTGGCCAGCCCGCCGTCGGGCTGATGGAGGAACGAGACCCCGGCGTACCCGACGATCGCCGCCGCCGCCCGTTGTTCGGTTTCCCGCAGCGCCGCCAGGACCAGCGGATCGGCATCCGGATCCTCGCCGCCCTGGTCGCCGCTCGTGCAGCACACGAGCCAACCCTCCGATCCGTCCGCGATCCAGCGGGCGGCGGTCGCGGCGGGCCCGAACTCCGCATCGTCGGGATGGGCCGCGATGACCATGAACCGGTCCGGCCGCCAGCCGTGGGGGGTCGGCGCCTCGGGTGTCGTCACGCTCGGCGACCTGCGCGGATGCCTTGCATGGGGTCCGGGCCAGGCGTACCCTTCCGGCCGAGGCTTCGCTCGTCTCCCCCCACGAGCGAAGCCTCTTTGGTGTCCGGCTTGCTCACCCGGCCCGCGCCGCCTGGAAGGCGTCGAGCGACGCGAGGACGTCGGCGGCGTGCCCCTCGGGCTTGACCTTCGGCCACGTCTTCGCGATGCGGCCGTCGGGATCGACCAGGAACGTCGTGCGGGCCGTGCCCATGTAGGTCTTGCCGTAGTTCTGCTTCTCGACCCACGAGCCGTACGCCTCGGCCACCTCGTGCGCCTCGTCGGCCAGGAGGATGAACGGCAGGTCGAACTTCTCCCGGAAGTGCTTCTTGCTCGAAGCGCCCTGCGGGCTGATGCCCCAGACGTCGGCGCCGCGTTCGTTGATGGTCACGTTCGCATCGCGGAACTCGCAGGCCTCGACCGTGCACCCGGGCGTGTCGTCCTTGGGGTAGAAGTACACGATCGTCCAGCGGCCGCGCTGGTCGGCCAGGCGATGGATGTTGCCGGTCTCGTCGGGAAGGGCGATCTCCGGGGCCGGGTCGCCCACGTCGGGCATGCTCATGGCGGGAGCGTAGCAGGCGACTCGACGATGAGCAGCATCCCGCGCCGGACCGTCACGGAGGCATCGCCGGACTGCCGCACGTTCGAGAGCCCGCGCGCCGGTCCGGCCAGCAACGGCTCATCGCGCAATGGGTACTCGAGCCCGCTCGTCGTGACGCCCTGGACGCCGTCCCCGACCGGGAGGAGGCTGACCAGGTCGCCGATCCGGCCTGGAAGCGGGCGGACGATCGCGGCGCCGGCGGGGCCCGGCGCCCGCAGGAACGAGACGCGCGCCCCGGCATCGAGGAGCATCGCCTGTCGCCCGGCCAGGGCCGGATGGGCGAGGAGGCCGACGTTGGCCAGGGCGTGATCGACCCGGCTCCCGCCGAGCGCCCCGAGGATGACGATCTCGTCGGCGCCTCGCTCGAGAGCGGCGAGCACCGCGAGCTCGGCGTCGGACTCGTCTTTCGCCGCCGCGACCTGGCGGATCTCCGCCCCGTCGGCCGCGAGCCGCGCGAGGTCCCCGGGCGCGACCGAGTCGCCGTCGCCGACCCAGATCGTCGGCCGCAGGCCGAGCGCCATCGCGTGTCGCGCGCCACCGTCGGCGGCGATGACGACCGCCGCGGCGTCCGCCCAGCCGGGCCACGCTTCGTCGATCCGTTCTCGCGGCGCGACATCGCCGTCGGCCAACACGATCGCCTGCATCGTCGCCGATGCTACGACGGGCGGTCGGGCCGGGTCGTCCGGTCACGCGCCGATGCTAGACTCCGCGCCGTGCCTGACCCCGCCGACCACCCCGCCGTTCGGCGTGTCGTCGACGCCGCCGCCCGCAAGGGCGTCACGCTGACGGTCACGGTCTTCGACGAGTCGACCCACACCGCCCAGGAGGCCGCCGCGGCGGTCGGGGCGGAGCTGGGGCAGATCGTCAAATCGCTCGTGTTCGTCGCGCCGACCGATGCCGGACCGGAGCCGATCCTGGCGCTCGTGTCCGGGCCCGACCGGGTCGATCTCGCCCGTCTGGCCGCCGTCAGCGGCGATGGCGACATCCGCCGCGCCACCGCGCGCGAGGCGAACGAGCTGACCGGCTTCACCATCGGCGGCATCCCGCCCATCGGCCATGCCCGGGCCTGCCGGGTCTTCATGGACCCGGCCCTCGGCCGCTATCCCGTGGTCTGGGCGGCAGCCGGCCTGCCCACCGCGGTGTTCCCCGTCCCACCCGGGACGTTGCGCAACCTGGCGAACGCGACCGTCGCGCCGATCGCGGAAGAGCGCGCCCGGGTCGAGCCGGAGGCCGAGGCCGCGCCGACCGCGTGAGCCCCGAACCGCGCAACGCGACCCTGACCTACCCGGGCGGCCTGCGCGCCCGCTGGCGCTGGGGCGGCAGCGGACAGGGTCCCGAGATCTTCGCCCTGTCCGAGGTCGGCGGACGACTCATCGAGCTCGGCACGCGGGTGGCCGACGATCCGGAACCGTTGTGTCGCGCCGAGCTGCGGCTCGAGGGACCGCGCGGTGCCTGGACGGCGCGGTTCGCCTCGACGATCAGCGATGAGCCGCGAGCCATCCATCTCGACAGCGAGGGCCTGCTGGTCGTGAGCTACGGGTTCCACACATTCGGGCTGGACGTTCCGACCGGCGAGGCGCGGTGGGACCATCGCTCGGGGACGCCGATCGTGGCGCTGATCGGCTCGTCGCGGCTGTCGCATGTCCTGGTCCAGGCCGAGCTCGAGACGTTCGCCATCGAACCCGACGGGACCGTCGCGTGGCGGGTGGCGCACTCCGACGTCGTCGTCGCGGCCGAGCTGGTCGGTGGGCGACTCGTCCTGACCGGTTACGGCGGGCAGCTGAACTCGCTCGATCCGGCGACCGGGCGGTCGACCGGCTGAGCCGATGTGGACAGGCGGTGGATAACCCGTCGAGCTCAGCCCGATTCGGTGGACAGGCCCCATTGCGTCCGCACCGCTCGCCCCCGTACCGTTCGTCCCAGCCCGGAGGGGTCGAGCGACACTAACGGCGGCGATCGCATCAACGCCCACGTGTCGGGTAGGTTTCTTCGGGCCCTTCCATGTCCGGCGCTATCATCGCGGCCGTGACCCCCCTGATCCTCCTCGTCGCCGGGCTGCTCGCGCTCGTCGCCGGGTGGCTCGTGCTGAGCTCGTTCGGCCCGCGGTTCCGCGTCGGCCGCCTGCTCGCTTCCACGCCCGCGGTGAGCGTCGCGGACGCCGTGGCGCTGAGCGAGGGCTCGGCTCGATACGTCCGGATCGCCGGCCGCGTCGATGCGGAGAACGAGTTCGAGGACGACGCCCATCGCCCGCTCGTGCTGCGGCGGACTCGCCTCCAGGTGCGCGACGGCCGCGTCTGGCGCGCCTTCGAGGACGGGCGCGAGGTGGTCCCCTTCTCGGTCCGGGACGGCCTCGACGCCATCGCCGTCGACGGCGACGCGCTCGACGCCGGGCTCGTGGTCATCCCGCGCGAGTCCGTCGGGACCGCCGGCGACGCCCCGGACCGTGTCCCCGCGGGAACCGGCCCGACGACGCCCGTGCGACTGCTCGTCGAGCAGGTCTCGTCGGTCGAGCACGCGATCGTCCTGGGCGTCCCGTCTCCGGGGCCGGATGGCAAGCCCGTCATGACCGCCGGCCTCGGGCGACCGCTCATCCTGACCACGCTCGAGCGGGACGAGGCGATGCGGATCCTCGGTGGATCGGGCTCACGCCGCCCGCTGGTCGGGGCGCTCTGCCTGGCGGGCGGGCTCGTCCTGATCAGCCTTGCGCTGGCCTGGGCCCTGGTCGGGGCGGTCGTATGAGCGACGCGGTCCGACGTCCGCTCAGTGCCTTGCCGGCCGCCATCGCGGCCTGTTTTGTGGCGGCCGGCGTCGCGTTCGCGGCCTCACCGAGCCCGGCCGCCGGCGGTGACCCGCGCAGCTCCGGCCAGGGCCCGGGCCTCGTCGGCGACCCGGCCTTCGCCGTGCTGGCCGTGCTGGCGATCGGGATCGCGACGCTCGCCATCACGCTCGTCTATATCCGGCTCACGGGCGGGCGCCGGGCCTGAGGTCGACCTCCTGGCTCGATCGCTGTCGTCAGTGGTTGGGGGGTGACACCTTGTCTGGGACAGCGGTCGGCGTGGCTGGTTGCTTGTCGTGCGCTCCGGCGGGGCCGACCGTCATGAGTCGGGCCTTGGACCCCTTCGGGACGAACTGGCGCGTCCCCCGTTCCGATGCCCCCTTGTCGGTCTCGACCTTGATCGGGTGCGCCTTCGCGTAGTCGTCCTGCCGGATCCCGGTGACCTGCCACGACACCTTCTGGCCCGCCGCTCCCCCCGCGATGGCGAAGGCGTTCTTGTCGATCTCGCGCGAGACATGCAGGTTCGGCGCCGGTGCACCGAGGGCCGTGAGCTGATAGCGGAAGGCCCGGTTCAACGCCTCGAAATACGCCGGCAGCTTGACCGTCGCCTTGCCCGCGTCGTCGAGCTCGGCCGTGCCGTTGTAGACGTTCATCATGTCCGGCGATTCGACGAAGGAATGCAGGAGCCATCGGCCCTCGGGGTCGAGTGGATGGTCGATCTTGAACGCCCCGGCCGTCTTACTCAGCGTCCCGGCGACGTGCATGTTCCCCTGGGACCAGATCCCGAACGAGGCGCCGTTGGAGGCTTGTCCGTACACCCCGTAGCTCTGATTCACGCCGTCGGTGGCCAGGCCATAGACGCCATACGATGTGGCTTGTCCCCAGGCACCCACATACCCGGAGTCGCCGCGCACGCCGGCGGTCCGGCCGTTGACTCCGTGGACGCCGTACTGCCCACCGTCTCCCCGGACGGAATCGCTGTTCACGTTCGTGGTGCTGCCCACGACCCCGTAGGTGTTGCCGGTGCCATAGACGCCCGTGGGTCCGGCTCCATACGTCCCGACCGAAGTGCCAAATCCGACCACACCGTATGAGCCTGTGCCTGAGCCTGAGCCGTACACGCCGTAGCCTTGAGCGGTGGCGTACGCCCCGATCGAGGTTCCGGTCAGGATCGCGCCGTAGCCTCCCGAGCCTTGGATGCCGACACCGCTTGGCGACGTCGCGTTGACGGCCACACCCACACTCGTCGCGATGAGGCCAGGGTTGGCGCCACCGGTGGCACGCATGGCGGCGCCCGCCCCGGCAGTCGACGCTGTGTTGGCCGCATCCACGCCGAACTTGGTGTTGTTGGCCGTCGCGCCGCTAATACCCGTGCCGAGTGTGTTGGTGCCGCGGAGTGCGGTCCCGGTGCCTTTCTGAGTCACCTTCAGCGCGTGCCCGGTGGTCTTGGTGGTCAGGGCCGTGTTCTTCGTCCCCGCACTGTTCGAACGCCCAAGGAGCATGGCGTGGCCGGCGGCCGCGTCCGCCTCGTCGGGCCAGGCGATCCGGCTCCCGACCAGCCCGGCAAGCCCGCCGATCGCCCCGACCAGGATCGCTCGTCGCGAGCGCACTCGCGCAGCGTCGTCGTCGATGCCCATCACCCTCTCCCGCAACGCCCCCGGGACGACGCCCTCGACCGAGCCCGGGTCCTTGGACTCCGGATTATGCGCCGCACGATGGCGCCGGCGAGGCGGTCCCGGGACCATCGGACTATTGGCAAGAACTGTGAGCTTGGTAGGCTCGGCCCGTCGAGTTCACATTTCCTCCAGATGAGCCGTTGAACACCGCCCTTCCGTCACGACCGATCGATGCGACCCTGACCGTCACCAAGGCTGCCCGCCTGCTGGGGGTGCATCCGAACACGGTCCGGGCATGGAGCGACGCCGGTCGATTGCGCTACTACCGGATCAACCCGCGCGGCGATCGTCGATACCGCCTCGGGGACCTGCAGCGGTTCCTCGCGGCGGCCGAGTCGGGGGCGCCGGATCCGACCGGCCTGGCGACAGTCCCCGGCCTCGGCGGTCGGCGCGGCGGTCACGCTCTCGGACTGGTGGCGGATCGCCGGACGATGGACGCGACGCGGCCGACGCCCGACCCGCTCGCGACCGAGCGTCATGCCGTGGACCTCGCCCTCATCGACGCGATCTCTCGTCTGGCCAGCGAGCCTGACGACCTCGACGAGGATCTCACCAGGGCCACCGCGCTCATCCGTGACGCGTACGACCACTATCTCGTCGCGATCTGGGAATTGCGCGACGACCGCCTCGTCCCGTTCTCGCTGGCGTGGGCCCCGGACGTCGGGGCGCAGCGCCTGGTCGATCGTCCGAGGGCGTTCGGCGTCCTTGGCGCAGCACTGGCAGCGGCCGCCTATCCCGACGACCCGGCCGACCAGGGCCGCGGCCGGGCCTCGACCGGCAGCGACGGGCTCGGCGCGCCCCTCGCCATCCTCTCGGGCGAGCGACCCGAACTCGCGGTCGTCATCCCGTCGCTCGGGGGCCCGTGGGGCGTGCTGCACATCGTCGGCGACGTGGCCGGGGACCTCGAGTCACGCGACGGCGACGTGGCGTCGGTGATCGCCAACGCCGTCGGCACGATCGTATCGGTGGCGCGGCGACGCGACGAGGTTGCGCACCAGTTGCATCGCGCGGAGGCGCTCCATCGGGTCGCCGGCGACATCGGCAGTCGTCTCGACCTCGACCGCATCCTGTCGGGCCTCGTCGACCACGCGATGGTCCTGTTCGAGGCCGATCGTGGCGCCGTCTTCCTCCAGCGACCGGACGGGAGCGCCGTCGCCGAGGTGAGTCGCGGCCTGTCCGCGAGCTACCTCGCGAGCGTCCGCGACTTCCCGTCCCGCTCGTTGCCCGCCGTTGCGGTGGCCGCGCGGCAACCGATGTTCGCCACGAACTATCGGGACGACCCCCGTGGTCAAGGCGTGCATGCCGCGGTGGTCCAGGAAGGCTACGACTCCATCTGCACGGCGCCGCTGTTCGACGGCCCTGAGCTGCTCGGGCTGCTCAACGTCTACCACGACCGGCCCCACCCGTGGACCGAGGACGATCTCGAGACCATGGCCGCGCTGGCGACCCAGGCCAGCGTCGCCATCCGGGCCGCGCAGGACTTCGAGCGGATGGCGACCTGGGCCGCGCAACTGGGATCGATCCAGCAGCTCGGGACCCGCCTGAACCGGTTGTCGAGCGTGCACGAGATCGGGATGGCCATCGCCACGGAGCTGAACCAGCTGATCGACTACCACAACGTCCGGGTGTACCGGCTGGTCGGCACCGACCTCATCCCGGTCGCGATCAAGGGCCAGGTCGGCGAGTACTTCGACGAGACCCTCGACCAGCTCCGGGTGTCCGTCGGCGAGGGCATCACCGGCTGGGTGGCTGAGCACGCCGTGGCCCAGATCCTCGGGGATGCCGCCAATGATCCGCGGGCCGACACGATCCCGGGGACCGAGGAGGACCTCGACGAGTCGATGCTCCTCGCCCCGATGATCTTCGACGACCAGGTGCTCGGGGTCCTGGTCCTCTCGAAGCTGGGCCTCGACCAGTTCACCGCCGACGACCTGCGCCTCCTCGTGATCTACGCGAGCTTCGCCGCCGGGGCGATGGCGACCGCCGATACGACCGAACGATTGCGCGAGCAGAGCACTGCCCTCGAACGCCAGGTACAGAGCCAGCGCGAGTTGCTGCAGATCACCGAGGCCATCCTCACGACCCTCGACAGCCGCGCCGTCCTCGACGGCATCACCGAGCGGCTCCTGCGCCTGATCGCCTGCGACAACGTCGCGATCGAGGTCGTGGATCCCTCGACGGGGTTGCTCACCCCGCTCACGGCCCGCGGCGTGCACGCTGCGGGTTACCTCGAGCCCTGGGAGCCGGGCGAGACCGGGATCGCGACGTGGGTCGTCGAGCACAACGAGCCGACCTACATCGCCGACGAGCGGAACGACCCGCGAGTCAACCACTTCCGCGAGGAGGAGACCCTCGACGGCAGCCTCATCGTCGTGCCGTTGCGCGGCCGCGAGGGGGCGATCGGCGTGCTCACGATCGAGCGACTCGGCGTCGGCAACGCGTTCTCGGACGACGAGTTCGAGCTGGTGCAGCTGTTCGCCGCCCAGGTGTCCATCGCCCTGCAGAACGCCGAGGTCTTCCGGGCGGTGGAGCTGCGCGCGCAGACCGACGACCTGACGGGCCTGCTCAACCACGGGACCTTCCAGGACCGCCTCGAGTGGAGCGTCCATACCGGCGGGTCCTTCAGCCTGATCATGCTGGACCTCGACGACTTCCGGGACGTCAACAACAGCCTTGGCCACCAGGCCGGCGATCGGCTGCTCCAGGAGATCGCCGCCGAACTCGTTCGGGCCGGCCGCGAGTCCGACCAGATCTTCCGCTACGGCGGGGACGAGTTCACGTTCCTCCTGCCGGGCACCGACGCGGCCGGGGCGATGCACGTCGCCGAGCGGGCGAGCCACGCCGTGAAGGCCGTCGGCCGTGATATCACGGCCTCGATCGGGATCGGGAGCTTCCCGGACGACGGCTCGACGGCCGCCGCCGTCCTGCTCGCCGCCGACCGCGCCTGCTTCGTCGCCAAGCGCGGCGGTCGCGACCGGATCGCCACCGCCGCCGAAGGCCTCGCGCTCGCCGCGGAGTTCTCGCTCCAGGCCCCGACGCCGGTCGACCCGCCGAGCCACCCCATCGACTGACGCGTCGGATGCGGCTCGGGCGCAAGATGCGTCACGATGCACGCGACGATGCGCGTCCGGCGGCTCCTCTCGGCGATGCTCCTGGTCGTGGTGGCGGCCTGCGTGCCGACGCCGGCCAACCGACTCAGTCCGTCACCTGATGGATCCGCGGCCGCCGGCGAGCCGACACCCGTCCCGACTCCGGCCGGCCCGACACCGACCCCCTCGTTCGTCCGCCCGACGCCGACGCCCGGCCCGACGTTCGCCACATACACGGTCAAGGCGGGTGACACGCTCGTCCGCATCGCGAAGCGCTTCGGGACCAGCGGTCGGAGCATCGCCTACTGGAACCGGAACACCTACCCGTCGCTCGACCCGGATTCGCCCAAGTACCAGCCCGATCGCTTGGAGGTCGGCTGGGTCCTGCAGCTCCTCCCGAACCAGGAGGTCGACCCCGAGGCGCTGCCCGAGTTGACGCCGAGACCTACGCCCCGGCCGACCCTGCCGCCGGAAAGCCCCAGCCCGACCGCCTGACTGGCCCACCTGGGTTCGCGCGCGACGCCGGTATCCTGCCCAGGTGCAGCGGCCCGTCGCATCCAGCCCGCCGATCGTGCTGACCGTCGCCGACCCGGCGACGTCGAGCGACCCGGACCTCGTCGCGCGCAAGAACGCGCTCTACGCCACGGCGATCACCGCGGCCGGCGGCCACCCGGTGCTGCTCACCGCGACTTCCACCGAACCCGAACGGGCGGCGGCATTCGCGAGGATGGAGGGGCTCCTGCTGTGCGGCGGCGCCGACGTCGATCCGGCCCGTTACGGCCGGGCCAGCGTGGGCGCGGTCGCCACCGAGCCGGAGCGCGACACCCTGGAGCACGCGGCGTGGACCGCGGCGAGCGACCGGGGCGTGCCGATCCTGGGCATCTGCCGGGGGATGCAGGCGATCAACGTGTTCTCAGGCGGTGCGCTCGTCCAGCACGTCGAGGCCCACGCGGGTCCGGGCTGGGGCATCGGTCCCGCGGCCACCCACCCGCTCCGCCTCGCACCCGGCAGCCGGCTGACGCGGATCCTGTTCCCGACCAACGCCCGCGGCGCGGCGCTGACCGTCAACTCGTATCACCACCAGGGCATCCGGGCCTCGGACCTCGCGCCCGGCCTCGTCGCCAACGCGTTCGCGTCCAGCCCGCTCGGCGAGCTGGTCGAAGGGCTCGAGGCGGCCGACGGACGGTTCCTCATCGGTGTCCAATGCCATCCGGAGCGGCCGGAGTCGACGTCGCCGGCGTTCCGCCGGCTCTTCTCGGTCTTTGTCGACGCGGCTCGAGGGCCGGCGTCCCGCCGCTGACCGATGCGATCGGCGGGGCACGCGCCGGCGCGGCAGGACGCTCGTCAGCCGCCCGCGAGCTCGATGAGGAACGGCGGTGTCCAGAGCTCGGACGTCACGCCGGCGAACCCAAGGATCGTGAATACGACGAGGAGCGTCGCGAAGAACCCGACGACGAGCCAGTCCTGTCGGTGGAAGGTCAGGTGACGCAGCCAGGACCTCTTCCCGGTGCCGAATCCGCGCAGGTCCATCGCGTCGATGGTGTCCTCGGCGCCGGCGATCGCGTTCACGAGGGTCGGCACGATGACCGGTGTCGAACGCCGGACCCGCGTAAGGAACCCGGCCTTGCCGCCCGCCCAGTCGTAGCCCCGGATCCGCTGCGCATCCACGGTGGTCTGCAGGTCGGCGACGAGCGACGGCAGGAATCGGAACGTCAGGTCGATGCCGAACGCGAACTTGTCCGGCACGCCAAGCCGTTTGAACGAGACGCCGAAGTCGGCCGGGGCGACGGCGAAGGCCAGTGGGAACCCGATCGTCGCCATCGCGAGGTATCGCATCAACAGCGTGGCCATGAGGGACAGGGATTCGGCCGAGACCGGCGTACCCAGGATCGGCAGATAGAAGAAGACGTGCTGCTCCTCGACCGGGATGTCCTGGACATCCCCACCGAAGATGAACGAGTTGACCGTCACGAGCAGCCCGATGAACACGAAGACGACGGCCCAATTGCGTCGGATCTGGCGCCACGGGATGCCCGCCGTCCGGTAGTAACCGACCGAGACGAGGAGCAGCGCGAAGACGACTCGGCCGTCCCAGACCTGGAGGACGGTGAAGATGAAGAGGGCGATCACGACGATCAGGACACGGGGATCGCGGCGTGCGAGCCACGATCCCCGGCCGAGATAGCGCGGGGCGATGTTCATGGGGCCGCCCCTACCCCCGAGCTAGCGGCCCAATTGGGCTTTGACCGGCTCCCATGCGTAGACGAGGATCGGGACCAGGATGATCGTCCCGATCAGGTCGCCGACGATGACCGGGATGTAGAGCGTCGTGAGGATCGTCCCGATGTCGAGGCCTTGCAGGATGGCATCGGTGAAGACAAACAGGAATCCGACGATGACCGCGATCGAGCCGGCGACGGCGCCACCGATGGCGCGATCACGGAGCGAGCCGTTGACCCAGCGGGAGAGATACAGCGGCGCGAGGCCGGCGATGAGGCCGACGAAGCCGTTGGCGAGGCTCCAGTTCCAGGATGTCAGGGCGCCCCAGCCCGAGATCTGATCGCCGATGGCGTTGCCGACGAAGCCGGTGAAGAACCCGACGATCGGGCCGAACGCGTAGCCGAAGAACGGCACGAGTGCGAAGGCCGGCCGGACCGAGACGGTGCTGCCCGGGATCGGGACCTGGGCCACGAGGAGTATCCCGTAGAGCGCCGCGCCGATGGCGGCATAGACGATGGTCCGCGAGGTCACTTCCCAGAGGCGATTCGGCTGGGGTGACGAGATGGCAGTCACTGATCTTCCCTCCAGAAGGTTCGGTGCCAGGGGTTGGCAGGTCGGGTCAGGACTCGGTCAACAGCGCACCGCCACGGCCTCCTTCCGCTCGTTGGTCGCGACCCCGATCGTGGGCGACGATCTGCCGCGCGAGCGCTTCGGCATCGAGGAACCGATGTCCCGCCGTCCCTCGATGGACGTTGGCCTGCATCAACGACGTCATCCGCAGGTTGCACGCCCTCCAGCGCGCAGCGTCCGCGATGACCTCGATCGGGGCGCCGTCGGCCACGACACGGCCCTCCCTGAACAACAGGATACGGTCTGCATGGGTCAATGCAAGGTCCACGTCGTGAGTGACGAAGTACAGGCTGCGCAGCCCGGGGATGGCCAGGACCTCGCGCATGAACGCGGCGGCGGTGCGGTGATCCTGTCCGGCTGACGGCTCGTCGAGCACGAGCGTGGCGGGTCGCAGGGCCAGCGCGATCGCGAGGGCCAGGCGCTTCTGCTGGCCGAAGGACATCGCGAGCGGCGGCCGGGTCCGGATGTCCTCGAGGCCGTCGAGGGACGTGCGCCGCAGGCAATCGTCGACCAGGGTCTCGAACTCCGCCGGATCGCGACCCAGGTTCCGTGGCCCGAACAGCAGCTCGTCCTCGACGGTCTTCGAGAAGAGCATCTGGCTCGGGCTCTGGAACACGTACCCGAATTCGGTCGCGAGCTCGGCCGTGGTCCGTTCGGCGATCGACGACCCGTCGATGAGGACGCCCCCGTCGGTGACCTTCAGGAGCCGCATCGCCGTACGGAACAGCGTCGTCTTGCCGGAGCCATTCGGGCCGAGGACGGCCACGACCTCATCCGGGCCGAGCTTCGCGTCCACGCCATGGAGGATCTCGTGGTCACCGATGGATGCCCGTACGGCTCGGAACTCGAGGCGCGGCACGATCTCCGTCGCGGGCTGGGCTGACACGGTCGCGAGCGTCACGCCCGGCTCGTCCGCGGCCGGCGTCTCCGGAGCCGACCGCATGCGCTCGAGGACGACGTCGAACGGGAGCTTGACCGCCTCGGGATCGGCGATGGCGAGGAATCCGTCCATCGGACCCAGGTACCGCTCGCGCCCCTCCTCGAGATAGAGCACGAGGTCCGGCCGAAGGCGCATGGCCTCCTCGACGCGGTGTTCGACGATGACGATGGCGTCGCCCCGGTCCGCGAGGGCTCGTAGGATGTCGAGCAAGCGTTCCGCGGTCGCCGGATCGAGGTTGGCGAGCGGCTCGTCGACGACGTACAGCCGGGGCTGCATCATCAGGATCCCGGCCATCGCCAGCAGTTGGCGCTCGCCCCCTGACAGCGCAGCCGTCTCGCGACCCAGGAGCGGCTCGATCCCCGCGCGCTCGGCGACGTCCCGGATCCGGTCGCGGATCTCCTCGCGCGGCGTGCCCATGTTCTCGGGACCGAACGCAAGCTCGGATTCGACCGTGGCCCCGACGATCTGCTTGGCCGGATCCTGGAGGACGGTCCCGACGGTCCGGGCGATGTCCCGCAGCTTCAGCTCGGTCGTGGCCCGGCCCTCCACCCGAACGGCGCCGCTGAGCTCGCCCGGGTAGGCGTGCGGGATGAGGCCGTTGATGGCGCGGATGAGCGTGCTCTTGCCGCAGCCGGACGGCCCGGCGACCAGGATGACCTGCCCGGGCGACACGGTCAGCGAGAGGTCTGTGATGGCCGGCTCCGTCGCGCGGCGGTAGCGGAAGGTCAGGCCGTCGACCTCGACGAGCGGCGGCTCCGCCGTCATCGGCTCAGGCCGGGCGGATCTGGACGGGCCGATCCACGGCCAAACCCAGGCGGGCCGCGGCATCGCCCTGGTTGTCGGCGAATGCGAGCTGACCTTCCGAATCCGCGTACAGCAGCGACGCGCCGGCCGGCACGCGGCCGAACGTTTGCTCCCACACCGTCCGCTCGACGACCGCCGGTGCGCCGTCGTGGGCCGGGAATTCGAGCTCCAGCGGCCGGCCGAGCGTCAGCGGGCCGATCGCCGCCTCCAGGTCGGCGGGCCTGCCGATGAGGGTGAGGTTGCCGAAGATCAGGATGTGGACGATGACCGAGCCCAGCACGCCGTCGCCGATCGTCGGCGTGATGACCGGGAGTCGGCGCAGCGAATCGACGGGGACGGTCGGACCCACCGTGGCGTAGTCAGTGCCGCACGCGAGGTGCGCGGCCACCGGCGAGAAGATGTCGCGGCCGTGGAAGCTCGACGAGATGACCGGCAGCATCAGGTCGCGGTTCTGGATCGAGCGTGCCTCGGCGATGCCGCCGAGCGCGTCGGCCGCCGCGGTCAGCAGGCCGTTGTCCGGGCCGATGAGGACGTCGCCGCGCCCGGTCCGGAGGGCGACCGGCAGCCGTTCCGTGCCCACGCCCGGGTCCACGACCGCCACGTGGATCCCGACCGGCATGTACGGCAACGCGAACACGAGCGTTCCGGACCCCTCGCGGATCGAGTAGCGCGGGACCTGGTGGCTGATGTCGATGATGGTCGCGTCCGGGCAGATGCCGTACATGACGCCGCGACACACGGCCGGGGCGGACGGACCGAAATCGGTCACGAAGGTGATGACGGGTCGACGCATGGGTGCCGATGGTACCCAAGTGCCGAGCGGACGCGGAACGGGGGCGCGCGGGGCCGAACATGAGGACCGCCCGAAGCGGTGCCGGGAGGAGGCTCGGCGCCGCTTCGGGCGGTGGCATCGACGACGGGAGGAGGGATTCGCCGTCTCTGCCGGATGAATCGAGGGTCAGTCGGGCCGGCTCGGCCGCCCGTCTCTTGGGCCGAAGCGGCCGGTCCGCTTCAGTTCGCGCAGGAACAGGAGTTGGTTGACCTGGCGGATCGACCAGTGCGCTCCGTCGAGCGGGATGCCGCACATGAACGCGGTCAGGTCGGCCGCTTCGTCAGCCGTGAGTCCGAGGCCCGTCAGCTTCCGGTAGGTCTGGCGCGGGGCCAGCTTGGCCAGCCGGTCCTTGGTCGCCGCCGACGCCCTCGACCGAGGAGAGGCGGATCCAGGGACGCGGGCGGATCGCGCCGCGGGGATGGCCAAGGACGAGGCGCGGCGAGACGGCCCCCCGTGTCCCCGTGACCCGCGCGGTGCCTGGCCTGCCATGTCCCACGATTCCTCGGTCCCTGTGGTCCCCCCGCATCGGCCAGCCCGCTGCGGTGCCGCTAGTCCACGGCAAGGAGGGTCCCGCGGCGATGACCCGAGGGTCATAGCCCACCCCGTACTTGCGGTGTCCACCGCTAGACTCGGCCGCATGCGGGTTCGCAGATTCGAGCTTCGGCTGGTCGGTGCCGCCCTTGTCGCCGGCTGGCTCGTGGCGGCCGCTCTCGTGCTCATCGCCTATCGGCCGGGCGGGCCGCTCGACGTGCTGGTCGGGCTGACCATGACCGTGCCCATCGCCATCGCGCTCGCCGGGTTCGTCTGGCCGCCGGTGACCCGCGGCAACGGAGCGTTCGCCGGGATGGTGTGGCTGGGCATCGCCGCCCTCCTGTGCCTGATCCCCTCGATCGCTGGCGTCATCGAGCAGATCCGGGCGCTCGGCTCGCAGACCCTGCTGCCGTCCTTCGAGGCCGCCTACCCGTGGCTCCTGGCCCTGGCTGCGACCAGCCTGTTCAGCGGCCTCGGGATCGCCCGGCGCCTGCGGGGCGCGGGTTCGCTCCGGCGCCGGCGGTTCCTCGACGGGGCGCTCATCGCGGTCGCCCTCACGCTGCTTTCGGCGTCGCTCTTCGCCGGCGCGGCCGTCGCCAACGAGCTGGCCGTCCGGGACACGGTGCTCGCGTCGTCGCGCTTCGGACCGACCGATGCGGCAGGCGAACCGCCGCTCTGCGACGCGCCGCTCGCCGCCGGGCCGTCGGCGCGCCTCTCCAACCAGCTGACCGGGACCGTGGACCTTCGGCCGATCGGCTCGGTCGACCTCATCGGTGCGCGCGACGGCGGGGACTTCCGATGGACCGCCTACGTCGCGACCGACCGCCGGCTCGGACAGGCCGGCGCGGCGCGCATCGATGACACCGCCTGGGCGCGGGAGCCCGGCGGCGGCTGGATCACGGTCGAACCGACGAGGGTCGCGAACGGGAGCATCGACCTCCAGGTGCTGTCCACCGCGCTGACGCCCGGCAACCGGGCGACCGCCGAGGACCGCGGGGTGGAGGTCATCGAAGGCGCCCGGGCGCGCCGCTGCCGGGTGGCCGTGGACGGCCCGACGTTCGAGGCCGCCTTCCCGCAGATCCGCTGGCTGGTCGGCGATGCCGATCTCCATCGCTGGCGCGGCCAGCTCGACTACTGGGTCTTCCTCGACGGGCAGGTCGGCCAGGTGGTCGGCGATGCCGGGGGCGACGCCGCCGACCTGGGCGCCGATGCCATCGTCGGCGAGGTCGCCGTCGACCTGACGGCGACCGAACGCAGCCGCGACGTCGTCATCTATCCTCCGGCTCGATGACGGCCGAGGACGAACGGGACCGCTACGGCGCCAAGCGCGACCGGCTGGCGCGCATGACCCGGCTGCTGGCCATCCTCCAGGCCCATCCCGACGGGATCCGGACCAGCGACCTCGCCGAGCGGGTCGGCATGTCCGTGCGCACGGTGTACCGCGACCTGCGCGCCATCGACGAGGAGATCGGCGTGCCGGTCTGGGCCGAGGGCGGCCTCTGGGGCGTCGACGCGGACAAGGCCTTCCTGCCGCCGCTCAAGCTCACGCAGTCGGAGGCGATGGCGGTCGTCCTGTCGGCCAGGCTGATGGTCCGCTACGCCGACAAGTACGACCCGGACCTGGCGGCCGCCTTCGAGAAGCTCGCCGTCGGGCTGCCGCCGGCGCTCGGGGAGTACGTGGAGCGGACGCTCGACATCATGTCGACCGCGCCCCGGGACTCGGCCTTCAACGAGCACGTCCGGCTGTTGACCAAGGCCTGGGCGGAGCGCCGCGTCGTGACGATCGACTACCAGCCGGCACGCTATGACGGCGGGGCCTCCCCACGGCGGGCGACCGTCCGTCCGTATCTCATCGAACCGTCACTCCAGACGCACGCGCTGTACCTGATGGGCTACGACGAGGAGCGCGGCGCCATCCGGACGTTCAAGATCGAGCGCATCGCGGAGGCCGCGCTGACACCGCGGACCTTCGAGCCGCCGGATCCGGCGGGCACGACCGAGGAACTGCGGCCGGCCTGGGACATCATCGCGGACCAGGCACCGACGACCGTCGTGCTGCGGTTCACCCCGAACGTCGCGGCCCGGGTCATGGAGACGCGCTGGCACCCGACCCAGACCGCCGAGACCGCCGCCGACGGCTCGCTGCGCTGGCAGGTCACCGTCGCCGGCACGATCGAGATCCGGCTCTGGGTCCTGTCGTGGGGCGACGACGTCGAGGTCCTCGAGCCCGAGGCCCTACGAGCCGACGTCGCCGCGACACACGTCCGGGCGGCGGCCAGGTACGGGCAGGCGCCCTCGTGAAACGCCACCAGTTCGCCGCGGTCAACCTCATCGCCGATCCGATCCACGGCTATGTCGAGCTCACGAAGCGCCTGACCCGCGAGGAGTCGGCGGCGATCGGGCTGCCGGACGAGGAGGTCGCCGAGCAGGACGTCCTCGACACCACCTGGCTGCAGCGGCTCCGCCGGATCAGCCAGCTCCAGAGCGCGCGCTGGGTCTTCCCGACGGCCGAGCACTCGCGCTTCACCCACGGCCTTGGCGTCATGCACGAGGCCGGCCGCTGGGCCAGGGCGCTGTACCCGAGCCTCCGCGGTGAGTTGGTCCGCGCGGGCGAGCCGGTTCCCTCGGAAGGCCTCGTCGTCGAGACGCTCCGGATGGCCGGGCTCATGCACGATGTCGGGCACGGCCCGTTCGCTCACTTCTTCGACGAGCAGGTGCTGGCCGCCTTCCCGGCGCCGGCCGACCCGCGCCGTCCCGACGGCAAACGCCTGAGCCACGAGGACCTCTCGGGCCGGATCATCGAGGACGAGCTCGGCCCGCTCCTGCGGGGTCTTCGGCGGGCGCCCGGCGACGTGGCAGAGCGCGACGCGTTCGCCGACGACGAGGCGATCGATCCGGCCTGGGTCGCATTCCTGATCTCGAAGCCGGCGCTCGCGGACGCCGCGATGCCGCGCTGGGTCCGCTGGCTGCAGCCGTTGCTGTCGGGCGTCTTCACCGTGGACAACCTCGACTACGTGCGTCGCGACGCCTACATCACCGGCGTCGCCGTCGGGCCCGTGGACGTCGAGCGGCTGCGGCGCTACACGTTCGTCTCGGAGCGCGGCCTGACCCTGTACGAACCGGGCCTGGGCGCCCTCGAGATGTTCCTGACCGCCCGGCGGTTCATGTACCAGCAGGTCTACTTCCACCGGACCGTTCGGGCCATCGACCTCGACCTGGCCGGGCTCTTCGAGCCATCGGTCCGGGCGATCTTCGGCGAGGGCTCGCCGGTGGATCGGCTGGGCGCCTACGCCGACCTCGACGAGTACGCGCTGCTCCACCAGGCCGCCCGCTGGGCACGGGGCGAATCCGTCGCGACCCGCCCGTCACCTGGCGACGGGACCGTGACCGGGGCCATCGCGGACGGCTGGCGCGCGGTCCTGCTCCGCCAACCCACCTGGCGATCCGACCTGGAGGTCCGGGCCGAGTACGAGGCGGGCGACCGGCCGGAGGCGCTCGTCGCGACCCTCGGTCGCCCCGAACCGGGGGTCGTGGCCATCGACCTGGCCGAGGTGGACGCGCGACCGGCCGACGCCTCCTCCGCCGATGCCTTGCTCTCGCTCGAGAGCCGCGACGGCCGCGTCCTGTCGGTCTCCGAAGCCCTCGCGTCCATCCCGGCGTGGTGGCTCATCGCCCGGCGCTACCGGCGCGTGACGCCGCCTCGCTGAAGCCGTGGCGAGCGGCGGGCCCGTGTCGCCCGGTCAGCCCACCGTTTCGGGCGAGGGCGTGGGGGTCGGCTTCGCGTTCGGATCGGGTTTCGGCGTCGGCTTGGGCGCCTTGGTCCGGGGCGGCAGCACGAGGAGCGGGTCGATCCGCGCCACCTCGTAGCGGGGCAGCTTCATCCGCTTGGCGACCGCGGCGTCGATGCCGAAGCGGTCCCGCTCGGCCGGGCTGAACAGGCCGTAGTGCAGGTGACAGCCGGACGCCCGGCCGGTCGCGCCCTCGTAGCCGATGAGCTTGCCGGCCTCGACCGTCTGGCCGCGCTTCACGGTGATCTTCCCGAAATGGGCGTAGATGCTGCGATAGCCGTTGCCGTCGTCGATGACGACGACGATCGGCAGCGTGGCCCACAGCCGCTTCTTGTCGAGCCTCGCCAGGTACGGCCCGAGGTCGCCGTCCCAACCCATCACCTTGTCGTAGTGGCGACCGGCGGCCAGGACCACGCCGTCGTGCGCCGCGACGATCCGGTCGCCGCAGAACGTCGCGAGGTCGACGCCGTCATGGAAGTGCTGACCCTTCACCACCCGCGATCCCCACGGGGACGGGCCGAACGGCAGCGTCACGCGGGCGTGCGGGAGCGGCCAGCGATAGCCGGAGAGGCGCGAGACCGGCGGGGCGTCGGGGCGCTGGCGGGCGACGTCCGTCCCGTCCATCGCCGTCGCGGCGCGTCCGGCGGCGGCGGTGGGCTCACCGGCCGGTCCGTCGCTACCGCCTGCGTTCGCCGCCGGCTCCGGCGTGGCGATCGCCCCGGCCACCTGGCCGACCGCCGGCAGCGCGACCGATCCCGTCCATTGCGATGCGCCGACGACAGCGGCCACGACGATCGCGACCGTCCCGACGGCCAGCAGCGGGCGTCGACCGCGACCGGCGCGCTCTCGCTCGGACAGCGGGCGCGGCAGGTTGTCGAGGGGGCCCGGTGACCGCATCGAGGATCTGGGGGACACCCGGCGATGTGTACCACCCGCGGGGTCCGCTCGCAAGCCGGCGCCGGCTCGCGTCCGAGGGAGACACCGGAAATGGTTGCATGGTCTGGCGTTTATGCGTATGGTTCCGCATATGAACCGCCGAATCTTCTCCGAGGAGTCGAAGAAGAAGCTCTGGCGGCCCTGCCGGGAGGCACGGGCCCTGGGGCTCTGACGGCGCGTCGACGACGAACCGGGGCCTCCAGGGAACGGAGGCTCCAGGGGCCGCGGCACCACGACGGTGACCGCGGCATTTCGTTGTCTGGAACCTTCCGCACCCGGCGGCCCCTCACGAACGCAGTGAGGGATCACGGACATGCAGACCATCCTCATCCTCGGCGACGGCGGCCTCGGGACGGCCGTGGCCGAAGTCGCCCGCCGGCGCGGTGACGACGTCCGGGTCCTCGGCCGGCCGGCCGCTGGGCGTCACGATCCGGCGACCCTGGCCGGCGCCGACGTCGTCGTCGAGGCCTCCCGGCCGGACGCCGTCGCGACCAACCTCTCGAGTGCGCTCGACGCGGGCGTCGGTCGGTTCGTCATCGCGACCACCGGCTGGTCCGCCGATCGCGACCTGATCGACGGCCTGCTGCGAGGACGCGGGGCGGCCGCCGTCGCGGCCTCGAACTTCAGCCTCGGCGTCGCGCTCTTCGGCCGGCTCATCGACTCGGCCGTCGCGCTCTTCGGCCGGCTGGACGCGTTCGATCCATACCTCGTCGAGTGGCACCGCCGCGCCAAGCTCGACCGCCCGTCCGGCACCGCGCGTGACCTGGCCGGGCGGATCGTCGACGGCCACCCGGGCCTGGCCGGACCCGACGACCTCGAGGTCGTGTCGATCCGGGCCGGCTCGTCACCGGGCATGCACCTCGTCGGTTTCGATGCCCCGGGCGAGACGGTCGAGCTGCGGCTGACCGCCCGCGACCGCTCCTCGTACGCGGCCGGGATCCTGGCCGCCGCCGACTGGCTGACCCGGACCACGCGCGAGGTCGGGCTCCATCCCTTCGATCCCATCGTCGACGAGCTGCTGGCTCGCGACCCCATCGCCGCCTGACGCGGCCGACCACCCACCCGAGAGGAGCACTCCGATGACCCGAACGACCACATCCACCGTGACGACCGACGGCGCGGCCCTCACCCGGCCGATGCTGCGCGGGGCGTTCACCGCCCTGGTCACGCCGTTCACGACCGCCGGCGACCTCGACGAGTCCGCCTTCCGCCGTCTCGTCCGCTGGCAGATCCTGGCCGGCATCGACGGACTCGTCCCGTGCGGCACGACCGGCGAGTCCCCCACCCTGAGCGAGAACGAGCGCGAGCGACTCATCGCCGCGACCGTCGAGGTCGCGAGCGAGCGCTCGTCGCGTGCCCGCGTCCGCGTCGTGGCCGGCACCGGCACGAACGACACGGCGGCGACGATCCGCGCGACCCGTCGCGCTGCCGAGCTCGGCGCCGACGCGGCCCTGGTCGTGGCGCCCTACTACAACCGGCCGGACGGCCGGATGCTCGACGCGCACTACCGCGCCGTGGCCGACGAGGGCGACCTGCCGATCGTCGTCTACAACGTGCCGGGTCGGACGGGCACGAACGTCGACGCGGACACGTTCCTGCGGCTGGCCGAGCATCCGCGGGTGGTGGCCGTCAAGGAGGCCAGCGGCAACCTCGAGCAGATCGCGCGGATCTGCCGCGACCGGCCGCGCGACGTCGCGGTCCTCGCGGGTGACGATGCGTGGACGCTGCCGGTCCTCGCGATGGGCGGCGATGGCGTCGTGTCGGTCGCCTCGAACGAGGTCCCGGGCGAGCTCGTCGCGTTGTGCGCCGCGGCGCGCGCGGGTGATTGGGACGCGGCGCGGCGGGCGCACGAACGCTGGCTGCCGCTGTTCCTGGGCAACTTCCGGGGCGGCCCGAACCCGGTGCCGGCGAAGGCCGCGCTGATGCTCATGGGCCTGCTCGACAGCGATGCCGTCCGCGCGCCACTGCTCCCGCTCGAGGCCGAGGGCCGGGCCGCGATGGCCGCGACGCTCCGTTCCCTGGGGCTCATCGAGCCGACCGCGGGCCGGATCGCCGCGCCGTCGACCGGCACCTCGGTCGCGGGCGCCACGACGCCGCGCGAGGCGGTCGCATGACGACCGAGACCGAGCACGCCCCGCGGTCGCCGTCGGTCGCGATCGACCCGGACACGATCCTCGACGACCTCGAGTCGGGGCGCGTCCGTGCGGCCGAGCCCGACCCGGGTTCGCCCGGTGGCTGGCGGGTCCGGCCCGACGTGAAGACCGCGATCCTCGCCTGCTTCGCCGACCGGACGACGCGGAACTGGACCGTCGGGCCGCTGACGTTCCGTGACCGGGCGGCCGTCCCGCCGCGCGACGACCTGGCGGATGGGCCGTGGCGGATCGTGCCCGGCGGCACGGCCGTCCGGCGCGGCGCGCACCTCGCCGAGGGGGTCGTGGTCATGCCGCCCTCGTACGTCAATGTCGGGGCGTGGATCGGCGAGGGCACGATGGTCGATTCCCACGTGCTCGTCGGGTCGTGCGCCCAGATCGGGGCGCGGGTCCACCTCTCGGCGGGCGTGACGATCGGCGGCGTGCTCGAACCGGCCGGCGCGCGGCCGGTCATCGTCGAGGACGACGCCTTCGTCGGTGCAGGCAGCGCGCTCCTCGAGGGCGTCCTCGTCCGGACCGGGCGGTCATCGGGGCCGGTGTCACGCTCACCGGCACGTCGCGGCTCTACGACCTCGTCCGCGGCCGGGTCCTGACCGGCACCGCCGAGGTGCCGCTGGTCGTGCCGGCCGATGCCGTGGTCGTGCCGGGCGCCCGTTCCGTGCCGGGTGCCTTCGCGGCGGAGCACGGCCTGTCGGCGTCGGTGGCCCTGCTCGTCAAGGACCGCGATGCCGGGACCGCGGCGCGGGTCGCCCTCGAGGACGCCCTCCGATGAGCCTGACCCGAATGCCCCCCTCGGTCGATGGCGGCTCCCCTCCCGGGGTCGCCATCGACCGTCCTCGTCGCGGCCGACCGCCGGCCCGCAACGAGATCCTCCGGGCCGGCCGTCTGGGCGGCCTGGCCCCGGAGGAGCTTGCGACCCGGTTCGGGACGCCGCTGTACGTCTACGACCTCGACGTCATCGACGGCCAGGTGGCCGCCCTGCGCGCCGTCCTGCCCCCGGTGGTCGATCTCGCGTATGCGGTCAAGGCCAACCCGGCCCTGGCCGTCGTCGCGCACCTCGGCCTGCTCGGCGCGGGCGCCGACGTCGCCTCGGCCGGGGAGCTGGCGACGGCGCTCCGGGCCGGGATCCGGCCGGCACGCATCGTGATGACCGGTCCCGGCAAGCGACCCGACGAGCTGCGCGCGGCCGTCGACGCCGGCATCCGCGCGATCACGGTCGAGTCGCCCGGTGAGCTGGAACGCCTGGAAGCGATCGCCGCCGAGGCCGGCCGACGCGTCCCGGTCATGCTCCGCGCGGCCATGAGCGAGGGCGCGCGGCTCGAGCGCGTCCGCCTGGTCGGCGACGACGGGGCGGGCAAGTTCGGGATGGATGCGGCGGACCTCGTCGTGGCGGCGCGGCAGGCCGTCCGGTCGCCGCACCTCGACCTGCTCGGGCTCCACTGCTTCGGCGCCTCGAACGTCCTCGATGCGGCCGCGCTCCTCGACCATGTCGCGTCCACGGTCCGGGCCGCCCGGCAGCTGGCCGCACTGGCCGGCACGACCGTCCGCCTGGTCGACGCGGGCGGCGGCCTCGGGATCCCGTACGAAGCCCACGAGGAGTCGCTCGACCTCGTGCGGTTCGGGCGCGGCCTGGCGGCCATCGTGGCTGGCTGGCCGGACGACCCGCTCCTCGCCGGGGCCCGACTGTTGCTCGAGCCGGGGCGCTTCCTCGTCGGGCCGGCCGGCGCCTACCTGGCGCGAGTGGTCGATCGCAAGACCGTCGATGGCTCGACGGTGGTCGTGCTCGATGGCGGCGTCCACCACCTGCTGCGGCCGGCGCTGGTCGGCCAGGAGCACCGCATCCGCATCCTGTCAGGGCGCGCGGAGACGGCCTCGAACGGGCGACTGGCGCCGGTGACCGTCGCCGGACCGCTCTGTTCGGGGCTCGACGTCTTCAGCCAGCACGCGATCGTGGCGACCCCGGACGTCGGCGACCTGGTGGCGGTCCTCGACGTCGGGGCCTATGGGTTCACGGAGTCGATGCCGCTGTTCCTCTCGCACCCGATCCCGGCCGAGGTGCTGGTCCAGGCCGGACGAGCGGCCCTCATCCGGCCGCGCCAGGAACCCGGGGAGTGGCTGGAACGCCAGCTGCTCCCCGCGTGGGACTGACGCGCGGGCGCTCGCGCGGTCAGGCGACCTGGCGAAGGCGCCCCGTCTCGACCTCGTAGACGACGCCGGTCACCGGCACGTCCTTGATCCAGGGGTGGGCGCGGATCTTCGCGACCTGGGCGGTCAGGTTCGACTCGAGGTCGGGGAAGGCGTGGAACGGCAGGTCCACGCGGGTGCCGGTCGCTTCGGCGATCGAGTCGGCCACCGGCCCGTCCTCGAACGTCAGCATCCCGCACCCGGTGTGCTCGATGACGATGACCTCCTCGGTGCCGAGCAGCTGCTGGCTGATGACCAGCGAGCGGATCGCGTCGTCGGTCGCGAGCCCGCCGGCGTTGCGGATGATGTGGGCCTCGCCCGAGCGCAGGCCGAGGACGTCCTCGACCGTGAGTCGGGCGTCCATGCATGCGAGGACGGCCAGCTTGCGGGCCGGCGGGAGCTCGAGGTTCGGCCGGTCGAACGTGGCCGCGTAGCGGGCGTTCTCGGC
>CAVZND010000001.1:0-347818 GCA_963776545.1 uncultured Chloroflexia bacterium | reverse complement strand
CGAACGACGATCGCGACGTGACTCCTCGAAGATCCGGGCCGGCGCGGGTGAAGAGGCGGCCACTTCCGCGACGAGCTGCTCCGGACGTACCTGCGCTATGCCGACACAAGCTCTCGTACGACCTCATGAGCCAGAATGAGACGGGCATCGGGCGGGATCAGGAAGGCGATCGTCGAGATCGCCGGCGACGGCGCCTACAGCCGCCTGAAGTTCGAAGGCGGCGTCGATCCAGCGCGCTCCCTCGACCGAGTCGTCGGGCCGTACCACCTCGACGGCGACGGTCATCGTGATGCCCGAGGCCGACGAGGTCGAGGTCGAGATCGACGAGGCAACGACCTCCGCATCGACGTAGCGTCATCCGGACCGGGCGGCCAACCCGTGAACACGACGGACTCCGCGGTCCGCATCACGCACCTCCCGATAGTGTCGTCGAGAGCCAGGACCAGCAGAGCCAGCACAAGAACAAGGCCAAGGCCATGTCGGCGCCGGCCAGTCGCAGCAACTGCACCAGATCCTGCCAGCTGCAAAAGCAGCGGGTGGTCATTCGGTCGTGCGGCTGAATCGACGGTCGGGTCGGGCGACTGCTCCGAGAAGGTCCGACTCTACAACGTCCCGGACAACTGGGTGACCGATCATCGGATCGAAGATGACGGTGATGATGTCCTGGGGCGTGCTCCAGGGTGATCTTCTCGATCCGTTGATCGACGCGCCGGCGATGGCGATCAAGGCCGACGACTTCGGGCGACGGGAGCCGATGACGCCGCCTGACGCCGCGACCGTACCGGTTCCTCGACCCGAGGGTCCTGCTGGTTGAGCGCGCGACGGACTCGAAGTTCGGTCAGGTTGTAGATGGCAACCGTATGAGCCGACCGATCTGTTCGGCGATATTGATCTGGATTTGCGCGGGCTCGGTGTCTACCACGGCGATACGCGCATCCTGTCGTGCTCGATCCTGCGCGTCGGCGGCGAGGCGGCTGGTTCTGCTCCAGGGGGTTCGACGGGCGCGACGATCCGCGGCCTGGATCCAGCTCGACGAACTGAAGCGCCGACCGGTACCGACGCCAAGGTCGACATCCGCTTGACGGTACTGGTTGGCTGGACGATTGGCACCGCGCGATGCCGACCGCCGGCGAGGCGCTCGAGGAGCGGCTGAACATCGCCAGCCACGCCTCGCGGCCGGAGCGGATCACGTCGAGCTCGACCCGCGACTTCGACGGCGCGACCTCCAGGTCTGGCGGCGACCCGCGGGAGTCGCGAGGCACCCTGCTCCTGGTGGCGGTCACGGGGGATCGGGTCACGTTCCGCTACGACGGCCTCGACGAAGCCGGTGCTCGACCGACGTCGCCTTCTCCGAGGTGGCGACCGAGGTCAGCCCGCGGATCCGGCGACGACCTGATCGACGTCGGCAGCGGGTGCGGCTGCGCTGGAGTCGATCCTCGAAACCGGGGTCTGGCCGCGACGATCCGCTGGACGGTGTGGTCGTAGCGAGGCGCTGATGCTGCAGGGCGAAGCCGGGCCGCCGAGGTCGTCATGGCGCCGGCGACCTCATGGGTGCTCTTCGGTGTTGCTGGACGTCACGACGAAGGCCGCGTATCACGCCGGGGAGTCGCGGCACGACGCCGTCGATAGCGACGACCACCTGTTCAACCTCGTGATCAAAGCGAACCGTTGCGGACCTGCTCGGCGCCCTGTTACGACGGTCCTGGCCCGGACCAGCGTGACGTCGCGGCGGCGGTGCCGGTGGTTCGCGACGCTGTTCGGCGCGACGTGATCATCTCCGCCATCGAGTCCGTCGCCTTCCTGCTCGAGCCGGCGGTCGAGACACTCGGCGTCCTGGCCGCGTACGAGGTGACCGAGATCGACGACTGGCGCGACGCTGGTACCGGGCAAGATCTTCATGAACTGTGGACCGGCGACTGGCGCATAGCGGCGAACTGCGGCACACGCCGTACTACGGCTTCGGTCTATCGACGCCGCTGTGGATCATCCTCCTGGGGATCACCTTCGACTGGACGGGCGACGTGCTGCTCGGTATCGCCGTGCGCAACGCCATCGTCTTGCCCTCGGTGGCATCGATCGCTACGGCGACCGCGACGCGCACGGCTTCGAGTATGAGTGCTGATTCGGACGCCTGCTGAACGAGGGCTGGAAGGACTCGGCCGATGCGATCTGGTACTGAGCATCCGGCGCGGAGGCTGTTCGACGCATCGTGCTGCTGAGGTCCAGGGCTACGTCTACGACGCGCAAGCGGCGGCTGGCGGCTTGGCGTGGATCTGGTGAGACCGACCTGGCGAACCGCCTGGACCTCGACGTGGAGCACCTGGGCGGTGCGGTCGACCAGGCGCTCCTGGTCCAGGACGAAGGCAACTACGCCCTCGCGCTCCATCGTGACAAGAAAAAGCGACAGGCCGACGCCCATCGGGTCGAACGCCGGCCAATGCCTGGACCGGGATCGCCGACGCCAAGCGGGCTGGGGCTGTGGTCGATGGACTCCTCAGCCGTCGATGTCTCGGGTGGGGCATCTGAACTACGCCTCTGGTTAGTCCTGCCACAACTCATTGGCTACGCACGGGCACCGTGTGGCTGTACGACACCTGCCGATCGTCAGCGGCATGAAGCGGGGACGGCTTTGATGATGCTGCGAATCGCGGTCGGGCCGATCCTCGAGCCGCGCAGCGCTTCCCCGAGATCGGTTGCCCGAGCCGTCCGCCAACTTCGATTGCAGGGACTTCTTGAGCATCTGGTGCCGACCCGGTCGCCTGCCGCCGTAGGGCTGGGCCGCTGCGTCCTCGTTCCTGTTCCTGACGACGACGCTGGGCTGCAAGCGACGCCGACCGGGGCGAGCTGGAGTTGCGGTACCGGAACCGCCCGACTGGATGGGCAAGGTGACCCTCACGAACCTGCGAATCGGCCGAGGCCTCGGTGGACTCCTGGTTCCATCGCTGGCGCGGTACGACGAGCGCCGAGGCCGCCAAGGTCGCCGGCGATCTGGCGCGACGATCCGGCTCCGACGGCGACGACCCGCCCGTGACCGAGGTCGGGGTGCTGTCGCGCGAGGGGATCGAGCGGCTCACCGCCAGCGGTTCGGAGTCACCTCGCCTCGACGCCGAGTCCTGGCTCGGCATGCGGTCGGGGTCGATCGGACGGCGATCATCGCGACAGCGACGCCCCGGTCGGCGCCGACGCCGAGGCGACCTACCGGGCGACGCTGGACCGGCGGCGGCCGGCGAGCCCGTGGCGTACATCCGGGGACTCAAGGAGTTCGATGGTCTCGCCTTCACGGTCGACTCGAGAGCGCTCATCCCGAGACCGAGACGGAGCGACTCGTCGAGCTCGCCGCCGACGAGGTGATGCACCGACTGGCCGCGGCCGCCGCGGCCGGTCGGCTCGCCGCCGCTCCGGATCGTGGACATCGGCACGGGAAGTGGTGCCATCGCCATCACCCTGCTCGTCACGATCCGTCGCCGGGGCGCGGCCGGCGAGGTGACGACCATCGCCATCGACCGATCGCCCGAGGCCCTGGACCTGGCCCGTGAGAACGCGGTCGGCCACGCCGTCGCCGATGGCCTCTCGTTCCTCGAGGCGGACCTCTTGCCGCCCGTTGTCGTCGATCCGTACGACATCGTCGTCGCGAACCTGCCGTACGTCCGTAGCGACGCCATCGCCGGGCTGCCGATCGCGGCCTCGTTCGAACCGGTCGTCGCCCTGGACGGCGGGCCCACGGGCTCGCCGTCATCGGACGGCTCCTCGAGCGTCTGCCGGAGGCCCTGGCCGAGGGCGGCGTGGCGCTCCTGGGAGATCGGCGCCGACCAGGGCGAGGCGATCGTCGGGCTGGTCGGAACCGCCCTGCCGGGCTGGCGAGTCGCCGTCCTGGCGGACCTGGCCGGCCTGCCGCGGGTCGCCCGCATCGAGCGACCGGCGTGATCCGGACGCCGATCGAGCCGGTCGAGCCCGCCTTCCCGATCCGGCTCATCGCGCTCGACATCGATGGGACGCTGGTCGGCGAGGACCTCGTGATCGGGTCGCAGACGCGTGACGCCATCCGGGCTGCGGCGGCCCGCGGCGTCGCCGTGTCGCTGGTCACCGGCCGGATGGTCTCGAGTGCGATGCGCTTCGCCCGCGAGCTCGGACTGACCGATCCGGTCGTCGGCTACCAGGGCGGCCTCGTGCGCGCGATGCCACCGGAGGGCTCGACGCGACTCGGCAAGCTGCTCGTCCACACGCCGCTGTCCGCGTCGACGGCGCGCCAGATCGTCGCCTGGACGGTGGCCCACGGCCTCGACCCGCACCTCAACCACCTGGAGCGGTTCATCCTGCGAGCGGACGATCCGCGCGCCGATGACTACTCGGCCTTCATGGGCGCGCGCGCGGAACTCGTGCCCGATCTCGCGGGCTCGATCGCGCATCCCATCACCAAGGTCCTCGCGGTCGGCGAGCCGCCACTGCCCACCGAGATCGCGCCGCTCGCAGCGGCGCATTTCGCCGGGATCGCCGACGTCACCATCAGCCACCCGCGGTTCCTCGAGTTCGTCGCGCCGGGCGTCTCGAAGGGCCGGGCTATCCGCTGGCTGGCGCGACGGCTCCGGATCCCGCTCGGCGCGACGCTGGCCATCGGCGACCAGTGGAACGACCTGGAGATGCTTGCCGAGGTGGGCCACGGGGCGGCCATGCCGACGGCCCCGGTCGCCGTTCGGGCTGTGGCCCGATACGTCGCTCCACCGGTCGGGGAGGAGGGGGTGGCGGCACTGATCGAGTCGCTCGTCCTCGCCGACCCGACGGCGGCCCGTGCCGCATCGCGCCGGCTGGCCGCTGCGGCCGACGCGGCACGCCCGCGTGCCGACGCGGCGTCGTGATGGCGCGGATCGTGCCCGACGGGGCGGCCGGACGCGCCATGGCCATCGAGACCCTGCGGGCCGGCGGGGTCGTCGCCCTCCCGACGGACACGGTGTACGGCATCGGCGTCGCGCTCGAGACGCCCAAGGGGATCGAGCGGCTGTTCCACGTGAAGCAGCGACCGCCGAACCGGGGCATCGTCCTGTTGCTGGCCGACGCGGCCCAGGCCGCCCAGTTGGGCGTCATCGGGCCTGCCGCCGCGGCGCTCGCCGACGCGTGCTGGCCTGGCGGCCTGACCCTGGTCGTGCCGCAGCGCTCTGACGTCCGGCTGCCGCCAGCGCTCACGGCCGGGTCCCCGACGGTCGGCCTTCGCGTGCCCGACCACGACGCGCCGCGGGCGCTCGCCAAAGAGATCGGTCCGTTCCCGGTCACCTCGGCCAACCGCTCGGGCCAGCCGGAAGGCCGCGACGCCGCCGAGATCGACGCCCTCCTCGGCGACGCGATCGAGCTCGTGCTCGACGGCGGCCCGGCCCACGGCGGCCCGGCCTCGAGCGTCGTCGACTGCGCCAGCGACCGTCCCCTGATCCTCCGCCAGGGGGCGATCCCACGTGAACGACTCATCGAGGTCCTGGACGCGGCCCGGGTCGCCCACGACCTTTCGCCAGGCTGACTCCGGTCATCCGCCACGTCCGACGGTCGTGGCCCGGGCGGTTCGTGGGAAGATAGCCCGCGGCGTGTCGGTCGGATCACGGGACCGGCAGGAAGGAGTCGGCGAGCCATGACCATCTCCCCAGCCAGGGGCGTCGCGCTTGAGTCGATCGCAGACGTCGACCCCGTCCTGTGGGAGGCGATGCTCGGCGAGCGCCGCCGCCAGCACGACAAGATCGAGCTCATCGCCAGCGAGAACTACGTGTCGGCCGCCGTCATGGAGGCCCAGGGCAGCTGGCTCACGAACAAGTACGCCGAGGGCCTGCCCGGCAAGCGCTACTACGGTGGCTGCGAGTACGTCGACATCGCCGAGCGGCTCGCCCAGGAACGAAGCCCTGGCGCTCTTCCCCGGGTCCGAGCACGTCAACGTCCAGCCGCACTCCGGGGCCCAGGCCAACATGGTGGCGTACTTCAGCGTGCTCCAGCCGGGCGACCGGATCATGGGCATGAACCTCGCCCACGGCGGCCACCTGACGCACGGGATGGCGCTCAACTTCTCCGGGCGGCTGTACGAGGTCCATCCGTACGGCGTCCGCAAGGACACCGAGCGCATCGACTACGACGCGATGGAGGTCCAGGCGAAGGAGATCCGGCCGAAGCTCATCGTGGGCGGGGCGAGCGCGTACCCGCGCCTGTGGGACTTCGAGCGGATGGCCGACATCGCCCGCAGCGTCGGTGCCGTCCTGTTCATCGACATGGCCCACATCGCGGGCCTGGTCGCCGCGGACGCGCATCCGAGCCCGTTCCCGTTGGCCGACATCGTCACGACGACCACGCACAAGACGTTACGCGGACCCAGGGGCGGGATGATCTTCAGCCGGACCGAGCTGCCGTCGTGGCTGGACGCAGCGACGTTCCCGAACGTCAAGGGCACGCTCGCCGCGACCATCGACCGGACGGTCTTCCCAGGGGTGCAGGGCGGACCGCTCATGCAGGTCATCGCCGGCAAGGCCATCGCGTTCAAGCTCGCCGCCGAGGAGCCGTTCCGTTCGGATCAGCTCCGCACGATCGAGAACGCGAAGGTCATGGCCGAGACGCTGGCCGGCCTGGGCGCACGGGTCGTGTCCGGCGGCACCGACAACCACCTGCTCCTGGTCGATGTCACGCCGCTCGGCGTGACCGGCAAGGAAGCCGAGCACCTGCTCGACGAGATCGGCATCACGGTCAACAAGAACGCGATCCCGTTCGACGAGCTCCCGCCCAACACGGCCTCGGGCATCCGGATCGGGACCCCGGCGGCCACCTCGCGCGGCTTCGGCCCCGACGAGATGCGGACCATCGGCCGGATCATCATCGACGCCATCCGCCAGCGTGCGGACGAGGGCGCCCAGGCTCGTCTCGCCGGGGAGGTGCGCGAGATCGTCGCGCGCTTCCCGGTCCCGGGCCTGCCTGCGGCGTGAGGTCCGACCCCGCCGTCGACCTCGCGAGTCCGAGCGCGCCGGTCTTGAGACGCCCGTCGCGATGACCTTCATCCCGACGCTCGGCGACGCGATCGGCCCGATCGCGCTGGCGTTCGCGACGGCGGGACTGCTGGCGCTCCTCCTGACCCCGCTTGTGCGGCGGGTCGTCGTCCGCTACAAGGTGGTGGATCGACCGGAGGCTCGGCGGGTCAACACCTCGCCGATCCCGCGAGGGGGCGGCATCGCGGTCGCGACCGCCTTCCTGGTGACGGTCGTGGTCTTCCTCCAGATCAACGCCGAGACCCTGCAGCTCTTCGTCCCGCTCCAGGCGAGCCAGTTCGCGGCGCTGCTCATCGGTGGCGCGCTGGCCGCCGCCATTGGCGGCCTCGACGACTTGCTGGACCTGCGCGCTCGTTGGCAGCTCGCCGGCCAGATCGGCCTGGCGCTCTTCGCGGTCGCGCTCGGGATCAACATCGGCTTCATCGCGAACCCGTTGAGCAACGGCGTCATCCGGTTCACGGGTCCGTTCGCGGTCGGCCTGACGGTCTTCTGGATCGTCGGGATGATCAACAGCATCAACTTCATCGACGGGCTTGATGGCCTGTCATCCGGCATCGCCCTCATCGCCGCGGTGACGCTGGGGCTCATCAGTCTCACGACCGAGGTCAGCCAGCCGCTCATCGCGGTCCTGTGCTTCATCCTCGCGGGGTCACTGTTCGGGTTCCTGCGCTGGAACCTGCACCCGGCTTCGATCTTCCCGGGCACGAGCGGCGTCCAGTTCGTCGGGTACACGCTCGCCCTGCTCGCGATCCTCGGCACCGCCAAGGTCGCCGTCGCCCTGCTCGTCCTCGGCGTCCCGATCATCGACACCTTCTGGATCATCGTCCGCCGGGTCTCGCAGGGACGCTCCCCGTTCAGCCCGGACCGCGGGCACATCCACCACCGGATGCTGGACCTGGGCCTGTCGCACCGCCAGACCGTGTTCGCCATCTACGGCCTGTGCCTCGTGCTGGCGCTCCTCGCGCTGGCACTGTCCGGGGTCACCCAGCTGTACGCGTTCCTTGGCGTCTTCCTCGCGTCCGGACTCGTGCTCTTCATCCCGACGCGCGGCGCGCTGCGCCGACCGGAGGAGCTCGAGGCGGAGTCCTACGAGGACGACCCACCGAAGGCCTCGGGGGCCGCTTCGGCGCCCGTCGACGGCCCTGAAACCGGGTAGGACCTTCGTACTGTTGCCGCCTGCCAACAGTCCTTGTCGGTCGGGTGCAGTGCGGTGCGAAGTGTGGCGGTGGGCGCCTATACGGGGCGGTGCTAGCATCGACCAGTACTCATCCCAGCGGGGCATGACTGGGATTCGATCCTGAGGTCCATTTGAGCCTGGAAATCCTGCTCCTCGGGGGGACGATCGTCGTCGCCGTCGGCGCCGTGATCGTGGGCATGCTTCGGGCTGTCCTGGAGCGCCGTCGCGCCCCGTCGCTGATGGCGCAATACCGTTCCCGCCGGATCGAACCCGAGCGCCTCGCGCGCGCGGTCCCTGGTCCGACGGCCGCGGACGGCTCGATCCGGGCGTTCGAGCTCCAGGCCCCGGCGATCGGGTCACGCTCGGCATACGCGACGCTCGGCGCGTCCGTCGTCAAGGACCCCGTCCCGGTCATGGCGGAGCCGGCCGTCGTCCTGCCGGAGCCCGTGCCGCTCGTGCCCGAGGCGATCGACGCGGCCGTGGCGGCGCCTGATGCCGTGCCCGAGGCCGTCGTGGCCGCCCCGGAACCGACGGAAGTCGAGCCGGAGCCCGAGCTGGTCGACGTGGAACCCGAGCTCGTCGAACCTGAGTTGGTCGAGGTGACGCCCGAGCCCGAGGTAGTCGAGCCGGAGCCCGAGCCGGTGCCCGTGATGGCCGAGCCCGAACCGACGGCGCATGCCCACAGGTCGAGACCGACCGCGCCGGAGTTCGCTTGGGTCACGCCGGCGGTCGCGGCGGCCACGCCGGAGCCGTTGGCCGACGAGCTCGTCGAGACGCGCCCGGCCGCGGAGGCCGAACCTGAGGCCGGCGCCGGCGCCGGCTCCGACGCGGAGCCGGTGCCGGACATCGCCGCGGCCGCGGCAGCGCCCGAGCCCGAGCCCGAACCCGCCGTTGCTGGACCGGTGCCGCTGTTCCTGCCCGGGACCTACCCGGTCGCCGAGGCCGACCTGGCGCCCGAGAACGGCAACCTCATTTCCATGCCCGCCGCAGCGCCAGCCGCCAAGGCCACGGCGGCCATGGTGGCCGGCTACGCGCCCGTCGCGCGCGCGATCGTCCGAGCGCCCGAGCCGGACGGCATCGAGGACGAACTCGCCTACCGGATCGGCATCCCAGGGGCGCAGCGTCCTGAGCGGCCGTCCGTCATCGAGGTCGCCGGAGGCCAGGAGGTCGTCGTCCCCGTCCTGCCGACCGTCGAGACCGAGGCATGGCCGGAGCGCCGCAGTCGTCGGCGCCGACGGGCCGCGATCGGACTGGCGGCGCTCGTCGGCGCCACGTCCCTGGCACTCGCCGTCGCGGTCATCGTGCCGAATCTGCCATCACAGGGCGGCGTCCTGACGGCGACCGGGACCCCACAGCCCACGAACGACGCGAGCGTGGTCCCTCAGGAGACCGCTGCGCCCGCGCCGCCCGCCACACCGACCGTGGTGCCTGCATCGGTGGCTCCTGTCGCCTCGCCCTCGCCGACGGCGTCGTCATCGCCCTCGCCGACGGCGGCCGCGTCCGAACAGGTGAAGACCGCCTCGGTCACGCCGCGGCCCGTGGCGACGCCGCGCGCAGTGCCGCCTACCCCGAAGCCCACGGCCAAGCCGACCGCCAAGCCAACGCCGAAGCCGATCCATCGGCCTGTCGCCATCTTCGACTGTGTCGCCGATGGGCTGACGCTGCACTGCGATGGGTCCGACTCGCGATTCGCAGATACGTACGTGTGGGACTTCGGCGAGGGGCCGACGCAGACCGGCGCTCAGGCCTCGCACACGTATCAGACACCCGTGAGCTACCTCGTGACCCTGACGGTCACGAACGCATCAGGATCAAATACGGATAGCCGCCCTTACAGCGTCCCCTGACTCGAACTAGGTCCCGGGTTCGGGGAAGAAGACTCGGGGAGCCCCGCGATCGACCGTTTGATGACCACGCACCGCCTCTCGCGTGCCATCGCTCTCGGGCTGATGCTCGCCCTCGCGATGCCGGGCAGCGCGCTCGCCGCCACACCTGACGCGCAGGACGACTCGGCGACCGTCGCTGAGGATGACCCGGCGACTCAGATCGACGTCCTCGGCAACGACAACGACGACGACGGCGATACTCTGACGATCATCGGCGCCACGAATCCCGATCACGGCACGGTCTCCGTTGCCGACGGCGGTTCGTCGCTCACCTACGAGCCGGACCCGGACTACAACGGTACCGACACATTCGACTACACGGTCTCCGACGAGACCGGCGAGGACACCGCGACCGTCGTCGTGACCGTCACGTCCGTCAACGACCCGCCCGACGCGAATGACGATACAAAGGCGGTCACCGAGGACACGACCACCACGATCGATGTCCTCGGTAACGACGACGATCCGGAAGGGGACAACCTCGTAGTCGTCGACGTCAATGACGGCTCGAAGGGCTCTGTCGCGATCACCCACGATGGCGCCGATGTCCAGTTCGACCCAAACCTCAACGCCACCGGGTCGGATAGCTTCACGTACACGATCTCCGACGGGTTCAAACAGGACACGGCGACCGTGGACGTCACGATCACGGCCGTAGACGATCTGCCGCATGCCGTTGCCGACCATGCGAGCGTGACCGAGGACGTCCCGAGTTCGATCAACGTCACCGCCAACGACACCGACGTCGACGGCGGGCCCAAGGTCGTCCAAGACACGCAGGGCGCGTTCCACGGCGACGTCACCATCAACGTTGGCGGTGCCGGCGTCACGTACGACCCTGATCCCGATTACGTCGGCGACGACACGTTCACGTACGAACTCAACGGCGGGTCAACGGCCACGGTGACGGTGACGGTGGGAGCCGCCGACGATCCACCAGTGGCCAAGCCGGACGAATTCACGATCCTCGAGGACGCGACCCTCCAGACCTTCGACGTCCGCGACAACGACACCGACATCGACGACGGTCCGATGACCGTGGTCTCGGTGACAGATCCCCCGAAGGGCACGGCCAGCCTCGCGCCTGGCGGCACCGATGTCCGCTACATCCCAACGGCAAACGCCAATGGCGACGACGAGTTCGACTACGCGCTGAACGGCGGATCGACGGCCACCGTAACGGTCCACATCACGCCGGTCGACGACCCACCGGTGGCCGGGGCCGACACCTTCACGTTCGGCGAGGATCCGGTCGGACCTGTGGCGCTGGATGTTCGATCCAACGACACGGATATCGACGGCGGGCCCAAGTCGATCGTGGTCGCGACGAACGGATCGAAGGGGGCCGTCGCCATCGTCGGCGGTGGCACGAGCCTGACCTACATGCCGGCGGCGAACGCAACCGGCGCTGACACCATCACCTACACCCTCAACGGCGGGTCCGTCGCCTCCGTGAACATCACCATCACGCCATCGAACGACCTCCCGGTCGCCGGCGCGGACTCGTTGAGCATCCCGGCCGGCGCCGCGGCGGTCCCGGTACCCGTCCTGACCAATGACACCGATGTCGATGGCGACACGCTGACGATCACCGGCAACACCGCCCCGGGCAAGGGTGCGGTCCAGATCGGCGCCGGCAACACGAGCCTGACGTACAAGCCGTTCCCCGGCCTCTTCGGTCCCGACTCGTTCACGTACACGGTCGCTGACGGCCATGGCGGTACGGCGGTCGGCACCGTCAGCGTGACCATCACGTCGGGCAATCACGCCCCGAGTGCCGTCAATGACGCCAGGTCCGTCCCGCAGGGCGCCGGTCCGACGCCCCTGACGGTCCTGGCCAACGACCAGGACCTCGACGGCAACACCCTGACCATCACCTCGAAGACCGACGGCGACCACGGCACGGTCGTCATCACCGGTGGCGGCACCGGGCTGACCTACAACCCGGTCAACAGCTTCGACGGCATCGACACGTTCACGTACACGATCAGCGACGGCCTCGCCTCCGATTTGGCGACCGTCCTGGTCACCGTCGTCCACGACAGCGCACCACCGGTCGTCGTGGCGCCGTTGGCCCGAGTCCCCGGCCAGACGGTCGGCGGCTCGACGACGAAGTCCCGGGTGACATGGGGCGCGACCGATCCGGGCTCAGGAATCAAGCGGTACAAGGTCCAGGTCAGCGTCGACGGCAAGGCGTGGAAGACGATCAGGCTCCCGAAGGCGACGACGCGGACGATCGTGTCGGCACTCAAGACCGGCCACAGATACCGCTTCCGGGTCCGGGCCACGGACGGAGAAGGCAACACCAGCGCCTACGTGAAAGGACCGCTGCTCACGCCGGTCCGCTCCTCCGAGGCGAGCACCAAGGTCACCTACGTCGGCGCATGGGCCAAGACCAAGACGCTCAAGGCCCTCGGCGGCGCCACCCGACACGCGACGTCGAGCGCCAAGCGGGCGAGGTTCGCCTTCACGGCCTACGACGTGGGCTGGATCGCCACGAGGACCACGAAGAGTGGCAAGGCCCGGATCTATCTCGACGGCGCGCTGGTCGCGACGATCGATCTCGACCGGGCGAAGACGACGTATCGGAAGCTCGTCTTCGCCCGCCACTTCGCGACGCTCGGCCCGCACGTCCTCGAGATCCAGCCGGTCGGTGACGGACGGGTCGACATCGACGGCTTCGTGGTCTTCCGCTGACCGATTCCGTCACGAAGGTTGCGATGCGGTTGCGGCGACCCGGAGTTCGCAGCTGCTATACTTCCGCCGCCTTGACAGGTCGCCCATGATCGAGCCCGGCCGGGGTTGGGCCTACGTCGCCCTCTTCTCGGAGATCGGCATCTCACTCCTGGTGACGACGCTACTCGGCGTGCTGGTCGGCTATTGGGCCGACGGGCGACTCGGGACCATTCCGGTCTTCACGATGGTCGGCTTCTTCGCCGGCGCGGGATCCGGGGCCCTGATGATCTACAGACTGGTCAACCGGTTCCTGAAGACGATCGAATAGCCGGTCTCATCGACGACCGGTCAGGGAGGATGCGAGCGCGGCGTCGAGCCGCGCTCCTGTGTGTGGAGCAAGCGTGTCGAGCGAGCAGGTCGTGACCGACGAGGTCCCCCAGGCCCCCGAACCGCAGCCGAAGCGCGGCCGCGGGCTGTCGTCGCGCTGGTTCCTGCTCATCGGCGCGGTCATCGTCCTTAACATCGTCGCGTTCATCCTCGTGCCGCCATTCCCGAAGGGCGGCCAACCGGGCGATGCCTGTGCCTTCCCGGTCTGCTTCATCAACGGCACGCTCGAGTTCCCGGCCCCGCACGTGGTCTGGGCACCGGCTGGCGCCGAAGCGCCGCCGACCGGCCTCATCGTCTTCTATCCGAGCATCAGCTCCAGCATCCTGACGATGTGGATCGTCATGGCGATCGTGCTGGTGGCGGCCATCCTGATGACTCGCGGGCGGAAGTCCGTCCCCGGTCGCGCGCAGAACGTCTTCGAGTTCTTCTACGAGTTCCTGAGCGACTTCGGCGTCAGCATCGCGGGCCCGGCCGCCCGCCCGTACGTCCCGCTGTTCGCCGCATTCTTCATCCTCATCCTGTTCTGTAACTGGAGTGGCCTGGTGCCGCCGGTCGGGCGGGTTGAGGAACTCCGCGCACCGACCAGCGACGTCAACATCACGATCGGGCTGGCCCTCGTGAGCTTCGCCTACTTCGAATTCCAGGGCTTCCGACGTCTCGGGGTCGGCGGCTACCTCGGCAAGTTCTTTCCGCTCGGCGAGTTCCGGAAGGGCATCGGAGCGGGAGGCATCGCCCTGTTCGTCGGGCTGGTCGAGTTGATGCTCGAATTCGTCAAGCCGGTCACGCTCTCGATGCGTCTCTTCGGCAACATCTACGGCGGAGAAGTCGCGCTCGGCGTCATCACAGCGCTGACGATCGCGTTCATCCCGGTCGGCCTGCTCGGCCTCGAGGTCATGCTGAACGCCATCCAGGCGCTGATCTTCAGCGTCCTGACGCTCATCTTCATCACCCTTGCCATCGAGAGTCACGAACACGAGGAAGGCCACGTCGCCGACGAGGCGATCACGCTCGATGGATCTGAGCCTTCAGCGCTCCAGCCGGCCCACTGATGGGCACGGCCGCCTAGCCTGAACCACGTCCCACATATGTGACCCGGGCCGCCCGGGAGTAGGAGGAACCGACAAGATGGAGTACTTCGGCGCCGGACTCGCCGCGCTTGGGGTGATCGGCCCCGGTATCGGGGTCGGCATCATCGGCGGCCTGTCCGCTGCGGCGATCGGCCGCAATCCCGACGCGGCCGGACAGATCCGCGGCATCGCGATCATCCTCGCCGCGTTCGCCGAGGGCCTTGGCGTCCTCGCGATCGTCGTCGGTCTGCTCGCGATCTTCATCCAGCCGGCGTAGTCCACCGTGGACATCCTGGCCATCGCCACGGAGGCGGGCCGTCACGCCGTCCAGCTGGCCGCCGAGGAGGGTGGAGGGGCGCTGTTCCAGATCAACCTGTTCTGGGTGATCGTCAGCGCGCTCAACTTCATCCTCTTCTTCGTCATCATCTGGACGTTCGCGTTCAAGCCGGTCTCGAAGATGCTCGCCGACCGGTCGGCTCGCATCGAGCAAGGCCTGAAGGACGCCGAGCAGGCGCGGCGCGACCGCGAGAACGCGGAGTCGGAGCGTGTCGCGACGCTCGGCGAGGCGCGTCGCGAGGCGAATGACATCCTGGCGCGAGCCCAGAAGGTCGCCCAGGAGACGCGCGACGCCGACATCGCGGCGACCCGCGAGGAGCTCGAGCGGATGCGTGTTCGCGCCGCGTCCGACATCGACGCGGAGAAGGGGCGAGCGATCGCCGAGCTGCGCGCCGAGGTCGCCGACCTGGCCCTCGCCGCCGCGAGCCGCGTGGTCGGCGAATCGATGGACGACGCCCGCCAGCGACGCCTCGTCGAGGAGTTCCTGCGCGAGGCGGCCGTCGACGGGTCGAAGAACTGATGGCCCGCGAATCGGCGGCCCGGCGCTATGCAGAGGCGGCCTTCCAGATCGCCATGCGCGACGGGACCGTCGAGGTGTGGCGTTCCGAACTCGACCTGGCCGGAGCGGTGGTCGAGGACCCGACCGTCGCCCGTGTGCTGGCCAACCCGGCCGTCGCGCTGGAGAGCCGCGACGCGATGGTCGATTCGGCCATCGGCCCGATCATCTCCGGTCCGGTCCTCAACCTCGTCAAGCTCATGCTCCGGCGCGGCCGGATCGATCAACTGCCGCGCGTCTCGGCGGAGTTCCGCCGACTCGACAACGCCCGCCAGGGCATCGTGCCCGCCACCGCAACCACCGCCGCTCCGCTCAGCCAGGACGAGGTCCGGGCACTCGTGGGTCGGCTCGAACAGATGACCGGCGGACGCATCGAACTCGCGCTCCAGGTCGATCCCAGCCTGCTGGGTGGCTTGGTGGTCCGGGTCGGCGACCGCCTGATCGACGGGAGCGTCAGAGGCCGCCTGGAGCGGCTGCGCAACCAGCTGGTCTCAGGCGCCCTCTAGGAGATCCCACCCATGGCTATCCGTTCCGACGAGATCACGAGCATCATCAAGTCCGCCATCGACCAGTTCGACGCCGGGGTCGAGACCCGCAGCGTCGGGACGGTCGTCGAGGTCGGCGACGGCATCGCCCAGATCTACGGGCTGGCCGACGCGCTGTCCTCGGAGATGCTCGAATTCCCCGGCGGGGTGATGGGCATGGCCCTCAACCTCGAAGAGGAGACCGTCGGCGCGGTCATCCTCGGCGAGTCGTCGGCGATCAAGGAAGGCGACACCGTCAAGACGACCGGTCGCGTCGTCGAGGTCCCCGTCGGCCAGGCGCTGCTCGGCCGTGTCGTCGACCCGCTCGGCCGGCCGCTCGACGACAAGGGCCCGATCTCGGGCGGCAAGTCGCGGCCGGTGGAGCGCATCGCGCCCGGCGTCATCGTCCGCCAGTCGGTCGACACGCCGGTCCAGACGGGCGTGAAGGCGATCGACGCCCTGATCCCGATCGGTCGCGGCCAGCGCGAGTTGATCATCGGCGACCGCCAGACGGGCAAGACCGCCATCGCGATCGACACGATCATCAACCAGAAGGGCAAGGGCCTCGTCTGCATCTACGTGGCGATCGGCCAGAAGCTCTCGACCGTGGCCAACACCGTCGCGATCCTCGAGCAGTACGGCGCGATGGAACACACGATCGTCGTCGTCGCCGGTGCCGAGGAGCCCGCCCCGCTCCAGTACCTCGCCCCGTATTCGGGCGTGGCGATGGGCGAGGAGGTCATGGAGGTCGGCGTCCAGATCGACGGCCAGACCGTCAAGGACGCCCTGTGCGTGTATGACGACCTCTCCAAGCACGCCTGGGCCTATCGCGAGATGGCCCTGCTGCTGCGCCGCCCGCCCGGGCGCGAGGCCTACCCGGGTGACGTCTTCTACCTGCACAGCCGGCTGCTGGAGCGCGCGGCGCGTATGAGCGACGAGAACGGCGGTGGGTCCCTGACCGCCCTGCCGATCATCGAGACGCAGGCCGGCGACGTGTCCGCCTACATCCCGACCAACGTCATCTCCATCACCGACGGCCAGATCTTCCTGGAGACCGACCTGTTCAACGCGGGCCAGCGGCCGGCGCTCAACATCGGCATTTCGGTCTCCCGCGTCGGCTCCGCGGCCCAGACCAAGGCGATGAAGAAGGTCGCCGCGCCGCTCAAGCTCGACCTCGCCCAGTACCGTGCGCTCGCGGCGTTCGCCCAGTTCGCGTCCGACCTGGACAAGGCGACGCGCGACCAGCTGACCCGCGGCGAGAAACTCTCCGAGATCGTCAAGCAGCCGCAGTACCAGCCGCTCCCGGTGGAGAAGCAGGTCGCGATCCTGTACGTGGCCACCACCGGCAAGCTCGACGATGTCCCGACGCCGCGCGTCAAGGAGTTCGAGACCCAGTTCTACCGCTTCCTCGAGACCGAGCGCGCCGACATCCTCAAGGAGCTCGGCGACACCAAGGCCCTCTCCGACGAGCTGGCCGCGAAGCTCGAAGAGGCGACGGACGCCTTCCGCGAAAGCTTCCTGGCGTAGTCCGTTGATGGAACCGAGAATCCGGCGCTGGGGCGTCGAAGGGCAAGGCGGCGGTGCGCACGAGAGCGAGCGCACCCCAAGGTGCGTGAGCGAGCGCGCGCAGCCGACAACGCCGCCATGCGGCGATCACAGCGCCGGCCAGGGACCACGCAATGGCTAGCCAGCGAGACATCCGCCGGCGCATCGGCGCCGTGAAAAACATCAAGCAGATCACGCGGGCGATGCAGTTCGTCGCTGCTTCGAAGCTCAAGCGCGCCCAGGACGCGACGCTCGCGGCGCGGCCGTACAGCGAGAAGCTCGACGAGGTCCTCGCCGATCTCGCCGCTGTCCTCGGTGGGGACGATCACCCGCTGCTGGCCGTCCCCGAGGGTGGCAAGCGCTTGGTCGTGCTCATCACGACCGATCGGCCGCTGGCCGGGCCGCTCAACACGAACATCGTCCGGTTCGTCGCGCGCGACATCATCGACAAGTCCGACGATCTCGCCCTGATCACGGTCGGCCGCAAGGGCCGCGACGCGATGCGCCGCGCCGGCGTGCCGTTGGAGGCCCATTTTCCGACCTTCGGCGACCGGCCGACCTTCGCCGATGTCCTGCCGCTGGCCCGCCTGGTCACCGACGACTTCCTGGCGCGCACGTACACGCGCGTGGACGTGGTCTTCAGCCGGTTCGTCTCGACGCTGGTCCAGCGCCCCGAAAAGCTGCAGATCCTGCCGATCGAGCCGTCCGAGGACACGGAGGGCATCCCCGGCAACCAGTTCATCTTCGAGCCGAGCGCCTCGGCGGTGCTTGAGCGGCTATTGCCGCGCTACGTCGCCACACGCCTGTTCCAGGCCGTGCTCGAGGCGAAGGCCAGCGAGGAATCCAGCCGGATGGTCGCGATGAAGAACGCGACCGAGAACGCCGAGGACCTCATCGAGGATCTGACGATCTCCTACAACAAGGTCCGTCAGGCCAATATCACCCGCGAGATGATCGAGATCGCGTCCGGCGCCAACGCCCGCTGACGCTAGAAGGACGCAGGAGGCAAGACCACCCATGGCGACCGCCGCACCGACCGGCTCCGGCCGGGTCATCCAGATCACCGGACCCGTCGTCGACATCGAATTCCCGGCAGGCCAACTGCCGAGGATCCTCAACGCGGTCGAGATCGACCGTGGCGACGCCGATCCGCTCGTCTGCGAGGTGCAGCAGCACCTGGGCAATAACTGGGTCCGCTCCGTCGCGATGACGACCACCGACGGCCTCGCCCGCGGCGTGTCCGTCCGCGACACCGGTGCCCCCATCACCGTGCCGGTCGGCGAGGCCACATTGGGTCGCGTCTTCGACGTGCTCGGCCGGCCGATCGACGGCAAGGGTCCCGTCACGAGCGCCGTCTCGCTGCCCATCCATCGCTCGGCGCCCGCGTTCGACCAGCAGTCGACCGAGGTGGAGGTCTTCGAGACCGGGCTCAAGGTCATCGACCTCATCTGCCCGTTCAAGAAGGGCGGCAAGATCGGCATCTTCGGTGGGGCCGGCGTCGGCAAGACGGTCATCATCCAGGAGCTGATCCGCAACGTCGCCCAGGAGCACGCGGGCTACTCGGTGTTCGCCGGTGTCGGCGAGCGCAGCCGCGAGGGCAACGACCTCATCCATGAGATGACCGAATCCGGCGTCCTCGCCAAGACCGCGTTCGCCTTCGGCCAGATGAACGAGCCGCCCGGCGCGCGCCAGCGGGTGGCGCTGACCGGCCTGACGATGGCGGAGTACTTCCGCGACGAGGAGGGCCGCGACGTCCTGCTCTTCATCGACAACATCTTCCGCTTCACCCAGGCCGGCTCGGAGGTCTCAGCGCTCCTCGGCCGGATGCCGTCGGCGGTCGGCTACCAGCCGAACCTGGCCACCGAGATGGCCCAGCTCCAGGAGCGCATCACCTCGACCAAGAAGGGCTCGATCACGTCGCTCCAGGCGGTCTTCGTGCCGGCCGACGACTACACGGACCCCGCTCCGGCGACGACGTTCGCGCACCTCGACTCGACGATCCGCCTCGAGCGAAACATCGCCGAGCTCGGCATCTATCCGGCCGTCGACCCGCTGACCTCGACGTCGCGCGTCCTCGACCCACTGGTCGTCGGCCAGGACCACTACGACGTCGCCCAGGAGACCAAGCGCGTCCTGCAGCGCTACCGCGATCTCCAGGACATCATCGCGATCCTCGGCATCGACGAGCTGTCCGAGGAGGACAAGGCGACGGTCGCCCGGGCCCGTCGGCTCCAGCGCTTCATGAGCCAGCCGTTCTTCGTGGCCGAGGTCTTCACGGGACGCTCCGGCAAGTACGTGAGCATCAAGGACACGGTCGCGTCGTTCAAGGAGATCCTCGACGGCAACGTGGACACGCTGCCAGAGCAGGCCTTCTTCCTGGCCGGGACGATCGACGACGTCCGGGAGAACGCCGCCAAGCTGGCGGGCTGACCATGCCGCTGCTGCTCGAGATCGTCACGCCCGAACGGTTGGCCTACTCGGACATGGTCGACTCGGTCGTCCTGCCCGGGAGCGAGGGCGAGCTCGGTGTCCTGCCCCATCACGCCCCGCTCGTCTCGATGCTCGGCGTTGGCGAGCTCCGCATCCGCAAGGGTGGCGTCGAGGAGTCGTTCGCCATCGCGGGCGGCTTCCTCCAGGTCCGCCCGGACAAGGTCGTGGTGATGGCCGAGACCGCGGACATGGCCAGCGAGATCGACCTCGAGAAGGCGCAGCAGGCGCGCCTGGAGGCGGAACGGGCGCTCGAGGAGGTCAGCGGCGAGCCGGCCGACCTTGCCCGCGCCCGCGCCCAGCTCCAGACGGCGCTCCTGCGGATCCGCGTTGCGGAACGTCGTTACCGAGAGGGTCCGCGGCACCGCGGGTGACGTTTTCGTGCCGACCAACAACGGGATCGCCGCGGCGCTCGCCCATGCCGGCGTTGGCGCCTCCGCTCGTTCGCTCACGCACCTTGGGGTGCGCTCGTTCACGTGCTCGACGCCGCCTTGGCCCGGACGGCGGCGCGGCGACTTCGCAGATATGACGCATGGCTGACGCTCGACCGTTCCACTGGGAGTACCGGCCGGATCCCGTGGCGCGGGAACTCTTCCGGGTCGAAGGCGGTCGCCCGCTCAACGGGATCGTGCCGATCAGCGGCGCGAAGAACGCCGCCCTGAAGCTCATGGCCGCGGCCACCCTGACGGGCGAACGCTGCCGCCTCACGAACGTGCCCGACATCGAGGACGTCCGGGTCCTCGCCGACACGCTGCGCGACCTCGGCGTCGTCGTCGACCGGACGGAGCCGAACACCTACGAGATCGCCTCGGGCGACGTCGAGTGGCTGTTCGTCCCTCTGGAAGCCGCGGCAAAGATGCGGGCCAGCTTCATCCTGCTCGGCCCGCTGCTGACCCGCTTCGGCCGGGTCATCATCAGCAACCCCGGCGGGGACCGGATCGGGCGACGCCCCGTGGACCTGCACGTCGACGCGATGCGCGCGCTCGGGGCTTCGATCGACTACCGCAACGGCTACTACTTCGCGACGGCGCCCGGACGACTGCGCGGGGCCGAGGTCACCTTCCCGTTCGTGTCGGTCATGGGCACGGAGAACGCGATCCTCGCAGCGACGCTCGCCGAGGGCCACACCACCATCCGGCCGGCGGCACAGGAGCCGGAGGTGGACGACCTCATCGACTTCCTGTGCGCGATGGGCGCCGAGGTCGAACGCACCGCCCCGGACACGATCGAGATCGAGGGCCGCAAGCGCCTGCGCGGGGCCGAGCACCGAGTCGTTCCCGACCGGATCGAGGCCGGCACGTTCGCCGTGGCCGCGGCCGTCACCGGCGGGCGCGTGACCCTCGAAGGCGCGCCGTGCGACCACCTTGGCGAGTTCCTCGACGTCGTCGGGCGGGTCGGCGTCGGGATCGCCTGCGGGACCGACACGATCGAGGTCGACGGCTCCGCCCTGGGCGGGATCGGCTACCGGGCGACCGACGTCGAGACCGCCCCGTACCCCGGCCTCGCCACCGACCTGCAGCCGGCGGTCTGCGTCCTGCTGACGCAGGCCGGGGGCACGTCCCACGTCCACGAGGCGATCTTCGAGGACCGTCTCGAGTGGCTCACCGAGGCGCGCAAGATGGGCGTCGTCGCGGAGACGCAGGACGCCCAGCACGCGACCGTCACCGGCCGGGCCGCCCTGCGCGGCGCCGAGGTGGAGATCGGCGACCTTCGCGCCGGGGCGTCGCTCATCCTGGCCGCGCTGGCCGCCGAGGGCACCTCCACGATCCACGGTGCACACCACGTTCACCGGGGCTATGAGAACATCGAGCGGAAGTTCGTGGATCTCGGCGCCCGGATCGAGCGCCTCGCGGAAGGGACGACTGACACCACCTCATGAAGATCGGCATCGACCTCGGCACGGCCAACGTGCTCGTCTACGTCAAGGGCAAGGGCATCGTCATCACCGAGCCCAGCGTGGTGGCCGTGTCCGACGACAACCGGATCGTGGCCGTCGGCGAGGAGGCCCGCGAGATGATCGGGCGCACCCCCGGCAACATCCAGGCCATCCGCCCGATGAAGGACGGGGTCATCGCCGACTACGTCATCACCGAGGCGATGCTGCGCTTCTTCATCGCCAAGGCCACCAAGGGGCGCATCGGGTTCAACCGGCCCGAGGTGATGATCAGCGTGCCCGCCGGGGTCACCAGCGTCGAGAAGCGGGCCGTCCGCGATGCCGCCCTCAAGGCGGGCGCCAGGGAGGCGTTCCTCATCGAGGAGCCGCTCGCCGCCGCCATCGGCGCCAACGTCCCGATCAGCGGTCCGTCCGGGAACATGATCATCGACATCGGGGGCGGCACGAGCGAGATCGCGGTGATCGCGCTCGGCGGCATCGTCGTGTCGCACAGCCTGCGCGTCGGTGGCAACAAGTTCGACGAGTCGATCGCGACCTACGTCCGCAAGAAGTACAACCTGATGATCGGCGAGCGGACGGCCGAGGAGGTCAAGATCCAGATCGGGACGGCCCTCCCCTTGGAGCGCGAGATGACGATGGAGGTCCGCGGTCGCGACCTGATCGCCGGCCTGCCACGGACGATCCCCATCACGAGCTCGGAGGTCATGGAGGCCATCGAGGCGCCGCTCCAGCAGCTCGTCGCCGCGGTCCGCAGCGTCCTGGAGCAGACCCCGCCGGAACTGTCGAGCGACATCATCGACAAGGGCATGGTCATGTCCGGGGGCGGGGCGCTGCTGCGCAACATCGACCGGCTCCTGACGCAGGTGACCGGCGTACCCTGCCACGTCGCGGAAGACCCGCTGAACTGTGTGGCCCTCGGGACGGGGCTGGCACTCGAGCACTTCGATTTCTTCAAGAAGTCGCTCGTCCAGCAGATCTGATGAGGCCTGAACAGGGCACGCGCGGGTCCTGTCTCCGGGCGAACCCATGCGGGCTTGGACCGCGCTTCGCTGCCGGTCCGGCGCCCGCCTGGAACCGCCCGGCGCCACCCGCGCGCACCCTGAGCCCAGCTCTGCCGGTGCTCGCTCCGTAGTCATGCGGGCATTCGTCGATCTGCACTGCCATACAGATGCCAGCTTCGATTCGCTGTCGAAGGCTCGGGATGTCATGCGGGCGGCGGCGGCTCGCGGGTTGACGCACCTGGCGATCACGGACCATGACCGGATCGACGGGGCTCTGGCGGCGCGCGAGGCCGCGCCGGAGGGCCTGACCGTGATCGTCGGGGAGGAGGTCAAGACCGCGGACGGGGACCTGATCTGCGTCTTCCTCGAGCGGGCGATCCCACCCGGGCTCACGGCCCTCGAGACCGTCCGCGCCGTTCGCGATCAAGGGGGCCTGGTCGGCATCCCCCACCCGTTCGATCAATGGCGGGGGTCGCTCCTGAAGGACGCCCGGATGGAGACGATCGCGGCCCATGTCGACTGGATCGAGGGTCACAACGCCCGCATCGTCGGTAGCGGCAACGAGCGGGCGCTGGCCTTCGCCCGCGAGGTCGGACGTCCCGTCGTGGCCGTGTCGGATGCGCACACCACGCTGGAGGTCGCCGTCGCGTACACGGTCGTCGATGGCGATCCCTCGACCCCGGCGGGGCTGCTGGCCGCGCTCGCCTCGGCCCAGCTCGTGCCCGGCCGGGCGAGCTACTTCGCGCGGCTCGTCACCCCGGTCGCGAAGGTCGTCCAGCGCAGCCGCGGACGTGGACGCGTCCAGCCCGAGTCGATCGGGGTGGGCCACTCGACTGAAGGTCCGTCATGAGCGGACCCGGTGAGCAGGACCATCGGCCGGTGGCGAACGAACCGCCCGGACCGGTAGCCTCCGAACCCATGGAGATCAGCCCCGGCCTGGAGCTCGCCCAGCCGCGCCCGGCGAACGGTCCGGCGCCCGCGGGCGGCACGACGCCTCCGGTCGCCGGCCAGCCCGTCGAGGACGAGGTGACCCCCGAGCAGGTCTCGCTCGGACGGCGCCTGCGCCAGACGAAGACCATCGTCTCCATCCTCGTCCCGCTGGCCATCATCGTGGCCTTCGTCGGCCTCAACTGGCAGGTGCTCTCGAAGGTCCCATCGCTGATCGCGGCCGCGAACCCGGCGCTCGTCCTGATCGCCTTCCTCGTGTTCTACCTCGGGTTCCCCCTTCGCGGCCTGCGCTGGGCGATCCTGCTGCGGGGAACGGGGTTCCAGATCCGGACCAAGGACTCCACCGAGATCATCTTCCTTTCCTGGCTGGTCAACTGCGTGGTCCCCGCCAAGCTCGGGGACGTCTACCGCGCCTATCTCCTCAAGATCAACAGCACCGTCTCATTGAGCCGGACGTTCGGGACCGTCTTCATCGAGCGCTGTCTCGACGTGATCGCGATCGCGCTGCTGGGCATGGCGGCGGGATACTGGAGCTTCCGGGACGGCCTGCCGCCCGCGATCCAGGTGGTGTTCGCCCTCGGCGTGGTCGTCGTCGGGGTCCTCGCGGTCGGGCTATTCACGATGCGCAACTTCGGGCGGCGGATCATCATCGCCCTGCCACTCCCGCACAACATCCTGGAGCTGTACGATCGATTCGAGGAGGGGGTCTTCGGGGCCGTCCGGCTGCGGCACCTGCCCGTCCTGCTCTTCCTGACGGGCACGATCTGGATGACGGAGGCGCTGCGGCTCTACTTCGTGGTCCAGGCCCTGGGCTTCCCGGACGTGGAGTTGGGCCTGTCCGGCGCGGTCTTCGTGGCCCTCATCGGCTCACTCCTGACGGCGGTGCCCCTCAGCCCGGCCGGCCTCGGGATCGTCGAGGCGGGCGTGGTCGGCGTCCTGACCGTCGCCTATGGCATCCCGCTGCCAGAGGCCACGGCCATCGCCCTGCTCGATCGGGTGATCAGCGTCTTCTCTGTCATCGTGCTCGGTTCGATCGCCTACGTCATCTCGCCCAAGCCACGGGGTATGGGCCAGATCGTGCAGCCGGCGACGGCCGCCACGCCCCTCTCGACCGTCTGAACGCACGGAGCACCCGGTCCGGGCGGTGAACCGCTCGTCGATAGGAGACGTACCTTCGTCCGGGGGGACACCCCGATCCGCTTCGCCCCTCTCCCGGCCTGACCGCACCGAACTCACCCGGTCGCAGAGGGGTGGTGCAAGCGTGCAAGCGGTACCAACGGGGGATACAGGACCCCTTGGGCTGACTCGATAGTTGGGGTATCGCGGCATCGGCCGCGGGCCGACCCGGACGGAGCGCCCTCTCTGACATGACGACCCAAAACGGCCGAGCCTTCAACGAATGGTTGAGAGCCCAGCTCAAGGCCAAGAAGATGTCCCAGCGGCAACTCGCCCAGCAGTCGGGCGTCGACCACTCGACGATCTCCCGACTCATCCGCGGGGACCGCATGCCGTCGCTCGGCACCGCCACGAAACTGGCGCGGGGCCTGCGCGAGCTGCGCGACGACGCTGACACGCCTCAATACCTCGGCCTGGTGGCCTCGGGCTCGATGAACCCGACCGCCCGCGTCGAGTACTCGCTTCGCGCGGACGAGCTCCTCACCGAGCCGCAGGTCCGCCAGATCATGGAGTACTACCTGGCCGTGCGGATGCGTCGCTACGGCCGTCCGTTCCAGCCGACGGAGTCGGCCTCGGGCAACGCCGATCGATCGAACGAGCGCACCCTGGGTCGTCCAGCCGCGCCCGGCCGACCGATGGGTGCCGGGGGGAGCTCGACGCCGGTCGGTGTGGGCATCGGATCCGTTCGACCGGTCACGCGGAGCGCGGGGCCCGAGCGGGGCCGTTACTGAGAATCCACCAGGGCACGACCCGGACCGCCCTCCACCGTCCGGGTCTCGGGGACAGCGAACGCCGGCGTCTGGGGCGCCGGCGTTCGCTTTTCCGGTTCCAGCGTCAGGGCCGACCGTAGACCGTCACGAACCGACCAGGCGCGGCCTCGAACCGGTCGCGCATCAAGGGCGCCTCACCGGTGCCGCCCGTCCCCGTCGCGGGGAACGGGTCCGACCGGAGCATCGCGTCTTCCGCCGGGCCCCCGCACGGCGAGCCGATCGCCGTCTCGAAGAGCGCGTCGCATACGATCACGAGCGTGTCGGTCTCGTCCTCGGGGACGATCCGGACGCCATCGCGGGTCAGCGGATAGCCATACGTGTCGGCCGGCTTGAAGGTCGGCAGCGAGCGGATGGCCATGGCTCGCTCGTCCGTGGCCGCCTGGATGCGCGTGGCCGCGGCGGCGGCCGCGGGAAACCCGCCGTCGGGTGCGACCGATGGTGGGAGGTGGGCGAGATTCCAGGCGACGAAGGCCACGCCGACGACGCCCGCGACGACGATCGGCACCGCCGCCGGTCGCCGGTCGGGCGACTCGCGCCAGGTCCGCCAGGCCGCCGCCGCCCCGAGCCCGGCCAGCACGAAGACCATCGGATCCGCGAACGCGTGGTAGTGGTCGTTGGGGAGACCCGGAACCACGACCGCGAGACTCGCCGCAGCGACGGTCAGGAAGCTCGCCGTCCAGAGCAGCCCGAGGCCCAGCCAGCGGACCGCCGTCCGCTCGTCGGCGTCGGGGCTGCGCCAGCGCCAGATGACGATGCCGATGACCACCGCCAGCGCCGCGACCGCGGCCGCCAGCGAATTCGTGATCAACCCGGTCAATGGCCACGAGACGACGCGGATGAACACCACGAGGACGCGGGTCACAAGGGGTGATGCGGCCGGGTCCCCGCCGGCCTGCAGGTAGTCGAGCGCCGCCCGGACCTCGGCGAAGTCGGTCGTGAGCTCGTGGACGACCAGCGGGACGTAGGTCAGCGCGATGATCGCCAGACCGGCAAGACCCGCCCGAACGACCGCCTGACGGTCAGGCCCTGGCGCCCGGCGCCGGGCGTCGGCGACGAGCAGCGCGCCGCTGATCGGAAGCATGGTCACACCAAGGACGTGGCATTGCATCGTGACCGCCGTGCCGACCGCGGCCAGGAGCCACCAACGCGCTCGCCCGCTCGACCAGGCCCGCCACGCGCCGGCCAGGGCGATCGCGCTCGACAGTGCGATGAGGTTCGGGTTCCAGATGAAGGTCGATTCCTCGACCGCGGACGCCGAGACCGCCATCGCGAGGCCCGCCACGAACCCGGCGACCGGCCCGCCGATGGATCGGGCGAGCCACCAGGTGACGCCGACTGCCGCGATCCCGAACAGGGCGATCTCGAGGGTCACGGCGAGCGGCGAATCGCCGCCGGTGAGGGCGGCGGACGGTGCGAGCAGGTAGTAGTAGAGCGCGCCGTGGTGGAAGTCGCCGATCGACGTCGGCGGACCGAGGAGCGGCACGACCCCGTCCCGGACGAGGGCCCGCAGGACCAGCATGTCGTGGCCCTGGTCCGCGTCCCAGGTGCCGCGCGTCGCCAGGTCCGGCAGACGAAGCAGGGCCGCGATGCCCAGCAGGATGAGCAACGCGGTCACGCCCCGGACCATGGCGTCGCGCGGACGCGACGGCGCCGGGGTCATGACGCGAGCTCGGTTGGCGCGTGATCGGGCGGTCCGGTCCGGGCGCGGCTGCCGCGCATCGTCAGCGCCTCGGGCGGGAGGTCCGCGAGCGGGCGGCCGGCCGCCAGGTCGTACGCACGGGCCACGTTGACCGCGTCGTAGCCCTCGTCCATGCCGGGCGTCTCGAGGTAGTACGTCGCCCGGCGGAGATCCGGGTGGGTCAGCACCCTCGCGAGGCCCGGGGCCTCGATCCGGCCGGCTCCGAGGTGCTCGTGGCGGTCGGCATGGGAGCCACGCTCCGACTTCGAGTCGTTGAGATGGACCATGACCAGGCGGTCGAGCCCGATGCGCCCGTCGAAGTCTGCCAGGAACGCGTCGACCGCGTCCGGCCTCGATAGGTCGACGCCCGCGCCCCAGGCGTGGGCGGTATCGAGGCAGAAGGCGATCCGGCCGGCGGCGATCCCGCGCGCGGCGATCGCCTCCGCGATGTCGGCGAGCTCGGCCACGCTCGTCCCGAGCCCGAACCCGCTGCCGGACGAGTTCTCGAGCACGAGCCGCGCGGCGTCGGGCGTGTCGTCGACCTCCGCGAGGACCTGGGCGACTCCGTCCGCCAGCCGGGTGGTGCCCGCATGGATGGACGTGTCGCGGTGGGATCCGATGTGGACGTTGACGAACCGCGCCTCGAACGCGGGCGCGGCTCGGAGCTCGTGCACCAGCAGGCCGATCGACCGCTCGCGAAAGTCCGGCTCCGGGCCGGCGAGGTTGATGAGATAGGACGCGTGGATGGCCACGGGTCCTATGTCCATGGCCAGGAGCCGCTCGCGGAAGGCGGGCAACTCGGCCGGCGGCTCGGCGCGGCGACGCCAGGCGGTCGGGTTGTCGCCGAAGATCTGCAGGGCCGAGGCACCGATGACGTGGGCGCGCTCGACGGCCTTCGCCATGCCGTTCACCAGGGGCAGGTGGGCACCGAGGCGTCGGCCATCTGGAAGCACGGGCGCATCGTACGATGCGCGCGCCATGGACCACGACGTGCTGACCGCGCTCCGGGCCCTCGCCGACCCGACCCGGCTACGACTGGCCGGTCGCCTGGCCGGTGAGCCGGCGACCGAGTCGGTCCTGGCCGCGGACCTCGGCCTGTCCGCAGCGACGGTCAGGCGCCAGCTGGCCAAGCTGGTGGACGCCGGCCTGGTCGCGACGACCAACGAGGCTCAAGGTGCCCGGCACGCCCTCCGGCCGGAGGCCATCGGAGCGCTGGGCCGACAGCTGGCCGCCCTCGAACCCGACGCGCGCGCGGACGCGGGTCCGGGGGTCGGGCCGGCGGGCGAGGCCCTGCCGGCCGACGTCGCGCGCGTGCTGCGCAGCTTCTTCGAGGCCGACCGACTCACGACGATCCCCGCCACGGAGTCCAAGCGGATCGTCGTCCTCCGCTACCTGCGGGACCGCTGCTTCACCGAGGATCGCCCGTACCCGGAGAAGGAGGTCAATCAGCGCCTGGCGATCTTCCACCCGGACGTCGCGTCGCTCCGTCGATACATGGTCGACGCCGGACTGCTGACGCGGGCGGCCGGCGAATATCGGGTTCCGGAGGCGACGACCGACCGTCCTCAGTGACGGCCGTTGGCCCGACCCTGGCCACCGGTGTAGTCCCCACCGACGATCGGCTCGATGAGGCCGTAGCCGCCGTCGTCGCGGGCATAGAGGATCGCGACGCGCTCGTTCTCGGCGTTGACGAAGACGAAGAAGCGATGGCCGAGCTCCTCCATCGCGGTGATGGCGTCCTCCTCGAACATCGGCTCGATCGCGAAGCGCTTGCTCTTGACGACGCGCGAGACGGGCGTGGTCTCGACCGTGCCGTCGGCGACCCGGCGAAGGATCGCCTTCTCCTGGGTCGGGCGGGCGCGCACGCGTGGTCGTTCCTTGTGTGACACGGCCTTCCGCTCGACCTTGTCGACCACGGTGTCGAGCGCGGCCTGGTAGCTCGAACCCGTCGCGCGACTGTGCATCGTCTGCCCGTTCACGACCAGGGCGACCTCGACGATGTGGGCATCGGCGGCACTGCGATGGTGCTCGTTGGAGAGCTCGACGATGGCGTCCGTCCGGTCGTCGACGATCCGGGCGATGTGCCCGAGCTTGCGCTCGGCGTACGCGCGAACGCGCTCGGGAACCTCGACGTTCTTGCCCTTGACGATGGTTCGCATTCGTCACCTCCCGAGGGCCGCGTGCAGAGCCTGAGTATAGTCCGCCCGGTTCCGCGGCCCCGGCCGCAGGCCGCACCGACCTTCATCGTTCCCGGGCGACCGTGACCGCCGAAACCGCCTCGGCGCCACCCTCGAGGAGTGCCGCCGCACAGGCCGAGAGCGTGGCGCCGGTGGTCATGACGTCGTCGACGAGGACGACCCAGCGACCGCGGATCGAGGCGGCGATGCGATCCGAACGGAGGCGGAACGCACCGGCGACGTTGGCGGCGCGGGCCCCTCGGTCGAGCTGGAACTGGGCCGTCGTCGCCGTCCGTCGCTCGAGCGCCTCGACGACGGGCCGCCCGAGCGACGCGCCGACCGCCCGGGACAGCAGGACCGCCTGGTCGTAGCCTCGTTGGGCCGCCCGATCGCGGTGCACCGGCACCGGCACAAGGAGGTCCCCGCCGGCCCCGGCCCTCGACCAGCGCCGGGCGACCGCGCCCCCGAGCGGGCCGGCCAGTCGTCGTTCACCGCCGTACTTGAGCTGATGGAGCGCGTCGCGGACCACACCGCTGAACGGCGCGCACCACTCGACCTGGAGGAGCCCGTCCGGCAGCTCGGCCGTCAAGCCGATCGGCACGCCGGCCGCCAGGTCGAGGCGGACGTCAAGTTCCGGGGCGCACGCCGCGCAGATGGGCTCGCCCTCGCGCCCGCAGCCCGCGCAGGATGCCGGGAAGGCGAGATCGAGCGCGCGTGCAGCGACCTGCCCGATGACCGACATGCGCCAATCATCGCCCGCGAGGCTGCACGGCGGCTTATGCGCCGCGTACGTAAGCCATCGGTAAGGGCGTCACGTCATCGTCGCCGGATCATGGACGGGATTCGTGTCGGTCGGATCGTCCTGGCGGTCAGACAAGACAAACGACTGCGCCAGCGTGACGTGGGTCGGCTCGCGAAGGTCGGCCAGTCGGTCGTCTCGCGCGTCGAACGGGGTCGGGTCGACGGCGTGACGATCGCAACTCTCGAGCGGATCGCCTCGGCGCTCGAGCTCGACCTGCGGATCGAGCTTCGCGGACGTGCAGGTGACGTCGACCGACTCGTCGATCGCGACCACGCACGGCTCGTAGAGCTGGTCGTGACCAGGCTCAAGGCGGAGGGCTGGGAGATCGTGGTCGAGTACACGTTCAACCACTACGGGGAGCGAGGTTCGGTCGATGTCCTCGCCTATCACGCGGCACACCGGGCCCTCCTCATCGTGGAGGTGAAGACGCGGCTGACCGACCTGCAGGCATTCCTGTCGTCGTTCGGGCGGAAGCTTCGCGTGGTCCCGGGATCGGTTCGAGCGGATCGCGGATGGGACGCGGTCGACGTCGGGAGGATCCTGGTGATCCCTGGGACCACAGCGAACCGCGCGATCGTCGAGCGCCACCGATCGGTGTTCGACGTGTCGTTTCCGGCTCGGGCGGCTGCCATCCGCGCCTGGCTCCGGGCGCCGATCGGTGCCATCGCTGGTGTGTGGTTCCTCTCGAATAGCCGTGAGACGACTGGTAAGCGCGTCTTCAGGGTTCGAACCGCCACAGAGGCTCCGTCCGAAGCGCCTGACGACTTGACGGAACGATGACGGCGGTTCCCCGTCCGCTCTGATCACTTACCAGTCGCCTGATGACTGGATACGAGGCGATGAACGCGGCGCAAGCAACGGGTCGAGGGCTACGCGGTCAGTCGGGCGTCGGGCTCTCCAGGGCGATCACGTCCCCGACGAGCGTGCCGGTGCGCTCGATCGCGCCGACCGGTAGCTCGAGGACGCCGTGAGCGCCACGGACCAGTGGCACCATCCCGGTCCATGTCCGGAGGGAGCGATGGACGGAGACGACGCGGCGAGCCGTGCCGTCGGCAGGGTCGGGTCGATCGAGGAACACCGCGTCGATCTGGAACCGCATGAACATCATGTGGATGCCGTTGCTGTCGGGCAGCCAGAGGCCGGCATCGGGCGCCAGCGCGGCGCGCCCCATCAGGCCCATGAACTTGCCCCAGAGACTCGCGGCGACCTCGACCTGGTCGGCCAGCACGGTCCCGCGCGTGACGTTCCGGGCGACCAGCGCGGTCGCCCGGGCGTCCGGTGTGGTGTCCGTGGTCAGATCGTCAGGTTCTGGATGATGAGGATGATGGCCGGGCCAAGGATGACGATGAACAGCGACGGGAAGATGCAGCCGACGAGCGGGAACAGCATCTTGATCGGCGCCTTCGCCGCCTGCTCCTCAGCCCGCTGGCGCCGCTCGATGCGGAGCTGCTCGGACTGGACCTGGAGCACCTTGGAGATCGACACACCCAACTGCTCGGCCTGGATGATCGCGCCGATGAAGTTGGTCAGCGGCTGGACCTCGGTCCGAGGCACGATGTCCCGAAGGGCTTCGCGCCGCGCCTTGCCCACGCGGACCTCGGCCAGCGCCCGACGGAACTCATCGGACAGCGGGCCCTTGAGCTTCTCGACGACGCGTCCGAGCGCCGCATCGAAGCCGAGGCCGGCCCGCACGGAGATCGTCAGGAGGTCGAGTGAGTCCGGGATCATCATCAGGATGGCCTTCTGGCGCTTGCGCACCCGACCACCGAGCCAGAACTCCGGGATCGTGTAACCGAACGCGACGCCGACGATCGTCAGGACGAACCCGATCAGGACCGGGAACTTCAGGACGCCGAGCACCACGAACAGCAGGAAGAACAGGATGCCGCCGACGATGGCGCCGATGGCCTTGATGCCGAGCCAGTCGGCGACGCGAAGGTCGCCCGGGTTGCCGGCCAGGGCCAGCCGTTTCTCGGTGCGATCCGAGAACGACGTGCTGGTGACCCGCGACACGCTGTTGGAGAGACGCGACGCCAGCGGGCGGAGGGTCCGCTCGATGAACGGGGCCTGGAGCTCCAGCTCCTCGAGGTTCTTGGCCTGCATGGACCCGAGCTGGGTCAGGCGGGCCTGGACCGGGTCGACCGGCGAGTTGCCGGCGAGCCCGATGAAGATGAGCAGGATCGCGCCGGCCGCGACGGCCGCGATGACGATGGGCAGGATGGGCATCGGGCTAGACCTCGATGTCGACGATGCGGCGGATGATCATGAAGCCGATGAACATCATGAATCCGCCGAGCAGCAGGATGATGACGCCGCCCGGAAGCCCGACGACCTCCGGTGGCTTCGTGAACATGGGTGACATGAAGTCAGGGGCCGCGATGAACAGGAAGCCCGCCAGCCCGATCGGCAGGAAGCCGACGACGTAGCCGGACAGGCGCTGCTGCGCCGTCAGGGTCCGGATCTCGCCCTTGATGCGGACACGCTCACGGATCGTGAACGCGATGGAGTCGAGGATCTCGGCGAGGTTGCCGCCGACCTGGTGCTGGATCGAGATGGCCGTTGCCATCAGTTCCAGGTCGTCGGATCGGACGCGCCGCACCATGTTCTCGAGGGCCTGGTCGAACGGCAGGCCGAGGTTGACCTCGCGGATGACCCGGCCGAACTCGGTGGAGATCGGCGGGCGTGACTCGCGCACGACCAGTTCGATGGCCTGCAGGAACGACGACCCGGCGCGCAGCGCGTTCGCGATCAGGGTGATCGTGTCCGGGAGCTGCTTGTTGAAGGCGCCGAGGCGGCCGTTCCGCCGACGAGCGAGCCAGAAGCGCGGGATGAAGAAGCCGACGAGTCCGCCGATCAGCAGGAAGATCGGGTTGCCGAGCGTCGGCAGGAAGACCGACAGCAGGAGCATCGCGACCGGCACACCGACGGTGCAGCCGATCCAGATGAGCAGGTATTCCGACGGCTTGAGCTTCAGGTCGGCGCGGGCGATCTCCCGCTGGAGATTGGCGCCGAAGTCGCGATTCTCGACGACCTTGTTCAGGCTGGCGAGGGTCGCGCTCTGGGTGATCATGTCGGCGATGGCGCCCTGGCCGCTCGGGGCGGGCTTGGCCGGGCGGTTCGACGCGTAACGCTCGAGGCGGTCGGAGATCCCCGATCCGCCGGAGGTGGCGACGCCGATCGCGATGAGCAGGATCGCCAGGGCGGCGACTCCGGCGATCGCGAGCGTCATGGTATCCACGGGCGATGCTCCTTCCGTGGCCTAGTAGGTGAAGCCGAACAGGCCAGGCGGCAGGTTGATGCCCATGACCTCGAACTTCTCGACGAACTTGGGGCGGATCCCGGTCGGCTTGAGCCGGCCCTGGATCTTGCCTTCGACGACGCCCGTCTGTTCGAAGACGAACACGTCCTGCATGACGATGACATCACCCTCCATGCCCTGGACCTCGGTGATGTTCACGATCTTGCGGGTCCCGTCCTTGAGACGGCTCTGCTGGACGATGAGGTCGACGGCGGAGGCGACCTGCTCGCGGATGGCCCGCAGGGGCAGGTCCACGCCGGCCATCAGGACCATCGTCTCGAGGCGCGAGAGCATGTCGCGCGGGCTGTTGGCGTGACCCGTCGACATCGAGCCGTCATGGCCGGTGTTCATGGCCTGGAGCATGTCCAGGGCCTCACCGGAACGACACTCCCCGACGATGATGCGATCGGGCCGCATGCGCAGGGCGTTGCGCACGAGCTCGCGGATCGGGACGGCGCCCTTGCCTTCGATGTTCGGCGGGCGGGACTCCAGCGTCACCACGTGCTCCTGGCGGAGCTGCAGCTCGGCGGCATCCTCGATGGTGACGATCCGTTCGTCGTTCGGGATGAACGAGGAGAGGACGTTGAGGGTGGTCGTCTTGCCCGAGCCGGTGCCGCCCGACACGAAGATGTTCAGGCGAGCTTCCACGCAGGCGCGCAGGAAGTCGAACATCTCGGCCGTGGCGGTCCCGAACCGGATGAGGTCGTCGACCGTGAAGGGCGACGCGGAGAACTTGCGGATGGTGATGACCGGGCCGACCAATGAAAGCGGCGGGATGATGGCATTGACGCGGGAGCCGTCCGTCAGGCGGGCGTCGACCATCGGGCTCGACTCGTCCACCCGGCGACCGATCGGGGCGATGATGCGGTCGATGATGCGCATGACGTGGTCGTCGTTCTGGAAGACCACGTTCGTCAGCTCGAGCTTGCCGGAGCGCTCGATGTAGACCTGGCGCGGGCCATTGACCATGATCTCGGTGATCGACTCGTCCCGCAGGAGCGGCTCGAGCGGCCCGAGGCCGATGATCTCGTCGGTGATCTGCTCCAGCATCCGGACGCGCTCGGCCCGGGTCAGCGCGAGGCCTTCCTCGTCGATGACCTTGCCGAAGATCTCCTCGATCTGGCGCCGGACCTCGACCTGGTTGGACAGGTCGAGCTTCGGATCCAGGTCCTGGATGACCCGGTTCTGGATGCGGAACTTCACGTCCCGGAACGACTCGCGGACCGGCGCCTGGCTGGTCAGCCTGGGCGAGGTCGGCGTGGGCGGCGCACCACCCGGTGCGACCGGCAGGTTCGAGCCGGGAGCGCCCGGCCCTGCGTCGGGTCCCGTAGACCCCGGTCGAGCGCTCTCGATCCGCTTCAGGAGGGACATCGCCTACACCCCTTTTCGCCCCGAGGGGCTCACTACGGCCGTGTTCATCGCCACGCGAACAAGGACTTCTTCTGGTTGGACTTCCGGCTGTCTTCGCCGGCTGGCACGCTCAGGCGCTCACCAGTGACCGCCCGAGCGAGGCGGAGGACGTCCTGGGAGACCTGGGCCTCCTTGTTGGACAGGTAGAACGGTACTCCACGGTTGAGGGCGTACACGACGCTGCGACCGTCGCTGACGATCGTCTCGTCGACCTTGCGGCCGATCGATTGCTCGACGTCCTGGACGCGGATGCCCAACGCCGAATCGGCGCGGTTGAGGATCAAGCGGACCTTCCCCGACTCGTATCCGAGCTGCTGGGCGACCTCGAGGAACAGACGCATGTTCTTGATGCTCGTGATCTCCAGACTCAGCATCGTCAGGATCACGTCGGCGATGTCAAGGATCGCCAGCGTGGTGTCGTTGAAGAATGCGGTGCAGTCCACCACCACCAGGTCGTGGTTGCGGCGGAGCCCCTCGATCACCTTGCGGACGGCGGCCGGTGTGATCAGTTCGGCGGTCTCGGGTGTCGGCGGGGCGAGCAGGACCCGCACGCCGGAGCTGTGGTCGATGATGAACACGTCGAGGGCGTCTGCTTCGTTCGCCTCGAGCTGCGGCAGGAGGTCGGCGATCGACTTGCTCTTGGGATTCAGGTTGAGCAGGACACCCACGTCCCCGAACTGGAACGAGGCATCGACGAGCACGACCTTCTTGCCGAGGTCCGTGGCCGCGGCGACCGCCAGGTTGACGGCGACCGTCGTGCGGCCGACGCCGCCCTTGGGGCTGAACACCGCGACGACCCGGCCCGGCTCCCCGGCGTACTCATCATTCGGAGCGCCCCCGCCGCCGGTGGCGGCCGTCGGGACGGCCGCCATGCGGCTGGCCTTGTCGCGTTCGCGGGAGTGGACCTGTCGGATCGACGCGGTGAGTTCGTCGCTGCTGAACGGCTTGACGAGGAACTCCCGGGCTCCCGCCAGCATGGACCGTCGCAGGTAGTCCGCCTCGCCCTGGACCGACATCATCACGACGGCCGCCGAGGGGAGGGTCGCGGCCATCTGCTCGGTCGCCGTGATGCCGTCCATGTCCGGCATGTTGATGTCCATCAGGATGATGTCGGGCGTGAGCTTGCCGGCCATGTCCAGCGCCTCTCGGCCGGACGAGGCCGATCCGACCACGTCGATGTCGCTCTCGAAGCTCAGCAGCTTCGTGAGGTGATCGCGGGTCTCTGGGATGTCGTCGACGACGAGGACTCGGATCTGGTCGGCCATCTCGCTCTGATCTTGCTCTTCGTTAGGTGATCGATCCGAGGATCGATCGAAGGCCTCGACGACGGCGGGCGCGCGACCCTTTGGGTCCGCCGCGCCCGCCGCGTCTGGGCTGTCTCAGCTCGGCCGACGTTCGGCCGTGTTCGGACTTGGTTACCGCGGGGTCACGGTCTCGACGACTTCCGGCGGGACGACCCCGTACCGGTCGACGAGTTCCTTGAGGTTGACACCGGTCGTGCTGTTGGGGAGCGGCGCGACAGGCTCGTGCGTGACCGGATCGAGGAAGTCGTCCGGCGAACGGAGCACGAGCGTGATGGACGAGTCGAGCTGGGCGAACTTGATGACCTCGGCCTGCTGGGCGTCGACCGCGAGGATCACGATCTGCTGCTGGCCGTTGAGGGCCGTGCCCGGCTGCGAGGCGTTGGCCTGGTCCGCGTTGTCGCCGCTGTTGTCGTTCGTGGTGGTCTCCGCGGCGGGCGGCAACAGGGTGCCAAGGACCTGCATGCCCTGCAGGAGGATCTTGACGCTGGTGCTGTTGAGTCCGCTGACGACGCTGACCGAATCATCGGCCGGGTTGACCGTGATGACCGGGAACTTGTCGCCGGTCACGCCGCTGACGAGGTCCACGTAGTCGCCGGTCTTGATGACCGTGCCGACGCCGGTGACCTGGTCGACCTGGACCGCGATGGCGCGCAGGCCCGGAGGCGTCACGATGTCGAGGATCTCGCCCTGCGCGCCACCGGTGATGGTGTCCGCAGTGATCTGGGCGCCGGTCGCGACCGGCTGGCGGGCGATCTTCCCGACGACCTGGGACACGTCAGAGAACGCGCCCGGGAGGATGCTGTCGAGCGGGAGCTCCGTTCGCTTGAGCGCGGACGCCTCGATCTTCCCGGACAGGGGGATGTCGACGGTCGCGATGAGCACGAATCCGGTGGTCGGGGGTTTCTCCTTGTCGTCCGCCGGCTGGCGCACGAGCAGGAGGATCCCGACGAAGGCAACGATCGCGAGAAAGACCCCGACAAGCAGGACCAGACGATTAGAGCGCTTCAAGTTGTTACTCCCCGAGAGGCTTGTGACAGGTGGCACCACTGTAGCATCGGCCCGGAGGCTCGCGACTATACGAAAGGCCTAGGACCATTAGGAGGAAACGGCAGGAATCCGTGCGTGACGCAAGGTTTCCTGAAAGGTCGGACCGGGAGGCGCGCGGCCGGCTGCGGCCTGGTGCGCGACGCCCGGAGGAGGGCCCGAAAACGTCGACAGCCCGCCGGCTCGGCGGGCTGTCAGCAAAGGAACAGGGTGGACGGTCGGGATCCCTACGGTTTGACCGATTCCAGCTGACTTCCGATGACACTCAGCTTATCGCTGACTTGGCTACCCATGAAGATAAGGGCGACGATAGCGACGATGGCGATAAGCGCGAGGATAAGTGCGTATTCAGCCAGGCCCTGGCCATCGACCTGTCGGATCCGTCGGACGATGGCGACCAGACGCGGGTGCGCGGTCATCTTGATTCACCTCCTTTCCACGAGGCTCGCTAGCGGGCGCCGACCACCCGTGGCCGGTGATCCCACCATAGGTCGAGGGGGGTACGTGTCAATAGCCCGAAGGTTGGCCTGTGGACGTGCGCGCACCAGCAACGAGAAAGGCCGCCGTGCCCTCGCGGGCGCCGGCGGCCTCGTTGGCCCTGGGGTGAAGTCGGCGACTAGATCGAATCGCCGATCGTGCTCAGGATGGTGCTGACCTGGGTGCCGAGGAAGATGAGTGCCACGATCGCCACGATGGCGATGAGGGCGAGGATCAACGCGTATTCCGCGAGACCCTGGCCGTCTTCCCGACGGAAGGACGAGATAAGAGCATGAAGCGGGGACATGTGTTTGAGGGTACCTCCTCTCCGTGCAGATTCCACGCGCGCTGGGCTCGTGGGACGTGTCACGGTACGGGCGGTTCCCAGAGACTGTCAAGGCTCCAGACGCGGGTCGCATGGCCGTCCTGCAAAACGAAAGACCGCCGGGCCTCAGGAGGCCCGGCGGTCTTGTTCGATCACTGAGGACCGACGACTAGATCGAGTCGCCGACCGTGCTCAGGATGGTGCTGACCTGGCCGCCCAGGAAGATCAGGGCGACGATCGCGACGATCGCGATGAGGGCGAGGATCAGCGCGTACTCCGCGAGACCCTGGCCTTCCTCGTCCCGGCGAAGGGAAGCGAGGAACGAAGTGAAGAGCGCCATGTGGCAGCCTCCTGGATGAGTACTCACCCCCGAAATCTGAGGGCTGCGCCACTATATGAAGAGGTGCTCCAGGAAAGCACTAGCACGATGGTACCGAACGTGCCCGGACTTACCGGAGGCCCTCTGTTGCGCCCGAGCCACGTTCGTGCGGGGTTCGGCCGGAAGCCGTCAAGTACCCCCCGTCGCGGCGTCGATCGCCTCCCCGATTCGTGCGAGCACATCGGCCACCGTTCCGCCAAAAACGCCAAGGATCACGACCGTGAAGACGACGGTCAGGACGAGGATCAGGCCGTACTCGACCAGTCCCTGCCCGCGCACGCGGGACAGTCGGCCCACGTCATCGCTCCGCGGGGACGGGAGCTTCAGCGACCAGGTGCAGCTCGGATCCGTCGTCGGACAGGTCGGCGAGGATGCCGAGCGTCGTGGCTCGGCTCTGGATCTCCTGCCAGATCGGGACGGGCAACGCGACGATCGCATCGCGTCGAGCCGTCTCCGCGGCGTCGCGGGCGTCGGCCCGACGGTCCTCCATCATCGCCGCGAGCGCCGGCGGGAGATCCGCACCGGTCGGGGCGGGGGCCTCAGCGGGTTCAGGCGCCGGCTTGGCTTCCGTGTCGCCGGTCCGCTCGGCATGCACCCGGGCCTCGATCTGGTCGGACCAGTCGAGGCGCATCGAGATGCGGGTCGGCGATCGCTCGAGATACCCGACGAGCGCCTCGTCGAGCATGCGGAACAGCCCGCTCTCGAGGTCCATCGGGAGCCGGCGGTCCTGGCCCATCGAGTCGAAGTCGACCGCGACACCGGCCTTGCGCCCGCGCTCGCGCGCGGATCGCCGGAGCGTCGGCACCAGGCCGAGATCGTCGAGGACCATGGGTCGCACGTCGAAGATGAACGTCTTGGTGGCCTCGAGCGTCCGCTGGACCATGCCGATCAGCTGATGGACCTCGCCGAGCGCCGCGGCCGGGTCCTTGGCCACGAGCCGCTCGACGATCTGCGCCTGGAGGATGATGTTCGTCAGGCTCTGAGCCGGCCCGTCATGCATCGCCCGGGCGATCTCGCGCCGCAGGTCCTCCTGGCCGGTGAGCACGAGGCGGGAGACGGCCGGAGCCATCGTCTCGCCGTCGGACGCTGCCGACTTCCGTCCGCCCTTGGCGGCCGTCTGCGCTGACGCCACCGGCGTCGAAGGGTCCATCGCCGCGACCGCATCGGCATACAACGACATCGCCTCGCGGTGCCGGGCGAGGGCCCGACGCTTGCCCTCGAGGACGTCGACCTGCGACTCCATCAGTGCGGCACGCTTGGTGAGGGACGTGAGCTGGGCGCTCAGGTCGAGGAGCTCGTTGGACTCGCCCTGTCTGGTGAGGGTCGAGAGCTTCTCGGCCGTGCTGTTCCGGCGGCTCTCGTGTCGGGCGGCCTCCGTGGTGGCCTGCGTCACCAGCAGGTCCACTTCACCGAGCTCGCCGTCCAGGCGCTCGACCTCCGCCGCCAGGCGGGTGGACAGCTCGGCCAGGGTTCGCGGGGCGGGGACCTCCGGGGCCTCGGCCGGCGGGGCCTCGGTCGCCGGGGCGTCGGCGGTGGTCGGTTCGGTCGTCGAAGCGTCGGTCATGGGCGTTCGCGGGTCGCGTGCGTCGCTGGGGTCGTGATCGGTCAGTCCTCCGGCATCCGGATCCAGCCTTGGCGCATCGCGTAGACGACCGCCTGGGTCCGATCGTTGACGGACAGCTTGCGCAGGATGGAGCTCATATGATTCTTGACCGTTTGCTCGCTGATCGACAAGGCGTAGGCGACCTGCTTGTTGGTCATGCCCTGCGCGATATTGTCGAGGATCTCGACCTCGCGCGGTGAGAGCGGCGCGAAGATCGGGGCGGCCTCCTGGCCGTAGACCGCCAACTCTCGGAATTCCTTGAGGACGCGCGAGGCGACGGCCGGCTTTGCGAAGACCTTGTCGTTGATGAGGTACTCGCCGGCGACCACCCGGCGGATGATCGTGACGAGGTCATCGGGCCCGACGTCCTTCAGGATGAAGGCCGCGGCACCGGCCTTGATCGCATCGAACAGGGCGTCCTCGTCTTCGCTGACGGCGAGCACGATGATGGCCGTCGAGGGCAGCTCGCGCTTGATGCGCTGGGTCGTCTCGATGCCGCCGGGCGCCGGCAGCGAGAGGTCCATGAGGACGATATCGGGCGAGGTCTCGATGGCGCGATCGATGGCGCTCCGCGAGTCGTCCGCCTCGGCGACGATGTCCAGGTCGGGCTCCCGGCTCAGGATGTTGGCGATCCCGACGCGGAAGAGGGCGTGGTCGTCGACGATCAGGATCCGAGTCCGATCCCCGACGTTCCGCCGATCTGGCCCGCCTCTTCGGCGCTCGGGCCCGCCGTAGTCGACTGCACTCATCTGCTCTCCCTCTGCTTCGCCATGTCATGGATTGGGATCGACAGCCGCACGACGGTCCCGCCGTCCGGTCGCGATCGAACGTCCACGCGAGCCCCGATCAACTCGGCGCGCTCGCGCATGAACTGGAGGCCAAAGTTGCTCCGGCCCCTGGCCGCAACGGCCCCAGCATCGAAGCCACGGCCATCATCGCGCACCTCAAGGGTCCAGGTATCCCCGTCGAGCGACGTGCTGACGGTCACGTTGCCGGCGGCTGCATGCTTGCGGACATTCTGCAGGGCCTCCTGGACGACTCGCAGCGCCACGGTTCGCGCGCGATCGTCGAGGGCCTGGCTCGGCGCCGCCAGGTCCGCGGCGATGACCAGCCCCGTCATCGCGCGAACGTGCTCGATGGTGTCCAAGATCGCGCCCTCGAGGCCCAGCTCGTCGAGCAAGGGCGGACGCAGCAGGCTGATGAACGCCCGGAGCGTGCCCAGCTCGCGCCGAAGCATCTCCCGCAGCGTCGCCAGCTCCGCCGCCGCGGTCCGTGGATCGGTCGGCAGGACCCGCTCGACATATTCGATCTGGAAGATCGCGTTTCCGAGCACCTGGGCCGGTCCGTCGTGGATCTCCTGCGCGAGTCGGGACCGTTCGGCCTCCTGCGCCTCGACGATCCGCATCTGGATGTCGCCCGAGGTCAGCGGCCCGTCCGCCTCGCTGACCAGCGAGACGTCGCCGCGCTCCATGAACAGCCACGTCCGCTCGAGCGTGCTCTGGGCGAGCTCCAGCTTGGCCAACTCGGACTGGTGGCCGCCAAGCTGCTCGATCAACAGGTCGACCTCCGAGCGGAGGGTGCGCTCGAGGGCATCGTCCGCCCCGGCCTCGGCGGCACTCGCGGCCAGTTCCTCGGCCGTCGCCTTGGCGGCCGACTTCCGGCGCATGCCGGGGCCACGGTCGATGCCGTCGAGCTGGTCTCGGAGCGCCTGCCAGCGCACGAGCGCCTCACCGTAGGCCTCGCGATATCGCTCGCGGATGCCGCGCAGCGTATTGGCGCTGTAGCCAACGGCCGCACTCGCTTCCGCACGGAGCCCGTCAAAGCGGTTGTCCCCGGACTGCGTCCCGGCCCGTGCTTCCATCTGCGCCCGAGTATAGGGGTCGCCTTTCATGGGCAGGCGATCTCGAAAGCCCGGACGTCGCCGAGCGCATCGTCGCGACCAGGCGGCCCTGGGCCCAGGTCGAGCTCATGGAAGCACGCGACATCCGGCCCGGGCTGATCCAGGATGCCCGGCCAGCCGCCGTGATCGTCGCCGATGACGATCACGAGCTGCGTCCCCGCGAATGCCGGGTCGGTGGCCAGATCGACGATGTCGCTGGGCCCTTCCGCCGGAAGGGCCAGGGCTCGCACGCCGGGCGTCTCGGCCAGCCAGATCGGGAAGTTGGTGATGATCGGCCCGCTCGACGCGTCAAGGGGATGCCCGATGGCGGCCATCCGCGTGGCCAGCTCCTCGTACAGGGCGGCAGTCGCGCGCGAGCCACTCCCGAATGACGGCAGGACGGCGATCGAGAACAGGAGCGACCCGAAGACCCCGAGCAGCGCCCCGAGCCAGGCCACCGGACGCGTCCAGCCGAGCCTGGCGCCGAGGCGCGCGATGGCCGCATCCAGGGCGAGGAGCGCCGAGAGGACGAGCAGGACGTGGACCGGACCCGCCGCGTGCAGGAACGTGCCCCAGGTCGTGGCGACCGGGAAGGCCAGGCTGGTGATGAGGAACATCATCAGCCCCAGCAGGACGACCGGACGGGTGGCGCGGTCGCGACCCTGCCACGGCAGCGCGGCGAACCCGATCAGCGAGATCGGCACCCCAGGCAGCAACAGGACGGAGAACAGGTTGTGGGCCAGGCCCTCCACCCGCATCTCGAGGAGCCGGGCGGGCCCGACCGCGAGGTAGCGAGCGAGCGTCGGTGGATCGTTCCAGGCGAAGATGTCGAAGCCCGTCACGGACAGGGCGTTCGCCGCCGCCTGGCCCGGCAACGGGCTGCCGAAGACCGCCCAGTCGCGCCACGCCCATGGCGCGAAGACCAGCAGGGCGACGGCCCCGGCGAGGCCGATCATCCGGACTCGCTCGATCCGGGTCGTCGCCGGCGCGAGCCAGGCCACCATCGCCCATGTCAGCCCGAGCCAGGCGGCCTCGTTGCGGGTCAGCGCGGCCAGGCCGATGAGGGCTCCCAGGCCGATGACGCGTGGATCGGTCAGGCGCGCGCCGCGCGGGTCGCGCGCGATCCGGGTCATCAGCAGGCAGGCCGCCAGGGCGAGCGCGGCGAATGGCATCGTCGAGTCCGGCAGGGCGGAATGCAGGAGCAGGGGCAGGTAGAACGCCGTCGTGAGGCCCGTGCCGAGGGCCAGGGTCCGGGCCCGGCCGATAGGCAGGCCTCGTTCCTCTGCGACGTCGGCGGCCAGACGCCACGCCAGGACCGGCACGAGCGCCCCGACCACGATCGACGAGACCTGGGCGGCCTGGAACGTCGAACCGGCGATGGCCATCGGGATGGCGGCAAGGAACGTCGGCAGCGGCAGCCAGACCTCGAAAGCCGGCCGCGGGAACATCAGCGGCGGCGTCTGGTAGCTCCACAGGGCGTCGGAGACCAGGCCACGTCCGTCCAGCAGGTTACGCGCGACCCCGACGTAATAGGCGGTGTCCTCGGGCTTGGGGAACACGATCTGCGAGGCGAAGATCGCGCGCGTCACGAGTGCGACGACAAAGACGAGCGCGACCGACAGCCACATCTCGCGCCGGGTCACGAGGCGCTCCCCGTCGCCGCGCAGCGGTGATCGTCGGGTTCGAGGCAGACCGGGTACACGCCCACGCCGAAGCGTTCGCCGCCCGTCGTGCCGCTCCGCGGCTCCGTGTAGACGGGCGGCCCGATCCAGGCCGGCCGGGTGTCGTCGTCGAGGATCGGCCCGGCCGCCGTGACGGTGTCACCGGCGTCGAGGACGAGCCAGTGGATGCCGTACGCTCGCGCGACGGCCTCGACCGTGTCCAGCGGGTCGTTGACGAGGACCACGCCGCCACGGCCGGTCCAGTACCTGGTGCCGGACGCATCGATGGACATGACGCGGTCGCTGACCGGGGCTCCCGCCGTGTCGAGCGCGCCCGCGACCGCGCGAAACCGGTCCGCCCGCTTCGCCCAGTTGGCGTGGACCACGAGCGTGCCGCCCACGGCACACACGACCGCGAACACGACCGCCGCGGTCCCGAAGAACCGGGCGCCCGCCTCCGCGTCCCAGGTCGGCCGGCGACGCGCGACCCACGCGACCGCGACCGCGATGCCCTCCAGGGCCAGGATGTAGGAGTGCGGCGCCAGCGCGATCGCCGAGTGGATGAACGTGCCACCGGGGACATGGACCGCGGAGACCAGGGCGGAGAACGCGAACAGGAGACCGGTGAAGGCGAAGAAGGGCCCGAAGTCGATCGACCGCCGTCGGGCCCAGCCACCGACGAGCATGAACGGCGCGAGCACGAACCCCGCGACCAGGGTCGCATAGATCATCACGGCGGCCGCCAGGCCCCCGACCCGGCTGGCGATGAGCGGCCCGGCGCCCATGCCCAGGAGGTGCTCCAGGGTGGCCGGCGTCGTGATGCTGTTCCACTCCGAGATGTCACGGATGAAGAGGACCTTGCCCGACGCCGTGGATGGCGATAGCGAGCCGAAGACGGCCAGCTGGCGCGCCCACCACGGCGCCATGACGAGCCCGAAGAGCCCGACGCAGGCCACCGCCGCGGCGAACGGGATCGCCGGTCGTCGGGCGCCGGCCGAGCGCCAGGCTCGCCAGCGATCCCACGCGAAGGCCAGGCCGAGAGCGACCAGCACCAGGAGCCCGTCGTTGCGCGACAGTGTCGCCAGTCCGGCGAGCACGCCGGCGCCCGCGAAGGCCCAGCCCGACCCCTTGAGCCCGCGAGCGCCGAGCCAGAGTGAGCCCGCGACCAGCGGCTGGTAGAGCGAGAAGTTGTCCGGCTGGACGAGATAGACCGCCGACAACAGCGGGACCGCGACCAGGACGCCCGCGCCGGTCTGGATCCAGGACCGGGCGCCCGCGTCGCGCGCGATCAGCCAGGTCAGGGGTGCGGCCAGGGAGCCGATCAGGGCGAACGGTGCCGCCGACGCCCAGGCGGCATCGCCGAACACGGCGAGGAACGGCACCTGGACGATCGATGCGAGCGGCATCCAGTGCGCGTTCGACGGGATGGGCAGGGTCGGGTCGGCCGGGATCGTGCCCCCGACCTCGGCGAAGATCCAGATGAAGTCGACGTTGAAGCCCTGCCCCGCATGGAGGGCCCGCGCGACGTCGACGTAGTAGGACGAATCGGGGTAGGCCGGCTCCGGGAAGTGCCAGATGAGGACCGCCCGAACGGCCAGGGCGAGCCCGTACAGCAGTAGGGGGATACGCACGGCCGGTGCAGCGTAGCACCGGGTTCCGGGCTCGCCGACCAGTACCTTCCGCCTATCGGCGGGGAACGGCTGGGGTCCGAATCAGGGCCACGACGCGGGGCGCGGTTCGTACGCATCCGGCCAGGACCGTCCGGCGAACATGGCCACGACGACGATGGCGATTCCGAGCCACCAGCCCTCGGCGGTGGCGGTGGACGTGAGCAGCGCCGCGAGCAGGGCGAACTCCCGCCGGACGCGCAGTAGGGCGGGCAGGAGCAGCAGCCCGTTGAAGTCATGCATGTTCGGCGCGACCAGGAGCATCAGGATGCCGAGCCACGCCCCGGTGTCCGGTCCGCGCAGCCGTACGGCGACGACCAACGACGCGAGCGTGAGCGCGGCCACGGTCCACGCCGGGAGATACTTGAGCAGAGACGGACCCATCGCGGCCCAGCTCGGATCCGATGCGCGCGACAGCTGCGCCAGCCAGTCGGCGTACAGCGCGACCCCGACGATCGGGAGCGTGACCAGGGCGACGATCGCCCACGGTGACGCCCCGACGATCGCGGCTCTCGGGGCCCGGGACGCGACGGCGAGCCACGCGTGGACCTGGGTCGCCTTGACGCTGGCGACCGTCGCCGCGTACCAGCCGATCCTCGGCGTCACCGCACCGGGGGCGTCGAGGTCGCGCGGCTCCGGCCGAAGGTCGTGCCGGGACGGGGCGATCCAGAAGGCCGCCACGAAGGCTGCGACGAGGAGCATCTGGACGTTCGCGCCCCAGATGCCACCGAACATGGGCTCCCAGAGCAACACCCCGGGCACGATCAGCCAAGGGATCGCGAGCCGCCGGCAGATCACCACGGCCGCAAGGAACGTCACGGCCAGCCCGATCGCCCGCGCCAGCTCCTCCGGGATGGCGGTCAGCGGGACGAGAAACGGGAGCACGAACGGCGGGTACAGGAAGGGTTGCCCGAAGGCGGCCGGATCCGTGAAGCTCGCCTCCAGGTAGACCGACTCGCCGGCCAACCATCGTTCCGTCGCTGCCAGGGGGATCCCGACATCGACGGCGGGCGCGACGTTCGCCACGATCTGGAGGTCGGTCACGACGAAGACGACGAGGGCGGCGGCGGCCAGGACCAGGCGGACCGCCGCGGTCGCCCGAGTGCCCGGGCCGAGCAACGCCGGCGGGGATCCGTTCATCGACACGGCCGAAGTATCAACGTCGTCCGACCGGTCCGCGGCGGTACGATGGTTCGGTGTCCAACGACCGACTCGGCTGACACGATGCCGGGATGACCGCCGCCCGCGCCGTCCGCGACGGCGCCATCATCGCCGGCCTCCTCTTCGCCGCGTACCTGTTCATCGTCGTCGCGCCGTCGGCCGGCACGTTCGGGTTCGATGCGTTCGCCTACTGGGCGGTCGATGGTAACGACCCATACGGCGCTGGCGTAGGCGGGCTCGGGGCGTTCAACTACTCGCCGCCGATCGCCCGGTTGTTCGACCCGTTCGGGGCCATCGCGTGGCCGTCGTTCCTCTGGATCTGGACCGCGCTCCTCGTCGGGAACCTCATCTTTCTCGGTCAGCGAGGCGTCCGGACACTCTGGCTCCTCGCCCTGCCACCGGTCGCGCTGGAGCTGTATCACGGGAACATCCATCTCTGGATCGCGGCCGCGATCGTGCTGGGCTTCCGCTATCCGTGGACGTGGGGGTTCGTGCTACTGACCAAGGTCACGCCGGGGATCGGTCTCGTCTGGTTCGCCGTCCGGCGTGAGTGGCGGGCCCTGGCGATCGCGCTAGGGGTCACCGCGGCCATCGTGGGGGTCTCGGTCATCGTGGATGGCGACCTCTGGGTGGACTGGATCCAGTTCCTCTCCACGACACCCGAAGGTGGCTCGGTCGCGCAATTCCAGATCGCCATCCCGCTGCTCATCCGGTTCCCGCTGGCGCTCGTCCTCGTCGCTTGGGGTGCGCGCACGGACCGGCGCTGGACCGTGCCGCTCGGCGCGACCTTCGCGCTGCCCGTCCTGTGGGTCAGCGGGTTCGCCATCTGCGCCGCCTGCCTGCCGCTCCTTCGACGACCGCTAGCCCCTGAGCCGGTCGCGCGAGCGTGACGGCCTCGGTCGTCGCGGATGCGCCCGCGGCAACGCCTGCGCCCCGTCGCGGCTCCGGATGGCAGACCCTCCTCTATCCGGCCGCCTTCCCGCTGAGCATCATCGTGCTCATCTGGGGCGAGTCGGAGATCAGCCTCGCCGAGCTCGTGCGCCCGGCGGTGATCGCGTTGGTCGCCGCGGTCGGGTTGAACCTCCTGCTCGGCCGGCTGGCCGGAGACCGACGCCTCGGCGCGATCGCGACGTCGGCATTGATGATCGGTCTCATCGTCGACCAGCCGGCGGCACGCGTCATGCTCGTCGGCGTCGCGATCGTCGTCGTGCTCATCGGCTACATCCCGCAGGGGCGGAACCTTCGGGTCGCGAGGACGGCGACTCGACTGCTCGAGCTGATCGCGACGATCTTGATCCTGGCCGCGCTCCTGTACGTGGCTGGGCGGCCGGGGTTCCTCACGGTCATCCGTGAGCCGTTCCTCTCGCCGCCGGGACCAGCGGATCGGCCCATGCCGCCGCCAGGAACTCCTGACATCGTCGTGTACCTCATCGACGGCTACCCGGGACTCACGGCCGCCAGCCGCCTGCCAGGCGTTGACGCAGCGACGTTTCCTGCGGCGCTCAGGGATCGGGGGTTCACCGTCCATGCCGATGCGCGAACGAACTACCTGATCACGCGGATCGTGCTCGCCTCGATGCTGGAGGGACGGCACATCGCCGACATCCCCGCGCTCGCGGGCCCGTACGGCGACGAACCCGCCGCCGACGCCCGCCGGCTCCGGTCCGTTCAGGAGACCTCGGCCGGCCTCGCCGCCATCCGGGCGGCCGGCTACGACGTCGTCTGGGTGTCGTCGGGTTGGAGCCATCTCGACATCCGGAACGTCGACCGGCGGATCGACGCCCCCGGGCCGAACGAATTCGAGATGGTGCTGTTCCGCCAGACCGCGATCGGCGACATCCTCCAAGCCATCGACCCGTACGGCTTCGCGGACGTCATGCGAACGCGCATCGAGGCGGCGTTCGCCGAAGCCCCGGCCGTCGTCGCCGAGCCGCACGACCGGCCACGGTTCGTTTTCGTCCACGTGCCGGCACCCCACCCGCCGCCGGTCTATACGGCCAGCGGTGGCCCGGAGGATCGCAGCCCGGATTCGCGCTGGGACACCTTCGATCCCGCGGAGCAAACGGCGAGCGAACGCGTCGCCCGACGCGTGGGGTTCGTCGAGACGATCGGTCGGATGACCGTCGCCAGCGTCGATGCGCTACGATCCGCCGCCCCGACGCCGCCGGCGATCGTCATCTTCTCCGACCACGGCACTGATGTCGGCTGGGATGACAGCACGCCCATGACATCGGATCTGGCCGAACGCACGAGCTCCTTTCTCGCCAGCCTGACGCCGGGGCACCCCGACCTCTTCAAGGAGCCCACCACGCCCGTGAACATCATCGGCACACTGACCAACGCCTACATGGGCACGAAGGTGCCGCGCCAGCCCGACGAGACCTTCGCCTATGACGGGTCCGTCCTCAACGTCGTCCCCATCGAGACGACCCCGGGCGACTGATGGCGACCGATCGGAACTCCGATCTCGCTCCGCCGTCCACGCCGACCGGCCGACCATGGTGGCCGATCCCGATCTACCCGGTCGCCTTCCCGCTTGGCATCGTGGTGCTGCTGTGGGGCCAGTCCGAGCTCAACTTGCTGAGTCTCGTCCGACCGGCAGTGATCGTCATCGTCGGGTCGCTCGCGATCACGTTCGTGCTGACGCTCCTCGCCGGGGATCGACGTCTCGGGGGGATCGCGGCGACCGCGATGCTCGTCGCGCTGGTGGTCGACCGGGTCGAGGCCAGCCTGCTCCTCGCCGGGGTGGCGGTGGTGGTCGTCGTCGTGGCGCGACTGCCAGGCGGGCGGGCGATCCGATTCCTGCCGATCGCGACTCGGATCCTCCAGCTCGTCGCCACCGTCGCGATCGTGGCGGCGGTCATCGCGGTCGTCGGGCGGCCCGGGTTCTGGCCGTCGATCCAGGAAGCGTTGCTCCCGCCGCCCGGTCCAGCCGATCGACCGGCCGCGGCCGACGGCGCCGCTGACATCTACGTCTATCTCATCGATGGCTTTCCGGGCGCGACGGCCTCCGCCCAGGCGCCGTGGTACGACGCGGCTGCCTTTCCCACGGCGCTCGCCGATCGCGGTTTCACCGTCCACGACGACTCACGGACCAACTACCTGCTCACGCGTCTGGTCATCCCGACCATGTTCGAGGGTCGCCACGTCGTCGACATCGAGGGCCTCGCGCCGCCGTCCGGCCCGGACCAGGCCGTCGACGCGCGACGGCTGCGCGCGGTGACCGAGCACGCTGCCGGACTTGCGGCCATCCGCGCCGCGGGCTACGACGTGGTCTGGGTGTCGTCCGGCTACGACCACCTCGACATCCGGAACGTCGACCGATGGATCGAAGCGCCCGGCCCGTCGGAGCTCGAGATCTCGGTCATCCGCCAGACGGGGCTCGGGTCCCTCCTCCAGTTCATCGACCCGACCGGGTACTCGCGGATCATGCGCGACCGCATCCACGCGGCGTACCAGGCCGCCGAGGACATCGCGGCCGAGCCGCACACCCGTCCGCGGTTCGTGTTCGTGCACGTGGTGGCGCCCCACCCGCCGACGGTCTTCCGCGCCGATGGCTCGGCCGAGAACGGGAGCCCGGACGCCGCCTGGGATTCGTTCCACGGCAGCGACGAGACGACGGAGCTCCGTCGGCAGCGCTCCTTCGAGCACGTCGCGGCCGTCGCGAACATGACCCTCGACGGCGTCGATGCCGTCCGGGCCGCTTCTGCCACGCCGCCGGTCATCGTCCTGTTCTCGGACCATGGCACCGACATCGGGTGGTTGCCGGGCAATGCCCTCGGCTCGGACCTGACCGAACGGTCGAGCTCGTTCCTCGCGACGCTGACCCCGAACCGACCGGAGCTGTTCCGCGACAAGACGATGCCGATCAACATCATCGGGACGCTGACGAACGCCTACCTCGGGGCGGACGTGCCGATGCAGCCCGATGACACCTACGCGTACGGCGCCTCGGTGCTCGACGTCGTGCCGATCGAGGTCACGCCCGGCGACTGATCTCGCCGCCGACCAACCAGCGCCACGACGAGGACGGCGACGAACAGGAGCATCAACACGACCGGGACCCTGACCGGCAGCCCGCCGACGTCATTCGCGCTGACCGAATTGGTCGCGAGGATCACGAATGGCGACGCCCCCAGCGCGACGCCGATCCACCCACCGTTCGGGCCGAGTCGGAGCGCTCGATAGGCGATGGCGGCGGCGGGCACCAGGAGGAGGTCGTCGTGCGGGTTCAGATGCGGGCTCGTCAGCAGGCCGATCGCGATCGTCAGGGCGAAGCGCAGGTCGAACTCCGGACGGGACGGATCCCAGTGTCCTCGCCAGAGCCACGCCACGGCCGCGAGACCCACCAACTGGCCGACGGCGCCGATGCCGTTGATCAAGGCTGCCTGGTCGGCGGCGCGCTCCGGTCCGATCAACAGCGTGACCGTCCCCCGCAGGTTCCACATCACCGACGGACGCACGCTGAACTCGTCGAAGGTCGACAGGTAGCGGGAGAGGAACGAGAGGTAGTCGCGCCAGATCGCGGGACCGAGGACGAGCGTCGCGACGGCCGCCAGCCCCACGGCCACCGCCAGCCCGGCGGCGATCGCCCGCCACCGGCGACCGACGAGCAGCATGACTCCGAGGGTGGCGACGGCCTGCGGCTTGATGGAGGCGAGGGCCAGCCATGACCCGGCCGACCCGTCTCGTCCGGTTCGCAGGGCGACATAGGCCTCGGTGACCGCCACGCACAGCAGCAGCGAGAACGCGCCCTGGAGGAACGTGATGAGCAGCGGCGAGGCGGCCAGCGAGACGGCCACCAACGCGAGCTGCTCGTCTCGGGTCCAGCCCGCCGCCACGACGGTCCAGAGGCGCACCATCAACCAGGCCAGGAGGGCCAGCTGGACGGCGGCCCAGACGAGGTAGCTGACGTCGAGGGGCAGCCAGGCGAGCGGTACGAACGGCACCACGAGGTGCGGCGGATTGTTGAAGGGGTTCAGCCCGGCCTCGAACGAACGCCCACCCAGGATCTGGCGCTGGACCTCGGCCTGGACGGCCGGGTCGTACAGCTCGGATCCGCGGCCATCGGCCACGATCGTCCAGCCCGTGTAGAAGGCGGTGTAGTCCGCCTGGTCGGTGTGTCGGCCCCCGATCAACGCGGCCCACAGGCCGAGGTAGATCGCGAAGACGGCCACGCCGGCGACGACCATCGCGCGAGCCGTCAACCACCGTGCGCGACCGGTCTCGCGTCGGCCCAACCGAACCCTCCTCTGGCCGTCTGACTCCGAGCCTACAGGACCATCGGGGGATGCGTCCCGCCAAGGGCACTCCGTCATGATGGCCCGCGACGGTTGCACCAATGCACCGCGTTCGACACGCAGTGCGTTCTATCGAGTGCCCTCGTGGGCGTCGGCGGAGGACTTATTCGGATGCTGCATCTCCTGGCGTACATCGATCCGGGCTCGGGTAGCCTCATCATCCAGGCGGTGATCGCGACCGCCGTCGCGATCCCATTCTTCTTCCGGCAGCAGATCGCTCGCGTCACCCGCTCCCTGCGCGGCGAGCGCTCGAGCCAGCCGCCGACCAAGCCGACAGATCACGCAGCCTGATCCGGCGCTCCCCGACGACGACAGCCCGCGGTCGACGGAGCCGCCGACCGACGAGACCACGCGGCGGCGCTGGTGGCGGGAACCGACGCGACGACCCTGGTGGCGCATCCCGCTCTACCCGGCCGTCTTCGCCTCCGCGCTGGTCTTTCTGACCTGGAGCAACGCCGGGATCCATCCGGCCCTTCTGGCCCGACCGTTGCTGGTCGCGGTCGGCGTCGGCCTCGCGCTCACGCTCTTGATGGCCGCGATCCTCGACGACCGCCATCGAGCGGGCTTCTTCGTGCTGGTCCTCGTGCTCGTCCTGCTCGCCTCGGACGACCGCCTGGCGATCGCACTGCTCGCGGTCGGCGTGGTCTTGCTCATCGAGGGGATCGCCCGTCGCGGCCGGCCTCTCCGAGGAGCGGATCTCATCGGGCGAGTGCTGACGGGCGTCGCCTTCATCGTGGCGGTGGCCATCGGACTGAAGCTCTTCCAGACGGGCTCACTCGCGACGGCCGCGGCGGATATCGCCCGTCCAGCGCTGCCCGCCCTCGGGCCGGCCGCGCCCGGCCTGCCGGACATGTACGTCTTCCTGCTGGATGCCTATCCGGGCGATCGGGCGGCCGCTCATTCGGCGACGTTCGACGCCGACGCCTTCCCGGCGGCTCTCGAGACTCGTGGCTTCGACGTCGTCCGTGACGCCCACTCGAACTACCTCCTGACACCCCTGACCCTGGCCTCGATGCTGTCCATGCGTCACCTCGCCGATATCCCGGAGCTCGGCCCTCCCCACGGCCCGATGTTCGATGACTGGCGGCACCTCCGAGCCGTCCTCGACGATTCGGCGGTCTTCGCCATCCTGCGTGCCGCCGGGTACGAGGTCGTCGCGGTCGACGGCGGGTACGCTCACGCTGAATTGCGTGCCGTCGATCGCTTCATCGAAGTCGCCGAGCCGGCCGAGCTCGAACGGGCTCTGATGCACAACACCCACATCGACGAGGTGATCGACCTGGTCTCGCCCGGCACCGTCGCCGGTCTCGAGCGCGCCCGGATCAACGACACGTTCGGCATGGCCGGGCGGTTGGCGGCGGAACCGCACGACCGGCCGCGCTTCGTCTTCGTGCACGTCCCCGCGCCACACCCACCATGGGTCTTCGAGGCGGACGGCTCGCCACGCAACCCGGCGGTCGTGTCGCTGGGTGGCGAGCCCTACCTGTCCGACGAGGCCGAGCTCGCAGCGGGTTTCGCCCAGGCGACCCACATCGGACGACTGGCGATCGATGCGATCGATGCCGTCCGGTCGGCGTCCTCGGCCCCGCCCGTCATCGTCGTCATGTCCGATCACGGCCCCTCCGGCGAGTTCTCGACGGTCAAGCCCTTCACGTCGGACATCCAGCTCCGGGCGAGCAACTTCCTGGCGGCCCTGACCCCCGATCACCCGGACCTGCTGGCCGAGCGGCCGACGCCGGTCAACCTGTTCGGGACGTTGCTCGGGGCATACCTCGGCACGCCGACGGAACGTCGCCCGGACACCATCTGGGCATGGAAGAGCGCCTCCTACCTCGACGTCGTCGAGGTGCCGCCGATCACGGGGTGGACGCCATGACGGCCGTGGCCGAGCCGATCGCGATCACGGCGCGCCCGGCCCGGACGATCGCGCTCTATCCGGTCCTGCTGGCGGTGACGCTCGTCGTCGAACTCGTGAACGTCTCGGGCGTCAGCCCGTTCTCGGCCGGGCGCCCGATGATCGTCGCGATCGTGCTGGCGCTGGTCCTTGCCGTGCTGGGCCGTCTGCTCTTCGGCGATCCCGACCGCGGCGGCATCGCGGCCGCCCTATGGGTGCTGGCGCTGCTGGGTGGCGATGACCCGCGGCTGGCAGTGGCGATCGGCGCAGCGACCTTGCTGCTCCTGGCCGAGCGATACCTCCTGCCGAAGGCGCGCCAGACCATCCGCTGGTCGCGGATCGGGCTCGTCTTCTCGAGGCTGGCGGTGGTGTTCGCGCTGGCGGTCGCGATCCAGGCGGTCCAGACCGGCGCGTTGTCGGATGCCGTCCGTTCCGTGACGCATGAGACGGCGCTGCGACCGGCCGTCGCCAGGGCGGCCTCTGGCGACACCGATCCCGACATCTACATGCTGCTGGTCGACGGCCATGCTCGCGCCGACGTCGTGACCGGTGTGTTCGGCAGCGACGGCTCGGCACTCGTCCGGGCCCTCGATGCGGAGGGATTCACGGTGGCGCCGCGGAGTCGGTCCAACTACACGCAGACCGGCGAGACGCTGGCCTCGATGTTCAGCCAGGCCCAGCTCGCGGACGTGCCGCGCATGGCCGACCTGCTGGCGGTGACCGAGGACCAGCCGCCCGGCGGCATCGTCCGCAACGTCATCAACGACAACCCCACCTGGACGTTCCTGCGCGATAGCGGCTACGAGATCAACTCGGTCTCGTCGGGCTTCGAGCAGGTCGCGTTGCGTGAGGCGGACCGCTTCGTGGACACCGGCCAGCTGAACGAGTTCGAGCTGGCCGTGCTGAAGCGGTCGGTCGTCGGCCGCGTGCTGGAGGTCGTCGCTCCGGATTCGGTCAGTGGCCAGCAGCGGGACCGGATCAAGGGGATCTTCGACGCGTTCGCGGCCGCGCCATCGTGGATCGGCGACCGGCCGCAGTTCGTCTTCGCCCACGTGCCCAGTCCGCATCCGCCATGGGTCTTCAACGCGGACGGGTCGCCGCGCACGGTGTCATTCCACGACCAGTGGCTGGCGGAGACGCCCGCCTCGACCGGTCTGACCGTCGAGCAGCTCAAGGCGGGCTACGCCGCCCAGGTCGCCGACGCGGACCGGCGCCTGGTCGAGGCCCTGCCCAGGCTCGACGCCGCGATCGCCGCCCGCGGCCGGCCCGCGGTCGTGATCATCTTCTCGGACCATGGCTCATGGATCGGCGCTGACGGTGGTGACATCCGGCTTCGGTTCAAGAACCTGCTGGCCGTACGCTCCACCGACGACCGGGTGACGCTCGAGCCGAACCTGACATTGGTCAACCTGTTCCCCAGCCTGTTCGAGCAGCTCTTCGGCGTCGCGTGGGACCGTCGCCCGGACACCGAGTACCGGTTCGGGGGGCGCAGCGCCTTCGAGCTCTACGAGGTCGCGGACCCGGACGCCTCGGCCAGCCCGTAGACTTCCGGCGATGTCCGCCGCCGAGAGCCTCACCATCGTGCTGCCCGCCTATGACGAGGCGGAGCGGATCGGCCCGGCGCTCGACGAGCTCTTCGGGTACCTCCGCCGACGAGGGGATCGGGCGCGGGAGGGCGCTCCCGGATCGGCCGGACTACCCGAGCGGATCGACGTCCTCGTCGTGGACGATGGCAGCGCCGACGGCACCGCCGCCCTCGTCCGGTCCCGGCCCGAGGTCGCCGGCGACGCCGCCGTTCGTCTCGGCGTGCTCACCGTCCCGCACGGAGGGAAGGGGGCCGCGGTCCGGGCCGGGATGCTGGCCGCGGAAGGCGATCTCGTCGTCTTCGCCGACGCCGACATGGCGACCCCGCCCGATCAACTCCCGCTCCTCGTCGAGGCCCTCGCCGATCACGACGTCGCGCTCGGGTCGCGCATCCAGGCGGACGGCTCCGACATGCGCGCCACCCAGCCGCGGTACCGGCGCCTCCTGGGCCGGGCGTTCCACGTCCTGGCATCGGCGTGGGTCGTCGGCCCGGTCAAGGACACGCAGTGCGGCTTCAAGGGCTTCACGCGCGAGGCCGCTCGCGACCTGTTCGAGCGCCAGCGGATCACGAGCATCGTGTTCGATGTCGAGCTCATCTACCTGGCCCGGCGTCGCGGCTATCGGCTCGTCGTCGTCCCGATCCACTGGTATGACCGGCGTGGATCGCGGATGCGCGCTCGGCCGGGACTGGCGCTGCGCGTGGCGTGGGACCTCTTCCGCATCCCGCTCATCCATCGCGCCGACGGCCGGGGCGCCCGCCGGCCCACGTGACCGCTGCGTTCGACCCGCCGCGGTTGGCCCGAGCGGCGCTGCCGATCGTCGCCGTCCTGGTCTTCGCGGCGGTCGTCGGAGCGACCGTCGCCGTCGCCGGTGACACGCTCGGGTTCGATTTCCTCGCCTATCACCAGGCGGCCGTCCGGCTGCTGGCCGGAGCCCCGGTCTACGACCTCGGGTTCGAGGCGAGCGGCGCCTTCGGGCTCTTCTACTACCCGCCCACGTTCGTGCCGCTCATCCTGCCGTTCGGGTGGCTGTCGTCCACGACGGCGGTCTGGGTCTGGACCGGCCTGCTGGTCGCGGCGTTCCTCGTCGGTGTCGCGATCCTGCCGGTCTCGACGACCGTTCGTTGGTGGATCGTCCTCCTGGCCGGCCTCTCCTGGCCGTTCGCCTATGCGGTCAAGCTCGGCCAGGTGGGGCCGATCCTGTTCCTGTGCTTCGCCGTCGGGTGGCGCTGGCTGGACGATCCGGTCCGTCTCGGGCTGAGTGGCGCCCTCGGGGCGGCGATCAAGCTCCAGCCGGGACTCATCCTGGTGTGGGCGCTGCTGACCGGGCGGTATCGTGCCGTGGTCGTGGGCGCCTTCGGCCTGCTCGTCCTCGCCGTGGCCGCGACCCTGACCGCCGGCATGGGCTCGTGGGCGGATTTCGTCACGCTCGTTCGCCGGGTCAGCGACCCGATCACGACCGCACACAACTTCACGCCGGGATCGATCGCCTACCAGCTGGGGATCGGCGCGGACGTGGCGGCGCTCGTCCAGCTGGTCAGCACGGTCGCGGTGCTCGCGGCGGTCGTCATCGCGGCGCGCCTCGCGACGTCGGAGGCGTCCTACCTCGTCGCGGTCGTCGCGAGCCAGCTCCTCTCGCCGATCCTCTGGGACCATTACGCGATGCTGTTGCTGCTGCCGGTCGCCTATCTCCTCGCGGCGGGTCGCTGGTGGGCCCTGGCCATCCCGCTCGCGACCGCCTTCCCATTGGTCGGCATCACGCCGCCAGTGGTCTACCCGATCGTGTTCTGGGTCTCGCTCGTGGCAACCGCGTTGGTGGGCGTCCGCTCGCGGGCCAACGGCGCGGCCGCGTGACCGAGCGCCGCGACCGCGCGACCCTGATCGGACTCGGCATCGCCGGCGCCTCGACGATCATCTACGTGCTGGCCGATCGCCTGTTCACGGCGGGGCGGCCGGACTTCTTCTACCTCGCCGACGCCTTCCTCCACGGCCGGACCTGGCTGACAGTCCAACCGGGCCCGTACGACGTCATCATCGTCGGCCGCCACTTCTACGTGCCCTTCGCACCGTTCCCGGCCGTCGCCCTCATGCCGCTCGTCGCGCTGATCGGCCCGGTGTCCGCGGCCGCATGGGAGCCGCTGATCAATGCGCTGCTCGCGGGGACCGGCGTCGGGCTGTGCTGGTGGCTGCTCGGTCGCCTCAGGGTGCCTCGGCTCGCGGATCGCGTCTGGCTGACGATCCTGTTCGGCTTCTCCACGCAGATCCTGTGGGTCACGACTCGCGGTGGTGTCTGGCACACCGGCCACCTCATCGCCACGATCCTGACGTTCGCCTGCCTCATCGAGCTGTGGGGCCGCCAGCGCGCCTGGCTCATCGGCCTGCTTGCGGGCGCCGCGTTCCTGACCCGGGCGCCGCTCGCGTTCGCGATCCCGTTCTATGCGCTCCTCCTCGATCCCAGACCGGCCATCGCGGCGGCGACCGTCCCGGGCGGCTACATCGAGCGGGCGACGGGGTTCCCGTGGCGTTCCTGGGTGTGGCTCGGGATCGGGACCCTGCCGGCTCTCGTCGCGTTCTTCGCCTACAACCAGATCCGGTTCGGCACGCCCTTCGAGTCCGGCTACGCGCTGGCGACGCTGCCGCCGTTCCTCGAGGTCCTGCGCGATCAAGGGCTCTTCTCGATCAGCCACATCTCGATGAACCTGGATTTCCTGTTCTTCCACCTGCCTAGGCCGATCCCGGACTTCCCGTTCTTCATGCCCGACGGCCTGGGCCTCTCGATCTTCCTGACCAGCCCCGCGCTGTTCTTCGCGGTCCGCGCCGACTGGCGAGAGCGCCGGTCCTGGCTTCTCCTCGGGGCGATCATCGCCGTCCTCATCCCGACCCTGCTCTACTACGGCGGTGGCTGGCTCCAGTACGGCTACCGGTACTTCCTCGATTCGGTCCCGTTCGTCATCGCCCTGTGCGGTCTCGCAGCCGTCTATCGGGGCGGCGTCGGCACCGGCTGGCGCGTCCTGATCGTCGCTGGCGTCCTCGTCAACGCGGTCGGCGTGTACTGGGCGTACAACCTCAAATGAACGGGGAGACTCGGCGGACCGACGCCGGCCGCACGATGGCCGTGCTGGCCATCTTCATCCTGTCGGGAGCGGCGGGGCTCATCTACGAGATCGTCTGGTCCCGACAGCTCGTGCTCGTGTTCGGCAACACCACACAGGCCGTCTCGGCGATCCTGACGGGGTTCTTCGGAGGCATGGCGATCGGGGCGGCGGTGGGCGGCCGGATCGCCGATCGAGTCCGTTCGCCGCTCCGGATGTACGGGATCCTGGAGCTGGTGCTGGTCGTGGTGGTCCTGGTGACGCCCATCTCCTTCCGGCTCATCCACGAGGTCTATCGGGGCATCTATCCGAGTCTCGAAGGCGCCCCGGGCCTGCTCGCGGTCGTGCGCCTGGTCCTGGCGGTCGCGGCGCTCGCGCCGGCGACGATCCTCATGGGCGCGACCTTCCCGAGTCTCACCCGATACCTCGCCCGCTCGAGCGCGCTCAGCCGGGCGTTCGGTCGCCTCTACGCGGCGAACACGATCGGCGCGATCGCCGGAACGCTTGCCGCCGGGCTGGTCCTCATCGAGGTCTTCGGACTGGGCGGAGCGTTGGCCATCGGGGCCGCCTGCTCGGCGATCGCCGGCGTGTCGGCTCTCGTGCTGGCCCGGGGCGATTTGGCCGAGACGACGCCGACGCCGCCCGCCCCGGCGGCCGCGCCACGACCCGACCCGGCCACGATGCCCGCGTCGTCGCGGGTCAGGCTGGCCCTCGTCATCGCCTTCGTGTCGGGGATCACCTCGCTCGGCTACCAGGTGACGTGGACCCGCCTCCTGGCGTCGGGCACCGGCAACACCACGTACGTCTTCACGGTCATCCTCGCCATCTTCCTGAGCGGCATCGCGATCGGGGCGGTGATCTTCAACCTCCTGCGCCCGCGCCTGCGGGACCCGCTCCGGTTGCTGGCGATCAGCCAGGTCGTGGTCGCGGGGCTCGTCCTCCTCGGGCTGATCGGCGTCCTCGGGCAGCCGGAGGTGCTCCAACCGGGCCGGCCGATCGAGACCCTGCGGGCGCTGTTCGGCAGCGCGGTGCTGGTCGTCCTGCCGGTGACCATCGTCCTCGGGATCGCCTTCCCGGCGGCCGCCGCCCTGCTGCGCGACCGGGCATCCGAGGCGGGGTCGGAGTCCGGCTCGCTCCTGGCCTCCAACACTACCGGGGCCATCCTCGGCAGCCTGCTCGTGCCATTCGTCCTGATGCCGACCGTCGGCTCGCCGTGGGTCATCGTGATCCTCGCGGTCGTGAACACGTCCCTCGGGATCGGGCTGGCCCTGATCGGCCGGCCGCGCCGACTCGAGACGCTGGTCGTCGGGGCCGGGGTGCTCGCGGTGGTCGGCGTGTTCCTCCTGCGCCCGGCGGTCGTGGCCCAACCAAACGAGGCATTCATCCGCGCCGCGGGCGGGCAGTTGTTCGCCTCCACCGAGGACGAGATCGCCTCGGTCCAGGCCGGCCAGATCAGCTCCACGCCGGAGCTGTGGGTCGCCGGCACCTCGATGACGCTGCTGACCGTCGACGCGAAGCTGATGCCGATCCTGCCCCTCATCGCCCGTCCCGACTCCAAGCGAGCGCTCGTCGTGGCATTCGGCATGGGGACGGCCTTCCGCGCGGCGCTGATCGCCGGGCTGCGTACGGACGCGGTGGAGCTCGTCCCGTCGGTCCCGGAGATGTTCGGCTTCTACTACCCCGACGCCCAGGCGGTCCTGGCCGACCCGGATGGACGGGTCGTCATCGCGGACGGCCGGAACCACCTCGAGCTCACGACCGAACGCTTCGACATCATCCTCACCGACCCGCCGCCGCCGATCGAGAGCAGCGGCGCCTCGGTGATCTCGTCGCTCGAGTACTACCAGGCCGGCCGAGACCACCTGACCGACGGTGGCGTGATGATGCAATGGGTGCCGTACGGGGCACCGGACGCCGAGTTCCGGGAGCACATCCGGACGTTCGCATCCGTGTACCCCAACGTGGCCGTCATCAAGGGCGCCGGCGGCTACGGCGCGTACATGCTCGGCTCCGCCGAGCCGCTCAGCTTCGAACCCGACGCGATCCGCGCGATCCTCGCCCGGCCCGGCGTCCTCGAGGACATCTCATCGGCCTATGACTCGCCGGCGACGACCGTCGACGGTTGGGTGAACGTGATCGCCCGCCAGCAGTGGCTGTCCGGACCGGCGGTCGAGACGTACGCCGGGAGCGGCCCCTTGATCACGGACGACCGGCCTCGGCCGGAATACTTCCTGCTGCGTCGGTGGCTCGGATCGGGCGGCGGGGGATGACGGCGCCAGCCGCCGGAAGGCGGTCGCTGACGATGCCGCCGGGCTGGCAGGGCGCGCTGGTGGGGGCATGGTTCCTGGCGATCAGCACGATGCGGGTGCTCGTGCTCTCGTCGGCCGCCCCCGGTTTCGATGGTCGGCTCTACCGGACGGCCACGATCGTGTGGATGGATGGCGGGGATCCCTGGTCGGTCTACGCCGGCGCGATCCGTTACGCCGCTCCCCCACCGAGCCTGCTCGCGATGGTGCCGTTCGCGTTGGTACCGGCGGATGTGGCGGTCGCGCTGATCATCGGTCTCGGGCTGATCGGGACCGCCTGGGCGATCCGGCGGCTCGGCCTGCCGTGGTGGTGGCTGGCGTTCCCGCCCTTCATCGATGGGCTCTACAACGCCAACCCGCATGTGCTGCTGGTCCCGCTCCTCGTCGCGGGTGCCGCGCCGCTTGCCGTCCTGGTCAAGGCGTACGCGGGCCTGGTCCCGCTCGTGCTCGGCCAGTGGCGGTCGGTCGCGCTCAGCGCGCTCCTCCTGGCCGTGACCGCCCCGTTCCTGCCGTGGGCGGCGTACATCGCCGCCTGGCCGTCGCTGGTCGACACCCTCGCCGAGCAGTCCGATGGCGGCCTGAGCGCCACGTCGATCCCCGTGCTCATCCCGATCGCGATCGGCGCCCTGATCCTCATGGGTCGCCGGCGGGCGGCGTGGTTGATCGTGCCCGTCCTGTGGCCCAGCACGCAGTGGTACTACGCGTCGCTGGCGATGCCCGGCGCCACCCTGCTGTCGGCCGTCGTCCTGGCAATCCCGCTGCCCTGGGCGACGACCGTCGCCGCCTCCCTGGTGGCCGCGCAGGTCATCGTGCAACGTCGCGGTTTCGCCTGGGGACCCGTCAGGTTGCCGCCGCAACCATCGTCCTAGGTCCGATGCTATCCTCGCGCCGATGACCACCCAGACCCTCGACCGGGAGCCTGCCTGTCCGGGGCCGGCACTCGACGCCGGCGACCCCGACCAGACTCCGATCTCGACGACGTTGCGGATCGAACCGCGCGCCATCGACGCCATCCCGCGATCGACCTGGGATGCGCTCGCGGCCCGCAACCCCTGGGCGACGCCGTTCTCCGAATGGGCCTTCCACCGGGCGTGGTGGGACGCCTACGGCCCGAATGCCCACGAACAGACCCTCGTGGCCGTGCCGGCCGACGCGCCGACCGACGGACGGGCGAACCCGGTCGCCATCGTGCCGCTGATGCACCGCCACGAGGTCGAGCCGAGCGACGCGGCCACCCGGACGATGATGCGCCACGGTGGCGATGCCGAGCTGACGCCGGTCGACCCCGACGCGACGGCGATCTTCTTCGGGGCGTCGTACCACGCCGATTACGCCACTGCGCTCGTCGCGCCGGCGGATCGCCCGGCGCTGTGCGCCGCCGTCGCCGGGTATCTCGCCGATCCGGGGTCTGGCGATTGGGACGTCGTCGACCTGCGCCGCCTGCGGTGCGGCGACCCGTTCGCCGAAGAACTGGCTGCGGCGCTCGGTGCGCTCGAGATCGCGAACGGCTGGACGCTCAACGTCGAGCGCGAGGACGTATGCCCCGTCGCGACATTGCCCGATGGCGTCGACATGGACGGGTTCCTCGCGACGCTTGGCAAGAAGGAACGCCACGAGATCCGGCGCAAGGCACGGCGCGCGGCCGCGCTGGGCGAGGTCCGTCTCGACGACTCCGCCGACCCGCTCGCGGACCTCGCGGCGTTCATCGACCTGCACCAGAAGCGCTGGGGGGCGGCCGGGCTGTTCCCGCCGACGATCGGTGGCGACCAGAGCCGGACGATGTTCCGTCGCATGTTCGAGCTGTGGGGCACGGATGGGCCCATCCGGCTGGCCTTCCTCACCGTGGGCGGCCGGCGCATCGCGGCAGGCATCCACTTCGAGACCCCGGATGGCTATCTCTACTTCAACGCCGGCGTGGACCCCGATGCCCGTGACCTATCCCCCGGCGTGGTCATGGTCCACGCCTATGTCGAGCGTGCCCTGGCCCTGGGCAAGCGCCGCCTCGACTTCCTCCGTGGCGACGAACCCTACAAGTACGAGTGGGGCGCGGTCGACGAGCCCATCCAGCGCGTGCTGGTTCGACGTAGGACCAGGTGAGATGACCGCCCCACGTCCAGCGGACCCGTGTCTCGAGGCCGTCCAGCGGCCGGTCCTGACCGGCGACCGGATCCGGGTCGTCGAGGTCATCTCGACCGGCACGAACGGTGGCGCCCAGGAGCATCTCCAGTCGCTCGTCACGCGGATCGACATGAGCCGCTATGACGTCTCGGTCGTCGCGATGTCGACCGGCAGCGCCGTTCGCAAGCTCCAGCGCGCCGGCGTCCCGGTCCTCGTCATCGACGATCCCGACGACGCCATCGCGGTCGGCGCGCTCGCCGCGCACCTGGCGGAGGTCCGAGCCGACGTGGTCCACGCCCACATGTACCGCGCCGAGACGGTCGCGACCCGGGCGGTCCTGGCCCTCGCCGAGATCGGCCACCGTCGCCCCTACCTCGTCGCGACCGTCCATTCCAGCCGGGTCCGCCCGTCCGAGGACCAGGCGTTCCTGCGCGAGCTGACGCCGCACATGGACCACATCATCGCCGTGTCCCGCGCGATCCAGCACAAGCTGGTCGACGAGGAACGCACGACGGTCCCGGTCAGCCTCATCTACAACGGCGTCGACCTCGAGCGCTACGACCACCAGGAGCCGTGCTGCACATTGCCGGAGGAGTACGGCATGGAGGCGGGCTCGCAGATCGTGGGCGTCGTCGCGCGCCTCGAGCCCGAGAAGGGCCACCCTACGTTGCTCGAGGCCTGGCCGGCGGTCCTGCGGGCGGTGCCGGACGCGTACCTGCTCATCGTCGGGGAGGGGAGTCGCCGCGACGCCCTGGAGGCCCAGGCGCGCGAGCTGCAGATCGCCCATCGTGTGGTGTTCACGGGACGCCGCGATGACGTGCCGGCCGTGACCGCGGCGCTGGACGTCGCCGTCCTGCCCTCCTATCGCGAGGCGCAGGGACTGTCCGTCCTCGAGGCCATGGCCCTGTCCCGTCCGGTGGTGGCTTCGAACGTCGGCGGTATCCCCGAAATGATCGAGGACGGCCTGACCGGCCTGCTCGTGCCCCCGCACGACGCAGAGGCACTTGCCGCCGCGATCACCCGCCTCCTGCGCGACCACCCATACGCCGACACCCTCGGGCGCGCGGGCCACGACCTCGTGCACGACCGGTTCTGCATCGAGTTGATGGTCCGCGCCGTCGAATCGATCTACGACGAAGGCGCCGGTTCGGTCCGCCTGTCCGAGGTCGCCGCAGCCGGCTAGGACCATCGGGCTGGTGCGGCCGCGCACCGCGGTTCGCTAGCATCGGCCGGTGACCCTGACCCGATTCTGGGCGTTCCTGGCCGTCGCGTTGCCGGTCCTCGCCGCGCTCATCGCGAACCTGAGCTCGGTCGACCTCGCGTACCACCTGCGCGCGGGCGACGAGATCCTCGCGCACGGTGCGCTCCCGGGCACGGATACCTGGACGTACACCGCCGCCGGCGCCGAGTGGATCGACCAGCAGTGGGGCGCCCAGGTCGTGCTCTTCGGCGTCTACCGGCTGGCCGGCTGGACCGGCCTCGTCATCCTGCGCGCGCTCCTGGTCGGGGTGATCTTCGGGTGCGTCTTCGAGATCGGGCGCCGGCGCGGTCTCGAGACGCGACGGGCGGCCGGGCTCACCTTCGCGGCGTTCGTGGTGGCCGCCGTGGCGCTCGCCCTGCGCCCGCAGCTGTTCGGCATGGCCTTGTTCGCGGTCATCGTGCTGCTCGTCGTCGATCGCCGCACCCACCCGGACCGACTCTGGGTCATCCCGGTCCTCGTCGCGATCTGGGCGAACTTCCACGGGAGCTTCTTCCTCGGGCCGCTCGTCCTCGGCCTCGCCTGGCTCGAGGACCTGCACGACCGGGCGCCGGGCGGACGCCAGGTCTTGCTGATCGCGCTCGTGAGCGCCGCCGCCGCCTGCCTGACGCCGTTCGGCCCGATGGTCTGGGTCTACGCCGTCGGGCTCTCGACGAACCCCGAGGTGACCGGCCGGATCAGCGAGTGGCAGCCCACGTCGCTCCGCAGCGTGCCGGGCCTCCTCTACTTCACGTCGGTCGCCGCCGTGGTGGTCCTCATCGCGCGGCGAGGGTCCCGGACCAGCTGGCCGACGCTCGCCTGGCTCGGGGCGTTCGCGGCGATCGGGGCGTATGCGATCCGCGGAGTCGCGTGGTGGCCGCTCGGCGCGGTCGCGGCGGTCGCCGGCACGCTGCTGACGGAGCCGGAACGAGGCACGAGCGAGGACCGCCCGGACCCGGTCCTCATCCGGCGGATGAATGTCGTCCTGGCCGCCGCGATGGTCGTCGCGGGCATCGCGCTCCTGCCCGTGTGGCGGCCGCTCGACACCGGGTTGCAGGCCCCGGCCGGGGTCGTCGGCAACGCCCCGCCAGGCATCACGGCGGCACTGCGCGACGTCGAACGGCCCGGCGACCGCCTCTTCAACCCGCAGCCCTGGGGATCGTGGTTCGAATTCACGTTCCGCCACCTCCCGGTCGCCATCGATTCGCGGATCGAGGTGTTCCCGGTCGAAGTCTGGGACCAGTACGAGCGCGTCGTCGCGGGCGTGGACGGGTGGCAGGAGCAGCTCGACGACTGGGGCGTGACGATCGTCGTCGCCGCCGGCGACGGCCAGGACGCCTTCTCGGCCCGCCTGCTCAGGGCGGGCTGGCGGGAGGAATACCGGGACGCGGACGGCGCCGTCCTGGTCAGGCGGGACCGGCCGATCCTCGCCCGGGTCGACCATGTCGTCAGTACCGGGCACCGCCCGACCTTCGGGTCCCGGTGCGTGCTCGCACCCGGCTGCTAGAGTCGAGCACATGAGGGAATCGTCCGTCGATCTCGACGTCGTCGTCCTGGGGGGTGGCGGCCACGTCGGACTGCCCCTGAGCCTCGCGTTCGCCAACGCCGGTCTCCGGGTCGGCATCTACGACACGAACCAGGACACCCTGGACCGGATCGCCGCCGGCGAGATGCCGTTCATGGAGGCCGGTGCCGACGAACTGCTCCGCACCCTGCTCCCGACCGGGCGGCTGGCATTCGGTGCGGACGGCTCGATGATCGGCCGGACCGACCAGCTGGTCGTCGTCATCGGGACGCCGGTGGATGAGTTCCTCGGGCCATCGATGACGGTCTTCGAGCGAGCCGTGGAGCAGATCGCGCCTCATTTGCGCGACGGCGCCCTGGTGGTCCTGCGCAGCACGGTCTACCCGGGCACGACCGGCTACGTGGCGCAGCACCTGGCCGAGCGCGGCTGCACCGCGGACGTCGCGTTCTGCCCGGAGCGGATCGCGGAGGGCCACGCCCTCGAGGAGCTGCGGACGCTGCCCCAGATCGTCGGCGCCGACGACGACCGGGCCGCCGACCGGGCCGAGGCCCTGTTCCGGCATCTCGCCGACAAGACGATCCGGACCTCCTCGAAGGAGGCCGAGCTCGCCAAGCTCTTCACCAACACCTGGCGGTACATGAAGTTCGCGGTGGCCAACCAGTTCCTGATGATCGCCGACCAGGCCGGGGTGGACTACACCAACGTCCTGCGGGCGATCCGCGAGGACTACCCGCGCGCGGCCGACCTGCCCGGTCCCGGCTTCGCGGCCGGTCCGTGCCTGTTCAAGGACACGATGCAGCTCGCCGCGTTCACGGCCGACCACTTCCCCCTCGGCCAGGCCGCGATGCAGGTCAACGAAGGCCTGCCCGCCTACATCGTCTCCGCGCTGGAACGTCGCTACGGCGGGCTCCAGGGCAAGACCGTCGGCATCCTCGGCATGGCCTTCAAGAGCGAATCGGACGACACCCGGGCGTCGCTCAGCTACAAGCTGCGCAAGCTCCTCTCGTGGGCCGGCGCGCGCGTGCTGGCCACCGATCCGTACGTCGACGACGACCGGCTGGTCACGCTCGAATGCACGCTCGAGGAGAGCGACATCCTGGTCCTTGGCGCGCCGCACAAGGCCTACCGGGGCCTCCGGATCGGCGGCAAGGACGTGGTCGACGTCTGGGGGGCCCTCGGCGGGGGCATCCAGCTCTAGTGCGCATCCTCGTCACGGGTGCCGCCGGGTTCATCAACGGGTACCTGGTCCCCGAACTGCTCGAGGCCGGCCACGAGGTCGTCGGGCTCGACGACTTCAGCAAGTACGGTCGCCTCGCGAAGTCCTACGACGGCCATCCGCGCTACCGGTTCGTCGAGGGCGACGCCAAGGATGCGTCGCTCATGCGCGAGCTCGCGGCCGACTGCGACCAGGTCGTCGCCGCGGCCGCGATGATCGGCGGCATCAGCTACTTCCACGAGTTCGCCTACGACCTGCTCGCCGAGAACGAGCGGATCCTCGCCTCGACCTTCGATGCGGCGGTCGCGGCCCACCGCGACGGGCACCTCGGCCGGATCGTCGTCGTGTCGTCATCGATGGTCTACGAGTCGGCGACGATCTTCCCGACGCCCGAGGGCGCCCAGCTGACCTCGCCGCCGCCGATGTCGACCTACGGCTTCCAGAAGCTCGCGTCCGAGTACTTCGCGAGGGGGGCGTGGGAGCAGTACCGGCTGCCGTACACGATCGTTCGCCCGTTCAACTGCGTCGGCATCGGCGAACGTCGGGCCCTGCGCGACACGGACGTCATGAGCGGCAACGTCAAGCTCGCGCTCTCGCACGTCGTGCCGGACCTCGCGCTCAAGATCCTCAAGGGCCAGGACCCGCTGCACATCCTGGGCGACGGCCACCAGGTTCGGCACTACACCTACGGCGGCGACCTCGCTCACGGGATCCGCCTGGCGATGGAGTCCGATGCGGCGGTGAACGACGACTTCAACCTCTCGACTGCGGCTTCCACGACCGTGCTCGACCTGGCCGCGTGCCTGTGGCGCAAGGTCCATACGGACGGCCGCCCCTTCAGCCACGTCAGCGACCCGCCATTCGAGCACGACGTCCAGCGACGCGTGCCCGACGTCCGCAAGGCGCGGGACGTGCTGGGGTTCGAAGCCACGACGTCCCTCGACGCGATGCTCGATGAGGTCGTGCCCTGGATCCGGGCCGAGGTGGAGGTCGGCCGGCTGTGACCGCATCGCCGGGGCCCGAACTGGCGATCGTCCTGCCCGTCTACAACGAGGGCGAGGCCGTCGAGCCGGTGCTCCGCGCGCTCGCGGCGGGCGTCCAGACCTCCCATGAGCTGGTCGTCGTGTACGACTTCGACGAGGACACCACCGTGCCCGTGGTCGCCCGCCTGGCGAGCGAGATCCCCGGGCTGCGCGGCCTCCGCAACGATCTCGGCCGGGGCGTCCTCAATGCGATGAGGGCCGGCATCGCCGGGACGACCGCACCCTACGTGCTCATCTCGATGGCCGACGGCTCGGACGAGCCGCACGTCGTCGACCCGATGGTCGAGCTGGCGCGAGGCGGTGCCGACGTGGTCGCGGCGTCGCGCTACATGCGCGGCGGCCACCAGGTCGGCGGGCCGCCGCTGAAGCGGTTGATGAGCCGGACCGCCGGCCTGACGCTCCACTGGTTCGCCGGCGTCCCGACCCACGATCCGACGAACAACTTCAAGCTGTATTCGCGCCGGTTCCTCGAGACCGTGACCATCGAGAGCACCGCCGGCTTCGAACTCGCGCTCGAGCTGACCGTGAAGGCGACGGTGGCCCGGCGGCGGGTCGCCGAGGTGCCCACGACGTGGCGCGACCGGACCGCGGGCCAGAGCAACTTCAAGCTGCGCAAGTGGCTGCCCCACTACCTGCACTGGTACTGGGCCGCGTTCCGGGGTCGCCTGACTCGCGGGCGAACCAGCGGGAACCACGGTGTCGCCGGATAGCGGTCACACGGCGGTGAGCGAGGCACCCCGACCGCTCGATCTCGGCCGCTGGCAGCCGGTCGGCCGGGTCCTCGGACTGACGATCATCGGGGTCGAGGTCCTCTGGATCGTCTACGTCATGGTCCAGAGCCTCGGGAACCCCTCGTTCGGACTCGACTACCGCTGGCATATGGAGGCGGCCCAGCGGCTGCTCGACACCGGCACGCCGTACCTCCCGTTCGAGCTGGCCGGACCGTTCGTCATCGGGGCCGGGGCGATCCTCTACCCGCCGACGGCGTTCCTCCTGTTCATCCCCTTCCTGTGGTTGCCTGCGATCCTGTGGTGGGTCATCCCCATCGCGATCCTGGCGTACGGGCTGTGGTGGCACCGCCCGCCGTTGTGGGCCTGGGTCGTGATCACGTCCATCCTCGCCTTCGACAAGTCGCTCAACGTCTACGTCTTCGGCAACCCCTCGATGTGGGTCGTCGCGGCCATCGCCGCCGGGACCATCTGGCGCTGGCCGTTCGTGTTCGTCTTCGCCAAGCCGACGTTCACGCCCATCGCCCTGCTCGGCGTTCGTCGCCGGAGCTGGTGGGTCGCCCTGGCGGCGCTCGGGGTGGCGTCGCTGTTGTTCCTGCCGGTCTGGGCCGACTGGTTCACGGTCGTGCGCAACTCGGACGTGTCGCTGCTCTACAACCTCCCGACGCTGCCACTGATGCTGGCCCCGCTTCTCGCGTGGGCGTGCTCGATCCGGCGGTCAGGCGGCCTGCGCTTCGGGTCCTGACGCGCCCCGTCTCATGAGCCACACCGTCGCCGCCGCGATCGCGAGCATCGCGACCGACCCGACGATGCCCAGCCACCCGCCGGCCGGCAGCAGCTCGGCGATCCGTGGCGTCGGCGGGACGGCGGCGAGCAGGTTGAGCGTGAACACGACGCCGAACGCGATCCCCAGCCAGCGCACGCGGGCCTCGGGGATGAGCAGCATCAGGAAGACCAGCGCGCCGTAGGCATAGCGCTCGTGCATGCTCGTGAGGCAGCAGAACGCGATGAGCGTCGCGGCCGCCAGGCCGAGGATGAGGGTCCGCGGACGCGGATCCCGCAGGATGGCGGCCGCGACCAGCAGCGACAGCAGTCCGGTCAGCACGTAGCCGACGTGGCGGAGCGTCAGCGGGCCGAGGAACGCCACGTCGTCGGCCACGAAGCCGCCGCCCGCGAACAGCGACTGGACGAGCCACCACAGGTTCCAGGCCCGCAGCGAGAGGATGTTGAAGATCTCGCCCTGGTACTCGGCGAGGTTCTTCAGGTAGTTGGCCGGACCGCCGGCCGGGATGAACGGCAGCCACAGCACGACGATCACGGCGAGACCGATCGCCGCCGCCCGCAGGAGCCCGCGCCACCCGCCGGTCGCCCAGAACCAGGCGGCGAACGGGAGGAGGAACGGAAGCACCTGGGGCTTGGTCATCAGCGCGACCGCGAGGAGCGCGGCGGCCAGCCCGTTCCGACCGTTGACGGCGCAGATGACCGCGGCCAGGGTGGACACCATGTAGATCGACTCGTACTGGCCCCACCAGGCGCTGATGTCGATGACGGCCGGGTGCAGCGCGATCGCCGCGGCGCCGATGACCGCCCACCGAGGCCGGTCGCGCAGCGCGAACGCCACGAGCAGCGCGAGGCCGATGTCGGCGACCGAGGCCGGGGTCTTCATCAGCGCCCGGATCGCCGGATCGGAGGCGTCGGTGACGGTCTGGAACGCCGGCTGGACGGCAGCGAGCAGGCCCCAGACATAGGCCATCACCGGCGGGAAGGAGAGGTTCTGGTCGTAGGCGTTCGGCAGGCCGTCGACCGCGATGCCGTGGACCCATAGGACGAATTGGTCGAGATCGCCGCGAAGACCCTCCGTCGGCAGCAGGATGACGCGGATGACGATGCCCGCGACGAGCGCGGCGATGAACCCGATGACGAGCGACGCCGGCCACCGGTCGGCGGGCGGTCGGCCCGTCCCTTCGGCCCCGGGCGTCACCGGATCAGACGCGGCCGGAGACCCAGTACCGTTCCGCGGATCCGTCCACAGCGCCCAGCTCGGCGATCGCGCGTCCGTAGACGCGGACCGAGTCGGCCATCTCCTTCGTGCCGTCGAAGAGCCGCTCCAGCTGGCTCTGGTAGAGGTTGATGCCCTGGATCTTGCGCTCGAGCTGGTCCGTGATGTCGGCGAACGTCGGCAGGATGGAGACGTCGCCGGGGAGGTCGGCCAGGGCGTCCGGACCCAGGTCCTCGAGCCGGCGGAAGTCGTTCCACCAGGCGTACGGGAAGTCCTCGTAGAAGGTGACGATCCCGGCGTAGTCGGGGCCCGGCATCACCCAACGACGGCCCTCCTGGAGGAGTTGGACGCCGACGTCGCGACAGAGCTGATGATCGACGTGGCCACCGACGCCGAGCGGGAGATACACCTTTTGCGGCTCCAGCCGGGTGATCTCGCGGCGGAGCATGTCGTACGGGGCGGTGTCGTCGTCGCGCGGCGCGCCGAGGAGCTGGTCGTCGCCTTCGTAGCCTCGGAACACGGCGTCAGGCAGGTCGAGGAAGACGATCGAGGCCTCCGAGAAGTAGGCGTACCGCTCGTCCTCGACGCGGCGCCGGGCCATGACCTCGCCGGCCGCCGCGGCGGCCATGACGTCATCGGTATAGATCGCGCCCTGGGTCGAGAGGTCGTCCATGACCGGCTGCTCGGCGAGTGACTCGTTGCGGATGCTCGCCCGGCGATACCACGACGATCGTTGCCAGAAGCGCTTGGCGGCGGCATCGGCGTCGGCCTGCGTCGCCTCCAGCCGGTCCTCGGTGGCGGCCCAGGAGGGCACGAGCGAGGCGGTCGGCCAGTCCGCGAGGATGCTGCTGCGGTTGAACGCCTCGGTCGCGGGCCACATCGCCTTGCTGCCGAATCCGAGCGCCTCCCGCTGGTACGCGCTCAGGCCGTCATCCGAGCCGCTGGCCGAGAAGACCGTGATGATGGTCACCGTCTGGCCGAGCTCCCGGAGGCTGGCGATGAGGCCGCCGCAGGAGAGGGCGACGTCGTCCGGATGGGGCGCGACGAAGACGTGGGTCATGGCCGGCCGAGTATACCGAGCGGGACTGGCCGCTCGTTCAGGCGCCGGTCAGCGATCCCAGCCGCCCGCCCCGACGAGCGGTACGAAGACGCAGGCACTGTCCGGGCGCTCGCTCCACTCGTTGCCGTGCCGCGTCACGACCGTGAGGATCTGGCGATCCCTCGGGCCGACCGGGATGACGAGTCGAGCCCCGTCGGCGAGCTGGTCGCGGAGCACGTGGGTGATGTCCGGTGCAGCGGCGGTCACGATGATCCCGTCCCACGGGGCTCCCTCGCGCAGCCCGAGACTGCCGTCGCCGACCCGGACGTCGACGAGGTCGCCGAAGTCGAGGTCGGCCAGCCGCTCTCGGGCGGTCACGGCCAGGTCCTCGTGGCGCTCGATGGTCGTGACGCGGGCGCCGAGCGCCGCCAGGACCGCCGCCTGGTAGCCAGAGCCGGTCCCGATCTCGAGGATGCGGTCGCCCGGTCGCGGCGCCAGGAGCTCGGTCATCCGCGCGACCATGTACGGCTGGCTGATCGTCTGGCCGGCTGCGATCGGCAGGGCCTCGTCGTCGTAGGCATGGCGACGGTACGGATCGCCGATGAACCACTCGCGCGGGATGCGACCCATGGCATCGAGGACGCGCTGGTCCGCGATGCCCCTGGCCCGCAACTGGTCGGTGACCATGCGCTCGCGGGCCTGGGCCAGCCTCGGTTCAGACTCGGCCGGGCGGCCGCTCATGAGCTGCAGGATACGCCCGCACGCTGGGCCCCGAATGGGGTCGGGCGGGCCTCGGGTTCAGGGCGCCGGCGACACCGATGGCGAGGCGGACGACGAGGGCGCCGCGGACGGCGATCCGGACGGCGCCGAGGACGGCGTCACCGACGGCGAAGCCGTGGCGGAAGGCGCGGCCGACGCGGATGCCGATGGTGAGGCCGGGGCTGAGCCGGACGGTGCCACGGAGCCCGACGCAGATGGCGCGGCGCTTGGTGACGCGGTCGGGATGGCAGTCGGGCGCGGTGTCGGCGTGCCCGTGATGATGCCGCCCTCGCCCAAGAAGATCCCGTTGAGCAGGATCGCAACGAAGACGACGACCGTGGCGATGACGAACCCCTTCGACCACGGGTCCGACACGTGGACCGCGACTTCGGAGACCGTCGGCGCGCGCGGCGCCGAGGGAGCCGCGCGTCGCCGCCCGGTACCGGCTGGGACGGCGATCGCGCCGGCGGCGGCGCCATCAACGGCGGTCTCGGTCGTGATCGGCTCCGGGCCCTCGTCGGGTCCGGCCTCTTCGGCGAGCTCCTCGACGTCTTCCGTCTCGGTCCCGTCGTCCGGGGCATCGAGTTCGGTCGCCTCGGTCTCCCCGGCGGCTTCGGGCTCTGGCTCGGGCTCAGGCTCAGGCTCGCCGTCGGGCTCGGGCTCAGGCTCAGGCTCGGGCTCAGGCTCGGGCTCGACGTCAGGCTCGGGCTCAGGCTCGGGCTCGGGCTCGACGTCAGGCTCGGGCTCCGGCTCGGGCGCCTCCTCCGGAGGACGCGCCGCCTCAGGCTCGACCACGGGCTCCGCCTCGGGCAGCGCGCTCTCGTCCGGCGTTCCCTCCGGCGTCCCCTCGGGTCGATCAGTCATCCGGTCGTGTCACTCCTGGCGCGGCCATCGATCCTGCGGTCGGCACGCGGGCGCCAGTGTACCCAAGGGTCCGCGCCACCGCCCGTTGCCAGCGCTCGGACGGCCGACGGCGTCTACGCGTCACGGATCGCCGGCACGAACCAGCCGGCGAGGCCGGTGACGAGCGTCACGAGCCCGAAGAACGCGATGACGGCCGTGGCGGGGACCGCGATGATCATGAGGCTGCCGACCCCCATCGCGACCGTCATCGAACCGTAGACGAGCGCGAATCGGAAGCTGACCACCCGGCCCAGCAGCGCGGACGGCGTTCGCTCCTGGAACAACGCCTGGCTCGGGATGAGGAAGACCATGTTTGCGACGCCGGACCCGAACGCGAGCCCGATCGCGATCCCGACGTGGTCCGTGATGGCCAGGAGGAACGTCAGCAGTCCGAGGGCGGCGTACCCCGCGATGATCATGCGGCCCTTGGCCGCCCGGCTCCCGATCAGGCCGATGACGAAGCCGCCGACGATGTTGCCGGCGCCGGTACCGGCCTCAAGGAACCCCCAGACCCCGGAGTAGCCGAGTGGATGATCGCGGAAGACCTCGTAGCAGTAGATCACGGTGAGGACGGTCATGATCCCGACGGTGAACTGGGCGATCGACGCCTGGATCGTGTTCGCGAGGAGCACGGTCTCGTTGCGCAGGAACCGCCAGCCCTCGCGCATCTCCTTGAGGACGCCCTTCTCCTCGTCCGTCTCGCCCGCTTTGGCGTCCGCCCGCGGCCGGACGACGATCGTCGCGATGAGGACCGCCGATGCCAGGTAGGTCATCGCATCGAGCCAGAAGGCCAGGGGCAGGGCCGACATCAGTGACGCGACGAACAGCCCGGCCAACGGGTACGCCAGGACGTCCGCGATGGTCTCGCCGACCCACATCGCCGAGTTGGCGGTGATGAGCTCGTCCCGCTCGACCAGCTGCGGCATGATCGCCACCCGCGCCGGACGGAAGAAGATCGAGATCGACGTCACGGTGAAGATCAGCGGGTAGACGAGCACGACGTTCACGACGGCCGCGACCGGGATCAGGAGGACGACGGCCGCTCGCAGGATGTCGCTGACGACCAGGACCTCCTTGCGGTCCCAGCGGTCTACGAAGGTGCCGGCGATCGGCGACAGGAACAGGTTCGGCAGGGCCGCGGCAACGAACGCGAACGCGGCGAGGACCTCCGAGCCCGTCGTCGTCAGGACGACCGCCGCCAGGGCGAACTGGTGGATCCGGTCGCCGAACATCGAGATGAACTGGCCGGCCCAGAGCGCCGAGAACGAGCCGTTGAGCGCGAGCCGGACGTAGGGGTGCCGGCGCAGCCGTTCGACGACCTCGGGGCGTGGACCCGGGATGGCGACGCCGGTCGGGGACGAGAGGCGCACCCCGCGCCCGCCGAGGAAGGACGGCCGCTCGAGTGCCGCGACGCTCGCGAGCGCGGGCGACAGACCGGTGCCGCCGACGGTCGCTGGGTACTCGCCAGCTCCGCCCTCCGTCACGGCCTCCTCGCCCTCTGGGAAGATCCCGACGATGCTGGCGAACAGGAAGAATGCGAGCCCGGCAGCCAGGAAGAAGTCCCCGACCGACACCACGTTCTGGATCGGCGGGATCGGGATCGGGATGACGTCGCCGAGCGGACCGAGGTGCAGCAGGAAGTTGGCGTCGAGGTTCGCGGCAAAGACCATGTGGATCGATGACGAGACGTCGGCCGTCGTCATCCCCGCGAGCTCGAGGGCGGGCTCCCAGATCGGCATGAACCCCTGGTTCACGATGATGACCAGGGCGTTGGCCAGGGTGCCGACGAATGCCAGGGTCATGCCCGGGTAGGAGCGGTTGGCCCACAAGCCGATGAGGAGCATCACAAAGGCGGTGGCCAGGAGCGGCAACCGCAGCGCCTCGACGATCGCGGTGTCGGCGCTCAGCAGCGTCTCGGTCGCGAACCGCAGCATCACCGCGAGGGCGATGAGCGGGACGTAGCGCAGGCGGACCTCGGCCAGGTTGGAGAGCCGGCCGCCGACCAGGAGGCCCAGGATCAGGCCAAGGGCGATGCCGGCGATCAGCACGCGAGGCTCTCCCTCAGCGCCCGGGGTGCGTCCACGTCGGCCATCATCGCCGCCCGGGAGGCCTCACGTCGCTCGCCGTCGCGTCTGTCGGACGCAGCGGCATCCAAGGAGCGTCGGCTCAGCCCTGCTTGGCCGCGGCAGCAGTGGGGGCGGTCGGTGAGCCGGGGTTCGCGGTCTGGCCGGATACGTCCTGCAGGGTCGCGGCGTTCGACCTGCGATCCGCAGCCTGCCCGATGAGCGGGATCTGCCGAGGCTCCGCTCGCCGGCCGGGATCCGGCACGCCCTCGACATGGTGGGTGCGGACGAAGGCGTCGACCACGACCGGGTCGAACTGGACGCCTGCGAACTTGCGGAGCTCCGCCAATGCCTGTTCGTTCGTGAGCGGGGTCATGCGATACGGGCGAGCGGCCGTCATCGCCTCGAAGGCGTCGGCGACGTGGAGGACGCGGGCCAGCTTCGGGATCTCGTCGCCGATCAGGCGGTCGGGATAGCCGGAGCCGTTGTACCACTCGTGGTGGTGGCGGATGATCGGCAGCTCGCGCGACAGCTTCGTGACCGGCGCGATGATCTGCGCGCCCAGGACCGGGTGGGCGTTCATGATCATCCGCTCTTCCTTGTTGAGGCGCTCCGCCTTCTTCAGGACGTCATCGGGGACACCGATCTTGCCCACGTCGTGGAGGAGGCCGCCCCACTCCAGGGCTTCGAGGTCGGAGTCGTTCAGGCGCATGACCCGTCCGATGTCGACGGCGATCTCCTTGACCCGGTGGCTGTGGCGGGCGGTGAACGGGTCGCGCTTGTCGACGGCTTCGGCGAGGGCACCGATCGTCTGGGTGAACATCTCGCGCATCTCGACGAACCGCTGCGACGCCATCCGGGTCGTGTACAGCGGCAGCGCGAACAGCAGCGTGGCCCACCACTGGATGCTGTAGACGATCGACATCAACCACCCAAGCGGGGCCAGGGCTAGATTGTTGAAAGCCGTTCCCCTCGAGTCCCCGATGATGACGCCAGTCAGCGACTGACCGGTTCGGAGAGCGAGCACGCCACCGGCCAATAGCGTGTTGAGGAGGAAGAATGCGCCCGCTGCGATCATCACGGCCGCGAAGTCAACGAGGACGGCCATCTGGCCGTCCGCTGCTATTGCCTCTACGAGTCCGTATCGAATTGTCCCGGCCACAATTGCTGGGAGGATTACGCCGGCGTGATTCGCCAATGAGCCGTACCAGGGAATCCGTCCCCGCAACTCCCGCATTTCGGTCGTCCCGATACCCGCCACCCAGCCACCAACCGCAGGACCTCCGAGTGTCATGGCTGCGATCACAGGGGCCATCGACACTGCGTGATGCGAGCCGAGAGGGAGCCTGACGGGCAACGCCGACGTAATCAGGGTCAGGACGGTCCAAAACGCGACGCCGAGCAGGATTTCGAAATCCGAACCCGACGGCTCTGACAGCCCAATGTGGAGGGCGATCGCAGGATCGGCAGGAAACACAAGAGTCGCAGCCACGAGTGCGACGGCACTCAGGACTACGACTCCGGCGATATAGAGTCTTAGGGACCTAGGCATCAACTGCCCCGTACGCTAGCCACCACCCCGAACTGTATCCCCTCCGTGTGTCAAGGGGTTATGGCACCAACGTACTAAAAGCCCCGAAGGGAAGCTCCACCTGCTGCTGCGATCATGGCGATGCTCGAGAGCGTCACCAACACCCGCAGCACCCGTGCTCTCATGGGAGCTTCCTACCAGCCCTTGATGACCATGTCTTCGGACACCTTCGTTCCTCCTTCGCGGTCATCGTGCTCACGGAACACGAAAAACCGACCGGACTACCGTCGGTCGGTTGCACTACTCGCTCCGCTCCACCCTAAGTGCCCATTTCAGGTGGTGCTTCTGCGCGTCCGAGCTTCTTTACATTGCTTCCTAGTACCGGGGTACTACGAAGTGCCCGGACTATAGGTAGGCCCAACTGAACCGGTCAATACGGCACCTTACCTATCCACCTAAAGCGATTCGAGTGAAGGAGGCTCGACGCCGAGGGCCTCGCGGACAACCGCTGCGTAATGGGCGTACTGCTCGGCAGCAGCGGAATGAGACCCGTTCAGCCTATACAGGCGGAGCAGCGATAACTCGATCTGGTCGGCCTCCGGCGTTAGGTCAAGTGCTCTTCTGGCCAACCCGATACCGCGCTCGAAGTGTCCACTGGCGGTATCCGACACGACCGCCTTCTCAATGACTTGGAGATAGGTTGAATGAAGAGACGTCCGGTAGTCCGCCGCCCATTCCTCGTACGCGAAGTCCAATGCGAATGGACCGAGATAGGAGCGTGAGAGCTCAGCGACCTCGCTCGGCGACGGCTCGGGCCCCATCGCCTGCATCAGCTCCATACACAACCTGGTTGTCGAGGTGACCAGTTCCTGGTCTAGCCAGATCACGTCGGATTCATGGTGCAGGTAGGCTGGAGATAGGTCCTCTTTGTAGCCAGGCTCGAAGACTCGGCGAAGGAAGTAGACCGTCTGATTGAGCGAGTTGAGCGCATCTGCCGGGTCGAACTCTGGCCAAAGCGCGTCCATGACCTCATCGCGCGTGGCGGCGAATATCGAGGTCTGGTGAGTAGGTAGCAGAGCAACGCCAGGACCTTTCTACGGATCGACGAACCTTCAACACGGCGATCGCCAACGCAAATCGCGACGCGACCTTGATCCTCGATTACGACTCGTTCCGCTACACGACGGGCAAGCGCTCTCCCCAGATCAGCGTCGGGGCGACCGCGGTGGCGATGTGCAACGCGGCGCAGGCGCGAAACGTCAGTCGCGTCCCCTATTTGCTCGAGCAAATGCGCTGCGGCCAAGGTCGACTCGTTGCCTTCGTCGACCACGACTCGAAGGGCAGATCGCCAGCGCTCAGGTCTGAGGGCAGCTTCGGCAGCGATCAGAGACGTTTCCGTGTCGCCGAGACCCTTGAGTCTGCTTGCGACAAGGTCAGCGACAAACGTTAGCGGCCACGCGGCCCGCCGAGTGACTTGGCGGACGAACCGGCAGAGCTCCTCGTCATCCGCATGCACGGCACCGAGCGCTTCAGCGTACTCCAGCCAAAGATCGGCAGACTGGTGCCTGGCATGTTCGCGCGCCCTCCTGATCGCATCCGCCGCGTCCGCTGAACCCAACGCGACCTCGACGTGAGATCGCAGGACAAGAACGTGAGCCTTGTGGCCCACAGCCCCCGTCGGTTCGTCCGGATTCAGCGCGGCTAGAAGCGCAGACGCCTTGTTGGGCTCCCCGTCTCGGAGGGCTAGATAGGCCGCGGTGGGGACCGACATATCCACCATCCAGCTCGCGAGCTCGCCCATCCCACGCAGCTCGTTCAAATGATCCAAGGAACGAACTGCATCGCCGTAGAAAGCTTCGAGCTGAGCCGCTTCTTTCAGTACGTCGGCCCGAATGTTTCGTTGGTCTCACGGAGGGCGAGTTCAAGCGCACGCCAGCCATCGGCTGTATCGCCGAGATGGAGATGTGCCCACGCTGCTAGGACCCTTGAAGTCGTGATCTCAGCAGCGCCAGAGCTGGACTCAAGCAGGTCAATCGACGTTGTGGCCGAATCCAAGGCCTCACCCGCCAAGCCCATGGCTCGCTGGGCCTCTGCCAAATTCAGATAAGTAATGCCCTTCGAAATGGCTCTCGCCTCGCGACCGCTGTAGTGCGGCTAGCACCCTTAGTTGATCGACCGAGGCGGCGATGTCACCGTCGAGAGAGGCTCGGATCACATCGATCAGGCCGTTCGCAATCGCCAGCCAGCCAGGATCGGATGACGTGTGAGTCAAACGAATGGCAGCCTCCGTTGCACCTCGGGCGTCGCCTAGCGTGAGGCTCAAGGAAGCCAAGTTCGCCAACGCGACGTCGGAGTCTGCGTCCATCTCGACGGCCCGTTTGGCTCGGGCAAGGGCCTGGCGGATGTCACCCTGTTTGAAGTCTCGCCGCGACAGGACGACCTGAAAGCTCGCGCGCTGCGCCTCGTCGTCGACATCGGCTACGAAGGGTGCCGCCACGAGGTACTCGCCGCGTCCGAGGATGCTCTGCGCCGAGGCATCGATGATCGCGTAGGCCTTCGGGCGGTCGCCGGCGGCCCAGTGATGGTGCGCTGCGATCCGCCAATCGCGACTCTCGGCATGGGCTGCGACGGTCCGATGCAGATCGCGGACCGCGTCAGGACCGAATTCGCGCGCGAGACGCGTCTCCAGGAATGAACTCACCAGCGGGTGATAGCGCAAGTCGGTTCGCGGGCCGCGCGCCCGCCGCCCGAGCAGGGTCACCCGCTCGGCAGCCGCCGTGAGCCGAGCCACCTCGGGCGTGTCCAGGCCGGTCACGACCTCCGCGAGTTCCGGCGTGACCACTTGCAGGATGGCCGTTCGCATCAGGAACATCTGCAGGTCCTCGGGCAGGTCGCCGACGACCTCCTCGGCCAGGTAGTCGTAGAGCTCCTGGTCGCCGCCGGACAGGTTGCGGACGAAGGTGCGGATCTCGATCGGCGTCCGGTCTCGCAGCGCGGCATGGACCAGCTGCAGGGACGCGGCCCATCCCTCCGTTCGAGCCGTCACGACCGCCAGCACGTCCGGCTCGAGAGTCCGGCCATAAGACTCGCGGAACAGCCGGGAGGTCTCCTCGGCATCGAACCGCAGGTCATCGCGTGTGAGTTCGGCGACCTCGCCGACGGCGCGCAGCTTGGCGATGGGGATGCCGGGCGAACGCCGACTCGCGAAGACCATCGTGAGCCGTTCCGGCGCCCGGGTGACCAATTCGCGAATGATCAGCTGGACGTCGGGCGCGTCTTCCACGAGATGGAAGTCGTCGAAGATCAGGATCGCGCCGTGTGGGGCGATGGACTGCAGCTCGCGGATGAACACATCGATCACGGTGTCGCGCGTCGGGCCACTGAGGCTCTTGTCGGCGAGCATCGCGGCCGTGTTCGGCGCAAAGGTGGGATCCGCCTCGCGCCCCGCAGCGACCAGGTGGTGGAGCACCGAGATCCAATCCCGGTCGTCTTCGTCCAACCGGTACCACAGCGTCCGGAGTCGCGTCCGACCGGCGAAGTCGGCCAAGAGCGTCGTCTTGCCGTAGCCGGCGTCGGCGAGCACGAGGATGATCCGGTGATGGATCTTGGCCGCCAGCCAGTCCAGCAGGCGATGTCGCGCCAGGGTCTCCTCGCGCAGGGGCGGAGGCTGGACCTTCGCGTACTGGATCGGAAAGCCGCTCACGTCGTCACCGTGGGCTCCGCTGACTGACGAGATGGCGATCGACGCCTGGCCGGAGGCGACCGGCACGAGCGAGCGCTCGCTTGACGGGTAGACGCGAGGGTTGGCCGCGGGGTGGCCGAACGATACGGAGCGCTCGCGCAGGGTGTCAACGGGCGGGTCCGGCAGTGCCATGTCGGCATGGTGACGCCGGACCCTCACCCGTCCATTAGCTGCGAGTCGGCCGCGGGGTTCACGACCCGCGGCCGCGGGGGCTAGCTCTTGGTGTCGGGCTCGCCCGGCAGCAGCGGACGCAACGAGAGCGAATAGATCTTGCCGTCGTCGGGGCCGGCCAGGACCATCCCCTGGAAGCCGCCTGCGACCTGATCGAAGCCCAGCGCGTCGACGTCGGCGGGGGTCAAGGCGCGCTGCGCCATCTGGAACATGTTCGGGTCGGCGGGGAAGGGGAAGTCGGCGGGCTTGATGTCGGCCCAGGGCCACGGCTTCTGGTCCGGCGCGGCGGCGCCGTCCATCAGGATCCCGCGGTAGCGCGCCGGCTTGAACGTGTCGGTCGCGATCGTTCCGCCGTTGTCGAAGTCGGCGAGCCGGTCAGCCAGCCGCTTGAACGCCGCCCGAGCCGCGACGTCCGCGACGCCGTCCACGTCGAAGCCCAGGGCGTAGACGTTGACGACCTTCTTGACGCCGCCCGCGTCGACGGTGAACGTCGCCGTACCCGCATCGGCGACCATCTGGTTCTCGTAGCTGGCACGTGCCGCACCGAGGCCGCCGTCGCCCAGGGCGAAGGCGAGGACCTCCTGGATCTGTTCTTCACTCAGCTTGGCGGTCCGGAAGGGGAGCGCTGGGTAGATCGAGCCGACCGGCTGGGGCGGTTCGGCCATCGGGTTCCGGAAGACGACCGTGCCGTCGCCGTAGAGCGTGAAGATGGGTGCCTGGGTGGCCAGGAAGGCCGGCATGACGAGCCCGCCGCCTTCCTCGTATCGGAGCAGGACGTCGGTCGCGCCCGTCGCGTGATCGATCTCGCCGAAGCCGCCGGCGGTCGGGCTCGGGGCGGTCGTCGGGGCGCTTGTTGGAGTGGTCGAGGGGGGTCCCGAGGAGGTCGTCGCGCCCCCGCCGCTGCAGGCGGCGGCGACCACGATCAGGGAAAGGAACAGGGTGGAGCGGGTGAGGTTCGACATGGCCGCCCGACGCTCACCTCCACGACATGGTTCCGTACCGCGCCCCAAGCCCGAAATGGGGCTTGACGGCGCGCGTATCTTCTCGGCTATGAGTTCCGGGTCCCCGAGCCCGGAACCGACCCGGGCGCGCACCCCCGTCACGCTCGCCCCCGCGCCGGTTCTGGCCATCCTCGGGTGCCGGATTCTGTTGTGGCAGCCCGAGCCGAGGAGGGTCCGGAGAGGGTGTACGAGGACCGCACGCTGACCTGTCGCGATTGTGCCGAAGAATTCACGTTCTCGGCGGGCGAACAGGCCTTCTACGCCAGCAAGGGGCTGACGAACGACCCGCAGCGATGTCCATCCTGCCGGGCCGCCGCCAAGCGGGCTCGCTCGAACGAGGGCCCACGCGAGTTCCACGCCGCGATCTGCGGGGCCTGTGGGGGTCAGGCCATCGTGCCATTCGCGCCGCGGAACGACCGGCCCGTCTATTGCAGTTCCTGTTTCGACAAGGTTCGGGCCGGCACGTTGTCGGTGAGCGCGGGCGTCTAGCCCGAACGGCTCGCTTCAGATCCGAGCGACCCACGGCCGACCCGGCGACGGGTCGGCCGCGTGGCATCATGGCCCGGTAACGGCGTCTGCACGATGACGTGTGACGACGCCGGGATCGCTGGACCGGGAGGAGCGAGCCGTGGGCGTCATCATCATCCGGGAGATGGTCGGCACGAGCCCGCAGTCGTGGAGCGATGCCGCCCGCCAGGCCGTCGCGACGGCCTCGAAGACGGTTCGCAACATCCAGACCGTCGAGGTCGTGAAGTCGAGCGCCGTCGTCGAGAACGGCGAGATCGTCGAATACCGGGTCGAAGTCAAGATCGGCTTCGAGTACGAGGGCTGAGCCGGACGGCCACTCGAGCCGTCAGCCCGCCTCGGCGAACCGCTCGCCCGCGTAGCTGACGAAGCGCGTCTGCCGCTTCTTGAACCACAGGTCCACTTCGCCGGTCGGACCGTTGCGGTGCTTCGCGAGCTTCAGCTTGATGACTTCGCCCTCGGTGTCCTGATCGTCCGAGCGATCCTTGTCGCGCCACAGGAACATCACGAGGTCGGCGTCCTGTTCGATGGCGCCCGATTCGCGGAGGTCCGACAGCCTTGGTTCCTTCGACTCTCGCATCTCCGGCTGGCGTGAGAGCTGCGAGAGCGCGATGACCGGCACATTCAGCTCGCGCGCGAGGGCCTTGAGCCCGCGCGAGATCTCGGAGACTTCCTGGACGCGGTTCGCGTCGCGGGTCGTCGTGGTCGCCTGCATCAGCTGCAGGTAGTCGACGATCACGAGGTCGAGCCCGGCCTCCGCCTGGAGGCGCCGGGCCTTGGTCCGCAGCTCCATCGCCGAGATGTTCGGGGTGTCGTCGATGTACATCGGCGCCTCGGACAGGGCGTTCATCGCCGGCGCGATCCGGGCGAAATCGAGCTCCTCGAGGAACCCGGTCCGCAGGCGCTGCGAGTCGATGTTGGCGACGCTCGACAGCAGGCGCAGGACCAGCTGCTCCTTGCTCATCTCGAGGCTGAAGACCCCGACGCTCCGTCGTTCCTTGACCGCGGCATGCTCCGCGATGTTCAACGCGAGGCTCGTCTTGCCGACCGAGGGCCGGGCCGCGAGGACGATGAGGTCGCTCTTCTGGAGTCCGGTCGTCAGGGTGTCCAGGTCGGTGAAGCCGGTCCGGACGCCGCTGATCTCGCCCCGGTGGGCGTGCAGGTAGTCCAGTCGATCGTAGGCGTCGTGCAGCAGGGCCTTGAGCGCACTGAAGCCGACGTCGACCCGCTTCTGGCTGACCGCGAACAGCTCCGCCTCGGCGCGATCGATGGCCTCGCCGATCTCGGCCGGGTCCTCGTACCCGATGCCGGCGATCCGGCCGGCCGCGCCGATCAGGTTGCGCAGGACCGCCTTGCGCTCGACGATCCGGGCGTACTGGGCGGCGTGGACGGCGGTCGGCGTCTCATTGGAGAGGCTCGACAGATACGCGCGGCCGCCGATGGCGTCGAGCTCCTCGCGCCGCTCGAGCGCCTCCGCCACCGTCACGATGTCGATGGGCTCGCGCCGCTCGAACAGGTCGAGGATGGCCGCGTAGATCCGGCCGTTCGCCTGGCGGTAGAAGTCCTCGGCGCGCAGGAACTCCGCCACCTCGATGACCGCATCCCGGTCGATGAGGATGGCGCCCAGGACCGACTGTTCGGCCTCGAGACTCTGGGGCGGCAGGCGGTCGATCATGGGCTCCCAAGGTGACGATGTGACGTGACATCTCCACTGTCACGCCGCCGCGCCGCCCCGAGAAGAGCCTTATCCCCAGACTCCATCCACGAAGTCCCAGCCCCGCCCCGCCGCCTGTGGAAACGCTGTGGACGGGACTGAAGTGAGAATCGGCGCGTCGGTTGGTTCAGCGCAAGGCGACCGGCGAGCACGAGAGCGAGCGCACTTGAAGGTGCGTGAGCGATCGGCGGAGCCGGTCAACGCGGCGCTGGGCCAACCCACGCGCCGCCGTCAATCAAGCTTCCTGATCACTCCGATGAGTTTGCCCTGGATGCGGACATCGTCGTAGAACTGGGCTGGGTAGGCCGGGTTCGCCGGCTGGAGTCGGATCTTGTCCTTCTCCTTGAAGAAGCGCTTGAGGGTGACCGCGTTCTCCTCGACCTGGGCCACGACGATGTCGCCGTTTCGCGCAGTCGTCTGCGGCCGGATGAGGACGAAATCCCCATCAGCGATATGGGCCTCGATCATCGAGTCGCCGCGGACCTTCAACACGTATGCATCGCCGCTGGGTGCCAGCAGGTCGGGCACGGCCATCGTCTCGGACGCATCCTGGTAGGCCTCGATCGGACCGCCAGCGGCGATCTCGCCGATCACCGGCAAGACCCGCGAGTCGGCCGTGGTGGCCTGGGGCACGAGTTCGCTGGAAAGGCCGAGCCGGATGGCCGCCGTCGGCGTCAGCCGGATCGCTCGCGACTGAGCCGCGCCTCGCTCCAGGTAGCCCTCGCGTTCGAGGATCTGGAGGTGATGGTGGACGGCTGAGGTGGAGGCCAGGCCGACCGCCCGGGCGATCTCGCGCACCGACGGCGGATAGCCCCGGGCACGGAGCGTCGCCGCGATGTAGTCGAGGATCTTCACCTTGCGTTCGGCGTCGTGCTTCGTCACTCGCGCCTCCTTGGGTGCCATCATACCGAACGGACGTTCGATGTCAAGCCGAACGCCTCGGGCGCCCGGCCGGTCGCGCGTTCGAACGCTGGTAGACTCCGCTCCCTGCGCGAAGGCCGCGCCACGAGGAGACGGGACGGGATGGCGAAGAGCAGCTCGACGGGCAGCTCGAAGGCGAAGGGCTCGGGTCGTTCGAGCGTCGCCGGTGTGACGTTCGGTCGCGCGCTGTCGCTCATGGCCTTCCTGCCGGTCGCCAGCCGGATCCCGATGTACGCACGGCTCGTCACCGCGCTCGCGATGGACGAGCGCATGCCGGCCCCGCGCAAGGCCCTCCTGGCCGGGGCGGCCGGCTACCTCGTCCTGGGCCGGGATCTGATCCCCGACAACGTCCCGGTCATCGGCGGCCTCGACGACCTCGTTGTCGTCGTCCTCGCGGTCGACCTCTTCCTCGACGGGGCGCCCGAAGACCTGCTCAGGGAGAAGCTCGACGAGCTCGGCATCCCGCGGGGCGAGTTCGAGCGCGACATCGCCCAGATCCGCCGCTTGACGCCCGGCCCGGTCCGACGGACCATCCGCCGGGTCCCGGCCCTCATCGCGACGGCCGGGGACACCATGAAGCAATCCGGTCTTGGGCCGCGCCTGCGGTCCTGGATCTCCAGGGAGGATCCCATCGCGTGAAGGTCATCCTGACGAGCGACGTCCCCAAGCTCGGGAAGAGCGGGGACATGAAGACGGTGGCCGATGGCTACGCCACGAACTTCCTGATCCCCCAGCAGCTGGCCGTGCCGGCGGCCGGCGGCGCCTACCGCGCCTGGCAGCACGACGTCGCGAGCCGCGAGGACAAGCGCAAGCGCGAGCGCGAAGATGCCGAGATCGCCGCGACCCGGATCGGCAGCACGACGCTGACGATGGGCGTCAAGGTCGGCGAGGGCGGCAAGCTCTACGGCTCGATCACCTCCAAGGACATCGCCGACGCCTTGGCTCGTCGCGGCATCGAGATCGATCGCCACAAGATCGACCTGGAGGAGCCGCTCAAGTCGCTCGGGACGTACAAGGTCGCCGTGAAGGTCTTCTCCGGCATGACGCCCGAGGTCACGATCGTCGTCGAGCCCAAGGGCTGATCAGGGCGGCACCAGCCGCCAGACGGCGATGCCGTCGGCGTCGTAGACGGACTCGAATCGAGCGCTCGCATCGAAGTCGGTCGGCTCGAGGTCGTCACAGTCGAGCACCCCGCCGCTCGACAGGACGTACGTCGCACCGTAGCGAGCCATGACCTCGGCCGCGACATCGGGGCCATCGCAGTACGCCGCATTCACGTCAGCTTCGCGGGGACCCGGGTCGTAGCCCAGGTTCGACACGTACGGCCCGAACGTCGTGATCCGCAGCCGCCCCGCGAGGTCGATGGGGCTGTTGATGAACGCGTCGGTGAGGAAGACCGAGCGATCCGGGGTGTTCGCCTCGATCCAGCGGGCGACCGTCATCTGGCCACGGGTCAGCGCGACCGGCGGGCTCGTGGCGTGCCACACGGCGATGAGCCCGGGTGAGATCGCCGAGAGCGCGACCACCGTCGCGATGGCCGGCGTGGGCCAACGCCGGATCAGCCAGGCGGCCAAGATGGCGACTGCGATCCACATCATCTGGAAGTACTTGTTCATGTCGAAGTCGACCGCGCTCAGGACGACGACGTTGGGGACGAGGAACAGGACGACCAGCCAGGCGACGAGGAACCGGCGGTTCGGGAGTCCGCGGGCCGCGATCGCGGCCATGAGCGCGAGCGCGAACGGGATGCCGAGGTTCGTGGCGTAGAAGAAGAGGACCGCGAGCGGACCCTCGCCGAAGCGTGCCTCGCTCCAGCCGGCCGCGAAGCGCAGGTTGCCGGTCCGGCCCTGCTGGGCGATGGCGTCGGCGACGAACGGGACGGCCAGGACGACCGGCCCGAGGAAGAGCGCCGCGTCGCGGCGGGCGGTCGGGGCACGCCACGCGCCGGTGGTGAGGACGTAGAGCCCGACGATCACGTATGTCGCCGGGAACGCATAGAACTGGAACGGCGCCAGGAGCGCGGCGATCAACCCGGCAACCAGCACGCCGGCCGGCCGCCGGCCGAGGCAGTGCACGACGAGCAGCACGGCCGCGACCAGCCCGGGCAGGCCGAGCGTCGACGCGCGGTGGGGCAGGAACGCGGTCCCGAGCACGGACGCGATCCGGAAGAACGGCCAGTCGTCCGCCCAGCTGTTGTCGTACGGGTTCTGGGTGATGAGCCCGACGACATCGGCGCCGCCCGCGAGCATGTCGCCGACCAGGCGCAGCCAACCCATCCCGCCACCGAGACACGCGAGCAGGGCGGCGATGGCCGCGACCCGGCGGTCGCCCGTGAGGCGCAGGGCGAGGCTCCAGACGAGGAGCGCCATGACCGACGCGAACAGGCCGCTCGTCCCGAAATACACCGCGATGAGGTCGACGTCCGCGACACTCGACGCGATCGCCCCATGGAAGTCGGCGAACCAGTGGTACGTCAGCGGCGCCCCCGCGAAGTAGGGGACCTCCGGTGGGAAGTTGCCGTGGACGATGCTGGCACCGATCGCGACGTGGACCAGCAGGTCGCTCCAGTTCCATCCACCCGATACCTGGCCGTCGGGCGTCCCCCGCCAGCCATTTGTGAGGAGCACGATCGCGACAACGACGCCGAACGCTGCGGCGATCAGCCAGGCGGCGGCATCGGACCGGAGGGTCGAGCGGATCCCGGCGAACGTCGGACGGCCGAGCGGCGCGAGCCACGGATGCCGGACGACGGCCACGACGAGCGTCCCGACGACGAGCAGGAACGTCGTCGCCAGGATCGACGGCCGGCCGAAGCCACCGACGCGCGCGACCACGTCCACGGCATGGGCCGACAGGAAGACGCTCGTGACGACCGCGACGCCCACCTGCCCCGGCGGCGGCAGGTCGGGCGCCACGCGCCGGACGATGACCCAGCCCGGGACCGCAAAGAGGACCGGCCAGACCAGGACGATCGCGGCCAACGGGGCGACGGATGCCAGTGCGACTCCGCCGGCCGCCGCGAGCACGACGATGACCGCTCGGCGGCCTGGGACCCCGCCGGCAGAGGCTTCCACAGCGGGTCGATGATAGCGAGCGTGACGGACCGGACCATCCTCCACGTCGACCTCGACGCGTTCTTCGCGTCGGTGGAGCAGCGCGACCATCCGGAGCTGCGCGGCCGGCCAGTCATCGTCGGGGGTGGCGGCCCGGACCAGCGGGGCGTGGTCTCGGCGGCCAGCTACGAGGCCAGGCGGTTCGGCGTCCACTCGGCGATGTCACTGCGCGAGGCGGGACGGCGTTGCCCGGATGGCGTGTTCGTGCCGGTCGACGGGCGACGCTATCAGGCCGCGAGCCGCGACGTCATGGCGGTCCTGCGTCGGTTCACTCCGCTCGTCGAGCCGATCTCGATCGACGAGGCGTTCCTCGACGTCACCGCGTCGGCGAACCTTTTCGGCGACGGACCGACGATCGCCCGCCGCATCAAGGACGAGGTCCGGTCGGACGTCGGGTTGACGGTCTCGGTCGGCGTCGCGACCACGAAACTCGTCGCGAAGGTCGCGTCCGACCTCCGCAAACCCGACGGGCTGGTCGTCGTCCCGGCAGGCGAGGAGGCGGCGTTCCTGGCGCCGCTGCCGATCTCCCGGCTGTGGGGCGTCGGCGAGCGGACCGGCGTCGCCCTGGCCGAGTACGGCGTTCGGACGATCGGGGACCTCGCGGCGCTCCCGGAGGATGTCGTCGTGCGCCGGTTCGGGAAGCACGGGGCGTCGCTGATCGCACGGGCACGCGGCGTGGATCCCGACCCGGTCCACGACGGCGATCCGGCGAAGTCGGTCGGCCACGAGCACACGTTCGACGTCGACACGAGCGACCGCGAGACCATCGAACGGACGCTGCTCGGCATGGCCGACGGCGTCGCGGCGCGTCTCCGCTCGGCCGGCGTCCGGGCCGGCACGATCGCGGTCAAGATCCGGGACTCCTCGTTCCGGACGATCACCCGCCAGCGGACGCTGGCGGAGCCGACCGACATGACCGAGCCCATCTACCGCGTCGCACTCGAGCTGGCACGCCCCGAGGTGCGCGGCATCCGGGTACGCCTGCTGGGCGTGACCGCGTCGAATCTGGGCGACCGCGAGCAGTTGTCCATGTTCAGCGACGACGATCCGCGTCGACGACGCGCGGTCGCCGCGGCCGACGCCGTCCGACGACGCTACGGGGAGGACGCGGTCACCCGGGCGCGCCTGCTCGGCGCCGGCCTGCCGGCCCCATTCGAACGCGATCCGCGCAACCCGCTGGATCGCCGCGCGCGCGGCGTGCCGGGCGAGCCGCCCGTCGAGATCGACCCGGACGAGCGTGACACCCGAGCTGTCACGGACGACGACGACATTCCGGACGAGGGGCCTTGACATCGAACACCTGTTCGGTCTACGCTCCGAAGGAATCGAACAGACGTTCTGTCGGACGCGTGCCCCGGACGACACGACCCAAGCGATCCCGCCCCCGGAAAGGAGCCATCTCGAATGGCATTCACCCGTGTCGATCCGGTCCAGGTCCGCGTCCGGACCGGTTGGTTTGACGGACGCCCCCGCGAGGTCACCTGGGGCGATACCCGCCTTCCGGTGACCAGACTGAGCGTCGTTCGCGAGGAGGCGGCCGCGTACCCGGTCATCACCGGGCCGCGGACGTTGTTCGAGGTCGAGACACCTCGAGCCCGCCTGTCGCTGACGTATCACCACCGATCGCGGCGCTGGACGGTGACCGGGCTGGACGAGGCGATCCGACTCGCCGCCTGACCTTCGAACGCTTCGGGCCGACTCGGCAGCCCTCCCTGCGGGTCGGCCACCGTCGGTCGCGGGGCGGGCGCGCCGGTACCGCTCCCGCCCCGTTTCCGACCACCGGATCGGCGTCATGGCCCGGTCGTGTCCGGCGCATCACGCCCGTCGCCGGGTGCCTCGCGTACCTACAATCGGATCGTGCAACCTGCCCCATCCGGTCGCTTCCGCGATCTGACCGTCGACGCGTTCGTGACGCGCCTGGCGTCGTCGGACCCGGTGCCGGGCGGCGGGAGCGCTTCCGCCATCGCGGCGAGCCTCGCCGCCGGCCTCGTGACGATGGTGGCGTCCCTGTCACAGGACCGCCCCAAGTACGTCGAGCACGCGGACCTCCTGGCCTGGGCGGCGGACACGGGTCGCGCGTTGACCGATCGCCTGCTGGCGCTTGCCGACGACGACGCCGCGTCGTATGGGCGGTTCGCGGCGGCCAGGAAGTTGCCCCGGGAGACGGAGGCCGAGCAGGAGGCCCGAACGGTGGCGATGCAGGCGGCCGCTCGGGAGGCCTCCGAGATCCCGCTGGAATGCGTCGAAGCCTGCCTGTCGGTGATCGAGGTCGCGGAAGCGCTCGCCGGTCGCAGCAACGTCAACGCGTCGAGCGACCTCGCCGTGGCGACCCTGCTCGCCGAGGCCGGCGCACGCGGGGCCGCCGCGAACGTGCTCATCAACCTGCCCTCGGTCGGCGACCCGGACTTCGGCGAGGAGATGACGGCCCGCGTCCAGGAGCTCGTCCACGACGTCGAACGGCTGGCCGCCGAGACCCGTCAGACCGTCGGCAACGGCGAGGCCCGCGACCCGATCCCCGCCCCCGGGCAGGGCTGACGGTGACGCCTCCCGATGGCGCCCGGCTCCTCGAGGGCGGCCCCATCGCCGACGAGATCCGGGTCGCGGTCGCCGAGGACGTGGCGCGATTCCGGGCCACGCGCGGTCGCCCGCCCGGCCTCCGTGTCGTCATCGTGGGCAAGGACGCGCCATCGACGGTCTACCTGGAGCGGATCCTGCGTGGCTGCGCGAAGGTCGGGATCGATGCCGGATTCGTGGAGCTCGAGGGTGAGGCGACCGAGGCCCGTGTCACCGCAACGGTCCGCGAGCTCAACGAGGATCCGACGGTCGATGGGGTGATCGTCCAGATGCCGCTGCCCCCGACCATCCGGTTGCGGGCGGTCATCGACGCGATCGATCCGGCCAAGGACATCGACGGGATCCACCCACTGAACGCGGGCTTGCTCCGCCTCGGCTACGACGGGTTCCTGCCGGCGACCGCCCACGCGGCCGTCGAGATCCTGCGTCGCTCGGGCATCCAGATCGAAGGTCGCGACGCCGTCGTCATCGGCCGATCGGCCGTGGTCGGCATGCCGGCGGCATTCCTCCTGGTCAAGGAGGACGCGACGGTGACCGTGTGCCATTCGCGGACCCACGACCTGGCGGGGCATGTCGCCCGGGGCGACATCGTCGTCGTCGCGGCCGGTCATCCCGGACTCGTGACCGGCCGGATGCTCAAGCCGGGCGCCGTCGTCGTCGACGTCGGCATCAATGTCGTCGATGGACGGATCGTCGGCGACGTCGACTTCGCCTCGGCGGTCCGAGTCGCCTCAGCGATCACGCCGGTCCCGGGCGGTGTCGGACCGTTGACGAACGCGATCCTGCTGACCCACTTGATCCGGGCCGCCGAGCGCCAGGTGCCGAAGGGGGATGCCGGCAGGGGCGAAGGATCCGGATCCCCATCACGACCCGTCCTGTCCGGAGGAGACCGATGAGCTTTCCGTCCGATCTCGACATCGCCCGCTCGGTCAGACCGCGTCCGATCGTCGAATTGGCCGCCGAGCTGGGGATCCGGGACGACGAGCTTGAGCTGTACGGTCCGACGAAGGCGAAGGTGACCCTGGAGGCGATCCAGCGGCTCGAGGCGGAACGGCCGCGCGGACGCTACGTCGTCGTCACGGCCATCACGCCGACGCCCCTCGGCGAAGGGAAGTCGACCACGACCGTCGGGCTGGCACAGGGGCTGAACCGGATCGGCCGGAAGGCCTCGGTGAACATCCGCCAGCCCTCGCTCGGGCCGGTGTTCGGCATCAAGGGCGGCGCCGCCGGCGGCGGCTACAGCCAGGTCATCCCGATGGAGGACTTCAACCTCCACCTGACCGGCGACGTGCACGCGATCGGGGCGGCGCACAACCTCGCCGGGGCGTTCGTCGACAACAGCCTCCATCACAAGAACCCGCTTGGGATCGACCCGCACGGGGTCCTCTGGCCGCGCGTCGTGGACATCAGCGACCGGGCCCTGCGCCACGTCGTCATCGGCCTCGGCGGACGCGAGGATGGGGTCCCGCGCGAGACCGAATTCGTCATCACGGTCGGCTCCGAGGTGATGGCCGTCCTGGCGCTGGCCACGGACCTGCCCGACCTCCGGGCCCGGCTGGGCCGGATCGTCCTCGCGACCCGACCGGACGGCTCGCCGGTCACCGCCGATGACCTCGGCGTCGCGGGCGCCATGACCGTCCTGCTGCGTGACGCGATCAAGCCGAACCTGCTCCAGACGCTCGAGGGCGGGCCGGCCTTCGTCCACGCCGGTCCGTTCGCCAACATCGCGCACGGCAACAACTCGATCATCGCCGACCGACTGGCGCTCGTGACCAATGACATCGTCTGCACCGAGGCCGGGTTCGGCGCCGACATGGGTGCCGAGAAGTTCTTCGACATCAAGTGCCGCGCGTCCGGGCTGGCCCCGGATGCGGCCGTGGTGGTCGCCACGGTCCGGGCGCTCAAGATGCACGGCGGGGTCGGCAAGATCGTCGCGGGCAAGCCGCTCGATCCGGCCCTGCTCGAGGAGAACGTCGACGCCGTCCGCGAGGGCGCCGCGAACCTCGCGAAACAGATCGAGAACGTGACGATCTTCGGGATCCCCGCGGTCGTGGCGATCAACTCGTTTCCGACCGACACCCCGGCCGAGGTGGCGGCGATCCGCGACGTCGCCCTCGCCGCGGGCGCCCGCGACGCGGTGGTGGCGACGCACTTCGTCGACGGTGGCGAGGGGGCGACCGCCCTGGCGGAGGCCGTGTGGGCTGCCACCGAAGCAGGCGCCGAGGGATTCCGGCTGCTCTACCCCGACGAGATGCCGTTGATGGACAAGATCGAGACGATCGTCACCAGGGTCTACGGTGGCGACGGCGTCGAATACCTGCCGGCGGCGCGCAAGTCGCTCAAGCAGTTCGAGGACCTCGGGTACGGCCACCTGCCCATCTGCATGGCCAAGACCCAGTACTCGCTCAGCCACGACGCGAACCTGAAGGGCCGACCGACGGGCTTCACGGTACCCATCCGCGAAGTCCGACTCTCCGCTGGGGCAGGGTTCATCACGCCGCTGTGCGGCGAGATGCGGACGATGCCCGGCCTGCCGTCGAAGCCGGGCGGGGAGAACATCGACATCGACGCCGACGGGAACGTCGTCGGCCTCTTCTAGGACCTCGACGTCTAGAAGGTCAGCGCCCCGGTCGCGAGGGCGAAGCAGGCCGCGGTGACGATCCCGACCAGGACCCCGACGCCGCCTGCACCCCAGGCGAACACGTCGATCGGGCCCAACGGCTCCTCGGCATGCGCATGGTCATCGTGGCCGTGGTCGTCGCCGTGATCGTCGGTCTGGTGGTGGGCGACCGCTCCGGCGTGGCCGGGGGCGTCGCTGTCGTGCGCGTCGGCGCTCATCGTCGGATCGGTACCTCCGGCCGCATTCTGGCAGACCGGTCGCGGCCGCGCCGCGGTCCCTAGACTCGCGTCGATGGCCATGCACGAGCGAGGTCCGGACCCTGGGCTCGTCGCGAGCTTGCGCGGTCTCGATCGGAACGGCCGGCTCCTCTTCGCGATGCGGACCCTCCGGATGTTCGGGTACGGGTTCCTCGCGGTCGTGCTGGTCCTCTATCTCGATGCGCTCGGGCTCGATGCCCTGACCATCGGGCTCGTCCTGACGCTCACGCTGATCGGCGACACCCTCATCTCGCTGTGGCTGACCACCCATGCCGACCGGATCGGCCGACGCCGGGTGCTGGTGGCGGGCGCGCTGCTGATGATCGTCGCGGGCGTCGTGTTCGCCCTCACAAGCTGGGTCCCCCTGCTGATCCTGGCGGCAACGGTCGGCGTCATCTCGCCGACCGGCAACGAGGTCGGGCCGTTCCTCGCGGTCGAACAGGCCGCGCTGACGCAGACGGTCCACGATGTCCGGCGGACTCCGACATTCGCCTGGTACAACCTCGTCGGGTATGTCGCCACGGCCACGGGTGCCCTGGCGGCGGGCGTCCTCAGCCAGGTGCTCCTCGATCGGGGAGCGGCGCCGGTCGACGCCTACCGGGCCGTCGTCGTCGGGTACGCGCTGATCGGGATCGTCATGGCCGTTGGGTTCTGGCGGCTGGGCGCCGCCATCGAGGCTCCGCCGGCCGCAGCCCAGGAGGACGGCATCCGTCGACGCCTCGGGCTGGGTCGATCGCGGGCGGTCGTCCTGCGCCTGTCGCTCCTCTTCTCGCTCGACGCCTTCGCCGGCGGGTTCATCCCGCAAAGCCTCATCGCCTACTGGTTCCATCTCCAGTACGGCGTCGAGCCGGGGCTCCTCGGCGCCATCTTCTTCGGAGCGAACCTGCTGGCGGCCGTCTCGTCCCTATCTGCCGCTCGGATCGCGGCGCGCATCGGCCTCATCAACACGATGGTCTTCACGCACCTGCCGTCGAACGTGCTGCTCATCCTCGTGCCGCTCATGCCGACCTTGCCGCTGGCCATCGCGGTCCTGCTCCTGCGGTACAGCCTCAGCCAGATGGACGTGCCGACTCGCCAGTCCTACGTGATGGCGGTGGTCGACCCGGACGAGCGGTCGGCGGCGGCCGGGGTCACGGGCATCGCGCGGACGACCGGCGCGGCGCTGTCGCCCTCGATCTCGTCGCTCCTGCTGGCCAGCGCCGGGTACGCGGCCGTGCCGTTCTACCTTGCGGGAGGGTTGAAGATCGTGTACGACCTGCTCGTGTATCGCGGCTTCCGGAACGTGCGCCCGCCGGAGGAGCGCGGCCGCTGAGTCAGTCGGTCTCGGCGCTGCGTCGGCCCGGGCGACCGGGCATGCCCAGGCGCCACCAGACGAAGCCCACGACCAGCGCGACCACCGCGACCGCGATGGCCAGGTCGAACGGCTGGAGCATGTGGCGGATGTCTTCCCAGTTCGCGCCCAGGACGGTCCCGGCCCAGACGAGCAGGATCGACCAGAAGAACGCCCCGAGCGTCGAGTAGACGATGAACTTGCCCAGGTTCATCCGGGCGACGCCAGCCGGGAAGCTGATGAACGTGCGGACGATCGGCAGCAGGCGGCCGATGAACACCGTGGCCGAGCCGTGGCGCTCGAAGAAGTGGTCGGCCAGTTCGATCTCGTGCGGCCGGATGAGCAGGTACCGCCCGTAGCGCTCGAGGAACGGCCGGCCGCCGTAGGCCCCGATCGCGTACGCGACGAGCGAGCCGAGCGTGTTCCCGATGGTCGCGGCGACGACCACGATCCAGAAGTTCCAGGGTTGGCCAGTCAGCGGCTCGATCTGGGTCGGGTCCGACACGAGGAAGCCGGCGTAGGGGAGGATGAGCTCCGACGGCAGGGGCACCATCGCCGATTCGATGGCCATCGCGACCATCACGCCCAGGTAGCCGACGGCCCCGTACAGGCTGTTGAGGAACGGGATGACGATCTCGTCGATGAACGCGAGCAAGCCGACCTCACGGTGAGGGATTCGAGGGACGCCAGCGAGGATAGCCGACTATCCTCGGTACGGTGAGTGAACCAGAGGTCCCGCACTTCTACCCGGACCGTGGAACGGGCCGCGGCGTCGAGGGAGCATCGTCCGAGACGTTGCCGATTGTGGTCCTCACCGGGGCCGATCTGACGATCGCCGACGTCGAGGCCGTCGCTCGCGGCGGCGCGTCGGTCGCGCTGGACGTCCACGCGCGCGAGCGCATGCAAGAGGCTCGCGATGTCATCGAATCCCTCGTGGCCGATGGCGCCGTGGTCTATGGCGTGACGACCGGCTTCGGGGACCTGGCGACGACCTTCGTGGACCCCGATCGGTCGGGCGAACTCCAGCGTCGGCTGTTGATGAGCCACGCCGCCGGCGTCGGGCCCGCGTTCCCGCGCGAGGTCGTGCGCGCGATGCTCCTGCTGCGCGCGAACACCCTGGCGCTCGGCCACAGCGGGTGCCGCCCGCTGATCGTGGACCGCCTCATCGCGATGCTGGCGCACGGCATCCACCCGGTCGTGCCATCGCAGGGCAGCGTCGGCGCGTCGGGCGATCTCGCGCCTCTCGCCCACCTCGCGCTGCCGCTCATCGGGCGCGGCGAGGTCGAGGTCGGAGGACGCACCCTGCCGGCCGGCGAGGCCCTCCGCGATGCCGGCCTCGAACCCCTCGAGCTCGGCGCGAAGGAAGGCCTCGCGCTCCTCAACGGGACGCAGCTGATGGGCGCCATCGGGGCGCTGCTGCTGGCCGACGCGGACCGGCTCGTCCGGACGGCATCGGTCGTGGCGGCGATGAGCGTCGAAGCGCTTCTCGGGACCGAGGTCGCCTTCTCGGCCGCCTACCAGCTCGCACGCCCGCATCCGGGGCAGGTGGCGGTCGCCGCGCAGCTTCGTCACCTGTTGCGTGACAGCGAATTGCAGCGGAGTCATCACGGCTCCGAGCACAAGGTGCAGGACCCGTACTCGCTGCGCTGCGTGCCGCAGGTCCATGGAGCGGTGGGCGACGCCCTCGACCATCTCCGGCGGGTCCTGGATATCGAGCTCAACTCGGCGACCGACAACCCGCTCGTGTTCCCGGGCGGCGGCGTCGCCCCGGTCGACGCGATGGCGACGGGCGGTGGCCGGGTCATCAGCGGCGGCAACTTCCACGGCGAGCCGATCGCGTTGGCGCTCGACTTCGCGAAGCTCGCGCTCGCCGAGCTCGGCGCGATCAGCGAGCGCCGGACCGCGTTGCTCGTCGATGCCCGCCTGAACGGCGGGCTGCCGCCATTCCTCGCGTCGTCGTCGGGCATCGACTCGGGGATGATGATCTACCAGTACACGGCGGCGGCCCTGGCCAGCGAACACAAGGTGCTCGCCCATCCCGCCTCGGTCGATTCGATCCCGACGAGTGCGAACCAGGAGGATCACGTCTCGATGGGGGCGACCTCCGCCCGTCACGCCCGGCTCGTACTCGAGGGCGTCGAACGGATCCTGTCCATCGAGCTGCTGGTCGCCGCGCAGGCCCTCGACCTGCGGCTGGCGACGTCTGGGGACCGCGCGCCAGGGCTGGGCGTCGCCGAGGCCCGCGCCCGCGTCCGCGCCGTGGTGCCGCACCTCGACGAGGACCGTGAGCCCGGTCCGGATCTCGCGACGGCGCTCGGCCTCGTCCACGACGGCGCGCTCGTCGATCTCGCGGGCTGACCGACCCGCGTCGGGCTAGCGGCCGAATCGACCCCGCTGGGCCTTGGCCTGCCCCTGGTCCTCGCGCCGGAACCCGGTCCGATGGAGCAGGGCGTCGATCTCGGCGATGTACGGCTTGCCCTCGGGGCGGCTTTCGAGCCACGCGAGGTAGCCCGGATCGACGCGGGCGATCTCGCCGATCGACCAGCCGACGTGGCGCCCGAACGGCAACACGCTGCCTGACGGTCGTCCCGGTGGGCGCCCGGCGGCGCCCGTGCCGTCGCGCTGCTGTGGGCGGTCGTACGGCTGGTACGGCTGATACGCGGTCGCGGTCCGATGGGCGGCCTCGGCCTGTGTCGGCGACGAAGGGTCGTGGCGATGCGGACGTCGTCGCGCCTTCGCCGCGCGGATCGGATCGATCTCGTCAAGCTCGAGGTCGTACTCGGCGCGTCGGATCGGGTCGCGGACGAGGTCGAAGGCGGCGTTGATCTTCATCATCTGGTTCGTCGCCGTCTCACCCGCGATGTCCGGGTGATATCGGCGCGCGAGCCGGCGGTACGCCGCCTGGATCGCGTCGTCGTCGACACTCGGCTCGACCCCGAGCACGGCATATGCGTCGCTGGCTCGACCTGCCACCCCGAATCCCTTCTACGTCGCCGCGGTGGGTGTGACTGCTGGGCCGCACACCCGCCGCGCCTCGACTGTAACAAACGCGAAGCGCCACTCGGTGCGTGCACACACCGTAGACTCACGAACGTGGTGGAGATTCGCATCGTGGACGTCACCGACGAGGCGGGGTTCCGGCGGATCCCGCCCTGTGCCGACCCCGGCTTCGACCATCGCTCGTGCGACTACTGGGAGGACGCGGCGCGCGGATCGAAGGCGGCCCGGCTGGCATGGCTGGAGCGGTCCGCGCCACTGCCAGAGCGGCCGCCGCGGCCGGTCCCGGACAACCCGTTCCTCGCCGATCTCGAGGCGGGCGATGCCCTGAATCCGTTCGCCGTCGGCCTCGGCCCGGGCCTCAACCCGTTCCTCGACGATGCCGACGACCCCTCGGCCGCCCCGAACCCATTCGTGCCTGCGGCGTCGCGACGTCCCGGGGTGGAGCCCGATGCGCCACGCAAGCTCCAGCTCCTGGCCCGTGGCCTGGGCGTGGCCGGCAGCTATGCAAAGGTCATCGAGCGCGACGGCGTGCCCGCCGCGTATTGCCAGTTCGGACCGCTGACCGCCTACCCGCGCGCGCAGCAGACTCGCGACCTGTATCCGCGCCTGCCGGCCGCGCCGCTGCCGGCGGTCATCACCTGCATCGCGACGACCGCCGAGGCCCGCGGCGAGGGCCTCGGCCTGCGGCTGGTCACCGCCGTCTGCGAGGATCTCGCGACGCGTGGCTTCGCGGCCGTCGAGTCGTACCCCGAGGTGAACGCCCGGCCGGACGCCACGAGCGCCGCGACCCCGGCCTTCTGGGAGGCGGCAGGCTTCACGCTCGCGATCCCGGACGAGCGGTTCCCAGTGATGCGGCGGGAGCTCATCTGAGCCGGGCCGGCCCGGGGCGCGGCCGGTCCCGGCGAGCGGGCGCGGTGTTCGTGGTCGTGACCCTGGGGTCGACCGCCTGCGGCGGCGCTGCCGGGACGACGGGCGCCACTGGCGCCGCGACCTCGACCGTGGCCTCCCCAGCCGCGAGCGCTCAAGTCGCCTCGGCGTCACCGATCGTGACGCCTTCGACGCCGGCCTCGACGGTCCCGTCCCCGAGCGCGGGCCCGTCCGGCGCCGTGATCGTCGACCTGTCGCTGCTGGAGCACCTGCCAGAGACGGTCGACGGCCTACCCGTCGAAGCCGACGCCGAGACGACGGCCAGCGTCGCGGCCTCGCCGGGCCTCGCCGCGGACGCTTCGGCCATCGCGATCGCCCGCGTCGTGGCGCCGGCCAGCGACGATCTGGCGATCGCGAGCATCGTCCGACTGCGCTCGGGGCCATTCGACGACGAGGCCTATGCCACGTGGCGAGCCATGTACGACCAGGCGGCCTGTGAGCCCGCCGGCGGCGTGGCGGCCACCAGCGAGCAACAGGTCAACGGGCGGCGGGTCTTCGTCGCGGCCTGCAGCGGCGGCGCCCAGACGTTCCACGTCGCGCTCGACGACGACGTCCTGATCTCCATCACCGCGATCGGGGAGCGCCACCTGGGCGACCTCCTCGTGGCCGGCCTGCGGGAGTAGGCTCAGCGCATGTCCGGACCTCGCCCCGTCCGCGCGCCTCGCGGCCCGGAGCTCTCCTGTCGCGGCTGGGCGCAGGAAGGCGCACTCCGGATGCTCATGAACAACCTCGACCCGGAGGTCGCGGAAGACCCCGATCACCTCGTCGTCTACGGTGGGACCGGGCGGGCGGCCCGCAGCTGGGACGCCTTCGACGCCATCGTCCGGGAGTTGCGTGCCCTCGGCGACGACGAGACGCTGCTCATCCAGTCCGGCAAGCCGGTCGGCGTCCTGCGCACCCACCAGTGGGCGCCGCGGGTCCTGATCGCCAACTCGAACCTCGTGGGGAAGTGGGCCACCTGGGAGCACTTCCGCGAGCTCGAACAGGCCGGTCTGATGATGTACGGCCAGATGACCGCCGGCTCCTGGATCTACATCGGGACCCAGGGGATCCTGCAGGGCACGTTCGAGACGTTCGCGGAGGCGGCTCGCCAGCATTTCGGCGGCACGCTCCGGGGGACCGTGACGCTGACCGCGGGCCTCGGAGGCATGGGCGGGGCGCAGCCGCTGGCGGTGACGATGAACGACGGCGTCTGCATCGCCATCGAGGTCGATGCGGCGCGGGCCGGCCGCCGGCTCGAGATCCGCTACGTCGATCGACTCACCCACGACCCGGCGGAGGCGCTGGCCTGGGCCCGCGATGCCGCCGAGCGTGGCGAGGCCGTCAGCATCGCGCTCGTCGGCAATGCCGCCGAGATCGAGCCGGCGTGGGCCGCGGCCGGGGAACGGTTCGACCTCGTGACCGATCAGACCTCGGCCCACGACGCCCTGGGCGGCTACGTTCCCGCGGAGATCGGCCTGGCCGATGCGCTCGAGCTGCGAGTCCGACTGCCCGCAGAGTACGAGCGTCGGTCACGCCGGTCGATGGCCGACCACGTTCGCGCGATGCTCCGATTCCAGCGAGACGGGGCCGTCGTCTTCGACTACGGCAACAACCTCCGGGCGCAGGCGGCCGAGGCCGGCGTGGCCGATGCGTTCGACTACCCGGGGTTCGTCCCGGCGTTCATCCGGCCGCAGTTCTGCGAGGGTCGGGGCCCCTTCCGGTGGGCCGCCCTGTCGGGCGATCCGGCCGACATCGCCCGCACGGACGAGGCGGTCCTCGAGCTGTTCCCTGAGGACGTCGGCCTGCATCGCTGGATCGAGATGGCCCGGGCGCGCGTGCCGTTCCAGGGATTGCCGGCACGGATCTGCTGGCTGGGCTACGGCGAGCGAGCCAAGGCCGGCCTGGCGTTCAACGACCTCGTCCGCCGCGGTGCGGTCGCCGCCCCGATCGTCATCGGTCGCGATCACCTCGACGCGGGCTCGGTCGCCTCGCCCAATCGGGAGACCGAGGCCATGCTCGACGGGACCGATGCCGTGGCCGACTGGCCGCTGCTGAACGCCCTGGTGAACACGGCGGCCGGGGCCTCATGGGTGTCCATCCACCACGGCGGCGGCGTCGGCATCGGCTACAGCCAGCACGCCGGGATGGTCGTGGTCGCCGACGGAACGGACCTCTCGGCCGAGAAGCTGGAGCGCGTCCTCACCACCGACCCGGCGATGGGCGTGCTGCGCCACGTGGACGCCGGCTACGAGCGGGCGCGCGACGTCGCCCGCGAACGCGGTCTGCACGTCCCGATGCTCGACAAGGTCAGCGACCCGGCGGATCGATCGGGTTGACCGGCCGGCACCTCCGGCCGGCAGTCTACCCGCGCTATTCGACGTCTCGTGGCCGGGCCGCGAGGCTTAGCATCGACGCGTGCTGATCGAGTCCGTTCCGAACGTCTCCGAGGGGCGGCGGCTGGACGTCGTCGAGCGGCTGGCCCAGGCGATCACGTCGGTGCGGGACGTGCACCTGCTCGATCAGACGAGCGACCCAAGCCACAACCGCTCGGTCTTCACCCTGGCCGGCGAGCACGGTCCCGTCTGCGAGGCCCTCGAGCGCCTGGTCGCGACCGCGATCCACGAGATCGACATGGGCACGCACACCGGTGAGCACCCGCGCATCGGGGCGGTCGATGTAGTCCCGTTCGTGCCCTTGGCGGACAGCACCATGCACGACGTCGTCGAGCTGGCCCGGGCATTCGGCAGCCGGATCGCCTCCAGATTCGATCTCCCGGTCTACCTCTATGCCAACGCGGCGCTCCGTCCGGACCGGGTGAAGCTCTCGGACGTTCGTCGTGGCCAGTACGAGGGGCTCAAGGCCGAGATCGACCAGCGCGGCCGCGAGCCGGACATCGGACCCGCCCGGATGCACCCGTCGGCCGGTGCCGTGGCGGTCGGGGCTCGACCGTTCCTGATCGCCTACAACATCAACCTCGCGTCGGAGGACGTGGATCTCGCCAAGCGGATCGCCCGTCGCGTCCGCGAGTCGGGTGGTGGTCTCCCGAAGCTCCAGGCGAACGGCTTCTGGATCGAGGAGCTCCGCCGAGCGCAGGTGTCGATGAACCTGCTGGACTTCGAATCGACGCCCCTGTGGGTCGTCTGGGAAGCCGTCCGCGAGCTGGCCGCGGAGGACGGCGTGGAACTCGCCGAGTCAGAGCTCATCGGGCTCGCGCCGCTCGCCTCGTTCCTCGCGGTCGCCGATCACGCCGGCGCTCCACGCGACGAGGCGATCGAACGCCGGCTCACCGCTGCCGCCGCCTTCCTCCGCCTGCGCGACTTCTCCCCGCTGCAGGCCCTCGAGCTGCGACTCGACGCCGCCCGGGCCGGTCGGCCCGGCTGAGCCGGCCCACCGATGAGCGGACTCTTCCGGGTCATCAAGGGCGGGCGGACGGACGATGCCACGCCGGGCCTGCTGATCGTCGGCGCCTCGGAGATCGCGACGCTCGCCGGCGGCGTTCGAGCGGGCGAGAGCCAGGGCGATGTCGGACGGATGACCGCATCCGACGCGGGCGGCCCCGATGCGCCCGGCGCCCCGGTCGTGGCGGTCTGGCAGGGGCGCATCGCCGCGGTCGGGCCACGGTCGGCGGTCGAGGCGTCAATCGCCGCCGACGGGCTGCCGCTCGGTCGATTCGCCCGGCTGGATGCGCGCGGCGGTTCGGTCACCCCTGGCCTGGTCGATCCGCACACGCACCTCCTGTTCGCCGGTTCGCGCGAGGCCGAGCTCGTGCTGCGCCAGCGGGGCGCCGGGTACCTGGAGATCCTCGCGGCGGGCGGCGGCATCCTCTCGACGGTCTCCGCCACGCGGGCTGCGACCATCGACGACCTGCTGGTCCACGGCCGGCGGTGGCTCGACGAGATGCTCGGCCATGGCGTCACGACGATCGAGGCGAAGTCCGGCTACGGCCTGGACCTCGAAACCGAGATCCGCCTCCTGGACGCGGCGCACCGGCTCGGTCGCGAGGGCCCCATCGACATCGTCCCGACGTTCCTCGGCGCTCACGCGGTCGCGCCGGAATTCCGGTCGCGCCCCGACGGGACGGAGGCCTACGTGCGCTCCGTCATCGAGGAACAGCTCCCGGGTGTGGCCGCCCACGGCCGGGCCCGGTTCTGCGACGTCTTCTGCGAGGAGGGCGTCTTCAGCGCCGACCAGTCGCGGCGGATCCTGACCGCCGCCCAGGGCTACGGGCTGACGGCCCGTCTCCATGCCGACGAACTCGCGCCGTCGGGTGGCGCCGAACTCGCGGCCGAGCTGGGCGCGGCCTCGGCCGACCATCTCGCCACGCCGTCGGACGCCGGTGTCGCCGCGATGGCCGGCGCGGCCGCTGCCGGGCGCCCGGTCGTGGCCACGCTCCTGCCTGCGACGACGTGGTTCCTCATGAAGGATCGCCACGCCCCGGCGCGGGCGTTCATCGACCGGGGGGTGCCGGTCGCGATCGGCACGGACTTCAATCCCGGTACCTCGCCGACCGCGAGCTTGCCGCTGGCGATGACCGCGGCCTGCATCGGCCTGCGCATGACGCCGGACGAGGTCCTGGCCGCGGTGACGATCAACGCGGCACGGGCCTTGCTGCTCGACGACGAGATCGGGTCGCTGGAGCCGGGCAAGCAGGCCGACCTCGCGATCTGGCGCGTGCCGACGACCGAGCAGATCCCGTACTGGCCGGCCGCCGATCTCGTTCGTACGGTCATCAAGCGCGGACGGGTCGTCCTCGATCGCGCCTGAGGCGCGGGCGGTGCGTCCTGGGACGCGAGGCGGTCAGGCCTGCTTGCCGCGCGATTCGAGGAGGACCGCGGTCGTCTCCGCCGGCAGGCTCGTGGCCGTCACGGACAGCTTCGGCTGGACCGTCGGCTCGGCGCCCATCTCGTGGAAGAACTTCTTCAGGGCTTCGGCGCACTCCGGATCGCTGACGTCCTCGCAGAGCGGCATCGGCACCACGATGCTCGGGTCGAGTTGCGCCACCAGGGCTGCCGCGCGCGTCGGGGTCAGCCGGCCGCCGAGCGGCACCAGCACGATGTCGACCGACCCGATGTCGCCGAGCTTCTCCTCCGACAGCTCGTGGCCGATGTCGCCGAGGTGGATCGTGTGCAGCCCATCGATCTCGACGACGAAGGCGACCTGCTTGCCGCCGGTCGCTCCCTTGGCATCGTCGCGATACGTCCGGACGCCCGTGACGAGGACGTCCTTGACCTCGTATTCGCCCGGTCCGTCCAGCACGAACGCGTCGTCCAGGCTTGAGGGCAGGAGGGTGAGGCCGTCGCGTGACGGCTTGCCCTTGGCGCGCGGTAGCTTCGTGTCGTCGGGGTGGCTGAACGTGACGATGTCGCCGGTGATGCCCCGGCCGGTCGGGCCGACGACCGACTGGTAGGGGTCGGTCACGACGACCGCGTCGCGGCCGCGGAGGCGGACGCAGGTCCGTCCATACCAGGTGACTTCCATCGCCTCGATTCTGACACAGCGGGCTGCACTGCCGCTCACGTGTCGGGATCGCCCCAGAGACAGGAAGACCGGAGGCGCCTGCCCAATCGGCGCCTCCGGTCGGAGGGAGGGAGGATGGAACCTTGCGGGTTCGTCCGGGGATAACGCTACGTCGCGGTAGATTCAGCCACCAGACGCCAAGCGGTTAAGAAAGCGACACGCAAGCCGGAGGGCCGCGATGGTCGTGCTTGACGGCCCCGACCCTGACCATCGGCCCGTGGGCCCGTTCGGCGACCTCGTGCCACAATCCCGCGATGCATCGACCCAATCGCCGCCCCATCGCACCCACGTTCGGTGCCCTTTTGCTCGCCATCGCGCTCGTCAGCGCCGCCTGCGGCTCGACCACATCCAGCCCGTCGAGCCCCTCCAGCCCGGCCGCGAGTCCCACCGGTCCCGCCAAGTCCGAGGACGCCATCCTCGATGAGATCGAGCAGCAGGTCGTGGAGACCCGCGGGCTCGACGCGACCCAGGACGTGGCCCGCGAGGTCATCGACGAGGCCCGGCTCCGCGAGATCTTCACCGCCAGCTACAACGAGGAGAGTCCGCCGGAGTACGTCGCGGCCAATGAGCGGCTGTACAAGGCGCTCGGGTTGCTGCCGGCCGACGCCGATCTCAAGAAGATGACGCTCGACATGCTGAGCGCCGGGGTCGCAGGGTTCTATCGCGACGACGAGAAGAAGATGTACGTGGTCTCGCGGAGCGGATCCCTCTCCGCCGAGGACCGGATCACGTACGCCCATGAGTACACGCACGCGCTCCAGGACCAGCACTTCCCGGTCTTCAAGGACCAGGCGAAGGTGCTCGATCGGACCGATTGGCTGCTCGCTCGCCAGGCGATCTACGAGGGAGACGCGACGCTCCTGATGTCCTACTGGGCCCTCGCCAACCTGAGCCAGCAGGAGCTCGGCCAGATCACCCAGGGCGGGACGAACGCGGAGCAGCAAGCGGTGCTCGACTCGATGCCCGCCATCCTCCGCGATACGCTGCTCTACCCGTACACGACCGGCGCCTTCTACGTCCAGGCGACCCAGATGACCGGCGGCTGGCCCGCGGTCGACGCCTATTACTCGTCGATGCCGGAGTCGACCGAGCAGATCCTTCACAAGGACAAGTACTCGGCCGGCGAGGCGCCGGTCGAGGTGACGATGCCCAAGAGCCTGGCGTCAGACCTGGGGACCGGCTGGACCGTGCCGCTCGAGGACACGTTCGGCGAGTTCCAGATGGGCATCTGGCTGCGCGAGGGCGGCGTCGAGAAGGCGGCCGCCGACGCTGCCGCGGCCGGTTGGGGCGGCGATCGGCTGGCGGTGATCGACGGTCCGGACGGGGCCTGGGCGGTGGCCATGCAGACCGCCTGGGACACGCCCACGGACGCCGAAGCGTTCGAGGCCGCGGCGACGACGGCGCTCGAGCGAGCAGGCGGACCCGGCCAGGTCCTGCCGGGCGCCGGGGACAAGGTCCGTTGGGTCGTCGTCGCCGACGATGCCGGCACGCTGGAGAAGGTGGCGGGGGTCCTCGGCCTGGCCGGCTAGCCGCGGAACGGCGCCGGTGGGCTACATCGAGGCCGGCGCGGAGATCCCCAGCAGGGCCAGCGCGTTGGCGAGGGTGACCTGCGCCGCGCTCGCCAGCGCCAGGCGCGCGGCGGACCGCGCGGGCTCGGCTGCGTCCACGACCCGCGCATCGCGGTAGAAGGCGTGGAACGTCGTCGCGAGTTCCGTCGCGTACGCGGTCACGCCCTGGGTCTCCTCGGCCGCGACCGCGTCCTCGACGACCTCGGGGAACCGGGCGACCGCCCGGGCGAGCGCCGCTTCCGGCGCGTCGGCGAGGTATCCCGTCACGTCCGTCGCCGGACTGAGGCCGACGCCTTCGGCCTTGCGCACGATCGAGGCGATCCGGGCGTGCGCGTACTGGACGTAGTAGACGGGGTTCTCGTTCGACTGCTTCTTCGCGAGCTCGATGTCGAAGTCGATGCTCGACGTGGGCGCCCGTGAGGCGAAGGACCAACGCGCGGCATCGACGCCCACCTCGGCCAGCAGCTCGTCGAGCGTGACGAATTCACCGGCGCGCTTGGACATCGAGACCTCCTGGCCGTCGCGGACGAAGCGGACCCAGGAGTAGAGCTTCATCTCGACGGCGTCGGGGTCGTAGCCCATCGCCGCGGCGGCATTGCGCACCCGCGCCACCGTCCCGTGATGGTCGGCGCCCCAGATGTAGATGAGGTGCTCGAAGCCCCGGCTGAACTTCTCGGTCACGTAGCCGATATCCGCCGCGAAATAGGTCGGCTCGCCGTTCGAGCGGATGATGACCCGGTCCTTGTCATCGCCGAAGGCCGTCGAGCGGAACCAGAGCGCTCCAGCTTCCTCGTAGACGTGGCCGCGCTCGCGCAGTCGCTGGACCGCTCGGTCGACCCAGCCGTCGTCATGCAGTCTGGCCTCGCTGGTCCAGACGTCGAACCGGACGCCGAGCGACGTCAGGCTGGCTTCGATGCCTTCGCGGACACGGCCGGCCGCCCAGTGGCCGAGGATCGCGGCGGCGTCGGCGTCGGGGGCGCTGGCCTGTGCCCAGACGTCGTCGGGCAGCTCGTCGGCAAGCTCATGGACGTAGTCGCCCTTGTAGCCGTCCTCGGGGACCGGTTCGCCGCGCTTGAGCGCCGCCACCGAGGCGCCGAGGTTCAGGATCTGGCCGCCGGAATCGTTGAAGTAGTACTCGCGCGTGACCCGCTGGCCGCCGGCCTCCAGCACCCGGCTCAGGAGGTCGCCGACGAAGGCGCCCCGGGCATTGCCGATGTGGAGTGGGCCGGTCGGGTTCGCGGAGACGAACTCGACGTTGACCGCGCGCGGGCTGGCGGCGATCCGACCCCACGAAGCCGGGTCGCGCTGGATCCCCGCGATGACGGCCTCGAGCGCGCGATCCGCGAGCCGCAGGTTCAGGAATCCCGGCGGGGCGACCTCAGCTGACGCGATCGGCGTCGTCGCCGGGTCGTCAGCGGCGACGGCCGCCTTCAGGGCTTCGGCGATCGCCAGCGGCGCCATCCGGTATGGCCGGGCCAGCCGCATCGCGAGGTTGCTCGCGAAGTCGCCGTGGTCTGGATCGGCCGGGTGCTCCACCTCGACCGTGGGCCGAGGCGCGTCCGCGGGGAGTGGCGGCAGCGAGCCGTCGGCGATGGCCCGGTCCCAGGCGCGAGCGACCGCATCGCGGACCTGGGTCCGGATCGGGGTCATGACGTGTGGGATCTCCGGCGGGGCGCTCACGGGCCCCACATGGTACCCGCCGCCTACGGCGCGGTGGCCCCGATCACGAGGCGGGTGCCGGGTTCCACGAACGCGACAGGCCCATCGAATCCGCGCCGGACGGAGGCGACGGTCTCGTCGCGGTCGAAGCCCATCTGCAGATGCGTCAGCCACGTCCGGGAGACGCCCGTGCGCTGCGCCAGGGCGCCGACCGCCGGCCCGTCCAGGTGCTCGGCGCCCGGCGGGACCGGCCCGGCTCCGAACGAGACCTCCGTCAGCAGCTCGTCACCCGGCCGAATGAGCGGCTCCAGGTCCTCCGCGCGACCGCAATCGCCCGAGTACACGATGCCGATCCCCCCGGTCGAGACGCGGAAGCCATAGCTGTCCTCGGTGTGATGGACCCGCGCCGCCTCCACCTCGAACGGGCCGATGGTCAGGCGACCTGGGCGGAGCGCCTCGATGTCGAGAGCTCTGGCGCTGAAACCCGGTTCGGCGTGGAGCGCGTCCAGCCGGTCGCCAAGCCCGGCCGGGCCGATCACCCGGCTCCGACCCGGCGGCTTGAGCTGCCAGTGGAGGTAGTGGCGAAACGAGACCAGGTCGATGAAGTGGTCGGGATGAAGATGCGAGACGAAGGTCGCCAGCAGGCGCTCCGGTGGCACCTCGGCCGCAACGTTCGGAAAAGCGCCCTGGCCGAGGTCCAGCAGGAGGTGCGCATCGCCCGCTCGGACGAGGTACGCCGCCCCGAGCGCGCCCGGCCGGTCGCTGTACGAGGGACCGGCCCCCGCCACGATGAGCTCGAGCGGCGTCGCATCCGATGTCACGTCGAGAAGCCTAGCGTCAGCCGAGCGGCACGGCGACCCGGGCGGCGCCGCGTCGGAACGACATCGCCCGGAACCCCGCGGCGCTCGCCGAGTCGTACCCGTCCGCCAGGGCGAACGCGAAGTGCTCGGCACGGTGCGCGTCGGAGCCGATCGTGATCCGCTCACCGCCGAGCTCCCGGAACCGGGCGACGGTGGCCGGCGACGGGTACGGCTCGCCCGAAGCTTGACGCAGCCCGCTGGTGTTGATCTCCAGCGCCGTGCCCGAATCCACCAGCGCGCGCAGGGTCGGCTCGAGCAGCTCGGGCGCGGCGGCCAGGTCGCCCGCGGTCACGTGGGGTGCGAGGTAGCGCTTGACGAAGTCGATGTGGCCGAGCGCGTCGAACAGGCCCGAGCGGGCGGCGGCCTCGACCTCGGCGTAGTAGGGCTCGACGATCTCGGCGAGGGAACGACCGGCGACCCAGCTCGCAACGCGTCCGGCCGCGTACGGCGAGTCGGCCCCGATGTGGACCGAGCCGATGACGAAGTCGTAGGCGTGCCGGCGCAGGTGGTCGCGGATCTCCTCCTCGTAGGCGCGCTCGTACGTCAGCTCGGTCCCGAAGCGGATGGCCAGGCCGTGCGGCGCCCAGCGTTCGGCGGCGTCGCGGACGACGTGCTCGCGTCGCTCGAAGGTCGCGAACCCGTAGGCCGGCGCGCCTGGCCGGAAGTCGACATGGTCGGTGATCGCGAGCTCGGCGATGCCGCGCTCGAGGGCCTGGCGGGCGAACGAATCGATCGGGACGTCGCTGTCGGGGGAGAGGTCGGTGTGCAGGTGGGTGTCGAGGGGCAGGTCCCGTGCCTGGCGGTCGCTCACCCGGCGATGAGGCCCAGCTCGCGGCCGACCGCGTCGAAGGCCGCCAGGGCCTGGTCGAGCTGGGCATCGGCATGGGCCGCGGTGACGATCGTCCGCAAGCGCGACTTCTCGATGGCCACCGTCGGGAAGACGACCGGCTGGACGAAGATGCCCTCCTGCATGAGCCGTTGGCTGAACCGTCCGGCAGTGTCGGGGTCGCCCATCATCACCGGGGTGATCGGCGTCTCCGACCGTCCGGTGTCGAAGCCGAGGCGGGTGAGCTCCGCCTTGAACCGGCGGGTGTTCGACCACAGCCGCTCCTGGAGTTCCGGCTCCTCCTCCATGACGCGGATCGCCTCACGGCAGGCGGCCACGACGGCCGGCGGGTGCGACGTCGAGAAGAGGAACGGGCGGGCGCGCTGGGTCAGGATCTCGCGCAACGCCAGGCTGCCCGCGACGTACCCGCCGAGCGATCCGACGGCCTTCGAGAGCGTCCCGACCTGGACGTCGACCCGGCCGTGGAGCCCGAAGTGGTCGACGGTGCCGCGCCCGTTCCGGCCAAGGACCCCGGAGGCATGGGCGTCATCGACCATGACGGCCGCGCCGACCGCCTCGGCCGCCTCGACGATGCCGGGGAGTGGCGCGATGTCACCGTCCATGCTGAAGACGCCATCGGTCACCACCAGGATGAGCCGGTGCGGCGAACCGTCGCCGTCGCGGCCGTGCTCGACTGCCGCCGCGAGGATCTCGCGCAACGCCCCGACATCGGCGTGCGGGTAGACCTTGCGGGGCGCCTTGGACAGGCGCATCCCATCGATGATCGAGGCGTGGTTGAGCTCGTCCGACACGATCAGGTCCGTCTCGCCGGTGATCGTCGGGATGACGCCGGTGTTCGCCGTGAACCCGGACTGGAAGGTCAGCACGGCCGGCGTGCCCTTGAAGGCCGCGAGTTCCGCCTCGAGCGCTTCGTGCATCGCCATGGTGCCGGCGATAGTCCGGACGGCGCCGCTGCCGACCCCGAACTCGCGGACGGCCTCGAGGACCGCCTGGCGCAGCCGAGGGTGGTGCGTCAGGCCCAGGTAGTCGTTGGACGAGAGGCTGATGAGGCGTCGATGGTCGATCGAGACGATCGGGCCCTGGGCGCTGCTCATGACCTTGAGCGGTCGGTACAGGTGCCGCTCGCGGAGGGCGGCGAGCTCGTCGTCGAGGAACCCGAGCGGGTCGACGCGGGGACTCATGCCGACCAGTCCATGATGACTTTGCCCGAGTCCCCGTGGCGCGCAGCGGCGAACGCCGCCTCGAACTCGCGGAAGCCGAATCGGTGGGTGATGACCGGCCGGATGTCCAGCCCGGACTGGAGCATGACCGTCATCTTGTACCAGGTCTCGTACATCTCGCGACCGTAGATCCCCCGCAGGGTCAGCATCTTGAAGACGATCTCGTTGAGGTCGAGCGAGACTTCCTCCGAGGGCAGGCCGAGCTGGGCGATGCCGCCGCCATGAGCCATCGCCGCGATCGCCGACCGGAGCGCGGTGGCGTTGCCCGACATCTCGAGGGCGACGTCGTAGCCCTCGACCATGCCGAGCCCGGCGCCCACCTCTCGGAGGTCGCGTTCGCGCGGATCGACGGCGACCGTCGCCCCCATGCGGACCGCCAGCTCGCGTCGGTAGGCGTTCGGCTCGCTGACGACGACGTGGCGCGCGCCGGCGTGACGCACGACCGCGGTCGCCATCAACCCGATCGGCCCGGCGCCGCTGACGAGCACGTCCTCGCCGAGGACCGGGAACGCCAGCGCGGTGTGGACCGCGTTGCCGAACGGGTCGAAGATCGCGGCGATCTCGGTGTCGACGCCCGGCCAGTGGTGCCAGATGTTGGTCATCGGCAGGGCGACGTATTCGGCGAACGCGCCGTCCCGACCCACGCCGAGACCGATCGTGTTGGCGCACAGGTGCCGACGGCCGGCGAGGCAGTGCCGGCACCTGCCGCAGACCACGTGGCCCTCGCCACTGACCAGGTCGCCGGGGTGGAAGTCCACGACGTTGGCCCCGACCTCGACGATCTCGCCGACGAACTCGTGCCCGACGACGAGCGGCGGGTGGATCGCCTTCTGCGCCCACGGGTCCCACGACTCGATGTGCAGGTCGGTGCCACAGATGCCGGTCTTCTGGACCCGGATGAGGACGTCGTTGATGCCGATGACCGGCTCCGGGACCTCGGTCAGCACGAGGCCGGGTCCCGGCCCGGACTTCACCAGGGCGAGCATGTGCGTACCCTACGGCACGCGGCGAGGGTCGTTAGCTGGCGCTCGGGGCGGCCGACGGCGACGGTGAGGCGCCCGGAACGACTGAACCGCTCGGCGCCGGGGAAGCGCTCGAGCCCGGCGCGGCCGACGGGCTGCCGCTCGGGGCCGGAGAGGGACTCGGACTCGGCGGCGCGCACTGCTTCTCCGGATTCGTCCGCTCGCCCCAGATCTTGTAGAAGTCCAGGATCGCGGCCGTATCGAGCGTCTGGAGCGGGAGCACCCGGCCCCACACCAGAGCCGCGAACGGCGAGGCCATGCTGTCGAAGCGCGTGATGACCGGACCCACGCTCGTGCCCGGCGTGATGTTGCAGACCGGACTGTTCGGGAAGTCGTCGAAGAACGCCCGGAGCGCGCGCTGGCCGTCATTGGTCGCACCGTCGCTGTCACCTCGGTAGAGCAGCACGAGCGCGCCGTGTTCGAGGTTGTGGATCCAGCCCTCGGGCAGTGTCTTGTCGTTGACGCCGTAGAACCGCGGCGCGATCGGGCCCAGGCCGGCCGCGAAGTAGTGGTTGCCCGATGCCGGTGGGCAGTACGTGTACTTGATGACCTCGCCGGGGGGCACGTGCAGCGCGCCCATGTCGTCCTGGACATAGCCCGGAGCGGGGCTCGCGCCGGGCAACGGGCTGGCCGTCGGTGCGGGTTCCCAGATGGTCGAGCACTGGTACAGCGGCCGCGACGCCGAGTAGATGACGAACACTCCGATGAGGGCGACGCCTGCGATGGCGGCGATGCCGACGATCGTGCCGCGATGTCGCTCGGTGAACGATCGCTGCTGATACGTCGACCGGGCCCGGCGACCTGCGCGGGTCGCGCCATCGGGCGCGGAGGAAGACTTGGTCACGGATGGATGCCTCTGATGCGGTCGATGGGGTCGGCGGGCGACGGTCGGACCCGACGGCGACGGTGGCCGCGCCGGGTGAGGGTACCGCCCACCGGCCGTATCGTGTGCGGACAGGCCGGTCCGGGCCGTCCCGGCACCGCGGCCGATACCCGAATCACGGTTCGTTCAGGTAGGTGCGGACCTCGGGTCGGAGCAGGCCGCGGAACAGGAGCAGGGCCAGTGCGGCGATGAAGATGGCCTCGACCACCAGCTGGCTGAACAGGAGCAATGGGATCAGCGGGATGGTCAGGCTGGCCAGACCCAGGGCCAGGCCGCGGCCCGCCTGCTTGCGCTGGAGGACCAGGGTGGTCGTGAAGATCGTGTACGCGAGCAGCACCATGACCACGACGCCGGTGAGGCTGACCGGGGCGGCGATCGCCTGGTCGACGACGAACCGCAGGCTCAGGCCGATGCCGGCAAGGATGCATAGCGCATAGACCAGGAACAGGCGGATGCCACCGGGCATCTCACGGACTCGCTGCATGGGCTGCGCATCGTACCGGACGGGCCGCCCGAACCCCGGCGAGCTTGCGCTGGAGCGGCGCTACGGCCAACCTAGCGTCCGATGAGACCGGGGACCGATCGACCGTGACCGCCGACACCCCGGGATGGGTCCGGGATGCCGTCTTCTACGAGATCTTCCCGGACCGCTTCGCCGCGAGCGAACGCGTGCGCAAGCCCGGTCCGCTCGAGCCATGGGACGCCCCCCCGACGGGACACGGGTTCAAGGGCGGCGACCTGCTGGGCATCGTCGAGCACCTCGACTACCTCGAGGAGCTTGGGATCACCGCGCTCTACCTGACGCCCATCTTCCAGTCCGCCTCGAACCATCGCTACCACGCGTACGACTACCTGAGGGTCGACCCGATGCTCGGCGGGGACGAGGCGCTGCGAGTGCTGCTCGACGCCGCCCACGGCCGCGGCATGCGGGTGATCCTCGACGGCGTCTTCAATCACAGCGGACGCGGCTTCTGGCCGTTCCACCACGTCCTCGAGAATGGGGCGTCCTCACCGTACCGGCGCTGGTTCCACTTCGACGATGACGCCCTCGATGCCGGCCGGCCGCTCGACGCATACCCGGCGCCCGGGACCCCGCCAGGCGCCCTCGGCTACCGTGCCTGGTGGGGGCTGCCGGCGCTACCCAAGCTGAACATGAGCGAGCCGGCGGTCCGCGAGTACGTGTTCGAGGTCGCCGAGCACTGGCTCCGGTTAGGCATCGATGGCTGGCGCCTGGACGTGCCCGAGGAGATCGAGGACGAGACGTTCTGGCATGCCTTCCGTGCACGCTGCCGCACGGTCCGCCAGGACGCCTATCTCGTCGGCGAGGTCTGGCACGTCGCGTCCGAATGGGTGCGCGGCGACCGCTTCGACGCCCTGATGGGCTACCCGCTGGCGGAGGCGATCCTCGGGTTCGCCGGCGGCTCGCGGCTGGACATGGAGGTCGTCCGGAGTCACCCGGAGTACGCGCTGAACATCGAGCGGCTGGACGGGCCGACGTTCGCCGCGCGGCTCGCCGACCTTCTGGCGGCCTACGAGCCCGAGGCGGTCGCCGCACAGCTCAACCTGCTCGGATCCCACGACACCCCCCGCCTTCGAACCGTCCTTGGCGACGACGTGACCGGCGTCCGCCTCGCCTCGCTCATCCAGATGACCCTGCCCGGGGCGCCGTGCATCTTCTACGGCGACGAGATCGGCATCGCGGGTGGGAGCGACCCCGACTGTCGTCGCGCGTTCCCCTGGGACGAGGGCGCCTGGGATCACGAGCTGCGGGACTTCGTGCGGGCTCTCGTCCGGGAACGTCACGGCGACGCGACCCTGCGCTCGGATCATCTCGAGATCGTCGCCGCCGCGGGCGGCGCGATGGCCTACCAGCGCCGTCTGGGCGACGCGCGAACCATCGTGGCGGTCAACGCCGGCGACGACCCGGGGCGCCTCGAGCTCCGTCTGGATCTCCCCGATGGGACGGCGCTGGCGTCCGTCGGCCTGCCCGGTGGGTTCGGTGCGGTCGGGGGCGGACTGGTGGCGTCGGGTGGGGTCGCCGACATCGACCTTGACCCGCGGAGTGGTGCCGTCCTCCGTGTGGGCTGAGCGTGGACCCTATACTCCCGCCTCGATGGCGGATGTCCCACTCGAGCTGGACGCTGCGCTTGAGGGGCGGCTCGCTCGCGCCCTCGATGTCGAAGGCAAGATCCCCCAGGCCCTCGAAACCCTCGGACCCGTCAGCGGCCGGGACGTGCTCCTCGTCGACGGCGGCGAGGCCGGTCGCGACGCCGACGGCATCCGGGCGAGACAGCTCCGGGAGCTCGACGCGCGCCTCATGGTGACCGGCTGGGGCGATCTGCCGCGTGCGGAGATCGCCGATGCCTCGGCCGACGTGTTGATCGGTTGCTGGACATCGTTCCGCGGTCCCGTCGCGGCCGAACTCGACGAAGCTGCCCGCATCCTCCGACCGGGGGGGCGACTTCTCGCGCTCCATGACTACGGGCGCGACGACGTCTCGAGGCTTTTCGGGGACCGACCGGAGTACGGGACGTGGAGCCGGCGCGACGGGCCATTCCTGCGCGGCGGATTCAAGATCCGTGTCATCCATTGCTTCTGGACGTTCGAATCGATCGAGGACGGTCGGGAGTTCCTGGAGGCGGCGTTCGGCGATGTCGGGCGGACGGTCGGGTCGGACATGACGCGGCCGCGCCTGTCGTACAACCTGGCGGTCTACCACCGGACCATCGGCGGCGCGAAGGAGGCCTGACGCCTCGGGCTGCTAGGCTTCGGGCGTGTCCAGCTCCCGACAGGCGCGGCCGTCGCCACGCCATGACCCGGGCCAGACCGCCCGGCCGGCACGGCGGCGCGTCTCGCCCGGCGCCGTGATCCTCGCGGTCGCGCTCATCGGCTCGCTCGCCTACGCGCTGTACGCCCTGACCAATCGCGACGCGTCGATCCCGCTGCTCGCTTCGGGGGCGGTCGTCCTGGGGATCGTCTTCGGGGCGCTGGCCGTCTACTGCGTCCGCTCGGTGTGGCGTGCCGGCCTGGAGGGTCGTGATGGCCGGGCGATCGCGCTCGGCGTCACCGGTGGCGTAGCGGCGATGATCGCGGCCGGCTGCGTGGCCGCCGCGGTCATCCTGTTCCAGCTGATCAGCCCAGCCAGCGGCCTGAGGGTCGCCGCGACGGGGCGACCCAGCCGCTCGGCTATGGTGCCCCCAAGGGGATTCGAACCCCTGATCTCCACCTTGAAAGGGTGGCGTCCTAGGCCTCTAGACGATGGGGGCGCACGCGGCAGCGGGCCGGCCCGAGTCTAGCAGAGGGTCCCCGAGCGGCGGCCGAACGATCGCCCCTGCTACCATCGGCGACGCGATGGAGATCATGGGCATCCGGATCAGCACGATCGTCGAGGACAACGTCGCGCGTCGATGCGATGGCTGTCACGAGGTGATCGAGGGGACCCCCTGGCGGATCAACCTGCTGGACATCGTCGCAGCCGAGACCCCCGTGTCCTGGGCCGAGCGCCCACTCATGAATCCGGGTCCATTCCAGTTCCACCCCGACCCGTCCCACGTTCGAACGTGGATGGCCGGGCGAGGATACCGGTTCTGTCGTCGCGGCCAGGTTCGCGAGATCATGCGGCCCATCCCGATCCCCGGCGAGACGGTCGGCTGGGGGCTGTGCGACGGCATCCACCGCGACGATCACGAGTTCGTCCCGGCCTGATCCGGACGGCCCGCGCGCGGGTCTCGAGGTCGTTTGACAGCCGCATCGCAGCGGGCCTATCCTCCGCCCGCTTCCCGCATGCGCGCGATACCTAGATTTACCTAGATTCCGACGCCACCGGTCCCGGTCGGACCGGCTCAACCTCGAGGCCACATGACGTCTACCACCGACGCCGCGACCGCGTCCGCCACGCCACGGACGTGGCTCTCGCTCGGTCCCGCCAGCCGTCTCCTGGGCGTCGACCCGGACACGCTTCGTCGCTGGGCCGATGACGGCCGCATCCCGGCCTACATGACCCCGGGCGGGCACCGCCGGTTCGACCGGCGCGCGCTCGAGCGGATCGCCTCGGATCGACGGCCGGGCGCGAGCCGGGGTCGGATCCGTCCGCCGCTCCATCGCTGACCAGCATGGGCGCGACGCCCGAGCGTCTTCGGCGGGTCTACCGGCGGAGCTACAGCGCGGGGTCGGCGGTCGATGCGGCCGCGTCGGGCGTCAACCCAGCAGCGCGCCCCGTTGTCGACGACGAGGACCGGGCAGCGTACCGGCACGATGGCCGGCGCCTGGTGACCGCCCTCGTCGCCTACCTGGACGCCGACCCGGCAGACGCGCCGGCGAGGGCGACCGCCGAGGCAGATGCGACGGTCCTCGTCGACGACCTGGCCCGTCGGCTGGCCGCCTCACGAACCAGCCTGACCGAATCGGTCGCGCTCTTCGTCGCTTCCCGGCGTCCGTTCCTGACCGAACTCGTCGGCCTCGGGCGTCGGCGAACCCTCGATCCCGCACGGTTGGGCGGCCTGTACGAGGATGCCTCGAGCCTGCTTGACCGACTTCTCCTCCGCCTGATCGCGACCCACCAGGAGGCGTCGCGCTAGCCGATGGATGTGCGCGTCGTGCTCCCCGCCCTGACCTCGATCCTGGCCCTCGTCTTCGCCTTGGCGCTGATCGACCAGTGGCGCGAGCGGCGCGGCGCATTCCAGCTGGTGTGGGCGTTCGGGATGCTGTTCTACGGGATCGGCTCAGCGTGCGAGGCGCTCGGTGCGGCCTCGGGTTGGAATGAGTGGCTGTACCGGACCTGGTACCTCACCGGCGCCGTCTGGACCGCCGGTTGGCTCGGGTTGGGGACCGCCGTCCTGCTCGGTCGGACCCGGTTCGGCTACAGCTTCGCGCTGTCACTGTTCATCGCCGGCATGGTCACGTTCTTCCTGCGCAACAACCCGCAGTACCACGGCGCCGGTCCGCTCCCGCTCCTCTACTTCATCGTGGCCGGGCTCCTGGCCCTGGCGGTCGCGATCGAGACCTATTTCCAGAACGACCGATGGCCACGCCTTGCGATGGGGGCCGTCATCGGGGCGACCGTGCTCTCCATCTTGCTGATGGCCACGACGGCGCTGGCGGCGCCCGGATTCGTGCTCGATCCGGCGACCGGCGTGCCGGTCGCGACCCTCTTCCCGCCCCAGCTCCGACTGCTGACGCCGTTCATGAATATCACCGGTGCCCTCGCGCTGATCCTCGGGGCGATCTTCTCGGCCTACGTGTTCATGCCCAAGCGCCGGGTGCTGGCCTACTCCCTCGACCCGAATCAGCCCGGCGACGAGTTCCTCTTCAACCTGCTGATCGCCCCGGTGGCGATCGTGGTCAACCTGGTCGCGTCGCTGCCGGGCGCCGTCCGGGCGCTGTTCGCGGGCCAGCTGCACAGCCGGGTGCCGGCGACGCTCCTGATCGCCGTCGGCGGGATCGTGGCCGGGACCGGCGACACGCTGAGCCGGTTCGGGGTGACCAGCCTCTTCCAGACCGGCAAGTTCCTCGGCGTCCTGTTCCTGTTCGCGGGCTTCCTCGTGTCGATCGAGGTGTTCCGCACGATCCGAATCCCGCTCACGTCGATCACGCTGGCCTCGGGTCGCCGTGAGTCGCCCGCCGCCCGCCGGCTGGCCGAGGTCAACGAGACGCCCGCGGACCGACCAGCCGAGGCGACCGGCACAGGCTGACGCCGACCCAGCGCGTCCAGCCGGGCATCGGCCGTCGAACGCCGCGAGGCCTCGGGTCGCCCTACCATGGCCCGATGGCGCCGACCCGCGGGACCTCGCCCAGGGATCCGATGCCGGCTACGGTCACGCCTGCGGTCGGCTTCACGTTCGTGCTCGCAGCCGCGACGTTGTTCGGCATGCTCGGCCCGCTGTCACGCTTCGCCTACGACGCCGGGATGGAGCCGACCGCGTTCGTCGCCTGGCGTGCCACGTTCGGCGTCATCGGCACGCTCGTCTTCGTCGCCTGGGGCCTCAGGCGTGGTGCGACGCTGGTGCGCCTCGGGGCGCTCTCCCCGCGAGCCCGCCTCACGCTGTTCGTGGCTGGGCTCACCGGGTTCTCGCTGAACCTGTGCATGTTCATCGCCTTCGATCGGATCACGATCGCGTTAGCCCTGCTGGGCTTCTACACGTATCCGGCGATGGTGGCGATCGCGAACGTGGCTCTGGGACGCGAACGCCTGGACGCGTCGCGCGTGATCGCGCTGGCGCTCGCCACCCTGGGGATGGTCGCGGTCATCGCCTCACAACTGGACCCGAACGCCGGGATCCGCTTCGATGCGCTGGGATTCGGGCTAGCGATCGCGGCGGCCCTCAGCCAGATGGTCTTCGTCGTCATCAGCCGCGACGGCTACCGCAACGTCCCGACCGAGCAGGCGATGAGCCTCATCCTGGTGGTCACGGTCGCCGGGGCCTCGATCCTGGCGATCGGCATGGGGCACGCCGAGGCGCTCGCGCTGCCCGTCCGACAACCCTCGATCCTCCCGCTCCTCATCTTCACCGGGATCTTCGCGGCGGCCATCCCGTCGATGGCGTTCCTGGCGGGGATCCGGTCCATCGGCGGCACCCGCGCGGGGATCCTGATGCTGTTCGAGCCGGTCGTCGGCGTGACGCTCGCGGCGTGGTTGCTTCACGAGTCGCTCGCGCCGATCCAGCTCGCCGGGGCGGCGGCGATCCTGGGCGCCGCGGTGATCCTCCAGCGCGGCTCGTCGGAGGCCCTCGAGCCGGAGGGCGCCGACGGCGGACCGGGCGTACCGCCTGAGGAGAGGCTCGCGCTGCGTGTCCCGGGTGGACCATAGCGAGATGTCCGACCGGATCCGGATCCTGCTCGTCGACGACCACGCGATGGTCCGCCGCGGCATGCGCGACTTCCTCGCGCTCCACGACGACCTGGAGGTGGTCGGCGAGGCCGCCGATGGCGTAGCCGCGCTGCAGTCGACCGCGGAGCTCCTCCCGGACGTCGTGATCATGGACCTGCTGATGCCCGAGATGGACGGCATCGCAGCGACCGCGGAGATCAAGTCACGGTACCCGGCGGTCGAGGTCATCGCCCTGACGAGCTTCGTCGACGAGGACCGGGTCACGGCCGCGATCGAAGCCGGCGCGAGCGGGTTCCTGCTCAAGGATGCCGAGGCCGATGATCTGGCCAATGCCATCCGGGCGGCCGTGGCCGGCGAGGTCCATCTCGATCCGGCGGTGGCGGGCATCGTCGCGCGGGGCATGCGTGACCGGTCAGGGGCGGCGACACGCGCCGCGGCGCCGGGGTCCGCGGGGGCGAGTGCCGCCAGCGGGGCGCCCGGCTCGGTTCGCGGCCGCGGCAGCGCCCGGGCCAGCCTCGCGACGCTGACCGGCCGCGAGCGCGAGGTCCTCGCGGGCGTGGCCCGGGGGTTGTCGAACAAGGCCATCGCCGAGGAACTCGGGATGGCGGAGCGGACGGCCCGGACCCACGTCTCGAACATCCTCGCCAAGCTGGGCCTGACGAGCCGCACCCAGGCGGCGCTGTTCGCCGTCCAGCACGGGCTGGGCCCCGGGCGGTGACGGGCGAAGCGGCGCTCACGGTCGACGCCGCGGTGCCGTCGGACGGGCGCCGGGTCGCGCGGTCAGGGCCGGTCGCCTACGACATCGCCGGCCCGCCGGGCGCGCCGGCCATCGTCTTCATCCACGGCACGCGCCTGACGCGGAAGGCCTGGGTCGCGCAGATGACCGGGCTGTCCGACGAGTTCCGCACGATCGCCATCGACCTGCCCGGTCACGGCGTCCTGAGCGACGTGCCATTCACGCTTGCCGGCGCCACGGACCGGCTGGTCGAGATCATCGACCACGAAGCCGGCGGCCGGGCGATCGTCCTCGGGCTGTCGCTTGGGGGCTTCGTGGCGATGGACCTCGCGTCCCGCTCGCCGGAGCGGGTGGCCGGCCTGGTCATCGCCGGGGCCACCGTCGAACCCACCGGCCTGGGCCGGATCGGAGTCCTGACGCTGGCCTGGGTGCTCTCGACGTTCGACGGGCCGGCGCTCAACGCCTTCAACGGGTGGTTCTTCCGGCTCAGGTTCCCACGGGCGATCGCCGAGCCCATCGTCGCCGGCGGGTTCTGGTCGAGCGGCGGCGCGCTCGCGCTTCGATCGATCGCCGGTCTGTCGTTCCGCGCCAGGCTGGCGGCCTATCCCGGTCGGACGCTCATCATCGAGGGCACGTTCGATCTCCCGCTCCGGCTCGGGGAACGGAGCTTCCTGAAGACCGCCCGCCACGGTCAGCTCGTCCGGCTCGCCGGTGCGACCCACCTGTCCAATCTGGACCGTCCCGCCGCGTTCACCGACGCGGTTCGCCGGTTCGCACGGTCCCTGGGACCGACCGGCTGACGGTCGTCGAGACCCGGTTCCGGAGATGGCCGGACCGGGCCGCCGAAGGCCTCGCGGTATACTGCCCCGACCTTCCCCACCCGCTCATCGCGAGGTTCGATTGCGCGTTCGAAAGGCTGTCTTCCCCGCCGCGGGCTGGGGTACACGCTTCCTGCCCGCGACCAAGGCGCAGCCCAAGGAGATGCTGCCGCTGGTCGACAAGCCCATCATCCAGTACGCGGTCGAGGAGGCGGTCGCCGCGGGCATCGAGCAGGTCATCATCGTCACCTCCAGCCAGAAGCGGGCGATCGAGGACCATTTCGACCTGTCCTACGAGCTCGAGCACCTGCTCGAGGAGAAGGGCGACATCGAGATGCTCCGCCAGGTCCGGGCGATCAGCGACCTGGCCCAGGTGGCCTACGTCCGCCAGAAGGAGCAGCTCGGCCTCGGCCACGCCGTCCTGATGGCCAAGGACCTGATCGGTCATGAGCCCTTCGCGGTGATCCTGCCCGACGACGTGGTCGTCGGCGATCGGCCGTGCATCGGCCAGCTCATCCATGCCTACACCCAGACGCATGCCTCCGTGGTCGCGGTCATGGAGGTCCCGCCCGAGGACACGGGTCGATATGGCGTCATCGCGTCGGAGCCCTCGGTCGATCCCCTCGACCACGGGCGACTCCACAGGGTCACCCGGCTCGTCGAGAAGCCCGAGCCCGCTGACGCACCGTCCAACCTCGCGATCATCGGGCGATACGTCCTGACCCCGAAGATCTTCGACAAGCTGGAACAGACGCAGCGGGGCGCCGGCGGCGAGATCCAGCTGACCGATGCGATCGCCGAGCTCATGCAGGAGCAGGCGGTCTATGCCTATGAGTTCGAGGGGATCCGCTACGACGCCGGCACGACGATGGGCTGGTTGAAGGCCTCCGTCGAGCTCGCCCTGCAGCGGCCCGACCTGGCGGCCGAGTTCCGGGTGTACCTGCAGGAGTTGCAACTCTGAGCTGACGCCCGGCCGTCGGTGGTGCTCCATGGGGTACGATGCCGCGACGCGCCGAGCTATACGGCGCCGATGAGGGAACGGGCTTGGCGGAGATCGGGACGATCCTGGGTGGCCGCTACCAGCTGGTCGAGCTGCTCGGCCAGGGCGGCATGGCGACGATCTTCCGCGCGCTCGACACCCAGTTGGGTCGAGACGTCGCGGTCAAGCTGCTGCGGCCCGAGTACCTGCGCGACCCCGATTTCTCGTCTCGCTTCCGGCAGGAGGCCCAGGCGGCCGCGTCCCTGACCCATCCGAACGTCGTCACCGTCTTCGACTACGGCGAAGACCCGTCCGGTCCGTACATCGTCATGGAGCTCATCGATGGCGAGGACCTCGCCACGATCATCCGACGCAGCGGGGCCCTCCCGCCGCGCCAGGCCACCAGGATCGCGGCGGCCGTCGCGCGCGCCCTGGCCGCGGCCCACGCGCGTGGCCTCGTCCACCGCGACGTCAAGCCCGGCAACGTGCTCATCGGCCGCGACGGCCAGGTGAAGGTCGTCGACTTCGGCATCGCGCGAGCGGTCTCCGAGGCCCAGGTGACGCTCCCGGGCACGACCCTCGGCTCGGTCCACTACTTCAGCCCGGAGCAGGCCCGGGGCGAGCCCGCCACCGAATTGTCCGACATCTACGCCCTGGGCATCGTCCTGTATGAACTGCTGACGGGCACCCGGCCCTGGGAGGGCGACAGCGCGGCCGCGGTCGGGCTCGCCCGGCTGTCCGGGCCGGCCCCGGATCCCATGGCGGTCCGTCCATCCGTCCCGCCTGACCTGGCGGCCATCACCCGCAAGGCCCTTGCGCCCGAGCCGCGTGACCGGTTCGCGTCGGCCGCCGCGATGGCCGACGCCCTTGACGCGGCCCTCACGACCGGGGGAGCCTCAGCCGGCGCCGCCGCGGCCGGTGTCGCCGCCGGCGTCGCCGCCGGCACCGTCGCGATGAGTGGCGTGGCGCGTGCGAACCCCGCCGGCGTGCCGTATGCCGCCGACGCCTACGCCGACAGCGATCCGTCCGGTGGGCAAGGGCCCGCGCCGAGCACCGCGATCCCGCCCGAGGAGGAAGAGAAGACCCGCGCGATCGTCTGGGTCGCGGGCATCGTCGCCATCATGCTCCTCATCGCCATCGCATTCCTGGTGTTCCAGCTCGCCGGCGGTGGTGGGTCCGCGAACCCGTCGGCCTCGCCGTCGGCGTCGCCGTCCCCGTCGGCCGGTGTCGTGACTGTCCCGAACTTCGTCGGAAGCATGTTGGTGGATGCGAACGCGGCGGCGGAGGCACTTGGCATCACGCTGGTCCCGACGGGCGAGCCGTCCGATCAGCCCGTCGGCACGATCCTGGCCCAGGACGTCCTGGTCGGGACATCCGTCGCGACCGGGAGCGAGGTGAACGTGACGGTCGCGAGCGGCGCCGACACGACACCCGTGCCGACCATCACCGATCTGAAGGAGAACGCGGCACTCCAGGCCATCGTCGAGGCGGGCCTGGCCGTCGGTTCGAAGACCGAGGAGTTCGACGCCAACGTGCCGAAGGGCTCGGTCGTCTCGCAGAACCCGCGCGCCGGCACCGTCGTCGCGAAGGGCACGCCGATCGACTACGTCATCTCGAAGGGCCCGGAGCCCACGCCGACACCGACGCCGACCCCCACCCCGACACCGACCCCCACCCCGACTCCGACACCCCCGCCGACCCCGACCCCGACCCCGAGTGAGTCGCCGTCCGCGACCCCGAGCTTGCCCGCGCCCTAGGGCCGATCGTCCCGGTCAGGCCCCGGGGTCGTCCCAGAGGCTCCAGCGCGGTTCCGCGGGGAGCGGCGGAACCTCGCCGCCGTCCACGCCCGGTGTCCGCGCGGCGACCTCGACGAACTCCAGACGGGAAACAGGTGTTCCATCGACGACGGGCAGCGACGCCCGAGCGGCCGGCATCTCCGGTGTGGCCGAAGGCGCCGGGTTGGCCTCCCAGCACGCCCGGATCTCGTCGCCGCGGAGCGGGAGTCGCCGACGATCCAGCGCGCAGTAGCCGAGCTTGCCGGCCACCGCCCGACGGAAGTTCCGGCAGGTCAGGCACGCGGTGCTGGAGCGATGACAGACCCAGCAGCGGGCGGTCTCTGCCTGCGGGACCCCGCAGTGCGGGCAACGCCACATCGGCATGGGCGGATGGTAGCTGCGACGTCGAGCGCTGTCGATTCGTGCGTCGAGCTCGACGGCGGCTACTTGGTGATGCTGATGGCGACGACGTCCTGAGCCGATCCGAACTCGTCGCTCGAGATCAGGACCGTCGCGCTGCCCTGGCCTCGGTCCGCGCTCCTGGGGATCGTGGTCTCGTAGGAGGCCTTGCCGTCGGCATTCGTGGTGCCCTCGGCCGTGACCGTCCGGATGCCGGGGATGCTCAACGTGAACGTCACGCTCGCTCCGGCCAGGGAGCGACCGTCCGGGTCGGTGACGGTCGCCGTGAGCTTGACGGTCTGCGGCAGGCCCTTGCGCGAGATCGAGTAGTCGGACGCGACGAGCTTGACGGCCAGCTTTCCGGTGCCGCGACGGACCGCCAGCTCGGCCGAGCTCTCGTTGCCGGCCGGATCGGTGGCGTTGATCACGATGTGGTTGAGGCCGGTCGTCAGGGGCAGGACGACCTTGAAGGTGCCGTCGGCCTCGGCAGTCGTGGAGATGGTCTGCTCGTTGTCCGTGTTCCGGGCGATGATGCCGGAGCGCGCCTGGACCTTGCCCTTGATCTCGACGGTCTTGCCGTTGACGACGGCGTTCTTCTTGGGCGAGGTGATCGTCACCTTCGGCTTCGCGTTGTCCAGGACCCATCGGACGACGGCCGAGGAATTGGATTCGCCCCCCGGCCCGATGATCGTGACCGTGAAGTCGTTGATGCCCTTGGCCAGCTCGACCGGGATGACCGTCTTCGGGCTGTCCGCGATCGGCACCTCCTGGATCGCCGCGGGCGACCCGCCGTCGAGCGCCAGGTAGACGCGGATGACGTGCTTGGCGTCCCCCACCATGGCCGATGGGACCGTCACGACGAGGTCGACCGTGGCGACATTCGTGTACGGCTCTTCGGGCGGAGCGAGCGTCGGGGCGTCCGAGACGGTCAGGACGGTCGGAGCCGGCGTCGGGGTAGCGGTCACCCCGGCCACGAACCCGGTGAGCGTGCCCCCGAGGCTCGACGCCACCGTCCGCAACCCGCCGGCGCCGACGTACAGGACCCCGACGCCGAGCGCGACGACGGCGAGCGTCATCGCGGCTTTGACGATGAGCGGCAGGCCGCGACCGCGGTTGATCGGACGGTGGGACGCGACCCGGCCTGGTTGCGGCGTCCGGGGGCGGACCTTGACGGGGGCGGGCCGACCGGTGGACGGGGGTCGAGGTCGGACGTGGGTGGGCCGCTGCCCGCGCCGGGTCGTCATCGTCCCGGATTGTGACACGGGCGACGCGTGACAGGGATGACGGCGCCCGTCCCGCCTCGCGGATGCGCCATCGGTCCGTTGCGGTGCGATGTACTCTGGCGCGGTCAGCGCGCGTGATTCGAAGATGTGCGCGCCCCAGCGAGGGATGGAGTGCAGGCACGCGATCCACGGTCCGGGCGATCCGGAGGAACCCCCGGGCGTCCGGGCAACGCGGTCGGCCGTCCGGCGTTCGGCGTCGGGCCCATCGCTCGGGTCTCGCCATCGCCGCTCGCCGGCAAGAGCGCGGATGCGGAGCCGTACGCGTCGGCGCCGCCCCGACCGGGCTTCGGACTGCCGAGCTTGCGACGGAACGTGTGCCCCCACTTCTACATGACGGGAGCCCGTGGGGCGATCCCGATCCAGGCACCCCATCTCCTGAAGGCGCTGATCCGTCAGGACCTGAACGTGTCGCGCTGCCAGCTCCGCGGCGGCGTCCACCTGGACCAGGGCTTCGTCAACGACGTGTGCCTGACGCCGCGCTTCAACCAGTGCGTCTTCTACGAGGACGAGCTGACCCGCGAGTGACGGTTCCCGCGTGAGCTCGGACGCCAGTGCCACGCATGGCCCAGCGGTGCTCGCGTACGAGGACGCCGTCCAGGCGCTCGCCGAGCGCGGGCGATTCGGCATCCGCCTCGGGCTCGGACGGACGCGCGCGTTGCTCCGGGCCCTGGGCGATCCGCAACTGGCCGTCCGCGGGGCGCTCGTCGGCGGGACCAACGGCAAGGGGAGCGTCCTGGCGCTCGCCGGCAGTGCCCTGCGAGCCGCTGGCCTGCGCGTCGGCCAGACGCCGAAGCCGCATCTCGTCACCTACCGCGAACGGATCGACGTCGACGGCCGTCCGATCGACGCGGCGTCGTTCGCCACGCTCGTCGCGGAGATCCTGCCGATCGCCGACCGGGTCGCCCGGCGCCTGGGCGAGCCCACCGAGTTCGAGCTCTTGACCGCGCTCGTCTTTCGCCACTTCGCCGCGGCCGACCTCGACGTGGCGCTCGTGGAGGTGGGTCTTGGCGGTCGGCTGGACGCGACCCACGCCTGGGATGGAGGCGTCGCGGCGATCACGAACGTGGACCTCGATCACACCGATCGGCTTGGTCCCACGATCGCCGCCATCGCCCGGGAAAAGGCCCCGATCATCGAACGTGGGGACCGTGCGGTCACCGGTGCCACCGGGGAGGCGCTCGCCATCATCCGGCGTCGGGCTCGGCGCCTCTCCGTGCCGTTGATCGAGGTCGAGCCGGCGCCCCTGCTCGAGCTCGACCGTGACGGGATCGTGGTGGAGCTGGCGTCACTGGGGCCGACCCGGGTCGGGCTTCGCGGTCGCCACCAGGCCGCGAACGTCGCCGTCGCGGACGCCGTCCTCGACGCGCTCGAAGTCGCCGGCATCGCCCGGGCCGACGGTGCCGCGCGCCGATCGGGCTATGCCGCGGCACGCTGGCCCGGTCGCCTGGAGTTGCTCGAGAAGGACGGGCGCGAGGTCCTGCTCGACGGCGCCCACAACCCGGCGGGCGCGGCGGCGCTCGCCATCGCCCTCGATGACCTCCGGCCGTTCCTCGCCGATGGCCCGCTCACCCTCGTGACCGCCACCATGGCGGACAAGGACGTCGACGGCGTGGTCGCCGCCATCGCACGCGCGCCATCGCTGGCCGGGGCGAGGGTGATCGCGACGACGGTCGACCTCCCTCGCGCCATGCCGGCCGACGAGCTGGCGACGCGCTGGGCGGCCGCCCGACCCGCCGAGCCGCGGCCGCGACTGGCCCCGGACCCGATCGCGGCGCTCGAGCTCGCCCTCGCCCATGGCGACGGGCCCATCGTCGTGGCGGGCTCGCTCTATCTTGTCGGGGCGATCCGCGCCGTCCTCGTCGACGACCCGGACCTGCGCGATCCAACCCGCCAGAACGACCAACCGAAGCCCAGGAACCGATGACCTTCCCGCTCGACGGCCCGCACCCCGCCCCGACCCGGATCGGACGCTCGGTCTTCACCTGGGGCGCACGAACGTACGTCATGGGCATCGTCAACGTGACGCCCGATTCGTTCTCGGGTGACGGGCTGCTGGCCGGACCCGGCGGCGCCTCGGCGTCATCCGACGCGACCGAGAAGGCCGTCGCGACCGCGACCGCGATGGTCGCCGATGGCGCCGACATCCTCGACATCGGCGGCGAATCCACGCGGCCGGGCCACTCGGTCGTGACCGCTGAGGTCGAACGGGATCGCATCGTGCCCGTCATCGCGGCGATCCGCGCCGCGCTGCCCGAGGTCCCGATCAGCGTCGACACGACCAAGCCGAGCGTCGCCGAAGCCGCGCTGGCGGTGGGCGCCGACCTGGTCAACGACGTCTGGGGCGTCGGCGCGGACGAGGGCATCGCCCGGGTCGCGGCGGCCGCCGGCGTCCCGCTCGTCGTCATGCACAACCGGGCCGAGCCCCGCTATCGCGACCTGGTCGGGGAGGTCGTCGCGGACCTGCGCGCCGCCCTCGAGCGTGCCGTTCGCCTGGGCATCGCCGTCGGCGACCTCATCGTCGACCCGGGCTTCGGGTTCGGCAAGACGCCCGAGCAGAACCTCGAGCTCGTCCGGAAGCTGGGCGCGCTCCGAGCGCTGGGACGGCCGATCCTGCTGGGGACGTCGCGGAAGTCGACCCTCGGCCGGGTCCTGGACCTGCCGGCCGACCAGCGCCTCGAAGCCACGCTCGCCACGACCGCGCTCGGGATCGTCGAGGGAGCGGATATCGTTCGCGTCCATGACGTCCGAGCCAACGTGCGGGCGGCGCGGGTGAGCGACGCCATCGTCCGCGGGACATGGCGCGAGACCGCGGACGAGGAGGCTCGGCTTGGCTGACCGGATCGTGCTCGCGAACATGCGCTTCATGGCGCGGCACGGCGTCCACGACCGAGAGCGGCGCGAGGCGCAGCCGTTCGAGGTGGACGTCGAGCTGTACCGCGACCTCGGCCGCGCCGGTCGCGACGACGACCTCGACGCGACGGTCGACTACGGCCCGGTCTATGCCACGGTCCAGCGGATCCTCGAGGGGCCGTCGATCAAGCTGCTGGAGGCGCTGGCGACGACGATCGCCGAAACGCTCCTGGCCGACTTCGACGTCACCGAGGTCGTCGTTCGCGTCCGCAAGCCGGCGGTCAAGCTCGGTGGGCCACTCGACTTCGCCGGGGTCGAGATCCGACGCACGCGGACCGAGCGGCCAGGCGAACCCGTCTGACCCGGACACATCGACGCCGGCCGGCCCGAGGGCCGACCGGCGTCGAGAGAGAGCGTCGCCCGACGCGGTTACAGGTTGGCGGGGCGCGTCGCCAGGGTCACGTTCACGGTGATGGTCTTGCCGTCGCGGAGCAGTTCGATCTTCACCACATCGCCTGGCGAGTACTGGCTCAGGGTCGCGTCGAGCGGATGCTCGTCGTCGAGGACTCGGTCGCCGATCTTGGTGATGATGTCTCCATCCTGGATCCCGGCATCGGCCGCAGGCGTGCCGCTCCGGACGCCCTCCGTCGACCCACTCGAGTCGTCAGCGGCGCCGACGAAGGCGCCCACGTTGACGGGCAGGTTGTGCTTGGTCGCGTACTGGCGGTTGATGGTCACGAAGCTGATGCCGAGGTACGGCCGCGCGAGTTCCTCGCCGGCCACGGCCTGCGCCATGATCGGTCGCGCGATGTCGATCGGGATGGCGAAGCCGATGCCATTGCTGCCCGATGCGATCGCCGTGTTGATGCCGATGACGTTGCCGTCGGCGTCGAGGAGCGGTCCGCCGGAGTTGCCGGGGTTGATCGCGGCGTCGGTCTGGATGAGGTTGCTCAGAGGCTTGCTCGAGCCGTCCGTCGTGATCGTCCGACCGGTCGCCGACACGATACCGCTGGTGACCGAGTTGGAATACGTGCCAAGCGGGCTGCCGATCGCGACGACCAGCTGGCCGACCTTGAGCGCGTCGGATTCGCCGATGGCGGCATTCGGCAGGTCCGTCCCATCGACCTTCACGATCGCGAGATCGGTCAGGGTGTCGATGCCGTAGACGCTGCCCTGGAGGACGCGCCCGTCGTTCAGCTCGACGTCGAACTTGTCGCCGCCTTCGACGACGTGCTTGTTCGTGAGGATCCAGCCGTGGGAGTCGTAGATGACGCCGGAGCCGACGCCACTTTCGGGGATGACCCCGAGGTCGCCGGCATTCGTGCTGCCGGTGACCGTGATGCGGACGACGGCCGGGCTGACCTTGGCGGCGACGGCGATGGTCGCGGAGGACTCATCGATCGTCACCGGCTTCGCGGCGCCGACGTTCGTGCCGGACGTGACGGCCGCGGCGGGCGCGCTGCGGTCGAGGGCGCCGCTGACCCCGAGGGCGACGACGGTGCCGCCCGATGCGAGGACCGCCGAGAGGAGCGCGGTGGCCACGATCGGCCCGGCGCCGGTCCGCTTCTGCACGACCGCCGGGCTCACCGGGGCCGGTGCGGGCGCGGGCTCGTACCAGCGTTCCGGGGTGGTCGGCGCTGGCGCCTCGTAGGTCCGGATCCACTCGGGACGGGCCTCAGGCGATGGGGAGAAGCTGCCGGCGGCGGCGGCCGATGGCGTTGTCGAGCCGCCAGGCTGCAGCGGAGGGACGGGTTCGCCGGGCGTGAGGGGCGCGGCGGTCGTCTCGGGTGTCGGGAGCTGGTGACGCTGGGTGGCCTCGCCGGGGTCGGTGGGGTCGGGACGCTGCGGATCGTCGGTCATCGGGTGTGTCGTCCTCGCGCGTGGGGCCGGTGAGCGGCCTTGAGATGTATGTGAACCCTAGGGTGCAGGCTCCGGGTTCACCTGCGGGCGGTCGGACGGTGAAGTTTCCGTCACGTTGCGCGCCGAGTCTCGGCGTCGCGCGGCGGCCGCCGACGCGACGTCGGCCCGTTCGGCCGCCGGCGTGCCCTCGATGAGGCGCGGATCCCGCGGCAGCTCGACGATGAACCGCGATCCCTCGCCGACCCGACTCTCGACGACGACCGTGCCACCGTGCATGTCGACGATCGACCGCACGATCGCCAGGCCCAGGCCGCTCCCGCTGCCGCGGGCCTCGTTCGCCCGCGAGCCGCGGTAGAAGCGATCGAAGATGTGGGGCAGCTCCGCCGGATCGATGCCCACGCCGGTGTCGACGACCTCGATCCTGGCGCCGTCCAGCGTCGCGGCGAGGTCGATCTCGACCGAGCCGCCGCGCGGCGTGAACTTGACCGCGTTCGCCACGAGGTTCACGACCACCTGGCCGATCCGCTGCGGGTCATGGCGGATCCGGACGGGCGCGTCGGGCAACCGCAGTTGCAGCGCGATGCCGCGTTTGCGGGCCGCGGCCGAGCTCTGCTCCACGGCGGTCTCGACCGCGGCGCGGAGGTCGTCGGGACGCAGGTCGAGCAGCACCAGTCCGGAATCGAGCTTGGAGAGCTCCAGCAGGTTCTGGGCCAACCAGTCCAGCCGCTCGATCTGGTCGCCGCTCGACTCGAGGAACTCGGCCCGGGCGTCGGGATCGTCGCCCGCCCGCTCCTTGAGGAGGTCGTTGAACGTGCGGAGCGCGGCCAGCGGGGTCCGGAGCTCGTGCGAGACGTCGGCGAGGAAGTCGCGACTCCGGTCGCGATCGCTGCGGATGATCTCGACGCTCTCCTCGACCCGGTCCGCCATCGCGTTGAACTGGATCGCCAGCTCAGTCAGCTCCGACGGCCCGGCGCGGACCTGCGAGATCGGCACGCGCCGGGCCAGGTCGCCCTCCGCGAGCGCGCTGGCGGCATCGGTCAACTGGCGCAGGGGGCTCGTGAAGCGTCGCGCGAGCGCCGCGGCGACGAGCACGCTCAGGCCGAGTGCGAACACGAAGATCGCTGCCAGGAGGGCGGTGACGTTGCCGACGGCGGTCGCCCGGACGGTGTATGGATCCACCAGCGTGACCTGCGCGGCGTACTGGCCGAAGACGTCGCCGCCGGTGACGAGCGACGGCGGCACGGTCGTCGACTCCCGCTTCTGACCGCCCGACGGCGGGGTTCGCACCGGGATCCGGAACGTGCCGTCGATCGCTGGCTCGAAGTGGGTGCGCTCGCCGTCGGGGACGACGCGCCCGAATTCGACGATGACGTCGGCCTGGCCCAGCTTGTCGGCCATGATCGCCTGCACCTTCGGATCGTTCATCGCACCTGCGATCCCGCGGTGGACCCGGTTGTCGATGTCGACGACGAGGCCCTCAGGTGCCGCGGCCTGCGCGATGTACGCGACGTAGGCCGCGACGGCCCCGGACCGGGACTCCAGGTCGGCCTGTTGCTGGTCGGCGAAGTACGCGTCGAGGCGGTTGATCACGAGTCCGGAGACGAGGGCCAGCGTCAACGCGATGACAGCGACGAACGCGACGGTCAACCGTCCCTGGAAGGTCCGTGGCATGAGCCGGCGCACCCGACGCGGGAGCCGGAAGCGCCGGCGCCCGGTCGACTCAGCGCTCGGCGAAGGCGTAGCCGACACCCCGCACCGTCAGAACGAAGGCGGGCACGGCCGGATCGTCCTCGATCTTGTCGCGCAGATGGCTGACATGCACATTGATGGTCTTCTCGTCCTGGTCGAGCGCCTCGTAGTCGCGGAGCAGCTCCAGCAGCTCCGAGCGGGTGTAGACGCGACCGGGACGCGATGCGAGATGGCGCAGGATCTCGAACTCTGTCGGCGTAAGGCTGATGCGCCGGGCGCCTCGCTGGACGCGGCGACGTTCGAGGTCGATCACCAGGTCGCGGTGCCGGATCACCCGCCCGCCGACGGCGTCCGCGAGATCACCGTACGACCGCCGCAGGAGCGCCTTGATCCGGCTCATCAACTCCCGGAGCCCGAAGGGCTTCGTCAGGTAGTCGTCGGCGCCCAATTCCAGGCCGATCACCTTGTCGACCTCATCGTCACGCGCGGTCAAGACCAGGATGGGCATCTTGGCGCCGGCGGCGCGGACACGGCGCAGGACTTCGAAACCGTCGATCCCCGGCAGCCGGACGTCGAGCACGACGAGGTCCGGGGCCTGGTTCACCGCGAGGTCCAGGCCCTCCTCGCCGGACCGCGCGACGGCCACCTCGTAGCCCTCCTGCTGGAGGGCATACTGGATGCCTCGGGCGACGGCGTGCTCGTCTTCGACGATGAGGATGGTGGCAGCCACCGCGCGATGCTACACCGAGTGGGCCCGAAGACCCGGATCGGGGGCGACGCGTGGTCGTGGTACCCTACGGCCCGCAGTCCCGGGCGCCTCGCCGCGGCCCGCCCGGCCGTCGAGCCGCAGCCCATCCGATACACGAACCATCTCTGCATCCTGAGGTCCGCTTCCGATGTCCATCGCCACCGCCCGGCCGAAGTTGGCCGCCGAGCACCGCGAGATCACCGGCAAGGCCGTCAAGCGCCTGCGCCAGGAAGGTCTTCTGCCGGGCGTCGTCTATGGCCATGGTGTCGAATCGTCGAACGTGACCGTCGACAGCCATGCGTTCGACCAGCTTCGCCGACAGGTCGGCTCGAACGCACTCGTGGACCTGTCGGTCGACGGCGAGAAGGCCCAGCCGGTGCTCGTCCTCGGTGTCCAGATCCACCCGGTCAGCCGCCGCCCGATCCATGTCGATCTGTTCCTGGTCACGATGACCGAGGAGCTGACGGTCGACGTCCCGCTCGTGGCGATCGGCGAGGCACCCGCCATGACCTTGAGCGGTGGCACGCTGCTGCACCCCAATGAGACGGTCAAGGTCCGAGCCCTGCCCGACCACCTGCCGCAGTCGATCGAATACTCAGTCGAATCGCTCATCGACTTCGACGTCACCCTTCGCGTCCGCGACCTGACCATCCCCGACGACGTCACCCTGCTGACCGACGGTGAGGAGATCGTGGCCCGCGTCCAGCCGCCGCGCGTCATCGAGGTCGAAGAGGTCCCGGTGGTCGAGGGCGAAGAGGGCGAAGAGGGCGAGGCTGTTGCCGAGGGCGAAGGTGGCGAAGGTGCCCGGACCGAGGGCGGTCCGAGCGAGGCCGACGAGGAGAACTGAGCTCAGTCGGCGGGCCCTGCGTCCGGAGCGACGCGTGCCGCCGCTTCCGCGGACGTGATCACCGGGATCACCTCGAAGTCGACGAGATCGCTCCATTCGGCGATCCACGCATCCACGAGCCGACGATCCGGTGCCTCCATGACCTGGAAGCATCGCTGCATCGGCTCATCCACCCAGCTCGAGACGTAGCGCAGCCCATCGGGCGCCAACCGGCCGCGCGCGCGGAACCGCTCGTAGACCGGCCCCGGATCGCCGTTCTTGTAGTGCTCCACGATCATGAACAGCACGGCGGGCCTATCGGCGCCCCGTCGCGAAGACGATCGGAAAGCGCATCGTGAGCTCCTCCGGGTTCAGTCGGGCGAGGCGCTCGCGCAGGCGGTGGAGCACGCGCTCACGGAACCGGCGCTCCATCTCCTCGAACAATGACGCCTCGTCGAACTCGGTCATGAACGCGAGGTAGCTCTCGACCGTGAACGAATAGGCGAGCCAGCTCCCCTCGGCCGTGACGTCCCGGAAGCCGGCGCGGCGCAGCTCGTTGGCGGTGCGATCGACCGAGGGCAGGTCGCCCGAGCGCGCGTCGGGTTCGCCAGGCTCGACGCCCAGCTCGTCGAGGACGTCGTCGAACACCCGATCCGGGATGAAGACCCGCTCGTCCTGGAGCCAGGTCACGAAGGCGAAGTGCCCACCTTTTCGAAGCACGCGCCGGGCCTCGCGCAGCGCTCGCGAGCGGTTCGGGACGAGCTGGAGGACGAACGACGACATGGCCGCGTCCATCGCCCCATCGTCGAACGGCAACCCGTCGGCGAAGGCGACGGCCGTGCGGAACCGGTCGCGATCGGGCCCTGACAGGCGTCGGTTCGCCTCGCCGTCGGCCATGGCGCACATCTCGGACGATGGATCGACACCGACGATCTCGAGGCCGGGCCAGCGCTCGAGGGCGCCCAGCGCCAACTGGCCGGTGCCCGTCCCGACGTCGACGAGCCGGACGATGCCGGTGTCGATCGCCGGCTCGAGCCGATCGAGGAGCTCCGTCACGGCCGGAGCGAGGACCGGCGCCCACCACTGCGCGTATCCCTCGGCGATCCGGTCGTAGCGCTCGGCCTGGTCGTCGTCGGCCATGGGCGCATGGTGCCACGCGCCCGGGCCGGACGGCAGGTCAGCCTCCGCTGGCGACGGGCTCCACGGGTGGCGCCGGCGGGGCCGCCGGCGGGATGAGGGGCGGCCTTGAGCGACCGATGATCCCGAGCCGCCGGAGGACCCAGGTCGTCACGGCGGCCAGCGCGATCAGGACAACGAGGATCGGCAGCCACACGATGAGGAACCAGATGCCGGCGCTCGCGACGGCCTGGAGGAGATCGACCATGCGGGCCGATGCCTCGTCGACGACGACGCTCGGATCCCAGCCCTTCTGGGCGATGTCAACGGCCACGATCTGGACCCGGTAGGTGGCGGTGAGCGTCGCGAAGTCGGCGCGGTTGCCGAGGTCGACGAGCTGGGCGGTGAGCTGCTCGATCTGGCCGCGCACCTCGGTCAGCTGGGCCTGCACCTCGAGGACGTCCGAGATCTTGATCGCCTTGGCGGCGATGCCCTGGAGCGCGGATTCGCTGGCCCGTAGGTTCCGGATGCGGGCTTCGAGGTCGACGATCTGGCCGGTCACCTCCACCGCATTCGTCTGCTCCGTGACGACCTTGGTGGTCAGGCCGTTGAGCGCGCGCAGCGCGGTCAGCGCGTCCTCCCAGCGATCGACCGGGATCCGGTAGGTGATCTCGGCGACGGGCTGGTCGCCGTCGTTGAAGGTGTTCGACGCCCCGATGTAGCCGCCCAGGCTGCGGATCGCGTCACGGGCCACGCCGACGGCCTTCGGCACGTCCTGGACCTGGAGCTCGATCGTGCCCGTTCGGACGATCCGGGCGTCGTCGACCACGCCTACCGCGTCGCCACCGCGGCCATCGGTCGTGCCAGCGCCCGCAGCCGCGGCCGGAGCGGCGCTCGCTGCGGCGCTCGGCGCGGCTACTTCGCCGCCGTACAAGTTGTCTCCCTCGCCGATCGGTCCACCGACGGTCGAGAGGATCGTCGAGCTCCCGCTCGTGCAGGCGGCGATCCCGAAGGTCAGCACGGTGGCGAGCAGGATGCGTGTCGGGCCGACCCGCGACCCGCGGATCGTGAAAGACCTGTCCATGGCCATCGGCCTCCCGAAACCCCGGTCGTGACGCCGGATGGCGTCGTCCCCCGAGGCATCGCGGAGACGTCACTCCAGTGATCCGGGTTCCGCGGCGACACACGGGGGGGCCGAGCCCCGTCCGAGACGCGACCGCCGGGGTCGTGCAGCCCGACCGCCCGGCCCACGTCCGAGGGTTCCCATGATCCGAATCGACACCCGAGAACGCCTCGTCGCGCGCCGAGTGCTCCTCGTCGGTCTGGCGCTTGGCTTGCTGGCTGAACTGATGCTCGATGGCCCGGCGTTCGGGATCGGACTCCCGCTCATCGCCGTCGCCATCCTGGGTACCGGCTGGTCGCTCCGGCGCCAGGGCCGGGCGCTCGATCCGCTCGATGCCTGGCTGCCGGTCGCGGCCATCGTCCTCGCGCTCCTCGTCGCCGTTCGCGGCGATCCGTTCCTCGCCGCCCTGGATGCGGTCGTAGCGTTCGGCCTGACGGGTGCATCCCTCGTTGCGCTCTCGGGCCTGGCCGTGACGCGGCGTTCCGCTACCGCGATCGCGACGATGGTCGCGTGGGTCCTCGAGGCCGTCCTCGTCGGGTCGGCCCGTGCGATCGACCGGACCCGCCCGTCGCGGGAGGCATTTCCTCGGTCCGTGCCCACATGGGCTGCGCCGGTCGGGCGGGGGTTGATCATCGCGGTCCCCCTCGGTCTTATCTTCGTCGTCCTGTTCGCTTCGGCCGACCCGATCTTCCGCGACAGGGTCGGCGACCTGCTCGGGTTCCGGCTCGATCTCGGCGACCTTCCGGGACGGGTGTTGTTCACGGTCGCGGCGGCTTGGCTGTTGGGCGGCATGGCTTCGATCGCGGCGATGGGGCTGCCGGACCTGGAGCGCAGCTCGCTCGGCGCCGCCGCGCGGTCCGGGGTTCTCAACACGCGTCGCACGCTGGGCCTGCCGGAAGCGCTGGTGATCCTGGTGGTCATCGATGTGGTCGTCGGGTCATTCGTCGGGCTCCAGATCGCCTACCTCTTCGGCGGTCTCGACACCCTCGACGCGGCCGGCATCACGTACGCGCAGTACGCGCGTCGCGGCTTCTTCGAGCTGGTCGCGGCGGCCGTGCTCGCCGGGTCGGTCGTGGCCGTGCTGGAGGCGACCGTCGATCGACGGACGCGGGCGTACGTCGCGGCGCTCGTCGCCCTGATCGGCCTGACCGCGCTCGTGTTGGTATCGGCGTCGCTCCGCCTGGGCCTCTACCAGGCGGCCTATGGCTGGACGGAACTCCGGCTGTACGTGCTCGCGGCCATCGTCACGATGGGCGCGGCGCTCGTGGTGATGGTCGGCCTGGTCCTCGCCGACCGGAGCCGGTGGCTGGGCCACGCGTTCGCGGCGCTCGCCCTGGTCTCCCTCGTCTGCCTGAACCTGCTGACCCCCGCCTCGTTCGTGGCGGCACGGAACATCGAGCGTGTCGTGGACCCGTCCCTCGTCCCACCTGACGGGCACTCCGGGCTCGACGCCGAGTACCTGGCGGTCCTGCCCGACGACGCCGTCCCGGTCATGGTCGAGGCCCTCCCGAGCTTGCGCGGACCGGAGGCCATCGAGGTCCTGGCGATCCTGGAGGCACGTCGCACGGAGCTCGCGGTGGATCCCTCATACCGTTCGCCGTTCGCCTGGAACCTCGGTCGGGAGCGGGCCCGGGCCGCGTTGGCGACCCTGCCCTGATGTTCGCGACGCCGCGTACACTCGGACGATGGCCGACCTGCACCTCCCGTTCGATCCGCCCGTCGAGCCGATGCTGGCCAAGGCGGTCGACGGCCTCCCATCCGACGAGGGCTGGCTGTTCGAGCCGAAATGGGACGGCTTCCGGGCGCTGGTCTTCCGCGACGGCGACACGGTCTACACGCAGTCGCGCGACCTGAAGCCGCTCGACCGCTACTTCCCCGAGCTGGCCGCCCCGCTCCGCGCCGCCTTGCCGGAGCGGTGCGTCCTTGATGGGGAGATCGTCATCGCGCGCGACGGGACCCTCGCCTTCGAGGCCCTGTTGCTGCGCATCCACCCGGCGGAGTCGAGGGTCCGCATGCTGGCGGCGGAGTCGCCGGCCAGCTACGTCGCTTGGGACCTGCTGGCCCTTGGCGACGAGGATCTGCGAGCGACGCCGCAAGGCGACCGTCGGACGCGCCTGGAGCAGGCGCTGGCGGGCGTCGAACCACCGGTCCACCTGACCCCGGCCACGCGCGATCGGTCCTTGGCCAGTGACTGGTTCGAGCGGTTCGAGGGCGCCGGCCTCGACGGCGTCGTCGCCAAGCGGCTCGACGCGCCGTACCTGCCGGGCAAGCGTGCGATGCTCAAGATCAAGCACCAGCGGACGGCCGATTGCGTCGTGGCCGGCTTCCGATGGCACAAGAACGGGCCGGGCACCCACATCGGCTCGTTGCTGCTGGGCCTGTACGACGACACCGGCAAGCTGAACCACGTCGGCATCACCTCGTCGTTCGGATGGGACCGACGCGCCGCCCTGGCCGAGGAACTCGCGCCGTTGCGCGACCACGCGATGGACGATCACCCTTGGCGCGAATGGGCCGAATGGGCGGGCTACGGCGATGCCGACGCCTCCGGTCAGCGGCTGCCCGGCGCGACCTCGCGCTGGAACCGCGGCAAGGACCTCTCGTGGGAGCCGCTCCGGACGGAGCGCGTCGCCGAAGTCGCGTACGACCACCTCCAGGGCGATCGGTTCCGCCACGCCACGACCTTCAAGCGGTGGCGTCCGGACAAGTTCGCCGGCGGACTGCCGCTACGACCAGCTCGAGGAGACCGCCCCGTTCGAGATCGCCCGGATCTTCGGAGGGACCTGACCCCGATGACGCTTCGGGTCGCCTTCGTCGGGGCCGGATGGATCGCGGGGATCCACCTGGAAGCGCTGGCGCGGCTCGGTCGGTCGGAGCTGGTCGGCGTCGTCTCCGGTTCACCCGACCGGGCGGCCGAGATGGCCGCCCGGTGGGGAGGCGTGGCCTATGCCGACCCGGATCGGATGCTTGACGAGACCCGGCCGGACGCGGCGTACGTGTGCGTGCCGCCGTATCGCGCCATCGAGACGTGCGACCGCCTGGTCGACCGCGGCATCCCGTTCCTCGCCGAGAAGCCGCTGGCCGCGACCGATGCTGAAGGCCCGGCCAGGGTCGCCGCGGCGATCGAACGATCCGGCCTGGTCGTGGCCGTCGGCTATCACCTGCGCGGGCTGGAGGTGTTGCCGGAGATCCGGCGCCGGTTCGCCGCCCGCCCACCGCGGATGGTGGTCGCGCGCTGGCTCGGCTCGACGCCACTGCCGGCGTGGTGGGGTCGCGTCGACGAGGGCGGTGGCCAGGTCGTCGAGCAGGCGACGCACCTCTACGACCTCGCCCGCCATCTCCTGGGCGAGGCCCAGGTGCTGGGTGCCGTCTCCACGCGAGACCCGGCGGCGTCGCCGTCTTCGATCGACGTCGTCGATGCGACGGCGGCCCTCCTGCGGTTCGACGGGGGAGCGATCGGCTCGTTCGCCAACACGCGTCGACTGGCCTCGAGCGACATCGAGATCGAATTCGTGTCCGACGACCTGCTGACCACGCTTCGACCGCAACCGGACCGGGGTCATGGCGGATGGCGGGCGACGTTCGACGACGGCGTCGACCTCACGGAGGTCCCGGCCGGGCGAGATCCCTACGAGGTGCAGGCCGAAGCGTTCCTCGACGCCGTCGAGGCGCGCGATCCGGCGCGCGTGCTGTCCAGCTACCCGGACGCGCTCCGGACCGATCGCCTGACGCGGGCCGTGGTGGCCGCCACCGGGGTCGCCGGCTGACCGCGGCGCCGATCAGCCGACCGGCGGCGCCACCGTCACGTCCCCGCCGAACTCGGCGTAGTCCTGGGTGATCGCCCCGTACCCCGCCGAGCTGCCGTCCGCGGCGCTCAGCTGGAAGCCGATCTCGATCCGGACCGGGCGTCCGTCCGGATACACGGAACAGTCGAACGTCACGATGCTCGCGGTGCCGCCCGTGACGCCGAGCGACTCGGCGACCGACGACCCGATCGGGATGCTGTCGTCGAGGGAGAACGAGTCGAGGAACTGCCCGCCGGTGATCCCGCGACCCTGGTAGCGCAGGTCCTCGACCGTCAGGAACGGGAACGGCACCTCGGGTTCGGTCGCCGGCCCGACCGCCCGCCAGTCCTGGTCGCCGGTCCGCTGGAATGCCGCCCCCGCGGTCTGCAGGTACTCGGAGTGGGTGGTCGCGCCGCCACGGACGGTGTCGTCCGAGACGATCAACCGGTCGGGCCCGGCGACATCGGAGTGCGACTTCGACTCGGACGACTCTTCGCCGACGACCACGGTCAGTGTCTGGTCCAGGCGATAGCGCGCCTTGGGATCCCGGATCTGGTCCAGGAACGCCGCGGCCAGGGCTGTGGTCCGGTCCGGGCCGGACGATCCGGAACTCTCCGGACTCGCCGCCACCGATGGCGGCGCCGCGGACGCGGAGACGTTCGGTGCCGGCGAGGTCGCGCCCGCCGAGCAGGCCGCTGCGATCATCGAGGCGAACAGGGCGAACGTCCGGGCCGCGAGCCGACCGGTCACGTCCCGCCCGACTCCCCGGCCGGGCGGCGCCTCGCTCGCTCGGACTGACCCGAGCGGTCGGGCCACTCGTAGCCCGCCCACGGGTCGTAGTCGACCTCGAGCGGGCCCTGCGTCGGCCGCTCCGCCTCGGGCACGTGGGTGAGGTTGAGCCGGACGCGGTACCAGACGTACGAGCGGCCGCGCATCCCGTCGACGAGGACATCGGCCGGTTCGAGCGCGGCCGCGACCGCCGGGTGCCGAGCCTTCCACGTGTCCAGCGCGGCGAGCGCCTCCGCCTTCGTGGCCGCACGTGCGATCTCGATGACCGGGATGGACGTCTTGCGCCGTCCGGTCGGGGTGGGCCGCGAGCCGGTCCACTCGGTCGGCAGGCCCGCGTTCGGGTCACCGGCGGCCACGGCCTTGGCGCGCTCGGCGGCCACCTCGGGCGGGGGGCCGCCGGCCACCCCGCGACCCTGGTCGTAGTCCGCGTCGGCCTTGCGCTTGCGCGACGGCTGGACGCGCGGTGGCTCGCCAGCCTGCTTGGCGTAGTTGGGCGGCCACGGGGCATCGCCGAGGCCCTCGGTCTCATGTCGGTGTGACAGCTCCAGGAGCGCATCCAGCGAGCCGACCGCGTCGTCGATGCCCGCGCCTGGATCGCCGATCTCCGCGTAGCGCGCCGGGACCGTGTCCAGCGTGAACGCCTCGGCCTCGACGGTCGGGACCTCGTCCCAGGTCAGCGGCGTCGAGACGCGCGCATCGGGGAGGGGCCGGACCGAGTACGCGGAGGCCACCGTCCGATCCTTCGCATTCTGGTTGTAGTCGAGGAAGACGCCGTGGCGCTCCTCCTTCCACCACTTCGAGGTCGCGGCGCCGGGCAGCCGCCGCTCGACGTCCCGAGCGAGGGCCAGCGCGGCTCGGCGGACCTCCGGATAGGTCCACCGACGTTCGATGCGGACGTTGACATGGATCCCGCGCGAGCCCGACGTCTTGGGCCAGCCGACGAGGCCGACATCGGTGAGCGCCTCTCGGGTGGCCAGGGCCACCTCGCGGATCTGCGACCACGGCACGCCCGGGACGGGATCGAGATCGACCCGCAGCTCGTCCGGGTGGTCCAGGTCGTCGGCACGGACCGGGTGGGGGTTCAGGTCGATGCAGCCGAGGTTGACCACCCATGCGAGACCGGCCGCGTCGTCAACGACGATCTCATCGGCCGTCCGGCCCGATGGAAAGGTCAGCTCGGCCGTACGGATCCAGTCAGGCCGGTTGTCGGGTGCCCGCTTCTGGAAGAACGGCTCGCCCGCGGCGCCATCGACGAACCGCTTGAGCGCCATCGGGCGACCGGCGACCCCCTTCAGTGCGCCATCGGCGACCGCGAGGTAGTAGCGAACGAGGTCGAGCTTCGTGTGGCCGGTCTGCGGGAAATACACCTTCTGTGGGTTGGAGATGGCCACCTCGCGGCCGCTGACCGCGAGGATCTCCTTCGGGCTCGCCATGCACGAACGATACCCCTCGACACGCGAGACCGGCCGACGGATGATGCCCCGGCAGGACGCCACGTGGCCGTGGATGCTGAGCGGATCCGGTCGATTCGGGCCGGTGCCGTTCGTCGTGAAGGTGACGGCCGGACCGACGCGCCCGCCGCACCGAAAGGAGTCGCTCGCCATGCGCTACGCCCTGCTGATCTACACCGAAGAGCCGACCCAGGACGTTCCCGATGAGGTCATGGCGGCCGAATTCGGCGAGTACGCCGCCTTCACGGCGCTCGTTCGCGAGCGCGGGGCCTACGAGGCCGGCGAGGCCCTGCAGCCGACCGCGACGGCGACGACCGTGCGGGTCGTGGACGGCCAGACCGTGGCCACCGACGGTCCGTTCGCGGAGACCAAGGAGGCGCTCGGGGGCTTCTACCTGATCGAGGCGGCCGACCTGGACGCGGCGATCGACTACGCGGCGCGGATCCCCGGTGCGCGCCACGGCTCGATCGAGATCCGGCCGATCTACGAGATGGCCGCCAGCGGTCGGGAAGCTCGCCCGGCCGAGGCGGCGGCCGCGAACTGACCGGGAGGTCCGGTCCGCGTCTTGTCTCCAGCCGACGCCGCACACGAGGTCGTCGACCGCCTGTTCCGCGAGGAGTCCGGCCGCGCCGTGGCGACGCTCATCCGCGTGCTCGGCGACTTCGACCTTGCCGAGGAGGCGGTGCAGGAAGCCTTCGTGACCGCCCTCGAGACGTGGCCGACCCGGGGCGTTCCGGACAACCCGGGCGCGTGGATCACGACGACCGCCCGGAACCGGGCGATCGACCGGTTGCGCCGACGGGCGCGGCTGCGGGAGAAGACCCGGACGCTCGAGCGCGACGCCGAGATCGAGGCGGAGCTCGCCGCGCTCGGGCCCGATGCTGCTGAGGATCCGATGCTCATCGCCGACGATCGACTCCGGCTCATCTTCACGTGCTGCCACCCTGCGCTGCCGATGGACGGGCGCGTCGCCCTCACGCTCCGGACGCTGGGCGGCCTGACGACGCCGGAGATCGCCCGGGCCTTCCTCGTTCCCGAGCCGACGCTGGCCCAGCGGCTCGTCCGGGCGAAACGCAAGATCCGCGACGCCGGCATCCCGTATCGGGTGCCCGATCTCGAGCTCCTGCCCGAGCGCCTCGGCGGTGTCCTGAAGGTGCTCTATCTCGTCTTCAACGAGGGCTACACCGCGTCATCGGGCGACGCCCTCGTGCGGCGCGAGCTGTCGAGCGAAGCGATCCGGCTGACCCGGGTGGTGGCGTCGTTGTTGCCGGACGAGCCGGAGGTGATGGGCCTGCTCGCCCTCATGCTCCTGCACGACGCCCGGCGCGAGGCGCGCGTCGGTCCGGAGGGCGAGCTCATCCTGCTCGACGATCAGGATCGGTCGCGATGGGATGCCGCCCGGATCGCCGAGGGCCGCGCCCTGGTCGAGCGGGCGCTCGGGATGGGTCGGCCCGGTCCGTACCAGCTCCAGGCGGCGATCGCGGCGCTACACGACGAGGCGGCGGCCGCGTCCGAGACGGACTGGGCCCAGATCGCCGCCCTGTATGCGGCACTCGCGCGCCAGGATCCGTCGCCGGTGGTCCAGCTCAACTTCGCCGTCGCGGTCGCCATGGCCGACCGACCCGAGGTCGGCCTGGCGATGATGGACGGGATCGCCGCCGATGGGACGCTGGACACGTACCCGTACTTGCACGCCGCGCGTGCCGACATGCTGCGCCGCCTCGAGCGCTGGACCGAGGCCGCCGCGGCCTACGATCGGGCGCTCGAGCTGACCACGAACGGCGCGGAGCGGACGTTCCTCGAGGGCCGTCGCCGGGCCGCCATCGACCACGCCCGGAGCGGCCCGCTGCAGTAAGAGCGGCTCAGGCGCCCAGCACCCGGAAGACCCTGACCTCCTTGGACGCTGCGTCCTCGAGGTCGTCGATCGTCGGGACGACGTAGCGGGCCAGCTCGACGAGCCCGTCGGCGGGCAGGTAGGCGCGCCCGAGGTCGCCGATCAGGACCGTGGCCCCGCGCGCCGCCAGCCCGCGCAGCCAGGGCTCCATTCGCGCCGCCAGCTCGGATTCGTACCAGAGGTCACCGGCCAGCACCACGTCCCAGCCGTCGTCGGTGCCGGCCGGGTCGGCCTCGACGACGCCGATCGCCACGCCATTGGCGATCGCGTTGAGCCGGCACGCCTCGATGGCGAACGGCTCGATGTCGATCGCGGTGACTTCGCGGGCGCCGGCGAGGGCCGCGGCGATGGCCACGATCCCGCCGCCCGCCCCGACGTCGGCCACGTTCGAGTCGCGGACGAGGGCAGGATGATCGAGCAGGAATCGGGCCAGTGCCAGCCCGCCGGCCCACGGCCACGCCCAGTACGGCGGTGGGACGGCCGGACGAGCGTCGGCCAGGGCCGCCTGCTCCCAGAGCGGCATGGCGAGGCCACCGGTCCAGAGCTCGACCTCCGGCACGAACGGCGCCGCGGCGACGGTCGTGTGCCGGGCGATGAACGTCCGTCGTTCCTCTGGGGTCACCCCCAGATTCTGGACCGTGCCTCTCGCCGGCGCCCGCCGCCTAGGGCAGTCGGCCGAACCACAGGGCCGAAAGACCCGCACCGACGACGACGAGGACGAGCGCCGCGCCGGCGAACCACGAGGTCACCTCCTGTTCCTTGTCGACGTAGCCGACGCGGGATTGCAGGTTGTCGTACACGGCACTCAGATCCTTGGCCGTCGGGGCGTCAAAGGCCGTGCCGCCGGTGATCTCGGCGATCTGCGCGAGCGTCTCCGTGTCGGGCGGGACCTGTAGCGTGTGCAGCTGGCCCGTGTTGTCAGGCACCTGCACCTCGCCATCGGCGGTGCCGAGCGCGATCGTGTACACGGGGACATCCATGTCGGCGGCTCGCTGCGCCGCGTCGAGCGGCTCCGTCTGACCGACCGAGTTCGCCCCATCCGACAACAGGATCGCGGCGACGAGCGGCTGGCCGGACGGCGTGTCGATCGGCGCGTCCGGTGAAGCCGATGCGTTCGGCGCGCCCGAGGCATCCGGTGCCGCCGAAGCGCCCGGTGCGGCGGAGACCTCCGGTGCGGCCGACGCGGACGGGGTCCCCGCCTCGTCGCCCTTCTGGACCTGCTCCGCCAAGTCGAGCGTGGCCATGAGGGCGTCGCCCATGGCCGTCCCGCCCTTCGTCCTGAGGCTCTGCAGGGCAGCCTCGACCGCGTCGCGGTCTGTCGTCGGCGCGACGAGCGTCTCCGGCTCGGAAGCGAAGGCGACGATCCCGACCCGAATGGTCTCGGGCAATTGGGCCACGAACGAGCGGGCGGCCTCGCGAGCGGCGTCGAGACGGGTGGGCGACACGTCGGTCGCCTTCATCGAGCCCGACACGTCGATGGTCAGGAGGACGGTCGCGTCCTCGCGCGGCGTGGCCACGACCATGGTCGGCCGCGCAAGCGCGAAGGCGAGGGCCGCGATGGCCCCGAGGTAGATGGCCGGCGGCACGTGACGCCGCCACGCGGGCCGCCGCGGGGCGATGTTCGCGAGCAGGTCCAGGTTGGTGAACCGCACGGCGTAGCGGGTCCGACGCCGCTGGGCCCAGAGATAGAGGCCCAGGAGGATCGGAACGAGGAGCAGGCCAAGGAGCAGGAGCGGCGCGAGAAAGGTCATGTCGGTCGTCCAGTCGAGTCGAGGCCGCGCGCGAGCGAGGCCAGCCAGGATCCTTCGGTGGTCAGTCGCAGATGGCGGACGCCGAGTCGCTTGAACTCGGCGGCGACGGTCGATCGTTCGGCCCCGGCCGCGTCCTCGAAGGCGCGACGGAGGTGTCGGTCGGACGTGTCGACGCGCAGGGTTCGCCCCGTCTCGGGGTCGATGAGGGTGAGCTCGCCGACGTCGACGAGGGCGGCTTCGCGCGGGTCGACGATCTCGATCGCGAGGACCGTGTGGCGGCCCGCGACCGCGGTGAGCGCGGGTCGCCAGTCGAGCGGCCCGCGGAAGTCCGAGATGATCGCGACGAGGCCCGAGGCGGTCCGCGAGGCCGCCACGCTCTGCAGGGCATAGGCCATCGAGGTCGGACCGCCGCCCTCGTCGGGTGGCTCGGTCGCGATGGTGCGCAGCAGCCCGGCCATGGCGTTGCGGCCGCCCGTCGGGGGCGTCAGGCGATCGCCGTTGGCGTGCCCCGAGCCGAACGCGATGACGCCGAGCCGGTCCGATCGGCGGGCGACGAACCGTCCGACGACCAGCGCCGCGCCCTCGGCCACGTCCGCCTTGCGTCGGTCGGCCGTGCCGAAGTGCATCGACGGTGATTCGTCGAGGAGCAGCCAGGCCGTCAGCTGCCGGTCCGGCACATCCTCACGGACCTGCGGGGCCAGGCTGCGGGCGGTGGCGTTCCAGTCGATCCGGCGCACGTCGTCGCCCGGCTCGTAGGCCCGCAGCCGGTCCAGCTCGAGCCCGACCCCCAGGCCCTGCCCGCGGTGGTCGCCGGCCATCCGGCCGCCGACCCGCCGCGTCAGCGCCAGTTCGAGGCGCTTGACGAGATCGTCCGAGATCGGGCCCGGGCCGGGCCGCGCGGGGGTCCGGCCGCGGCTTCCGACCCGGGCGAGATCCGTCACGCCGTCGGTTCCGCAGCCATGTCGAGCTGCGGGGCCTTGACGAGGCCGAGGATCCGCGCGATGACCGAGTCCGGCGTGATGCCGTCGGTCAGCGCCGAATAGCTCATGACGAGGCGGTGGCGAAGGACGTCCGGCGCGAGCTCGACGAGATCGGACGGCAGCACGTACCGCCGACCGCGCAGCACCGCGAGGGCGCGGGCGCCGTGGACGAGGTTGATCGAACCGCGCGGGCTCGCCCCGTACGCGACGTACGGCTCGAGGTCCGGGGCGCCCCAGTAGGCGAGCTTGCGGGTGGCCTCCACCAGCGCGACCGAGTAGCTGATGATCCGCGGATCGACGTACACGTCGTCGACCTTGGCCTGGAGGGCGATCAAGCCGGCGCTGTCGAGGATCTCGCGCGGCGGCAGGTCGTGGCGCAGCGACCGGGCGACGATCTGGGCCTCCTCGGAGGCATCCGGATAGTCGAGCAGGATCTTTAGCATGAACCGGTCGAGCTGGGCCTCGGGCAAGGGATACGTCCCTTCGGCCTCGATGGGGTTCTCGGTCGCGAGCACGATGAACGGCGTGGGGACCGGGTAGGTCGTGTGACCGATCGTGACCTGGTGCTCCTGCATGACCTCGAGCAGCGCCGACTGGACCTTCGCCGGCGCGCGGTTGATCTCGTCGGCCAGCAGGAAGTTCGCGAACACGGGGCCGAGCTCCGTCTCGAACGTCGCCTCGCCCGGGCGGTAGATGCGCGTGCCGACGAGGTCGGACGGCATCAAGTCCGGCGTGAACTGGACCCGCTTGAACGAGCCGCCGAGGACGTCCGCGAGCGTCTTGATGGTCAGGGTCTTGGCGAGACCGGGGACGCCCTCGAGGAGGATGTGCCCGCCGGACAGCAGGCCGACGAGGATGCGTTCGAGCATCGCGTCCTGGCCGACGATGACGCGGCGAACTTCGAACAGGATCGCTTCGGTCGTCGCGCGGGCGTCGTTGGGATCGGGGAGGGCGCGCAGGTCGCGCGGGGTCTCCGGCGGGGCGGTCTGGGTCATGGCGGCTCATCTCACGTTGCGGTGGGTTGGGTCGGATGGCTGTCGATCAGCCGGGAGGACCCACTATCACAACGGTTCCTGAAGAGACGGTGAGAGGGCCGGTATGGAAATCTGAACGCTTCGTTGACGTTTCGCCCCTATTCGGCGGTCCACCGGCTGTAGCGGGGCGGCCAGTCGTCGGCCGTGTCGCGTGCGCCCAGCAGGGCCGAATTGATCGAGAACTCGAAGAGCGCGTATGTCTCATCGACCTCGAACGACCAGGCGGCGGCGGCCGCCGACCTGAGGGCGTCGTCCCCGACGAGCGAGGCGCGGCCGCGGACCGCGAATTCGCTCGGTGCGGCCGGGTCCTGGTGCGAATGCAGGGCCGATCGGCCGTCGCGCTCAAGGTCCGTCCGCTTGGCCGACGGCAGGATGAAGGCGCAGAGGTGCCCATCGACGATCGCGATGTTGATCGGATGGATGCGCGGCGGATCGTCGCCGCGGACGGTCGCGAGCAGCGCCTCCCCGACGCCATCGCGGTGGAGCAGGCGTCGACCCGCCGCCGCGAGCTGTGGCGCGGCGGCCTCGAATTCGGCCCAAGTCGCCATGCACGAACGATGCCACGGATCGGGCGGACGATCGAGGTGGGTTCGCGGGCCGGGCCGTGGGAGGAGGTCCCGACCCGGCCCGCGGTGGAAAGGCACGGTGCGTTCGACGCTAGAGGCCCTTCGCGAGGAGGTAGTAGAGATCGTTCCAGCGCAGCTGATCCTGGAAGCGGTCCAGCGAGGTGTGTTCGTCGATCAGGAGGAACTCGACACCGGACATCGCGGCGAAGTCGGCGAGGTGCTCGGCGGTGACCGCATAGCCCAGACTCGTGTGGTGCGAGCCGCCGGCGTGGATCCAGGCCGCCGCATTCGTCTTGAGGTCCGGCCGCGGGTGCCAAAGGGCCCGCGCGACCGGCAGCTTCGGCAGCGGCCGCTCGGGTGCCAGCACGTCCACCACGGTCGAGACCATCCGGAAGCGCTGGCCCATGTCGACGATCGAGGCGAGGATGGCCGGCCCCGGGTGCGCATCGAATACGAGCCGGACGGGATCGTCCTTGCCGCCGATCGAGAGCGGGTGCACCTCGAGCCGGGGTCGTGACCCCGCGATCGACTCGCAGACCTCGAGCATGTGCGCGCCGAGGTTCAGGTCACCGGCGTCGTCGAGGTGGTAGGTGTAGTCCTCCATGAACGAGACGCCGCCGGGCAGGCCGCTGGCCATCACCTTCATCGCCCGGACCATGGACGCCGTCTTCCAGTCGCCCTCGGCGCCGAAGCCGTAGCCGTCGCGCATCAGGCGCTGGACGGCGAGCCCGGGCAGCTGTCGCAGCCCGTGCAGGTCCTCGAAGGTCGTCGTGAACGCGGTGAAGCCGCCGTCCCCGAGGAACCGCCGCAGGCCGAGCTCGATCCGGGCTCCGTCGCGGAGCGAGTCCGCGCGCTCGGCGCCCGGGCACAGGACGGGCTCGACCTCGTATTCGTCGACGTAGGCCGCGATGAGCTCGTCGACCTCGGCCTCGGTGACGTCGTCCGACGACGGCCACGAGGTCGCCGACGCCGTAGGTGTTGACGCTGAAACCGAGCTGGCGCTGCGCTTCGACCTTGTCGCCCTCGGTGACCGCGACCTCGCGCATGTTGTCGCCGAAGCGCGCGATCTTGCCGGTCTGCCAGTCGTGCTTCGCGCAGGCGGCGCGCGACCAGGCCCCGATCCGGTCCTGGACCTCCGACTCGGACCAGTGCCCGACGACGACCTTGCGCTCGAGTCGCATCCGGGCGGCGATGAACCCGAACTCCCGGTCGCCGTGGGCGGCCTGGTTGAGGTTCATGAAGTCCATGTCGATCGTGTCCCACGGGATCGCGCGGTGGTACTGGGTGTGGAGGTGCAGGAGTGGCCGCTGGAGGACGTCGAGCCCGGCGATCCACATCTTCGCCGGCGAGAACGTGTGCATCCAGACGATCAGCCCGACGCAGGTCGGGGACGCGTTGGCCTCCTGGCACAGGGCCCGGATGCTCGCCGAGTCGGTCACGACCGGCTTCGCCACGACGCGGACCGGCACAGAGGCCGACGCGTCGAGCGCGGCGGCGACGACCAGCGCATGCTCGGCGACCGCCTCGATGGCCTCGGGCCCGTAGAGCGGCTGGCTGCCGGCCACGAACCAGACCTCGAAGGCCCCGAGGTCGACGCTGCCGGCGGGCGCGCTGTCCGCGGTCATTGCCCGTAACTCGTGACGTAGCGCTCGTGCAGGCGCGCCACTGCGTCCTCCGGGAGGACCTCGGGTGTCCCGATCTGGAGCGCCGCCCAGACCGTGGCGGCGACGTCCTCGACCATGATCGCGGCCTTGACCGCGGCGGTCGCGGTCGGCCCGACGGTGAAGACACCATGGTGCTTCAGCAGGATCGCCGGGGAGCGCCCGATGCCATCGACCACGAGCGCCCCGATCGCCTCGTCGCCGATGAAGGCGAAGCCGGCGCACGGGATCTCGCCGCCGAACTCGTCGGCCTGGGCCGTCAGGTAGACCGGGATCGACCGGCCGACGGCCGCGAACGCGGTCGCGTACCGCGAGTGGGTGTGGACGACGCCATTGACGTCCGGTCGATGGCGGTAGATGTACAGGTGGCTCGCCGTGTCCGATGAGGGGTGGTCGGCGCCTTCGACGATCCGGCCGTCGATGTCGAGCACGACCATCCGGTCCGCGGTCAGGTCCTCGTAGCGGACCCCGGACGGCTTGATGGCGACGAGCCCGGTCTCGGGGTCGCGGGCGCTCACGTTGCCGCCCGTCCAGACGACGAGGCCGTTCCGCGGCAGCTCCGCGTGCAGTCGGACGAGCTCCTCACGGAGCGCTTCGAGTCGCATCGCTACGCCTCCACCGCGACCCGCCCGGCCGCCTTCGCCTTGGCCCGCAGACCCCGGAGGACCTTCATGACGTCATTCTCGCCCCGCCCGAAGTAGTCATGGAGCCGGACGTACTCGCGGTGCAGGACGTCGTAGGCCTCGTGGTTGGCCGAGATCGGCTCGTAGGCCCGGTCCTTGAGCCGCGCCATCGCGTGGGCGGCGTCCTCGATCGAGGCGTGTCCGCCGGCGGCGGCGCCCGCCGCGACCGCGCCGAACATCGCCGACCCGAGGGCGGGCGTCTGGTCGGAGGCGCTCACCCGGAACGTGCGGCCCGTGACGTCGGCGTAGATCTGCAGGATGAGCGGGCTCTTCTCGGCCAGGCCGCCGCAGGCGACGACCTCATGGACCGGCACGCCATTGGCTTCGAACGTCTCGATGATGACCCGGGTCCCGAAGGCGGTCGCCTCGATGAGCGCCCGGTAGACCTCCTCGGGGGTCGTCGCGAGGGTCATCCCGATGAGCAGCCCCCCGACCTCCGCGTCGACGAGGACCGAGCGGTTCCCGTTCCACCAGTCCAGGGCGATGAGCCCGGACTCGCCGACCTGCTGCCGCCCGGCCTTCTCCTGGACGAGGGCGTGGATGTCGATGCCCCTGGCGCGCGCCTCGGCGTGGTAAGTCTCGGGCAGGCCCTGCTCGACGAACCACTCGAAGTGGTCGCCGACGCACGATTGGCCGGCCTCGTAGCCGAAGTAGCCCGGGATGATCCCGTCCTCGACGCAGCCGCACATCCCGGGCACGGTCCGCTCCTCGCGCGAGAGGACCATGTGGCAGGTCGAGGTGCCCATGATCATGACCATCGTGCCGGGGCCGGTGACCGTCGCGGCCGGGACGGCGACATGGGCGTCGACGTTGGCGACCGCCACGGCCGTCCCGACCGGCAGCCCGGTCCAGGCGGCGGCCTCGGCCGACAGGCCACCGGCCCGTTCGCCGGCATGGACGAGCTCGCGTCGCATCTTCGTGTCGACGACCGCGCCGAAACGCGGGTCAAGGGCCTCGAAGTAGGCCGGGTCGGGGAAGCCGTCGCGCTTGGACCACATGGCCTTGTACCCGGCGGTGCACGCGTTGCGGGTCTCCTCGCCGGTGAGCCGCCAGACCACCCAGTCGGCGGCCTCGATCAGCCGATCGGCTGCCGCGTAGATGCCCGGCGCCTCATCGAGGATCTGGAGGGCCTTCGAGAAGAACCATTCGGACGAGATCTTGCCGCCGTACCGGTCGAGCCACGCCTCGCCCATCGTGCGGGCGACCTCGTTGATCCGGTCGGCATCGGGCTGAGCCGCGTGGTGCTTCCAGAGCTTGACCCAGGCATGTGGGTTCGAGCGGAACTCGGGGATCTGGCAGAGCGCCGTGCCGTCGGCCGCGGCGGGCAGCATCGTGCAGGCCGTGAAGTCGATGCCGATGCCGATGACGTCCGCCGGGTCCACGCCCGCCGCCCGCACGACCTCCGGGACGGCGGTCTGCAGGACCCGCAGGTAGTCGTCGGGATCCTGCAAGGCCCAGTCGGGCGGCAGGACCACGTGTTCGTCCGGGGCCGGGAGGCGCTCGTCGATGACGCCGTTGCGATACGGCTCGACGGCCGTGGCGAGCTGCGATCCGTCCGCGACGTCCACGAGGACGGCACGTCCGGACGCGGTGCCGAAGTCGACCCCGATCGCGTACCGGCTCACCATCGCTCCCTTTAGACTCGTGGGAGACGTCATCGCCGTCCCGTGGCGATCCACGTTCGCCGGATTGGCACTTGTGGACCGATCCGAGTTCCGTTATCGTTCCCGCTAACGTTCACGATGCACGTACCGTAGCATCCGAACGGTCTCGAAGCAAGCCTCCGCGCCGCCCAGGGGATCGAGTGTTGCAGGACCACAGCCGGATCACGATCAAGGAGATCGCCCGCATGTGCGGGGTCTCGACGCAGACGGTCTCGCGGGTCATCAACAAGCGGCCGGACGTCTCGCCCGAAACGCGCAAGGCGGTCGAGGCCGCCATCGCGGCGACCGGGTTCCAGCCGAGTGCCGTCGCGCGGAGCCTCGTCCAGCGGCGATCCCAGACCCTGGGCGTCATCGTGGCCGGCCTGCGTTACTTCGGCGTCGCCCAGACGCTCAATGGGATCACCGAGGAGGCGCAGGCCTCGGGCTACGGGATCCTCCTGAAGGAGATCGAGAGCACTGACACGGTCGATATCGGGCCGGTCATCGAGTTCATGATCGCCCACCGGGTCGAGGGCCTCATCTTCGCCGCCCCGCAGCTCGGCACGAACATCGCGACGGCCCGGGCGCAGATGCCGGCGTCGTCCCCGCCGATCGTGTTCCTGAAGTCGGAACCGTCGTCGGCCTTCTCGACCATCGTCATCGACAACTACGGTGGCGCGCGGATGGCCACGACGCACCTGCTGGCCCTCGGACGACGACGGATCGGGCACCTCGCCGGACCCTTGCCGTGGCGCGAGGCGCAGGACCGCCACGACGGCTGGCTCGACGCGATCCGCGACGCCGGCCTGGAACCTGGCCCGGTGGTCTCCGGGACCTGGTCGTCGGCCAGTGGCGAGGTCGCGTTCGAGCAGCTGCTGGCGAGGGACCCGGACCTCGACGGAATCTTCGTCGCGAACGACCAGATGGCGCTGGGCGTCCTCCATGTGGCTCAGGCCCGGGGGATCGCGATCCCGGGCGAAATCGCGGTGGTGGGGTTCGATGGGCTCGACGAAGCCGCGCACTTCACCCCGACGCTGACGACGGTCGTGCAGCCGCTCCGCGAACTGGGCGAGCTGGCCGTCCGCGAAGTGCTGGCCATCGCCGGCGAGGCGCGCGGCCGGGAGACGGTCCGGAGCCTGACGCTGGCGACCCAGCTCGTCGTCCGCGAGAGTGCCCCGGTCGCGCCCCGCGTGTCGTCGGCCCCGGTTCGCGCGGGCCGTACATCACCGACGGTGGAGGCCGCCGAGCCCCGCTGACCTATTTGTCGCTGATGTCGATCGCGTGGTTCACGAAGGTGCGCCCCTTCTTCGCCTCGACGCTCAGCATGATGTAGAAGCCCTTGACGTCGGCGGGGACGGCGACTTCGGTCGTCCACTTCGCCACGTCGCCCGGCGGTGTCACCGGCGCGGTCGCGAGGTCAGGGCTCTCGTAGAAGCCGTAGAGGATCCCGTCCGCGCCGATCACCGGCGGGTTCCCGACGTGCACGATCGTCGGGTACTCGCCCGGGTTCGAGGTCTGCCACGAGAACTCGAAGCCCTTGGTCGTTCGGGCGACGTCGGTCAAGGTCAGGACGACGTCATTGAGCGCGGGGATCTCGGCGTCGGCCGGCTCGATCAGGCCGTCGATGGGTTCCGCGATCGGGAACGTCAGGTCGGCGGCGGCCTCGTCGAGGTTGACTTCGAGCGTCCCCGCGGTCCCGGTCGTCTCCGCGTCGTAGTAGTCGTATTCGCCGGTCACGTACGCGTAGTCGACGGCGAGCTTCGAGCCCGGCGCCGCCGTCGCGCCGGCACACTCGACCCGGATGCGTTCCAGGGCCGGCTTGGTCTTGGTTCCGCCGATGAATCCCTGCATCCGGAAGCCGGGCGCCAGCCGGTGGCCGCCCGATCCGACGACGACCGTGGCGCAGTCGGTCCTGCTGCCGTCGCCGGAGGTGAGGACCGCCGGGCGGCCGTCGACCGCGGCCATCGCGCTCCAGTCGCCGGTCTCGTTGCGGATGGCAAGGTCGACCTTGAGGCCGCCGGACTCGGCGGGCCCGACCGCGGTCGCGACGGCCGACCAGCCCTTCGAGGTGTCCGAGATCGGAGCGCTCTCCTCGGGCGGGAGCACGACGTACTCGCAGCCCCCGAGAACCAGGGCGAACGCCACGATCCATTGTGGCCCTCGCCTCCGGCTCACGTGACTTCCTCGCTGACCGCCGGACCGGCCGTGGGCGGCTGACCGGCGACCTCGGCCGAGGCCCGTCGAGCGGTCGAGCGCGGCCCGCTGCGTGACGCGAGCAGGCTCTGGACGCCGATGAAGATGAGCGTCAGGGCCGCGACGACGATCGGCGTCCACCACGAGCTCAGTTGCCCGTTGAACTGGATGAGCGTCTGGACGACACCGATCACCAGCACGCCGAAGAGCGTGCCGATCACGTAGCCCGATCCACCCGTCAGAAGGGTGCCACCGATGACCACCGCGCCGATGACGGTCAACTCGAGACCCATGGCATACAGCCCGTGTCCGGAGGCGACGTCGATGCTCAGGGCGATACCGGCCAACGCGGAACAGAACCCATTGAGCGTGTACACGAGCATCTTGGTCCGGTTGACCCGGAGGCCCATCAGGCGCGCCGACAATTCGCTGCCGCCGACGGCGTAGACCGTCCGCCCGAAGCCGGTGTAGTGCGCGAGGAACAGTGCCACCAGCAAGACGACCAGCTCGACGACGACGAGGATGGACACGAATGGGCCCTGCTTGGTCACCGGGTCGGCCAGGCCCGGGATCAGGATCCTGGTCTGGGCCAGGACATCCCAGAGCCGGTTGTCGATGGCGATGGCGTCATCGCTGATCCAGAAGCACAACCCCCGGGCGAACCACAGACCGGCGAGGGTCGCGATGAAGGGCTGCACTCGCAGGTAGGTGATGAAGAAGCCCATCGTCACACCGATGACCATGCCCATCACGAGCATGAGCCCCATCACGAGCCAGGGGTCCATCCCGTTGTTGCGCAGGAGGGCGGCGGACGCGACGGTCGTCAGCGCGACGACGCCACCGACCGACAGGTCGATGCCGCCCGACAGGATGACGAACGTCATCCCGATCGCGCTGATGAGCAGGAACGGACTCGCCCGCAGGAGGTTGAGGAAGATCTGCGGGTCGCGCATCCCGTCGTAGATGATCGCGCCGTAGGCGTAGGCGATACAGAAGAGGATGATGGTCGCGGAGAGGGGAGCGAACCGGCGGTACCGTGACAGGCGCCCTCCGATCGGGGCCCGCGCCGCGGTCGCGACCTGCGCCGTCATGCTGGCTTGGGACGTAGCGACGCGACGCGGCGGATCGCGTTCCGTACCTGATCGGAGAGCAGGAGGATGACGATGATGACAACCACGCCCTTGATCGCGAGCAGGGCGTTCGCCGCGACGCCGATGGCGTACATCGATGTGGTGATGGCCTGGATGACGGCCGCCCCGACGATCGCCGCGAATAGGGAGAATTGCCCGCCGGCCCCGAGCGCCGTTCCGCCGATGACGACGGCGAGGATCGCATCGAGCTCGAGGTTCAGGCCGATGTTGTTCGCGTCCGATGTCCGGATGTTCGAGCTCGCGACGAGACCCGCGATACCGGCACACAGCCCGCAGAACATGTAGGCGAAGAGCTTCACGCGCTTCTCGTTCACGCCACTGAAGAAGCTCGAGCGGGCGTTGATCCCGACCGACTCGATGAACATGCCCAGCGATGTCTTGCGGGTCAGGAGCCAGGCCACCACGAACACGATCGCGACGATGTAGAGCGAGACCGGCAGGATGGCCCAGCCGTTACCGAGGAACGCGAACGGCTCGTAGAAGATCTGGATCCGAACGCCGTCGGTGATCAACTGGGCGATGCCGCGGCCCGCGATCATCAGGATCAGCGTCGCGACCATCGGCTGGATGCCACCGTAGGCGACGAGAACGCCATTCCAGAGTCCGCACAGGGCCGCCACGGTCAAGGTGATCACGAAGACGAGCGGGAGCGGGACGGCCGAGAAGTTGGGATCGTGGGTCAGCGCCTTGTAGTTCGGGTCGATGAGGATCGCTGCGATCGAGGCCGAGATCGCCATGACGGCACCCACCGAGAGGTCGACCCCGCCGGTGGCGACCACGAGGGTCATCCCGATCGCGAGGAGCATGACGGTCGACCCACTGCGGAAGATGTCGACGACGTTGCCGAAGAGGTGGCCGTCGATGACGGTGAGCGAGAAGAACCCGGGGTCGAAGACCAGGTCGAACAGCAGGATGACGCCCAGGACGATGAGCGGGAAGACGAGCTTGCTCTCGGCGAACCGCTGCCAGGCCGTCGACGTCAGCCGGTTCACGTGTCCGACCCGGCCATCGTCTGCATGATCAACGCCGCACCGACCTCGCCTGCGAATTCACTGACCTTGACCCGATCGCGCAGGACGACGACGCGGTGGCTCGTCCGCAGGACCTCGTCGAGCTCCGACGAGATGAACAGGCACGCCTTGCCTTCTTCGGCGAGCGACAGGACGAGACGCTGGACTTCGGCCTTCGCGCCGACGTCGATGCCGCGGGTCGGCTCGTCGAGGATCAGGACGTGCGGGTTCGTCGCGAGCCAGCGTGCGAGGATCACCTTCTGCTGATTGCCGCCGCTCAGCGTCCTGACCGGCTGATCGGCCGACGGGGTCGCGATCCGGAGCATCCGGATGTACTCATTGGCGATGGCGTACTGCTCGGACAGGCTCAGCGATCGGAGCCAGCCGCGACCGGCCTGGACGGCCAGCACGATGTTCTCGCGCACCGTCAGGTCATCGACGAGCCCTTCGGCCTTGCGATCCTCCGGGCAGAGCGCGACTCCTCGACCGATCGATGCGATGGGCGAGTGGTGCTCGACCGGTTTGCCGTCGACGACGATCGAGCCATGGTCGGGCTTGTCGGTCCCGAAGAGCAGGCTGGCCATCTCCGTCCGGCCCGACCCGAGCAGGCCGGCGAGCCCGACGACCTCGCCGGCGCGCAGGTCGAGATCGAACGGCTCGATCGATCCCGACCGGCCGACCTGGGTCGCGAGGAGGCGTGTCTCGCCCGCGCCCTCCTGACTCGAGGCCAGTTTGAGCTGGGTCACGTCGTCGAGCTCGGTCAGGTTCCGGCCCAGCATCTTGGCGATGAGATCGAAGCGGGGCAGAGCCTTCGGCGCATACGTGCCGACCAGCCGCCCGTTGCGCAGGACCGTGATCCGATCGGCGACCCGATAGACCTGGTCGAGGAAGTGCGTGATGAAGACGATCGCGATCCCCTGGCTGCGCAGCTTGCGCATCACGCCGAAGAGCTGTTCGGTCTCGTGGGCGTCGAGGCTCGACGTGGGCTCGTCGAGGATGAGGATCCGCGCCGACGAGATGTCAAGCGCCCGGCCGATCGCCGCCATCTGCTGGATCGCGACCGAATAGGAGCCCAGGGGCTGGGTCACGTCGACCTCGACGTCGAGGTCGTTGAGGATCCGGGCCGCCCGGCGGTTCATCGACCGCCAATCGATCCGACCCCAGCGCCGCGGCGCGCGCCCGATCAGGATGTTCTCGGCCATCGAAAGGTTCGGGCAGAGATTGATCTCCTGATAGACGGTGCTGATCCCGATGGACTGGGCGTGCTGGGGAGATCGGACGTGGACGTCCTGTCCGTCCAAGGTGATGGTGCCGGCATCCGGCCGCTCGACGCCGGTCAGGACCTTGATCAGCGTGGACTTGCCGGCGCCGTTCTCGCCGACGAGGGCGTGGATCTCGCCTGGTGCCAGGTCGAAGTCCACGCCCTCGAGGGCTTGCACGCCGGGGAAGGCTTTCTCGATGCCGCGCATGGACAGGAGGAGGCCAGTCTCTGACACGGCATAACCCTACGTGCTGGCGTGCTGTTGCATTGCGTCGGGAAGCAACGCGGTGCGTCGCTTCCCGACAGTGACCTTACTGGCCTAGTACTTGCGCGTCGGGAGGTCCTGCGCGGCAGTCGCCTGGCGGAAGATGCCCTCGATCGAGGGGACCCACTCGGGGAGATCCTCGCCGTTGACCGCCTTCAGTGCGGCCTCGTACACCTGCGGCGCGAGTAGCGGATTGCACTCGACCGCGACATTGATGTCTCCGGCGATCATCGCGTCGAACGCACCCTTGGTGGCATCGACCGTGACGATCTTGACGTCGATCCCGGGCTTGAGCCCGGCGTCCTTCAGGGCCTGAGCGGCGCCGAGACCCATCTCATCGTTCTGGCCGAACACGCCCTGGATGTCCTTGCTGTCCTTGAGGAACGCCGCCATGACGTCCTTGCCTTCGGTGGCGCTCCAGTTCGCGGTCTGGCTCTTCGTGACGGTGATGCCGCAGTCGGCCATCGCTTCTCGGAAGCCCTTGCCGCGGTCGATGGCCGGCGACGAACCGACGTTGCCGACGAGCTCGACGACGTTCTTCTTGGTGCTGCCTTCGAGGAGCGTGCACATCTCCTTCGCCGAGTTGCGCCCTTCCAGGACAAAGTCGGAACCGATGTACGTGGCGTACAGGTCTGGCTTCGAATCGATCCGGCGGTCCTGGATGACGACGGTCTTGCCCGCGGCCTTGGCCTCCTGGAGGACCTGGTCCCAACCGGCTGCTTCGAGCGCGGCGAGGATGATCACGTCGACGTCCTTGTCGGCGATGAAGTTGCGGAACGCGGTGATCTGGTTCTCGAACTTGTTCTGCGCGTCATAGAACTTCAGGGTGAGGCCGAGCTTGGTCGCCTCTTCCTTGAAGGACTGGGTGTTGGCGGCGCGCCAGCCACCTTCCGAACCCGTCTGGATGAAGCCGACGGTGAGGTCCTTGTAGGTCAGCGGGGCTGCCGCCGTCGAGGGGGCTGCCGTCGGCGCTGCGACGGACGGGGCCGCCGTCGGTGCCGCCGCCGATGGCGCGGTCGAGGCTCCCGAGGAAGAGCAGCCCGCCACCAGGATCAGGGCCACCGAACTGATGGCCAACCTCGTAAGCAATCGCGAAGCCGTCATGGTTTGGTCTCCGTCTCCGATGTGTGGTTGAAGTCGCTGAGCGCGCCTGGTCTTGGTCTCAACGTCCAGGCTGCTGCGAAACCGCTGATCTGCACCCGGCTCCTGCCTCGATGCGGTCAGGCCGACCCTGACACCATCGGCACCTCCTCCCTCATCGGGGGCCATTCCCTCGACCTGCGTATGTCAGCTCTGACCAGACGACACGTGGCGACGCGGGCTCCTCCAGCGTTGGCCGCTCCCGGGGACAGGTCGGCGGCCGCACGGTGGCGACTGGCATCGTTATCGTTTCCGTTATCGATAACGGGAACGATAACAAGCTACACCGGTCGTCAACACCCGTCAAGACGCCATCGATGGTCGGAACGGTCGGGTCATCCAGACCCCGGGCACGATCCGAACGGCTCTCGCCTCAGGAATGGCTGGGCCCTAGCGTTTCGCTCGGAGCCATGCGTTCCACTGGAGGCGAGTCATGTTCACGGTCGTCGTCTACGATACGAAGTACGGAAACACGAAACAGGTCGCGCAGGCGATCGCGCGCGGCGTCGGGGAACTGGGGACGGTCCGCTTGATGGGTGTCGACGAGGCGACCCAGCCGCTTCCGGAGCGGCCGGACCTGCTGTTCGTCGGCGGTCCGACCCAACGCCACGGGCAGAGCCCCGCCCTGCGCGCGTTCATGGATGACCTTCCGCCGGACCTCGCGGGCGTCCCCGCGGCGTCGTTCGATACCCGCTACCGCGGGTCGACCCTGCTCACCGGCTCGGCAGCCGGGGCAGCCACGAAGCGACTGCGAAAGGCGGATGGGCCCGTCGTCGCCCCGCCGGAGAGCTTCTTCATCGCCCGGCATGGGCCGCTCGGGGACCAGGCTCTCGAAGCCGGCGAGCTTGAGCGCGCCGAGGCGTGGGGTCGGGCGGTCGGCTCGGCGGTCCACGCAAAGCGGCCCGACTAGATCGAACCGGTCCGATCAGACTCAGGCGTGGATCGCGTCCAGGCTGATCCGCCTGGCGTGGATCCGTCCGATGACGCGTGTCTCGCGGGCCTGCTGCTCGATCGGGTAGATGAAGCCGTAATAGCGCGGGTGGCGCGTGTACTTGCGGGTCAGCCGGTCGAGGTGATCGAGGGCGCCCGCTTCGACGAGCTCGACGTCGCCGCGGATCTGCATGAATCGCGCCGTGTCACCCGGATCGACCATGAGCAGGCTGACCTTGGGATCGGCCAGCATGTTGCGGCCCTTCTGTCGCTCGAGCGTCGTGTTGATCCGCGCGCACTCGCCGTCGTGATCGACCCACACCAGGCTTGACTGCGGCTGACCATCGCGGCCCATCGTGGTCAGCACCCCGCAGATCGGGCGGGTCAGGAGGTCGAGGTGCGATCCCGGGACAACCACCGTCCGAGGCAGGTCGAGGATCGTCATCGCTCGGAGCCCCCGCCGGTCGCATCGAGGGCCACGACATGCGTCGGCAGGACCCGGCAGAGGACCGGGACCTCGGTCTTGGCGAACTGCCCCTCGATGACGTCACCGAAGTAGCGGACGGGCCGGCCGATATACCTGGACGCGACGGCGTCGAGGTGCGCGCGTGCTCCGACCTCGGTCATCTCGACGACCGTGCCGCGCACCTCCAGGTACCGGAGCGGCTGGCGCGGGTCGTAGGAGAGGAGCGTGACCCTCGGGTCGCGGCGCATGTTCCGCTCCTTCTGGAAGCCACGCATCGTGTTCACGCGGACGTACGTGCCATCGAAGTCGCACCACACGACCGAGGTCTGCGGGTAGCCGCTGGGCATGACGGTCGTCAGCGCGGCCACCGGCGGACAGTCGACCAGGTCACGGTGCGACTCGGGGATCGTCCGGCCGACGTCGACGATCCCCTTGGCGCGCGGGACGCGAGTCGCGGTCTGCATCGGAGCCGTGGCCCTAGGGCTCGACCGCCTGCACCGCCCGCGGCAGGAAGATCAACAGGTTCCAGCCCGCGATGCCGATGACGAGCACCAGTCGCACGAGCAGCGGCCAGGTCGTCTCCCAGATCCACAGGCCGATCATCACGGGCAGGAACAGCAGCCAGACCACGGCCTGGACGATCAGCGGCAACTCGCGGATCGACGCCCATGCCTGATCGACACTGCCCTGACTCCAGATCAGCCCGGCGGCGAACGCGATCCAGATGAGCGCGAAGATGCCGAACAGGACGCCGTTCTCGACCATCCAGGCCACGCTGTTCCCAAGACCGCTCGCCAGCGTCTCGATCACCTGCTCCATTCGACCTTTCCTCCGAGCTTCGCCGGCCGTCGCGGTCGGCTGGTCGCTCACCCCTGGTTGTGCCGTCGTCATCTCACTCGACCCCACTGAGCCTTTGTGGGCATCGTGGGTCAGCGCGACGACATCACCCAGAGCGAGAGGAAGGATTCGGACTAGGCCATTCGGCCCGACGCGGTGATCCGTCCGACGTCAATCCCGGCGCCGGCGCGCCGCGGCGTACGCCCCCGCTCCGAAGATCAGGACCACCCCGACGAGGATCCCGATGACCGGGGGCACGACACCCAGCACCGGCACGGGTTCGACCGGCAACGGCGGGCTTGGCGTCGGCGACGCTCCGAGCGCGACCGAGGCGACCGTCAGGGCGAGGGCGGCTCCGACGAGGAGCGCCACGACGGCCCGACGGACGCGGTGACCCACCATCCGGTCGTCAGCCTTCGGTATCGGCCTGCGGCTCGGTCGAGCGTGCCGCGCCCGTGAGCGCCTGTTCGAGGTGCCGCTGGAAGTCGGGATCGTCGACCTCGACGATCACTCGCGACAAGCGTTCGTCGTGCAGGGCGATGACGAGGGCGCTGCGGCCACTGCCGACGTCCCACCACGTCAAGTGTCCGTCGTGCCGGTACGTCCCGGAGGTCATGCCCGGGAGCTGGATGCCAGCCAGGCGGACGCCCTTGTTCCATGACTTCAGCTCGTCCGGGTTCGCCGCCTCGACGGAGTCGACATGCGCGATCGGGACGTCGACCGATGAGCCCAACCACCGAGCGACGCCAAGGCTGCGGACCTTCAGCCGCCCGTTCTCGATCGAAGCGTGCGCGGTCATGGTCGAGCCGTCCGGTGGACGCTGGGAATCGACATCGAAGGGCCTCCTGCATTGCTGGGCGCATCGAGTGCGTCGTCGAAGTATCCCGGCCTAGCATAGGCGCGTGAAGCTGTCACTCCAGGAGCTCGCGCGTGAGGCCGAGACTGAACCATCGCGGATCGAGCGCCTTGTCGCCGCGGGCATCGTCCATCCGGACGACGACGGCTCCTTCGGGCCGGGCGACATCCAACGATCGAAGCTCGTCGGGGCGCTCGAAGGCGCCGGGATCACCATCGACCAGCTCGAGCGCGCGGTCGAAGCTCACCTCACGACTTTCGACACGGTCGAGCTGTTCTATCCGGCGCCAGAGCGACGGTCGAACCGTACCTATGCCCAGTTCGCGGCGTCGTTGGGGTCGCGGGCGCACCTGCTCGGCCCGGTCCACGCGGCCCTTGGGTTCGCCGAACCCGACGCCGGCGCGGCGCTGACCGAGCGCGACGAGGAAACCCTCATCGCGTTCCTGGACACCTGGGATCTCGGCAGCGACGAGGTCGTGACTCGGGCCGCACGGATCATGGGCGACGCCGTCCGCCGTGCCGCAGAGGGCTGGGTTGACCTGTTCTATGAGCAGGTTTCCGATCCGGTCCAGCGACGCTCGCTCGAGGCGGGTCTGCCGGTCGAGGCCATGATCCCGCAGATCGTGCCCGCAGCCAGCCGCGTCGCGAACCTGGCGCCTCGTATGCTCGGCTGGTTGCTCGATCGTCACCTCGAGCAGATCCTGCACGCGCGCAATATCGAGTCGGCCGAGGAACAGTTCATCGCGCGCGGCCTCGCGCCGCCGAAACCGGCGAGGCCACCGGCGATCGTGTTCGCCGACGTCTCCGGGTTCACGCGCCTGACGCAGGCGATGGGTGACCAGGAGGGAGCCCGGATGGCGGTGCGCCTTGGCGAGCTCGCAGACGCCGCGGCGCGACGCCACGGCGGCCGACTCGTGAAGCTCCTCGGCGATGGCGCCCTGCTCCGGTTCGACGAGCCATCCGACGCCGTGCTTGCTGCGCTTGACCTCGTCGACGATGCCCCGGCGGCTGGGCTGCCGCCGGTCCATGTCGGGATCCACGCCGGTCCGCTCATCGTCCGTGACGGCGACGTCTACGGGCACACCGTCAACGTCGCCTCGAGGGTCGGGGCCACCGCCGGTCCGGGGGAGGTCGTCGTCACGACGGAGGTAGTGTCCCATGTCGCGGGATCGACGTCAGTCAGCTTCGAGTCGACCGGGCCTGCCGCACTCAAGGGTGTCACAGAGGAGCTCGAGCTCTATCGGGTCGCTCGGATCCCGCCACGATCGGACGTGCCCGCAACGTAGGTCGATCGCCTGACACGGGGCAGATCGCGAACCCAAGCCACGGTCGTGAAGGTTTCGCGTCGCTGGATCGTCATGTCATCGTGAGGCGATCATCCGAGGTCATCGAGATGGCAGACAGCCGGCCCATCGTGGTCGAGCCGCCGACCGAGCGCGCCCGGGCCTTCCTGCGCCTGGCCGACGAGCACCTCGACGCCGCATATCGCCTCGCCCGCGCGATCCTGCGCGACTCGACCGATGCGCAGGACGCCACGCACGATGCGTTCGAGCAGGCGTGGCGGAAGTGGTCGACGTTACGGGACCCGGCGCGCTTCGAGCCGTGGTTCGACCGGATCCTCGTCAACACGTGTCGTGATCGCCTGCGATCCGCCCGACGGCAGCCCATCGACATCTCGGGCGAAGTCGCGATCGCGACCGATGACCCCTATGGCCCGGCCCACGACCACGACCTCCTGGCGAACGCGATCACGACCCTGTCGCCCGAACACCGGGTGGTCGTGGCGCTCCGGTACTACCGCGATCTGCCGGTAGACGAGATCGCCAGCCGGCTCGACATCCCGGCCGGCACGGTCCAGTCCCGTCTCCACTACGCGCTCAAGCGCCTCCATGCGGCGATCGATGCCGCCGATGGCAAGGGAACGATCCGATGACTGACGAACAGCTCGAACGCCGCCTGCGGGACTGGTACCACGCCGAGGTCCCGGCCGACCTCGCGGCGCCGGCCGACCTGCGGGCGGGGCTCGCAGCGATTTCGCAGGCGTCACCGGGGACCGTGCGCCGCTTCGCTCGTCGTCGTGGGATCTGGCTGCTCGCCGCGGCGGTACTGCTCACCAGCGCGGTCGTGGGCGGAGTGCTGCTTGCCGGGTCTGACGATGACGACGCACCGGCGGTCGTCGTGGCCTCCGACGCGCCGACGATCGCTCCATCTCCTGGACTCCCGTCCCCGGTCGTTTCGGAGCCTCCCGCGCCCTCGCGGCTGATCGCGTACGTCAAGTTCGGTCCGCTCAGGGCGCGTAGTCCCGAGTGCCCGACGGGAGCCAGGGCGTTCTTCGACGGGCCGCGGCCGCCCACTGGCTGCTCGCGCATCTGGGTCTCGGATACGGATGGGACCGGAGCGCATGAGCTGGTCCCGGATCACGCGGGCTACCAGACCCCGCTCGAGTGGTCACCGGACGGAACCCGCCTCCTCTTCGAGGACGCCGACGGGCTGTGGCTGGTCGATGCATCGGGCTCAATCGTGCAGTCGCTCCCCTTCGAAGACCTATGCCCGATCGGGTGCGTCACCGGGGGCTACGAGTTCTCACCGGACGGCACCAAGATCGCCTTCGAACGCTCGCCGATCACGACGTCAGGAGAATCGGTGATCGCCCTGGTGGACGTGGCCACAGGTCACGTCACCGAGCTCGCTTCGACTGCCTCCAAGGGCAATGACGCGCCGCACTGGTCGCCGGACGGGACTCGACTGACCTTCGCCCGGCAACCTGGCGGGCCTACGCCGTCGACGCTGTTCATGGTGAATGTCGACGGCAGCGACCTGCATCGATTCCTGCCGCCAGAGCTGTATGCCATCGAGCCGCGCTGGGCGCCGGATGGCTCGCAGATCGCGTTCTTCTCCGACGACCCGAATCTCGCTTCCGGTGGCAACATCTATGCCGTCGGACCCGATGGGACCGGTCTGCGGCGCCTCACGACCGACGGTGCCTCCAGCAGGCCGGAGTGGACCGCAGATGGCCGGATCGTGTTCGCGCGACCTGTCGGAGATCCACCGGCGCCCACGAGATTCGAACTCTGGATCATGGATGCCGACGGTGCGAACCAGGCCAAGCTGGCGGTCGAGGACGTGGTCCAGCTCACCGCAGCCCACTGCGTGGCATGTGCATGGGTCCGGGACCCCAACAGCGAGACACCGATCACCGAATTCATGATCAACGCCTTATGGCAGCCGGCGCCATGAGCGGACGCCTGACGCGATATGCCACCGTCCCGGTCGTCCTGACCATGGCGCTCAACGCCTGTAGCACCGCGCCCGTCCCTCCGAGTGCCAGCGCCTCGTTGGCGGCGTCATCGGCCAGCGCGGCGCAGATCCCGTTTCCGGAAGGGCGGATCCTCTACATGCGAGAGGGATCCGACGGGGTCGAGCACTACTTCACCATGAACACCGACAGCACGAACGAACAGGCGCTGTTCACGACGGAGGGCTGTGATTGCGCCCAATGGTCGGCCGACGGGTCACACGTCCTGACCCTGGCCGCAACGGGGCACGGCACCTACTCGTTCACGACCATCAAGCCCGATGGCACTGACCGCGTCGTCCTGGACAACCCGATCCAGACGCTCAACCTTGCCCCGGGAGCATCAACGCCGGACGGTCGCCGGATCGCCTTCGCCGGCTGGGACGAGACGGAGCCCACCAGGAATGGGCTGTACGTCGCCACGCCGGATCTGAGCGACCTGCGTCTCGTGCTGCCGCTCCAGGAGGGCTGGCTCGCGGTCGAGCCCTTCGGCGTGACCCCGGACGGGTCGAAGATCGTGTTCTTCGCCGAGACCGGACCCGACGGCGAGACCACGCATGCAGGCCACATCTTCGTCGTCAACGCCGATGGCACCAGTCTGCGCCAGCTCAACCCGCCCGGCACGAAGACCGGCTCGATCGGCGGCATGGTCGGCAGCCTTTCGCCGGACGGCCGGCAGGCGGCCTTCGCGATCGACGATGCGGTCTGGGTGGTCGACCTCTCTGGTGGCGACGCCCACCGGATCACGGACCAGGCGGGCTTTGCATGGTCGGCCTCGTGGTCGCCGACCGGGGAGTGGATCACGTTCACGCGATTCCACGGGGCCACGACGGCGATCGCCCTGGTCCACCCGGACGGGTCCGACCAGAAGGAGATCTCGGTCGTCGACGAGGCGGACGAGGCGACCCTGAGCAAGTGGTCGCCCGACGGGAAGCACCTCCTGGTCGCGCGCGACAGCGACAGCACCGAGGCCGGCAAGCGCGACCTCTGGATCATGGACCTGGAAGGGAACTACGTCGGCCAGGTGACGCATGAGCCGTCCAACTACGGCACTCTACAGCTGGGCACCCGCTTCCTGAGCCACTGATCAGGCATGCATCGTCGCCACGAGTATCCTCCGATCGGGAGGCATGACCCATGTCCGACGACGATCGCAGTCCTGACCTCGCATCCGGGGCGGCGACCGTATCTGACCCGCCAAGCAAGCCCGGCCTGATCCGCTCGATCGCCCACCGCCTGGCGGGCGAGTCGATGCCCCTGCCGGTCGAAGGGCGGCTTGCCTCGTTCGGTGGCGCGACCGGTTGGCTCAACTCGGAGCCCTTGACGCCCGAAGGACTCCAGGGTCGCGTCGTCCTCGTCGACTTCTGGACCTACACGTGCGTCAACTGGCTGCGCACGCTGCCCTACCTCCGGGCCTGGGCCACGAAATACGCGGAAGCCGGGCTGACCATCGTCGGCGTCCACACCCCCGAGTTCGGTTTCGAGCGGAACCTCGACAACGTCATCGCGCACTCCCGCACGTTGGGCGTCGAGTTCCCCATCGCGGTCGATAGCGACTACGGCGTTTGGCGCGCCTTCTCGAATCACTTCTGGCCGGCGGTCTACATCGCCGACGGGCAGGGACGGATCCGCTTCCACCACTTCGGCGAAGGCGAGTACGCGATGACCGAGATGGTGATCCAGCAGCTGCTAGTCGACGCGGTCGCGCAGGGCATCGATCAGGACCTCGTGGACGTCGAGCCGCGCGGCCTCGAGGTGGCCGCCGACTGGCAGACGCTGCAGACGCCGGAGACCTATCTCGGGTACGGCCAGGCCAGCGGCTTCGCGTCCGAGAGCGCCGCGGCGTTCGACCGACCCCAGGTCTACACCGCAGCCGCCAGACTCCCACTCAACTACTGGGACCTCTCCGGAGACTGGACGGTCGCCCGGCACGCTGCAGTGGCGAACGGACCGGGCGGGCGGATCGCGTTCCAGTTCCACGCCCGAGACGTCAACCTCGTCATGGGACCGGCGTCCCGGGGAGCGTCGATCCCGTTCCGGGTCTACCTCGACCGTCACCCCGCGGGGGACGCGCACGGGACCGACGTGGCGTCCGACGGCATTGGCAAGGTCGACGATCAGCGCACGTACCAGCTGATCCGCCAACCAGGCCCGATCGTCGAGCGCCGGTTCGAGATCGAGTTCCTCGACGCAGGTGTCGAGGCGTACTGCTTCACGTTCGGCTAAGAGGCGACCTACCTCGAACTCCACCGCCCGCTGCGTCGCGGTGACGGCATCCCCGACGGCCGGTGGGCTCGACGTTCCATCTTCGGCCCCGATCCTTCGGCCGCTCGCTCGCGGGATTCGCGTTTTCCGCTGGGGATGTCACCTTTTGCCGTGTATCGGCCCCTTTGTCATCGATGGACAGCGCCGTGGCAGTGACGAAACCGCGCGAGGGCGTCGAAGCCGTGTATCGGGCCGACGCCGAACGGCTTTGGCGCGCCATCTATGCGTTTGCCGGCGATGCGGAGATCGCCAGCGATGCCGTCGCGGAAGCCTACGCGCAGGTCCTCGACCGGGGGTCGGCCGTTCGTGACCCGGCCGCCTGGACCTGGCGTGCCGCGTTCAAGATCTCGGCCGGCGCGCTGAAGACCCGCGGTGCCGGAGCGGCGTTTCCGGACGCTCCCGGTGAGCACCTCGACCGATACGGCGACCCCGACCTGCTGGCCGCGCTTCGACACCTCCCCGACGCGCAGCGCGCGGCCGTGATCCTCTTCTACTACGCCGACCTTCCCATTCGCGATATCGCCGCCCGACTCGGGACCAACACCCTGGCGGTCCGCGCCAACCTCAGCCGCGGCCGGCGTCGCCTCCGACAGCTTCTGGGTGATCACGATGGATGACCTCCGCCGACGGTTCGCGACGCTCGATCTCGTGCCGGTGCCCGACGTCTGGGTCGACGTCCAGAGGCGACTCGAGGCACTCGCGACGGTGGTCCCGACGGGACGGCTCGACGTCGTCACACCCGAACAGCGCGGACCGATCCGCGCCGGGTCCGCCCGGTCGGGCGACCGACTCGACGACCGGCGTCGTGGTGCGTTGCTGGCGGCGGCCGCCCTGCTGGCCGCTCTGCTCATCGGGGCGATCGCCATCGGCTCGGGGCTGGTTCGACTGACGTCGGTCGTGCCGCCATCGCCCTTGCCGTCGTCGACGACCGCCCCGGCGGTGACGGCCACGGAGCCGGTGCCCAGCGCGAGTCTCGTGCCCAGCCCAAGTCCGACGGGACCCCTGGGCGGCCGCCTGATCATCGCCCACGACTGGGTCGGCCAGTATGACCACGGTCCGTACGACGTCTATGCCGTCGATGCCGGAACCGGCACCCGAACCCTTCTTGGGACGTTGCCGGGAGGGAGGAGTGCCTCGGGCTTCGCGTTCCAGCGAGACACCGACGGAACGCGCGTACTCATCGTCAACGGCACGATATCGAGCCTCGAATCCGCGACAGAGGCGAGCCGAACGATCCGGTTCATCGCGAGTCGTGACGTCGCATGGATCACCGGCGATCGAGGCAAAGGCAACGTCAACGGTGACTACGCCGGAGGCTACGTCTTGTCGCCCCATGGCGATCGGATCGCCGCCATTCGGGTCGACGAGTTCGACCGCCCCGCGAAACTGATCGTCCTCGACGTTGGTGGGACTGGCGTACAGGAGATCGCCCTTCCATCGGGCGTCAAGAGTGCGTTCGTTCGGTCGTGGTCTCCTGATCAGTCGACGATCCTCGTCAGCGGCTGCCGACCTTGCAACAAGGCCCAGTCACCCTCGGAGCATCAAACGGCCGAGCACAGCCACCTGTACATCGTGCCGCTCGATGGCTCGCCATGGCGAGAGCTGCTCGACGTCAACAACGAATACCTTGACGCGACCTGGTCGCCGGATGGCTCGACGCTCGCTGTCACGCACGGAGCGTGCGTCGCCGGTACCCACATGCCGCGTTGCCCTCCCGGGTACTCCACGCTGTCGTTGCTGAACCTGCAGGACGAGACCGAGCGACCCATCACGGCGCCCACTGAGACCGCCGAGTGGCCGGCGTCGTCACCCGATGGCCGGCGGATCGCTTTCGTTGGCGGCAAGGCAGGAGAGATCCTCAAGGACGGCGGGGTGTTCGTCGTCGATGCGGATGGGACTGGCCCCGTCAAGCTGGCCGACACGAACTCCTCGACGCCGACGGTCTGGTCGCCGGACGGGCAATGGTTGCTGTACCAGAAGAACTGGACCGAGTGGTGGGTCGTCTCGGTGAATGGCGGCCAGCCGCGCCTCTTCGGCACCTACGGTGGCGTGACGTGGTGACGGGCGAATCACAGCGGTCGACCGCCAGGGCCTCGGCTCTGCTGACCGGGATCGTCGCCGTCATCACGGCGTGCTCCGGCACGACGGTGACGCGCGCACCGACGGCCTCAGCTGAAGGGGCGCCGATGCCGGCCCCGTCCGCGGCACCGACCCATTCGATCAGCCCGACGGCCAGCGCCTCGCTCGCCTTGACCGATGCGGACGGACAGATCGTCTTCTTTGACGATGCCGCGGCGTCACCCCATCGACAGGTCTACATCGAGCGAGCGGACGGATCCGATGTCCGGCAGCTGGTGGTCTCCGACTACGACGACTTCAAGCCGCGGCTGTCGCCGGACGGCCGGACGGTGGCCTTCACGCGCTACCTTCCGGACGTCAGCAATATCTTCGTCGTCAGTGTCAACGGAACCGCTCTGACCGACATCGACAAGGCCGGCTGCGTCAAACCGTGCGGCGGCGACGAAGACGTCTCCTGGTCGCCCGACGGGACCAGACTCGCGATCACCCGAAATCTCTTCGACGCGACCGGACCTGCTCCGGCGTCCGCGTCTCCGGTCAACATCGGCATCTGGGTGCTCAACGCCGACGGCAGCGGCGCCCATCAGGTGACGCTCGTGGGGCTCGACTGCCCGAACGTCTGCAAAGGCGGCGCCCAGGACAACCAGGCCGCCTGGTCGCCGGACGGCAAACGCCTCGTATTCCGACGCGACGAGTACACCTCACCAGAGCGATATGGGATCTTCACGATCGCAGTCGATGGCAGCGACCTGCGGCGCGTGACTCCAGAAGGGATGAACGTCGACGACCCGGCATGGTCACCGGACGGGACGCTGATCGTGTTCCAGTCCCCGACTGACCCCACGCAGGGAGTCGAGCAGAGCATCTACACGATCCGCCCCGACGGCACCGGGCTCAAGAGACTGACCGCTGGACTCAGTGCCACGGCCGATGGCTTTCAAGGATCGAACCACCCCTCGTGGTCGCCGGACGGCAGCCAGATCGTCTTCTCGCATTTCCCATCGACGAACGGTGTATCCGACCTCTTCGTGATGAATCGCGACGGCAGCGACCTCCATCTGCTCGCGGAGACGCCGCTCAACGAGAACGCTCCCGATTGGGGCCCGTTGCCGACGAGGTGACGCGCGAGCCCGGAGCGGCGGGCGAGACCGAATGATTCGTGACGGCCCGAGCGACTCATTTCCCAGCGGGCGGACCAGCCGAGCGATGGGCACGCTTGCATCGAACGAACTGCCGGTGCTATTGTCAATTGTAGTATCCTCCACCGACTGTAGAGTGAGGGCGCCATGGCACGATCGATCGGCGGGATCCTCAGACAGGCGCGCGAGGTGCGCGCGCTGTCGGTCGTCGACGCGGCGCGCGCTGCGGACATCTCCCCGGCCTACCTGAGCAAGCTCGAGAACGACTCGGTGAAGAAGCCCTCGCCGCATGTCCTTCACCAGCTGAGCGAGGCCTTGACGGTGCCCTACGCTGAGCTGATGCGCCTGAGCGGATATCGCTTGCCTGGCGAGTCGAATACGAATGGCAGCGACACCGTCAGCGCGGCTCTGTTCGCTGATCTTTCCGACGACGAGCGCGACGAGCTCCTCGAGTATCTCGCTTGGTATCGCTCGCGCCGCCGCTCGGGCCGGCCAGCCAATGGCGCCAACTGACGGCGACGGGCTGGCGTTCCGTATGGAGATCTCGGTGACGCGCCGGGGGCTTTCGAGCGTCCGCCCCGGCACTGTCCTACAGTGGATGATGAAAACTACAGTTGACAGAGCCGTTGCGACGTGGTTCACTGCGACAACGGCAGTGCCGGCATGATGCCCGGCGAGGTCCCAAGGCCCCGCTTCCCCGGATGCCCGTAGGCGCTAGGAGAAGTCATGGCCATCGATCAAGTCGACCGGACGGTCGTCACGCAGGTGCCCAGCCCGGCTGGTGAGCACGGGGTCCGGACGGACATTCGTCGCACCACCGAATCGAGGCCCGGGGGCCCCGAGCTGAGCCGGCGCATCATCATCCTCGTATTCGGTCTGATCCAGGTCGTCCTCGGAGCGCGGATCGTCCTGCTCCTGCTCGATGCTAGGGAAGCCAACGCGCTCGTGGCCGGGATCCTGAACATCAGCCAGGTGTTCGTCGCGCCGTTCGACGGCATCCTCCGCACCGGCTCCCTCCACGCGGCGGGTTCCGTGCTCGATCTCGCCGCGATCTTGGCCCTGGTCGGGATCACGGTCGTCGAGCTGATCGTCCTCTGGGCCGTGGACATCTTCAGGCGCGAGCCGGCCTGACCCGACAGATCGACCGCATAGCGGTCCCCCTGCGGGCAGGGTCGAGTCCGCCAGACAGCGTCGGTCGGAATGGGGCCGCGCGACACGGAAGGAACGAGTTCTCGATGGGTTTCATCGCTTGGATCGTCGTCGGCGCGATCGCCGGCTTCCTGGCCAACATGATCATGGGCTCGCGTCAGGGCCTGCTCATGATGGTCGTTCTCGGCATCGTCGGCGGCCTCGTCGGTGGTTTCGTCGCAACGACTGTCCTGAAGCTTGGTGCGGTCGACGGCATCAACGTCGAGAGCATCGTGATCGCCACGCTTGGAGCGATCGGGATCGTCTTCCTCGCGAGCTTCGCGACCGGTTCGCGTGGTCTTCGAGGCCGTCCCGGCTGACTCGAGTCGTCAGCGAGACCTCACACGCGCTCGACCTACGCCAGGCAGGACCGACCCGAAGAGCGGCCGGTCTCGCCCGGCCCTCCCGTGTCGGGAATCAGAACTGGAGCACCACGATGACCACCACGAAGCCTGAGCAGCTTTCGCCGCGCGAGCCGACCCTCGCCGATAACGGTCAGAGCCGGGCGGCGAGCACTGCCCGTCGCTTGTCGGGGGCTCTTCGGATCGCCACTGGGAGCGCGAGGACACTGATCAGACGTGTGCCCGGCACCGTGCATGCAACGCAGGCCGGGGCAAATGGCACAACGAACGTGCTCCGGACACTGCCCGACTCCACGCTTCGCTGGCTCGCAGCCAGCTCGCTCGGCCTCGGCGCAGGCTTCTACCTGACAGGCGCGCCGAGGCCGGTCGTCGCGGCAGGGCTCACGCCAGCCCTGTTCGTCGGTGCGGCCATCCTTGGGCGCCCGATCGAGCGGGACCCTTCGCTCAAGGTGGGCTGACGTTCTGTCGCGGGGCCGGCCCAAGGCTCGAGGCCACGACGACGACCGCGACGCCGAGATGGCACCTGCCTTGCGGATGCGGCTACACGTCTTCGAGCGAGACCGAGTGATTCGCTAGGAACATGCCGGTCGGGTCATACCTCGCCTTGGCCCGCTTGAACCGGTCGTAGTTCTGCTCCGGGAAGATCGAACGCGGATCCACTCGCGACTCGGCGAAGTTCAGGTAGCGCCGCCCGCTGTCCCACGCCCCGAGCGCCCCAAGGACAAGCTCGACGTGACGTTCGACGGCCGCGAGCGCTTCGGCATCCGGCGCGAACCCGAACGTGAAGGTGACGAACGGCTGGTCGATCGAATCGAGCACCCCGTGATCCGGCGATCGGATCGCGGCGGCCCCACCCAGGTGGCGAGCCTCCCAATGGAGGAGTGGCGACCCGACGAACGCCTCGATCGTCCGGTCGATCGCGGCGGGAGGGAGATCGGAGAGTAGGATCCCATCGCCCGCGTAGGGCAGCGGGAAATCCGGATCCATGTTGACGACGCTCAGCTCACTCGTCGGCATCATCGCGATCGCGTCCATCTCCGGCCCGAGGTCGCGCAGCGGCTGCACCAGTGCCGCGCCGTCGCCCTCTGAGCCGATGAACGCCACCTCGACCAGGACGAACGACCGGCCGCGAAGGTGGTCGGGCAGGAACGGGGCGTCGGGCAGCTGGAGCAAGCGGCCCAGCGATTCGCACTCGACCGGCACGGTCTCGATCCAATCGCGCCAGGCGCGCAGGATCTCAGCCGCCTGCTCGATGGGCCAGAACAGGGCTCCGGCGTAGATCTCGGCGATCGGGAAGAGCTCGAGCTCGAGGGCGGTCACGGCGGCGACGTTCCCGCTTCCTCCACGGATCGCCCAGAACAGCTCCGGATCCGTGTCGCGTTCGATCCGGACGAGCCGGCCGTCGGCCGTGACTACCTCCGCCGCGGCGATGCTGTTACAGGCGAGCCCGAACTTGCGCACCATCCAGCTCAGACCGCCCCCGAGCGCATAGCCGAGCACGCCGACGTCGGGTGACGTGCCGGCGAGATAGGCGAGGCCGTGTTCGCCGGCCGCGATCGCCAGGGGTTTCGAGAGGGCTCCCGCCTCCACGCGCGCCCGACGAGCGGCCGCGTCGATCTCGATGCCGCGCATCCGCTCCGTCTTCAGCAGCAGCGTGTCGCGGCTCCAGTCGATCGTGCCCGCGTTGTGGCCGCCGGCATTGAAGGCGATGCGAAAGCGGTGGTCGGCGGCAAAGCGGACGACAGCCACGACATCGTCGGCCGACTCGGGGTAGACGACGGCAATCGGCCGCTGGTCGACCGCGAGATTCCACGCCTGCCGCGCGGTGTCCCAGGCTTCGTCGCCCGGCAGCACCACATCGCCGGCGAGGCGGTCACCTAGTTCACGAAGTTCCACGTGCCACCTCGTACGACGGGCGGCAACATCGTAACGGGCGCGAGATGCCTCGCGGCGATAATGGGTCGCCGCTCCACGAGGTGGAAGGATGACTCCAGGGATCCCACGAGCCTCGCTCCCCGAGAACGTCCGCTTCACGCTGACGTACCAGCTGCCGACCATGCTCCGAGGAGCCCTGATCCCGTTGCCGTTCTGGACCGACGCGGCGATCCGATTTGACAACGGGCGCGGCGTGGCGACGGTGGAGCGTCTGACCAAGCGCTATTCCGGCCGGCCCGTGATGCTTCGGAGCGTCAACGGGCAGACGCTCCTCGTCCTGGCGGCTGATGATGTTCGCCGGGTCCTCGAGTCACCCGTGTCGGTCTACGGGATGAACGCCGGCGAGAAGCAGCGGCTGTTCTCGGAGTTTGCACCTGATGTGCTCAACGGCTCGCCGCCGGACCTCCATGCCGAGCGCCGGCCGTTCAACGAGGCAGTGCTTGACTACGGACACGAGCCCCACCGCCTCGCTGAGCGATTCATGAGGGTCGTCCACGAGGAGATCACGGCGCTGCTGGCGGACGCCGAGGTCCTCGATTACGAGCGGTCGCTCGCGGCCTTTCGAAGGATCGCGCGGCGTTGCGCCTTTGGGGATGCGGCCGCCGATGACACGGAGTTCAGCGACGAGCACAGCCGATTGCGCCTGGACGGCGACTGGCTGGGGCTCAAGTTCTGGCATCGGCGAAGGAACGCCCGGCTCCGCGCATCCATGGACGCACGGATCCAGCGGTACGTCGCCGCCGCCGAGCCCGGCACGCTCGTCAGTCTCTTCCGGGACGCGCCGACCGAGGCGGACACCCGACCGAACGGCCAAGTGCCGTTCTGGCTGATGGCGCTCGACGCGGTTCGCATCGCAGTCTTCAACGCGCTGGCGCTGCTCACGACCGATCCCGCCGCGCACGAGCGCGCCCTCGCGGAAGTCCGCAGGGCGGACGAGGCCCACGGGCCGGGCACGGTCGCCGCCCTCGCTGCCCTTCCCTTCGTGCGCGCCTGCCTACTCGACGCCGTCCGTCTGTGGCCCGCGGCCGCGGTGCTCGTGCGAGTCACGGCGGCCGAGACGGAGTGGTACGGCGAGACGCTGCCGATCGGCCAGAAGGTCCTCATCCCCGTCGCGGCCCACCATCGCGCCCGTCGGCTGCCGCATGCGAACCGGTTCGCCCCGGACCTCTGGCTCGACGGCTCGGCAGACGCCGACTGGCAGATGAACGTGTTCTCGCGCGGCGGCGCGCAGTGTGCAGGTCGGAATCTCGCCCTCCTGCTCGGCACCGCCAGCCTCGCGGAGCTGCTCCGACAGCGCGAGTTCGAGCTCCTACGCCCGAAGCTGGCCCCGGACCGGCCCCTTCCGTACGGGATCAATCCTTTGAACGTCCGATTTGCCGTTCGCGGAGCTCGCTGACATCGCCGATCCGACGCCCTAGTTGCGGTTGAAGGTCGCGTGCGAGTAGCGATCGCGGCTGTACGACTGGACATGCGCCTTGATCGAAACCGTTCCCGACGTCAGGCTCGAGTCGATGAGGCGCTCCGAGTACGCCCTGCCGCGGGCATCGGTGATGCCCCTCGTGCGCACCGTCGTGCCGCCGAGGTCCCATATCCAGGTCACCAGGAGCCCCGGGACCGGCCGGCCCGACTTGGTTCGGACGCGCGATGTGACCCGGATCGTCTGCCCGACGTCCGGCGTCGCGTCGCTCACCACGGTCTTGAAGCCAGCTCGGCCTCGATCGAGCTTCGGACTCGGGATGAACCACCTCGTCTGCTGGAGCGTCGCGCCGTTGACGATCGCGACGATGGGCACGTCCTGGCGCCGGAGCATCGGCAGCTTGCCCACAAGGATCGTCCGCGCGGCCTGTCCCGTCTTGTCGGTCCAGGTGCGATAGAGCTTCGTCGTGCCGTCGGGGAGCGGCCACGTGATCTGGACCTCGGCCCCGCCGATCCCGTTCCCGTGGGCGTCCTTGACCGTGGCACGGATCACCTGTCGGTGGTCGCCGCGCCGAACGCCGACCCACCGCACGCGGGCGCTGAACGACGCCATGTCGGGTGAGCGGCCCGTCCCCTGGTCGAGCGACCAGATCACGCTCGCGAGGTCGCGCGCCGCGCGCTTGAGGACCTCTCCGGTGAGTCGGGTCACGGTCGGATCGTTGATGTCGCCGGTGGCCTTCCACGCCCGGTAGAAGTCGGCGAAGCGTGCCCGTGAATACGAAGCCGTGGCCGCCGCCGTCTTCCGGATGTTCGTGACGGTCGTGACCGCCTGTGTCGCGTCGGCCCACTCCGGCGCGCCCTCGACCGTCCGGGTTCGCGCCTTGACGGCGGCTTCGTAGGAACGGTGCAGCTTCGACTTCCCCAACCCCACCCGTGCCGTGTGGAAGGGCTGAGAGATGTCGCTGAGGAAGTGCGACAGGAGGGCGACATCGATGGTCGCGGCCGCGCTGTCCCCCGCCGCAAGGGCGTGCAGGGCGGCCGTGTAGTGCTCCGAGATGCGCTGGACGGCACCGCCGTGGATCGTCCCGTTGTAGTACACGTGCTCCCAGCCGCGCGAGGGATCCGCCTTCTTCTCGATCGTGTCCGGATCGTCGGTGTACGGAAGCGCCAGGTCGCGATCGAACCACGCGGGGCGCTGGCCGGCCGCGTCGAGGATCTCAAGGGCCTTGTCCACGATCCAGTCGTGTGTCGCATAGCCATTGCCAGCGTTCGCCCAGCCGGAGACCGGCGGCGGCGTGGCGGCGGCGAAGAGGGCGACGATCGACGCGACCGCGAGCACGAACCGAACGGAACGGCCCGGCGTTCGAGGCATGCCCGCGATCATAGACCCCGTGGGGGCCAGGACGGCGACGATCGCCGAGAACCGCCAAGTTCCGCGAGCCGCCGCCGTATCGCGAGGTCCGGGTCAGTCGGCCGGCTGCCACGCGCGAATGGGAGGGAGTGGAGCCGACACTCGGATTTGAACCGAGGACCTGCTGTTTACGAAGTAGATCGGCCTAAGCGTTGTGGCACGAGCGTGGAAGGCCGAGCGTAGGCCGCTCAGCTAGCAGGTCTTCGTTTCCGGCTCTAGCAACCCTTGTCGGGTCGCCGCCGCGGCTGCCTCGTACCGGCTCAGCGCGCCCAACTTGTTCATCGCGTGTGTGACGTGCACGGAAGCGGTCTTTTCGCTGATGAACAGGCGATCACCGATCTCGCGGTTCGTATGGCCAGCCGCGACGAGTGCCAGGACTTCGAGCTCCCGGGCGGTCAGTGTAGAGGCCGGGCGTTTCACCGCCGGCCCGACGCTGTCCGGCTGGCTCTCGAGCTGAATACGCGCACGCGACGCGAGCCCCTCGATCGCGATCCGCAGCGGAGCCGCGCCCAGGTTGCTCGCCGCGTCGCGGGCATGGCGCAAGGGGAGCGCCGCGTCGATGGCGGCACCGCCGCTCGCAAGGACTGCCTCGGCATGGCGGTACTGCGCATACGCCAGCTCCCACGGCTGCTGGAGCTCGATCCGGGCCTCGACGGCGGCCGCCCACAGCACGGGTTCCGGCCGGCCCTCGAGGCGAGACTCCTCGGCGTCCGCGCTGCTGAGCTGGGCCCTGATCATCGGACCGGCTCCGTCGGCCTCGATCGCGGCGTGGGCACTCCGGCGGAACACGGTCAGGTACCGCCGTCCCGCCGCGACCGCCTCGTCCACTTCGGCGATCCGACGGCGGCGGCGGGCGGCATCGGCACGATCGGCCTCGCCGCCGATCGCCTTGAGCAATGACCACCACAGCGTCGCGTCGCGATCGGGTTCGGGCGATGCCGCGAGCGCCGATTCCATGAGGCGTCGGCCGTCCCTGTTGCGGCCGGTCGCGTACGCGAGGAAGATCGCGTCCTCGAGCTGCCAGACCCGATGCGGACCGACGGCCGGTATTTCCGCCGCTTGGGCGACCTCGTGCTCGGCATCGGCGACGCGACCCTGAAGCGTGTCGAGCCGCGCGAGTGACATGTGCGTATAGACCATCTCGAATGAGATGGTCGTCCGGGCCAGGATCTGGTCTCCGACCGTCCGAGCTTCGGCCCATCGACCGAGCTCGATGAGACACTCGAGCGTGCCGTCAAGGAGGTGAACTCCGTAGCGTCCGTCGGAACCCTCGCGGCGGGCGATCTCGAGGCCGAGTCGATTGAGCGCCAAGCTCTCCTCGAAACGGCCGTGCATGTACCGGGTCCACGCCCGGAATCGGGCCGACCGCGCCCGGAGGTCCGGGTCGCCGGACTCCTCGAGGATCCCGGCCGCTTCTGCGAACGACGTTTCGGCGTGGTTCGTCTCTCCTAGATGCGTGTAGACCTGCCCAAGGACCGTCAGCGCTAGTGCTTGCTCCTGGCGAGCGCCGCAGTCGCGCGCGGTCGCGGTCGCCTGCAACGCGGCCTCGCGCGCCCTCGTGTACCGCCCCTGATGCCAATCGAGGAGCGCCGCTTCCGCGAACGCCTGGGCACTCCTCGCAGATCGCTCGTCACGCAACATGGGCTTTGCCTCGAGGACGACGCGATCCGCGGTCTCGATGTCGGCTGCCTCCCACGCGTAATCGAAGAGCTCGAGCAGGATCGTGACCCGGCGCTCGGTTTCGCTTTGGTCGAGTCCGGCCAACGCCTCGTGCGCGAGCTCGACGCCGCGGGCCTGATGGCCCGCTGCGGCTGCGGCACGGGCGGTTCGGGCCAACAGGTCAGGGTGGTCCATGCCGACCTGGGAAGCAGCGTCGGGCACACGAGGCCAGATCTCGAGGATCCGATCCAGGTGCACCTCGACTTCAGCGTGTGCGGATGCCGCCTCGGCGACGACCACCGCGGCTAGTGACGCTGCGAGCGCGCGGGGGAGGTCCTCGGCGGCCATCGCGTGGTAGGCGATCTCGCCCGTCCGAGCCAGCTCGCCGCCCGGCGACAGGGCCTCGTCGTGCTCGAGCGTGTCAACGATCGCGCGATGGATCTCGATCCGCTCCGTCGCCAGGAGCTGGTCCGAGGCCGCCTCGCGAACCAGCGCGTGCCGGAATGCGTATCCGGGCTCGGGATCGACGACATGGAGGAGCACGCGTTGATCGACGGCCTCTCGGAGCGCTGCGATCAGGGCGGGCGACGGCGTCCCGGCGATCCGCTCGAGCAGCTCGTGGCTGACGACGCGCCCGGCCACTGCCGCCACGCGCACGATCCCCTGCGTCACCTCGTCGAGCGCCGCGAGGCGTGCGGCCAACACCTCGCCGAGCGACGTGGGTAACGGCCCGCCACGGACGCCACCGGAGGCGATGAGCTCCTCGGCGAAGAAGGCATTCCCGTCAGAGCGTTCGAACACCTCGCGCGCCAATCCGGGCTCCGGCACCCGGCCCAGGATCCCCGTCAACTGCTGAATGAGTTCGCCCTCGTCGAAGCGCGCCAGGTCGATCCGTTCGAACCACGGTAGGCGCGCGAGCTCGGCGACGATCCCCAGGAGAGGATGCCGCCGATCGAGCGTGTCGATCCTGGCGGTCGCGACCAACAGCCAGGGCTCGGTCTGCATCGAGCGGGCGAGATACGTGACGAGGTCCAGCGTTGATGCGTCGGCCCAATGCAAGTCCTCGATCGTCACGAGAATCGGTGTTGACGTCGATGCCACAGTCAGCAGGTCGCGGACCGCCGCGAAGAGTCGGCCCTGTCCACCCTGCCCGCCGCCTGGTGCTGCATCGCGTGCGGGCTCGATCTCAGGGATGAGGCGGCCGAGCTCTGCACGCGTTGGCGGGGGCAACGACGCCGTGTACCCGCCGCGCTGGAGGTCACGAACGATATCGACGAATGGCGCGTACGCGAGCGTCCCTGCGGCCACGTCCACGCAGATGCCGCCGACGGCAGTGAACCCCATCTGGGCGGAGAGGGTCGACGCCTCCGTCAGGAGCCGCGTCTTGCCGACGCCTGCTTCGCCACTGATGAGCGTGATTCCGGGCTCACCGGCGGCTGCGCGCTCGAGCGCCGCGGACAGGGCCGCACGCTCGGCGACACGGCCGACGAAGATCGGACTGGAAACCCGACGCGGCACGACTCCGATATTGCGCCCGGGCCCCGTCCCGAACAAGCGCTCTCGATCTACGTGAACAAATGAGGTCACTGAGTCCTTGGGATAAGGGATTGCACGATGGCAGGCAGGCAGGCATAGACCAGGCTTCGGGCATCAGATCATTCCGAACCAGATGCCGGGAGACGCAACATGCACCCCTTCGCCTTGTACCTCGCCGCGACCGACGTCGAACGCAACTACGGGGACGCCGCCGAACGGAACCGCCGACCGCAGTACGCGCCCGTCGATGCCCTCCCGCTCAACGAGCCCGCGCGGGTGTCCCGGCTCAGCCGGCTGGCAGCCATTCTCCGCCGGCGCGCCGCGCGCGCCGCGAGCGCCTGACTCCGACGCCACAGCCAACGTCCCTGAACGCCCGAGGGAACGAGCCGTTTTGGCCCGCGAGTCGATGACCTAGACCACACCCGTCAGGAGACGCGCTGTGTGGAAGACAGCAGGTCTTCGAGGATGCAGGACGCCGCGCAGGCTGGTGGCCGCCAAGAGCTCGTGTGTGGACGGCCACGTTGAGAGCGGCGATCCGCCCAGTTAGCAGGTCTTCGCCCGTTAGCAGGTCTTCGAGCGGCCCGATGCGGTCGCGAGGACCGTACTAACTCCAGACAGCTGCTCTTCCCGAGCACGAAACTGGGGAGTGGAGCCGACACTCGGATTTGAACCGAGGACCTGCTGTTTACGAAGTAGATCGGCCTAAGCGTTGTGGCACAAGCGTGGAATGCCGAGCGTAGGCTGCTCAGTTAGCAGGTCTTCGTTTCGAGCGTCGTGAGGGTCCTGCGGGTCCAGCCTCCGAGGTGTTCGCGATGGTCGCAGCCATCGTACCGGGTGGGCAGCTGGAGGCCAACGGCAGGCTGCCGACGGGACGAAGATCCGGCTGCTACATTCGAGTCGTCCATGGTGCGCGTGCTGCTCGACGTCTGCTTGGGCCAGCGGGAGCGCGAGGAGGACTGGCCGGCAGGTGACGAAAGCCGATGAGTTTCGGAGTCGCTTCCAGTCTCAACCATCATATGGATCGAACCGACCGCAAGGAGACCAACTTGACCGCTCTCTACACCTTCGACGTCTTCTCGACCCTCGACGGCTACGGCTCCTACGGCCCGGAAGGCGATTGGGGCGGTTATTGGGGCAAGCAGGGACCGGAGTTCCTCGACCGCCGTCTCGCCCTCTATCGCGAGCCGCAGCGGCTGGTCCTCGGCGCGAACACCATTCGGATGTTCATGCAGTCCATTGGCCCACGCACGGGGTCCTTGAAGGAAGTGGACCCGGTCAACAGCGCGATGAGGAGCCTGCCGACCACGGTGGTCTCGACGACGCTCGAAGGACCCCTCGATTGGGCCGACGCGACGCTGGTGCGCGGCGACGCCGTCGACGTGGTCGCCCGGCTCAAGGAGGAGTCCAACGTGCCGCTGCGCTCGCACGGCAGCCTGTCGATGAACCGAGCGCTCATGGCCGCCGGCCTGGTCGACCGCGTGCAGGTCACCATCTTTCCCGTCGTCACGGGTCAGACCGGAACGCGCCCGATCTTCGAGGATGCCGCCGACTTCGACCTCGAGTTGATAGAGAGCCGGAGGCTCGACGGCCACACCCAGGAGCTGATCTACCGGCCTACGCGTCACGCTCTAGAGTAGCTGCCGGGCTCGGCGCGAATCTGGCGAGCAGCTGTCTGTAGATAGCAGGTCTTCGCTGGGTCTGCCCACGCACGAGATCCCATGTCCAGGCGACCTATGTCTGTGAACGCGGGCTCGACGATCCTGTGCAGTCAGCAGGTCTTCGCCAGTTGGCAGGACTTTCGCGACACTCCGCGGGCTCGAGGACCGTGCTACGAAACGGATAGCAGGTCTTCCTGAGCACGAAGCGGGGGAGTGGAGCCGACACTCGGATTTGAACCGAGGACCTGCTGTTTACGAAACAGCTGCTCTACCGCTGAGCTATGTCGGCGCCGGTCAAGGATAGACGATGCTCGCAGAGAACAGCCTCGATGACGACGCCATGGCCGTCCTTCGAGCCGTCCTGCAGCCGTCGTTCTTCGAAACCATCCGGGCCGGCTCGAGGTCGACCGAGCAGGTCGCCGAGCTGGTCGCGGGGGCGATCGTCCCGTGGTTCGCGGCGCGCTCGGCACCGCGATGATCATGCCGTCATCGTGCGCGTCACGCGTGAAGGTCGTCGACGCGACTCGCTGACGCGCCGCGATCAAGCTGGCAAGACGGCGGGATTGAGTCCACACTGGGGACCTAGCCACCGGAGATGGGAGGGGGATCATGACTGACAGATCGCTCGATGAGCTGGGACCCGTCGACTACCTCATCGTCGAGTTTCCGGCCGGGGCCCAAAACTTCACGGGCGAGGGAGCCCGGGAGCTACTCAAGCTGCACGACTCCGGGATCGTCCGGATCATGGACGTGCTGATCCTGCAGAAGGGCGAGGATGGCACGGTCATGGCGCAAGAGCTCGGAGATCTCGACCAGCTCGGTGAGCTGGCCCGGCTCGAGACCGAACTCGTGCAGACCCTCGCCGAGGCGGACGTCGACCACCTGGCAGCCGCGATGGACCCGGGCAGCGTTGCCGGCGTCCTCGTCTACGAGAACGTGTGGGCCGCCCCGTTCGCCTCGGCCATGCGCCGGGCTGGCGGGCAGTTGATCGCCAACGGCCGCATCCCCATCCAGGCCATCATCGCCGCGATCGAGGCCGACGAGGCCGAGTTGCTCGCAACGGTAGGAGGCTGACATGCCGCTCGGTCCACGTCGAAGAGGGGTCGGGGTCATCGGCGCGCCCGTCGCCAAGGCTGCTGTGGTCGGTGCCGCCGTCGGGCCGGGCCGGTCTCCGGTCGCCAAGGCCGCCGTGGTCGGTGCGGCCGTGTCGCCCGGCCGGTCGCCGGTCGCCAAGGCCGCGGTCGTCGGAGCCGCCGTCACGCCCGGTCGTCGTCGGTTCTAGCCCTCCGACCGACACGACGAGGAGCTCTACGAGCCTGATGCCGTCGGCGGACCGTGCGCCCCACCCCCCGCGAGTTCGCGGCGGAGGCTTCCGGTGTGCCGATCCACCAGGTCCGTCGCCTCGCCCAGGAAGTCGCGGATCATCGCCAGCTCGCCGTCGCTGAAGCGGGCCAGCAACCGGCTCCCCTCGGCGGCGAGCGGTCCGTAGAGCCGCCCGACGCGTTCGCGCCCGTCTGACGTCAGATCCACCAGGACCTTCCGCCGATCGCGCGCCGTAGACTGGCCGCAAGGAGGTCCGCCATAGCCGAGTCGACCCGATACGTGGGGATCCGGCGGCCGCGGCTCGACTCTCGCGAGAAGGTCATCGGCGCGACCCGCTACGCCGGTGACCTGACCGTGCCGGGCCTGCTCCACGCGCGTCTCGTCCCCAGCCTGCACGCGCATGCGCGCATCCGCGCGATCGATGCCACGGCGGCCCTGGCCGTGCCGGGCGTGGTGGCGGTTCTGACGGCGAAGGACCTCCCGATCGTCGGCCACGGCGAGGAGCGGCGCTATGAGCCGCTCGCGCGTGACGTGGCGGTCTTCGCCGGGCAACCCGTGGCGCTGGTCATCGGCGAGTCGGAGGCTGCGGCGGAGGACGCCGTCGACCTCGTCCAGGTCGACGTGGAGGCCCTTGCGCCGTTCGTCGACGTTGCCGCGATCGAACCGGATGCGGACGAGGGCTCGGCCCATGTGTTCAGCCGCGGCAGCGAGCGCCGCGGTGACGTCGAACGCGCCTTCGCCCGCTGCGACGCGATCGTCGAGGGGCATTTCCGCGTGAGCTGGGCGTACCAGGGGTACGTGGAGCCGCACGCCGCGACGGCCTGGATCGAGCCGGACGGCACCCTCGCCGTGACGGCCGGCACCCAGGGAACGTTCATGACCCGCAACGAGCTGGCACAGATCTTCGGCCTTCCGACTACCAAGGTCCGCGTGACCGGAGCCCCACTCGGTGGTGCCTTCGGCAGCAAGCAGGTCGTCATCGAGCCACTCGTGGCCGGGGCCGCGCTCTCCCTTCACAAGCCCGTGCGACTGGTGCTGACCCGGCGGGAAGACTTCGCGGCTACCAATCCTGCCCAGGGCATGGTCATCGACGTCCGGATCGGAGCGAATCGCTCGGGTCGGTTCAAGGCGCTCGAGGCCCACATGACCTACGACGCCGGCGCATATGCCGAGTCGTCCTGGGAGTGGTTCGCGACCCAGCTCATCAGCGGGCCCTACCGTTGGTCCGCCTTCGACGTCCAGGCCTACGGTGTTCACACGAACCGGTTCCCGACCGGCAACTATCGGGCGCCGTCGGGTCCGTCGGGCGTCTTCGCCCTCGAATCGCTCGTCGACGAGCTATCCCAACGCCTCGAACTCGACCCGGTCGATTTCCGCCTGGCGAACCTCGTCGCGGAAGGCGACACGATGGTGGACGACACACCGTGGCCGCGGATCGGAGCCATCGAGTGCCTCGAACAGCTGCGCGCGCACCCGATGTGGGCCGGCCGGCGCGACCTGCCGCCGGGTGAGGGCGTCGGCCTCGCGATCGGCGTCTGGCTCGGCGCGAAGCAGCCCGCCGCAGCCATGTGCCGCCTCGAGCCGGATGGCACGATCACCGTCATCACCGGCGTGATCGACATCAGCGGTGCCACGAGCGCGTTCGCCGCGATCGCCGCCGAGACCTTCGGCCTCCCGGTGGAGGCGGTCTCCATCGTCACCGCTGACACGGCGTCCGCACCGCCGTCGCCGACCAGCAACGCCAGCGCCATCACGTACGCCTCGGGCCCGGCCGTGCAGGCGGCGGTCGCCGAGGCGCGCGACCAGCTCCTGCTGATCGCGGCAGACGAGTTCGAGATCGAGCCTGGGGACCTGGAGATCAGCGAGGGGGTCGTGCGGCCCAGGGGTTCGCCAGACCTCGGGCGCCCGGTCGCCGACTTCGCGAAGTCGCTCAGCGAGACTTGGGGAAGCAAGCATCCGCCGGTCGAAGGGCACGCCGCCACCGCGCACACGGTCCTCGCGCCATCGGTCGCCGGTCATCTCGCCCACGTCCGCGTCGACGCGGAGACCGGTCTCGTGGAGCTGCTCGGCTACGCCATCGTCCAGGACGTGGGCCGGGCACTCAATCCCGCGCTGGTCGAGGGCCAGATGATCGGCGGGACGGTCCAGTCGATCGGCCGGGCGCTGTACGAGGAACTCATCCACGACGATCGCGGGCAGCTGCTGACCGGCACGTTCCTGGACTACGCGGTCCCGAGGGCCGACATGCTCCCGCCGATCGAGACCCTGATCGTCGAGGTCCCCGCGCCTGATGGACCGTATGGCGCCAAGGGGATCGCCGAAGCGCCGATCCTGCCCGGCCCAGCCGCCATCGCCAACGCGATCGCCGCCGCCACCGGGTTGCGGATGCGGGAGCTGCCCATGACCGCGCCGCGGATCTGGGCAGCTGCGAAGTCAAGGGAAGGGCCCGGCGCGGCTTCCTGACAGTCGTCAGTCGACCGGGCCGAGCCCTCGAACGGTGCCGCCGCTAGGGTGCGGCCGGGGTTGCGCTTGGCTGGGGGGACGTGGTGTTGAACACGACCGAGTCGACGATCCCCTGGAGCTCGGCCTTCTCGGCTTCGCTGGTGTTGGGGTCTATGCGCGCGGCGATGGCGACACGCTCGCCGCCTACCTCGACGATCCACACCCGGAGCCGCTCTTCGGGTCGGGTTGGCCACCAATCATCGTCGGGCGCGATCTGCCAGTAGTAGAACTGGTCGAGCGCGCACGGCAGCGCTGCCGGGAGCGTCACCTCCATGTTCGTTGCCGCGAGCCCGGCGACCGTCGTCTGGACGGGATCCGTCGCGGTCGTGCCAGGGATCTCGCCGAGGGCGGTCGCCAGGTCCGCGACGGTGGGCCCTAGCTTCGGCACACGTTCGACGTGCGCGCACGGATCGCTGAATGTGTTGTCGACGAGGCTCACGAAGGCATTGATGTCCGCGGAGTTGAAGTTGGCAGACGACCCTCCCAGCTCCCAGCCCGCCGGAAGCTGTACGGTCAGCGTCGGGGGCGTACCGTCTGGCACCCCGGCAACCGTCATGCGGACAGCGCTGGAACTGGGACTCGGTTCCGGCGACGGGGAGATGACCGGCGACGGAGATGCGCCGGGACCGCCGATCCCGCCGTTACCTGCGGGCAGGAAGTTGATACCGGCCACTACGACGGCAATGACTGCCGCCGCCGCGAAGGCCAACTTGAGCGTGCTGTTCATGAGCGGGGTCCTCCGCGGGCCGAACACGGCCCGTTGATGCGTTCGATGGACCTCGTCCAGGACGGCATCGACCACGCGATCCGGCAGGACGTCCATCCCGTCAGCCAGGTAGGCGGCGAGAAGGCGATCGGGATCGTGCGATGTGGTCATGCCAGGTGCTCCCGGTCGAGGGTGGGCGTCCGGGCATCGGCTTCGAGTGCCGCCCGGATCGCCGCGGTTGCGTAGGACAGTCGGGACTTCGCGGTCCCGAGGGGAATGCCAAGGTGATCCGCGACCTCGGGCACGGTCAGCCCGAGAGCGTGGTGGAAGACCAGGACGGCGCGCTGCTCCGGCGGGAGTCGCCGGAAGCCGCGGTCGAGCTGATCGCGATCGTGGACCGCCAGGTACTCGTCATTTGCGGCCGGGGCATCCTGCTCGAGCAGGACGACGTTGGCCGCGAACCGCCGCCCACGCCGGGCCTCGGCGTAGCAGGCGTTGACGAGGATCCGGTGGAACCAGGCCTCGAACCGGTCGAGGTCGCGCAGGGTGGGAAGCTCACGCCAGGCCGTGACGAGGGCCGCTTGCACGGCGTCCTCGGCCAGGCCCGCATCGCGCAGGATCCGATGCGCGATGAAGATGCTGCGATCGCCGACCGCCCGAACCAGGGCGCCGAAGGCCTCCTCGTCGCCCTGTCTCGCCTGGTCCACGATCGTTCGGAGCACCCGCTGCCTCCCGGTTTCCGACGCCGAACTGGCGCCGTCAACGAGCATGAGTGTGGGCGTCCTGTAAATCGTTCGATATCGGTGTTCGATCCGGGCTCGATGCGTCGGCACGCGAGGACGGCATCGTGCGAGACTCCGGTCGATGGATCCGAATCGTCAAGATCGAGCCGAGCAGCCGAACCCAGGGATGAAGGTCAGTCCTGCGGACGACGGACCGGGAACGATCCTGTCGATCGACGAGCTAGTTCTGCGTCCGTGGCGCTCATCGGATTCGCCCGAGGTGTTGACCATCTGCCAGGACCCCGAGATCGCCCGCTGGGTGACGATCCCCCAGCCATTCCGGCCCGCCGACGCGGAGGCGTTTATCGAGAGCGCCCAAGTGATGTGGCTGAATGGGACCGGCGCGCCGTTCGCGATCGTCGACGCCGCGACTGATCGTCTGCTCGGGGCCGTGACACGGTTCGGGCCGGAGGGCCATCAGGCAACGTTCGGCGTCTGGCTCTCACCGGCGGCCCGTGGTCGCGGTGTCGGCGCCCGGTCCCTGCGCCTGGTGGCGGACTGGACGTTGGCGACCACGGCGGCCATCCGCCTGGACGCCTTCATCATGGTCGGAAACGAGGCGTCGTTCCGGATGGTGGAGCGAGCGGGCTTCCTGCGTGAGGGCGTGCTCCGCGCCTGGGACTTGCATCACGACGCCGTTCCCGTCGATTGCGTGGTCTTCTCCCGCATCCGCGGTGATGTCTAGGTGATGGCTTGTTGAGGTGGCCCGCGACATCAGCGTGAACATCGCCTCGCCGCCCGACCAGGCCGCGTGCCAGGGGGTCTTGACATTGGAGTGACTCCAAGGTCTATGGTCCGCGCATGGCATCGATACCGGAGACCGGCTTCCTCGTCATCGCGGACCTGACCGGGTATACCGCATACCTCTCGACGAGCGAACTCGAGCACGCTCCGGTGATCGCCGGCGACCTCCTCGAGACCATCGTCGGCCGGCTCGATCCGCCGCTGCGACTGGCCAAGTTCGAGGGTGACGCGGCGTTCCTCTTCGTCGAGGACGGGCGGGCCGACGGATCGCTGATCCTCGACGCGGTCGAGGCCGCCTACCTCGCCTTCCGGCGGCGCCTGCGGAGCATCGACCAGGCGACCAGCTGCGACTGCAACTCGTGCCGGATGGCGCCGCGCCTCGACCTCAAGCTATTCGTCCATCACGGCTCGTACGTCCGGAACCGCATCGCGGGACGGGATGAACTCGCCGGACCCGACGTCATCCTGGTCCATCGCCTGCTCAAGGGATCGACGGCAGCTGCGGCCCGACACGCCGGCTTTGCCCTGTTCACGGCCGCGGCCCTCGGCGGCCTCGGCCTCGACCCGGCCGAGTTGGACCTCACGGCCGGTGAGGAGTCGATCGAACACCTCGGGCAGGTGTCGACGTTCACCCTGGATCTCGAGTCGCGCTGGCGGGCGGAGAGCGACCGGCAACGCCTCGACATCGGGGATGGCGACCTCGTCCTCGACGTCGACACCGAGATCCACGCTGAGCCGGCCGTCGTATGGGCGCATCTGACGTCACCGAGCCTCCGGACAAGGTGGGAGGGCCCGATCCGGATCGACGAGACCACGGTCGGCGGTCGGCGCGGCGTCGGGACGCTCGCCCAATGCGTGACCGGGCGGCTGGCCACGCTCGAGGAGATCGTCGACTGGCAGCCGTATGACCACGTCGGTTGGCGACTCGCCGTTCCGACGCTCGGGCCGGTCGCCGCGACCGCCGACCTCGAGGCGGCGGATGGGGGCACTCGCCTTCGGCTTCGTTGGGCGTACCAGGGCGAGCCCGCTGCGGATCCGGCCGAGGTCCGACGGGTCAGAGAGGAACGGGAGGCGGCCATCGGGCGCCTCACCCGCATCGTGGCCAGCTCGCTGCCGGTCATCGACGACCTGCCGACATGAGGATCGGCGAACTCGCGCGGCAGGTCGGGGTCTCGACCGACACGGTCCGGTTCTACGAACGCTCGGGTTGGCTGCCGCCCGCGTCGCGGCGGGAGAACGCCTATCGGGAGTACGGCGAACCCGACGTCGAGCACCTGCGGCTCCTGATCGACCTCCGTCGACTCGGCATGCCACTCGAGGATGCCGGCAGGATCGCAAGCTGGTGCCACTCCGGGCATTGCGCTGACTCGACTGCCGAGCTGCCGCGGCTCATCGCCGATCGCCGAGCCGAGGTCGCCGACCGGATCGCCGGGCTGGAGGCCTTGGATGCGCGTCTGGCCGGCCTCGAAGGGCACCTGGGGCGCCCGCGTCGATCGCTCGAGGTCATCAGCGACTCGGGCCCATGCTGCGCGGCGGCCGATGCGGTCCTCGGATCCGCCGAGGGCGGTTGCGCGTGCTGTTCGCCGGCCATGCGATCGGCGGACTGACCGAGCCGACGCCTCGGCCGGACCGCGGCCGCCGAACTGGTTTTGAACCGCCGCCCATCGGGCTCCGCCGTAGCGTGTAGGCGACCAGGTCGGTCGTTCGGACGGGAGCGAGCTGGCAGGCGGCTCGATGAGCGTGAACGACGACCTCGAACGCCGGATCGCCGACCACTGCGCGATGGAGGCCCCACGGCAAGCACCCGACTGGGTGCTCGGTTCCGCCCTCGCGACCATCGAGATGAAACGACAGCGGCGCGAGCGCATCCGCGTGCCGTGGAGGTTCGCAGACATGAATGCCTACACGAGGCTGGCGACGGCGGCCGTGGCCGTCATCGCCGTCGGCTCGATCGGGTTGGCCGTCGGCGCCGCGGTCCGGTCCGAGACGCCAAGCGCTACGCCGACACCAAGCGTCGAACCGCTTTGGTGGACACCAGAGCGCCTGTCCGAGGACTGGCCGGCACCTGTCCGCCTCGAGCCGATGACCGACGCAGCCGTCATGCCGATGGAACTGGGCGACAACGCCCAGTGGGATGCTGCTCAAGGCGGTTGGGACGGATTCGAATTCGCCGACCCAGTCGGCGATGTCGACCCCGCCGTCGCGTGGATCGACATCCGGGAGGCTGGCCTGAACCCACTCAGTCCCCCGGCATTTGGGATCGAGCTCGCCAGCGTCATTCCGCGTCCTGTTGCCGATCCATCCACCCGGTGGATCGCGTACGGGTTCGTGCTGGACACGGATCGCGATGGGGCGCCAGACGTGAGGATCGGCATCGACAACCTGCCAGACGGGTACCGAGCCTGGCGCACGGATCTGGCGTCCGGACAGACGCAAGCGAAAGCCAGGCCGCCGTATGCCTGGGTCGGCGAAAGGAATGGAGGCACCGGGCCGGGGCCGACCATTCCCGACTTCTTCTACCCGGGTGACGGCTGGGCCCCACCAGAAAAGGCGGGTCTGTGGTACGCGCCACAACCCGGTGAGCAGGATTTCCGCTTCTACGCCTGGGCTTCCGTGATCGAGGGTGGTCGCGTCGTCGCCACGGACTACGCCCCCGATCAGGGGTGGCTCGAGGAGGGCGCCCAGCCCGGGCTGCCGCTCGTGGGGACGACCTGGACCGTGGGAGCGGATCTTCCTGATGGCTCGACGAGCATCGAGGCGACGGTCGCGTTCACGGCTGATGGCGGGATCGTCGTCGACGCCTGCAGAGTGGGTACCGGGACCGTGACAGCCGAGGGCAGCACGCTGCGGATCAGCGGTCTCAGCCTGACGGAGAGCACCTGTACGCTTCCTGGCACGACCGAGTTCGATGCCGCGATCTGGGCAGTCCTTTCGAAGCCTGAGCTCACCTACACGATCGAAAAGGGCGTACTCGAGCTCCGCGCGGGACAGGACGTCCTTCGGCTCCAGGGAACGACCGACGGTCCGCCCGGCTGACCGCACGCGTGGACGCGGGTTTTGAACCGCTAGGCCTTGCCCTCCGCCGTAGCGTATAGGCGACCAGATCGGTCGCCTCGGAAGGGAGCGAGGCGTGCAGACGGAACTCGTCGAGCGGGCACGGCACGGAGACCGCGAGGCCTTCAGTGTGCTGGCCGTCGGCGCCGTCGATCGGTTGTACGCGACCGCTCGCCTCATCCTGCGCGACGCCGAACTCGCGGAGGATGCCACCCAGGACGCACTGGTCAGGGCCTGGCGCGATCTGCCGTCGTTGCGCGACGTCGAGCGGTTCGATGCCTGGCTCTACCGACTCCTCGTTCGCGCCAGTGCCGATATCGGACGCCACCGCCGGCGGTGGCGCGCCGAGATCACGGTCGTGCCCACCGAACCGGCCGAGCCGGATCGCACCTCGGAGCTGGCCGACCGCGATCAGCTCGACCGCGGCCTGCGTCGCCTCAACGACGACCAGCGCACGATCCTGATCCTGCACTTCTACCTCGGCATGTCTCCTGGGGAGGCGGCCGACGCACTCGACATCCCGGTCGGGACTGCCAAGTCCCGGCTCCACTACGCCATCGAGGCTCTCCGGGCGGCCATCGCCGCCGATGAGCGATCCTCGGTCGGCGCCCCGCGGGAGGGCCGGACGGCATGAGCGTCGACCACGAGCTCGAACGACGGATCGCCGACTTCTACTCGACCGAGACGCCCGCCCGGGCACCCGAGCGGGTGCTCGAGTCGGCCCTCGCGACCATCGACACCACCCCACAGCGGCGCGCATTCATCCGCGTGCCGTGGAGGTTCCCAGCCATGAACACCTACGCCAAGCTGGCGCTGGCGGCCGTGGCCGTCATCGCCGTCGGGGCGATCGGGTTCGCCGTCTGGCGGCCCGGCACCGACACCGGCGTCGGCGGACCCGGTCCGACGCCATCGCCCACGGTCTCGCCGAGCCCGGATCCCTCAGCGCCGCCGCCGCTCGGTGAAACCTTCACCTCGAACATCCACGGCATCTCGATCTCCTACCCGACCGGCTGGGTCGCCACTCCAGCAACGCAGCCCTGGACGCCGTCGAGCGAGACCAACTTCGAATCGCCGGCGTTGGACCGCCTCTATGACCCGGTCCTCATGGACCACCTTTTTCTCGGATTGGCGTCGCAGACACTCGCCGGCAAGACCGGCGAGGCCTGGGTGACCGACCTCCTCGATGCCCCGGATTGGGCGTGTGGCGATGCGCGCAAGCCGATCACGGTCGGCGGGGCGAGCGGGCTGCTCTGCTCGAACCTGGCGGTCGTGTCGAGCGGGGATCGCGGCTACCTGATCTGGCTCTATACCTCGGGCGATGATCCCTGGTTGGAGCGGTACTACGACGAGGCGTGGTTCAGGGAGGTCCTCGCGACCGTCACGCTCGATCCGAGCGCGGCGACCGAAGCTTCGCCGTCAGCCGCACCCTGAGTCTGGAATGAGCGACCGCGGCTCCCATCGGGTGCCGCGGCCCGCTCTACTCGGTCGACCCGACCGGAAGCTCGTTGCGCATCCCGGCGTTGATCGCGTAGGCGTTCTTCACGCCGGCGTTGATGGCCCCTTCGATCCAGCGACGCGCTCGCTGGTCGCAGGCGTCGTTGGCGAACCACAGCCGATCGACCGGGCGCACGATATCGTCGTAGAACTGGCTGCGCATCTCGTGCGGTCGGAAGAGCGGCCCGATGCCGCCCGCGTATGGGTCGAGCGTCCAGTCGTACGAGACCCCGTACTCGAATGTCGAGCGCGCCTCCGGATGGATCTTGCACAGGTCCTCGAGGGCCTGGGAGATGCGCTCCGCCTCGCTCAACATGCCGTACGCGATGCTGTCCTGCTCCCAGGCATACGACGCGATGATGACGCCGCGGTCGATGCCCGGGACCTGGCCGGCCGGCGTGTAGACGACGTTGCGGATCGCGAGGTCCGTCACAGTGATGCCCTGGGTGATCTGGTAGTCCTCGACCCACCACTTGCGGCTGAACTGCATGAAGATCTTGTGCGCCCGGCCGTAGTACACGTTGCGGATCGTGAAGCGCTTGTCGATGTCGAGGCCGCCGATCTCCATGTGGCGGAGCAGGACGAGCGGCACGGTCAGGACGCACTCATCGGCGGTCACCGCCATCGAGGTGCCGACCCCGTCGCGGAAGTGGACGGTGATGTCGTCGGGACCCTGGTCGATCGCATGGACGACCGCCCCGAAGCGGGTGTCATTCGTCAACAGCGGCGCGAACGCGTTCGGCAGTGAGTCCGCCCCGTCGTTGATGAACACGAGGTCCCCGAAGACGTCCTCGTGGTAATGGGCGAACCACTCGACCAGCGAGAAGTGCGCCCGACCCTCGAGGTCGAGCAGCGGCCCCATCATCTGGAGCGCCGGCTCGCTGACCTCGCGCTCCATCAGGTAGCTCAGGAGCGAGTATCCGTCGTAGGTCTCGACGATCCGGCGCCAGCCGTCCGGTTCCTCGACAAGTTCGCGGAGGGGCAGCATCGCGGCCTTGAGGATCTCGGCCGGGAGCTGGCCGCGTTCGCCCGGCGCGAGGTTGAAGTCGAAGCTCTCGGCCACGAAGTCGCTGCGTCTGACGAGCTTCCCGTTCATGTGGATGAACGTGTCCTCGTCGAACATCGGGAACGGCGTCGTCTTGAGCTTGAAGCGCTCGTTGATCAGGTACTGGCCGAGGTGGTGCTGCTTCGGAAAGCGCATCGCCCCGAACTCGCCGTACATGCCGTCGGCGAATCCGCGGTACGTGTAGACCCGCCCACCGAGTCGGTTGCGCGCCTCGAGGATCGTGACCCGGTGACCCGCCTCCTTGAGCAGCATCGCGGCCGTGAGGCCGGCCATCCCTGCCCCCACCACGACCACGTGCTTCGGCGGCCCGGCCGACCTGGGGAGCCCTGAGCGCAGCGTCTTCAGCAGGTCGAGTCGGTCAGCCACGGTGACTCCTCAGGGGGCGCTCTATTCGCTGAAGCGGTCGACGAGCAGCCCGTGGCGAAGCCCGCGGTCGCTGACCGTCAGCGAGGCCTGGTCGAGCTTCTCCATGATCGTGCGAACGATCAGGGCGCCGGCCAGGATGACCTCGGCGCGGGCCGGCTGGAGGCCGACGATCTGGCGTCGAGCCTCGACGTCACGGGATCGATAAAGCTCGATCTGGCGATCGATCTCCGCATGATCGAGGACGGTGCCCTGGACGACCTCGGGGTCGTACACCGCGAGCTCGTGCTTCACGGCCGTGATGTTGGTGACGGCACCGCCCATCGCGACGAGGGCGTCGGGCGTCTCTCGGCCGTCGATGCTGGACAGATCCGCGGCGATCGCCGCGCGAGCCTCGGCGAGGACGGTCGGCGTCACGACGTTCGCCAGCCCGAACCGTTCCGTGTACTTCACGGCCCCGACCGGGACGCTGAACTGCTCGTCCACGTGGCCGCCGCGGCCGAAGGTGAACTGGGAGCTGCCGCCGCCCGTATCGAAGACCGCGAGGCGGGCATCGGCCGACACGATCCCGGTCTGGACGGCCAGGAAGGCGAGCCGGCCCTCCTCCTCCCCAGGGAGCTCCTCGACGGTCAGGCCGGTTCGAGACCGGATGGCGGCAAGGACGGCATCGCGGTCGGTCGCCGCTCGCAGCCACGCAGTGCCCACCGCGGCGATCCGAACCGCCCCGCGGTCCCGCGCCTCGTCGACCATGCCGCGGAGCGCCGCGATCGTCCGTTCCAGCGCCGCCGGGGCGACGACTCCGTTGACGTCGAGTCCTTCGCCCATCCGCGTGACCTCGGCGCGGTCGACGACCGTCCGCCACGCGCCGTCTCCACCGCGCTCGCCGATGTGGAACTTGACCGAGTTCGTCCCGACGTCGATCACCGCGAAACGCGGCGGCCGATCCTCGAGCAGTGCCACGAGCGCGCGGGGATAGCTCGTATTGACGTAGCCGTCGAGCCCGACCGAGCTGACGGCGGCGACGACGGCCGCCGCGTCCTCCGACTCGATGGCGATCGTCCGGATCGTCCGCCCGTCGGCGACGACATCGGAGACCTCGCTTGAGCAGCCGCCGACCGTGTAGCGAATGCGGTGCTTGTGGACCGTGACAGCCCGGACCGCGCCGCTCGGACCCGCGACCTCGTCGAGGAACTGCTCCAGCGTGTAGCCGTCTCGGGTGAGCGTCGCTGGCGGGATGTGCAGTGCTTCACACACCCGTCCGACGTCGGCCGCCGGCATCGGGAACCCGACCTTCAGGATCGGCTCCCAGCGCTCGAGTCCGACGGCGGACACTTCTCGGAGCACCTTCACGTCCATGAGGTCGAACCGGACTTTGACGACGTCGGTTGGCGACCCCTTGGTCGAGACCAGCAGGTAGGTCTCGTCGCTGTCATTGACCCCGGTCGAGGCCATGGCCGCGAACGCCGCCTCGGCGGCGCCGAACTGCTGGCCGAACGTCCGCCACTCCCAGCGCGGGATGATGACGGCCATCGCTAGGTCGCCGCCGGCTGGACGGTCACCGCGGCAACGGGCGCGGCCCGCCGTCGCATCACCTTGCGGACCTCCGACACGACGATGATCAGCGCCGCGACGATCCCGCAGATGGCCCACTGCTCGATGGTCAGCTCGACGGTGTCGAGGACCCGCTGGAGTGGACCGAACGTCGTCGCCAGGAAGATCGTCAGCAGGGACAGCCCCGAGGTCTTCAGAAGCACGGGGTTTTCCAGCAGCTCGCTGCTGAAGATCGTCCGTTCCTCGTTCGCCGTCTCGAGCGAGAAGAACAAGTGGAAGAGCGAGAACGTGACCAGGCCCATCGTGTGTGCGACGGTGTCATCGAAGCTGTTCACTGCCCAGACGATGACGCCGAGCGTCCCGATGCCCATGAAGATCCCGACGAACGCCAACCAGAGGAACAACGGTCGCGGCAGGATCTCCTCGTTCTTTGGCCTCGGCGCGTCTTCCATCAGGCCTTCGCGAGGACGCCCGTAGCCAAGGCCGATCGCCTGGAAGATGTCGACGGTGAAGTTGATCCACAGCGTCTGCAACGGCAGGAACGGCACGCCCGAGAGGATGTTGAAGATGCTCGCCCCGAGGAACGTGCTGATGAAACCGAAAAGACACGCCATCTGGAACCGGATGTAGCGCATGAGGTTGTCGTAGAGCGCACGACCCTGTTCCACGGCCCGCACGATGGTCGCGAAGTTGTCGTCGGTCAGGATCATCACGGCGGCCTCCTTCGAGACCTCGGTGCCCGTGATGCCCATCGCCACGCCGATGTCGGCCATCTTGAGGGCCGGCGCATCGTTCACGCCGTCGCCGGTCATGGCCACGATGTGGCCCTTGCGCCGAAGGATCTCGACCAGGCGGACTTTGTCCTCGGGCGCAACCCGAGCGATGACACCGATCTCGTCGATCTTGCGATCGGCTTCGTCGTCGGACATCGCCGAGAACTCCGCGCCCGTGATGGCCCGTCCTTCGATACCGAGCTGGGTCGCGATCGCCTCGGCCGTCACGGCGTGATCGCCGGTGATCATCCGGACCTTGATGCCGGCCGCCTTTGCCTTGGCGATGGCGTCCCGGGCCTCGGCCCGAGGCGGGTCCACGATGCCGACCAGGGAAAGCAGCTGGAGGTCCGTGACCAGGGGGAGCAGGTCGGCGTCGGGATCGAACGACGCCGGATCGAAGTCGCGCTGCGCCGTCGCCATGACCCGCAGTCCCTGTTCGCCGAGTCGATCGTTCTCGGCGAGGTACGGCTCGCGGACCTCGGCGATCGGGTGCGTGCTGCCGTCCGGGCCGAGGGCGGCCGAGGCACGTGCGAGCAGCTGGTCAGGTGCGCCCTTCACGAACGCGCGGATGACCTCCTTGCCCGAGTCGTCCTGTAGCCGATGGAACGTCGCCATGAACTTGTAGGCCGCGTCGAACGGCAACGTCGCGACGCGCGGATACTGCTCGCGCGTCAGCGCCGGATCGACCCCGCCCTTCGCCGCGAGCACCACTAGTGCGCCTTCGGTCGGGTCGCCGACGAGTGCGCCGTCCTTGACCTCGGCATCGGCGCACAGCGCCATCGGCAGCAGCAGCTGGTCGAGCGGCACGTCGGGCTGTCCCCCGACACGAGTGATCTGGCCAACGGTCGAGTAGCCCTCGCCCGAGATGGCGTAACGCCGACCGACGACGGCCATCTGGACAGCCGTCATCTGGTTGAGGGTCAGGGTCCCGGTCTTGTCGGAGTTGATCGCCGAGGTCGAGCCCAGGGTCTCCACCGAGCGCAGCCGCTTGACGATCGCGCCGGCCTTCGCGAGGGTCGTCGTCCCCATCGAGAGGATGGCCGTCACGACCGCGGGCAGGCCGGTCGGGATCGCCGAAACGGAGAACGCGATGGCGGTCAGGAACAAGACGTCGAACGGGGTGTTCCTCGCCAGGCCGATGCCGATCGAGGCCGCCAGCGCGAGGCCGGCGATGATGAGGATCTGGTTGGTCAGCCCGTTGAGCTGCCGGGTGAGTGGTGTGACCTCGTCCTTCGTCACCTGCAGCATGCCGCTGATATGGCCGACCTCAGTGGCCATCCCGGTGTTGACCACGAGGATCATGCCCGCGCCGCGAGTCACCTGGGTGTTCATGAACGCCAGGTCGACGCGATCCCCGAGAGCGGCATCCGCGGCGACGGCCTCGACCTGCTTGGGGACCGGGAGGCTCTCACCGGTCAGTGCCGACTCGTCGATCTCGAGCGTCGCCGCGGTGAGGATCCGCCCGTCGGCCGGCACGAGGTCGCCGGCCTCGATGTTGACGACGTCGCCAGGGACGAGGTCCTCCATCGCCAGTTCGGCGAGCCCACCGTCTCGCCGGACCTTCGCCTTGACCACCATCATCTTCTGGAGGGCGGCGACACTGGCGTTGGCCTTGCCCTCTTGGCTCAGGCCCATGGCGGCGTTGAGCAGGGTCAGCGCGATGAGGACGACGCCGGTGGGCACCTGGTTGGGGATGAAGAGGCTGAGGATGCCCGCCCCGAGCAGGACGATCTGCATCGGGTCCTTGTACTGACGCACGAACGCCTGCCAGCGCGGCTCCTTGGCGCCTTCGGCGAACTTGTTCGGGCCGAAGCGCGTCCGACGCTTCTCGGCCTCGGCGGTCGACAGGCCCTGGGTAGGGTCGACGGCTTGGCGTTCGAGGGCATCGGCCGGTGTCAGGCCATGCCAGGCCACTGCCGCATCGGCAGCGCCCGCGACGCTCTCAGTCATGTCAGCCTCCTACCCCGCGTGTGGCCGATCGCCACCACGAAACTGGCGACCGGCCGCCTCGAGGGACGGCCGGCGCTCACCAGCACTCACTCCTCCTGAACGATACCGACCGCGAGGTCGGCGCGGATGTCAGGCTCCGCTGCCCGGGTCGGTCTGCCCGAACGCCGCCTTCACCTCTCGAGAATTCATGTACAGGATGATGATCAGCGGCATGATCGCGGAGGCGAATCCGACACCGGAGCCGGGGGCCTCGAGGAACCAGAGGAAGGCCTCGAACAGCGCGAACCCGGCGACGATGATCGTGAAGAGCCACGCCCAGGGCTGGAGCGACCACAGGCCGAAGGACGCCGCGAGCCAGGCGATGCCGGCGCCGATGGCCAGCCAACCCCAGAGGCCGCTCTGCTCGAACGGCTTGAGGTCGCCAAGGATCCCGAACCAGTCGAAGCCGAGGATCCGCAGGCCCAGGTACAGCCAGTACAGCCCGGCCATGACTCCGAAGAACCCGAGCACCGAGACGAGAATGGGTGGGTTCCGCATCTGACCTCCTTCTTATCGCGAACCTTGTCGAGGAGTGGAGGATAGTCCCTACGGCGGACGGTCGAAAGTCCCCGCGGCCCTGTCCGGCGCCGCGGCCCGCCTGACGCCTTCGCGATCCACGGCTACCATGCTGGGCGAGATGACCATCCACGCCTTCTCAGCAGGTACGCCGGGGATGCCGATCGTCGGCACCGAGTACCGGCCGGGCGTCTGCAACATCGGCCCTGAGGAGATCGCCCGTCGGCGACGAGCCGGGCACATCGGGCTCGTCGCGACGGCGCTCCTGTTCGTCGCACTCGTGGCGATCGACGCGCCGCCGCTCGCCCGGGGGCTGGTCGCCCTCCCGGCGATCATGGCGGCGTCCGGCTACCTCCAGGCGTGGTTCAAGTTCTGTGCCGGCTTCGGCAGCCGGGGGATCTTCAACTTCGGCCCGGTCGGCGACACGCAGGCGGTCGCCGATGACGCCGCTCGGGCGCTCGACCGCGCGCAGGCGCGACGGATCGGACTCGCCGCCATCGCGATCGGCGCGGTCGTCGGCATCGTGGCCGTCGTGCTTCCCCTGTGATCGCCGCTAGGCCGGCGCGATGTTGAGGTTGCCGCGGAACAGGTTGTCCGGGTCGTACCGACGCTTCACGCCCTGCAGTCGCGCGAAGACCTCGGGCGGGTAGGCGGCTCGGGCGCGATCCTTGCGGTCCGCTGGGCTGGACGACACGGCCTCGCCGGGCATCGCGTAGTTGACGTATAGCCCGCCGCTCGACCACCCGATCATCTGCGCCGTCATCGCGCGGCTCCACGACACGCCCTCGTCGTCGAAGGAGGGGCCATGCCAGGTGCCGATCGCGGTGACGTGGAACCGCGCCGAGCGGTTGGCGAACGCCGCGTGCTCCAAGCCGCGCCGGCGTGCGGCCCCGTGCATCGGTTCGAGGAGGAAGCCCGACTCTGGCGTCGGGATGGTCGGCGCGACCGCGACCAACAGGTCGACGAGCTCGTCGTCGAGGTCGGTCACGAAGGTCGACGACCAGTAGTGGCGGGCCCCGAACGGCTCGATCGCGTTGATCGCCTGGATGTCGAGGTAGGTGCACGGGCGGAGGTTCGTCCGGACCGCCTCGGCGTCCCCCAGGATCTCGATCGCGTAGCGCTCGCCGATCGTCGGATCGCCGACGTACGCGAACTGCATCTGCAGCACGGCCTCGCCCTCGTCGAACCCCGTGATCATCATCGGGAGTAGCTCGTCGGGCGCATCGCGCATCCGTGTCGACCAGCGCCGCAGGATGGCGCCGTCGCCGAGCGGGACCGTCACCGCGCCGCCGTACATCGGACCGAGCGGATGGAGCGCCAGGTCGAGTCGCGTGACGGCGCCGAAATTGCCGCCGCCGCCGCGCAGGGCCCAGAGGAGGTCGGGATCCTCGGACGCCTCGACGATCCGGCCGTCCGCGGTGACCACCCGGGCCCCGACCAGGTTGTCGCACGACAGGCCGCCGATCCCCATCAGGAACCCGATCCCGCCCCCGAGCGTGAGGCCACCGACGCCCGTGTCGCCATAGACGCCGCCCGGGACGGCCAGCCCGTGGAGCAACGCCGGCGCGTCGAGGTCTTGCCACTGCGTGCCGCCGCCGACATGGGCGACCCGGCCATCCGGGTCGATGTCGACGGTCCGCATCGGCGACAGGTCGGCGACGATCCCGCCTTCGACGATCGCGGAGCCGGCCACGCTGTGCCCGCCGCCACGGACGCCGAGCGGCAGGCCATGGTCGCGGGCGGCACCGATCGCCGCACCGACGTCGTCATCGGTGGTGCAGCGGACGATCGCCGCCGGACGTCGATCGATCATGCCGTTGAAGGTCCGGCGGGCATCGTCGTAGTCGGGCGCATCGGGTCGGATGACGCGCCCTTCGATCGCGCGGTCGAGGCCCGCCAGACGGCGCGCATCCACGTCGCGAGTATACGGAGGCCGAGGTCCCGGTCTCGCGCGCGTCCCGCGTAGTCAAATGGTCCTGGTCACTGGTCAACCCTTGCGAGTGGGGCGTACCCTGACGGCAGGACGGAAGAACCCGCGGGTTCGCCGTCGGTCACGCGATCCGGCACGGGGCTTCCGGACGACGTGGCGGGGTCGCCGAGGCGCGCGGTCGGCGATCTTCGGGGGAGGAGCATACGGTGGGGAACCTCCACGTCGCGCTGCAGGACGGCTTCGACAACGACACGGTGGAAGTCCGTGTCGACGGCCTGTTGGTCTACCAGCGGGAAGCCGTCACGACCATGACCCAGATCAGCCTGGCCGAGGCGTTCGACGTCGAGGTCGCCGGGCCGGTCGAGCTCGAGGTCAGCCTGCCCGTTCGGGAGCTCTCGACCGTCGTGTCCGTCCCCGAACAACCCGGCGGCGCCTACGTCGCCGTGTCCCTCGTGGGTGATGCCCTCGTCCACCGTCTGGCCGAGGAGCCGTTCGGCTATGCATGAAGGGGGAGGTGACCGCCTCTGACTGTCGCGTCGTTCGACACGCACGAGGAGAAGCTTCGATGACGCTCGAAACCATCCGACTGACAGAAGCACCGGATCAGCTCTCCGGCGATGAGGAAGCCCTGTCGCTTCCATTCCCGTGGCCGATCCGCTTCCCGCTCGCCGCGAGCGGGCTGTACACGTGGACCTTGCAGTGGCCGCCATTCCGGGTGCCGGAACGCATCCCGGAGCGGATCCCGATCCCGATCCCGAACCCGGATCCGGGTCCTCGCATCGAATCAGGAACGAACGGCCAGCGGACTGGCGCACCCGACCACGGCTCGGCCGACGTCTCCGACACCGCCGATTCGTGGCTTTTCCCCGTTCTTCGGGAAACCGTCCGCCTCGACGTTGACGGCCGCTATCCCGAGATGGCGGTCAGTGGCGACATGACGACCGGACTTTTCTCGAACGTCCACTGGATCGCCAACCTGACGCCGACCGGCCCGCGGACGTATGCCGGGGCGATCTGGTACCGCGATCCACCCACGGCGCCCTTCCCGTACACGGGCGTGGTCGTCGAGACGTTTGGCGGCTGGTGGCCGTCGGCCCGGACCGCCCGGATCACGTTCACGGGCCCGAATATCACGCGGATCCGGACGTACAAGTACGCCTCGCCGTACTTCCACGACGTGGACCTCGAGATCGACTTCCAGGGCGGTGAGACGGCCACGACCTCGGTCGACACGTGCGCCCACCCGAACCACCCGGCGACGCTGCCGTGCGAGAACCTCTCGATCCAGCAGGTCTTCCGACGTGCCGGGTTCAACGTCACCTCGTCGCCTGGTGGGCCCGTGCCGATCGCCGGTGCCGGCGCCAACGCGCTCTGGAGCAACCAGGAGATGCACGACGCGATGCAGGTCTACTGGTCGCACTTTGCGCCGAAGGCCCAATGGGCGGCGTGGGTCTTCTTCGCCTCGACCCACGAAATGGGGACAGGTCTCGGCGGGATCATGTTCGATGACATCGGCCCGCAGCAACGGCAGGGCACGGCGATCTTCAACCAGTCGTTCATCTCGAACCCCCCGGCCGGAGATCCCGCGCCCGTCGCGTTCGTGGAACGGATGCGGTTCTGGACCGCGGTCCACGAGACCGGGCATGCGTTCAACCTGGCCCACGCCTGGCAGAAGTCGCTCACCTCGGGCGGCCACGGGCCCTGGATCCCCCTGGTCGACGAGCCCGAGGCGCGCTCGTTCATGAACTACCCATACAACGTGAGCGGCGGGACCACCGCGTTCTTCGCCGACTTCGAATACCGGTTCAGCGACCAGGAACTGCTCTTCCTGCGCCACGCACCGGCCAAGTTCGTCGAGCAGGGCAACGCGCTCTGGTTCGACAACCACGGCTTCCAGGCGGCCAATGCGCTCCCGGAGCCGACGTTCGGGCTGGTGGTTCGCGTCAACCGCGATCGTCCGCTGTTCGAGTTCCTCGAGCCGATCACCATCGAGCTCAAATTGATCAACACGTCGACACGCCCGCAGGTCGTGAGTGAGCACGTCCTCGACCTCGACCAGGACATCACGGTCATCGTCAAGAAGGAAGGCAGTCCGAGCCGGCAGATCCTGCCGTTCGCTCGCTACTGCCTCGAGCCCACGGACCGGGTGCTGGCCCCCGGCGAGGCCATCTACGCGCCGTTGCTCGCATCCGTGGGCAAGAGCGGATGGGACCTCTCGACCCCGGGCAACTACAGCATCCAGATCTGCCTCCATCTCCCGAGCGGGGAGGACATCGTCTCGAATGAGCTGAAGCTGCAAGTCGCGCCGCCGAAGAGCTACGAGGACGAACTGCTCGCGCAGGACTTCTTCACCGACGACGTCGGTCGCGTCCTCACGTTCGAGGGAACGCGCGTGCTCCACGACGCAACGGATACGTTGCAGGAGATCGCCGAGAAGCTGCCCCACCGCCGGGTCGCCGCGCACGCGAACCTCGTGCTCGGCAACGCGCTCGCCAAGTCGTACAAGACCCTCACCGAGGATTCGAAGGACAAGGATCAGCCGTTCCGGATCAAGACCCTGAACGCCCGGCCGGACGAGGCGAAGGAGCGCCTGACGACCGCGCTGACGACCGCGCCCGAACAATCAGCCGAGACGTTCGGTCATGTGCGGTTCAAGGAGACCATCGACCGGATGGCGACATGGCTCGCCGCCGAAGGCGAGACCAAGGAGGCCTACAAGCAGGAGGACATCCTGCTGGACACGCTCGCGGCACGCGAGGTCCACGGTCGGAAGGTCCTGGACTCGGTGCTCGCGGAGGTCAGGGCGACGCGCGACAGCTTCGCGCCGCGCGCCGGCTCGAAGGCCAAGACCAAGTAGCACACCGCCCGGGAGGCCGTCGCCGACGTGGCGCGACGGCCTCCCGACCCCCTCGCCTGCCCCGTGATCGCATGGTGCGGCGGCGAGTTTTGAGTCACATCGGACTGGACGAGGCCCATACGGTATGAGCGTCCGGATCGGCCGGGCGCCATGGCGGAAGGGCGATGGACACCAGTCTCGTGATCCGGGCGCAACATGGCGATGAGGAGGCCTTCGCGAGCCTCGCCGTCGGCGTGGGCGACCGGCTCCACGCGGTGGCGCACAGGATCCTGCGCGACACCGACCTCGCCGAGGATGCGACGCAGCAGGCGCTGCTGACCATCTGGCGGGACCTTCCGCAACTCCGCGACCCGGCGCGCTTTGACGCCTGGTCGTACCGGCTCCTCGTGCGCGCCTGCTACGTCGAGGGTCGCCGGACCCACCAATGGCAGCCGAACGTCCGCGTCCTCCCGGCCATCGAGCCGTCGGTCGCGGACGGCACGAGCACGGTCGTCGATCGCGACCAGCTCGAACGCGGCTTCCGCCGACTTTCCATCGACCACCGTGCGGTGGTCGTGCTCCACCACTACCTCGACATGCCGCTCGAGGAGGTCGCCGAGACGCTCGGTGTCCCTCCCGGGACGGTCCGTTCCCGACTTCATCACGCGATGCGCGGGTTGCGCGCGGCGCTCGATGCCGATGCGCGCCCGGTGGCGCGGGAGGCGACTCGATGAGTACCGACCGCGACACCACGCGCATCGTCCGGTCGTGGCTGGAGGTGGGCGCGACGGCCCTCCCGGACCGCGTCCTCGACGCCGTTCTCGACCAGCTCCCCTCGACCCCACAGCGCCGTTCCTGGTGGCCGGCGCGGAGGTTCCGAGACATGAACGCCTATGCGAAGCTCGCGATCGCGGCGGCCGCTCTGGTGGTCGTCGCGGTGGCGGGTATCTACTTCCTTCCGCGAGGCGGCAACGTCGCCGGCCCTGGCCCAAGCCCGTCGCCGACACCCACGCCTTCGCCCATCGTGGACTTCTCCGGTGGCAGTTTCGTTCCAGGGACGACCTATGCCATCACCGACTCATGCTGCGTCGTATCGCGGCTGACCTTCACGATCCCTGCGACCGGCTGGAACGCCCCGTTGGAACCGTGGCGCATCGCAAAGGAAGTCCCGGCTGGTGAGTCGGACATCTTCGACCTGTATGTCACGCCACGCCGCGTCGACAACATCTACACGGGTGGCTGCCATTGGCGGGGGACCGAGCGCGTCCCACCCGTCGGACCGACGGTCGATGACCTCGCGACCGCGATGTTCGCCCAAGCCGGACCCGGTGCCTCCCCACCGACAGATGTGACCGTGGGAGGTCACCCCGGCAAGAAGGTCGAGTGGTCGATGCCGGAAGGTCTCGACTTGGCGACGTGCGATTCCGATGGCGGTGGCAGTGATCCGATCTTTGGTCGACTCGTCATCGACGACGGATACGGCACCGAGCCGTATATCCACGGAATTGGCCAGCGCAACACGTTCTACATCGTCGACGTCGACGGCAAGCGGCAGGTGATTGACGCGATGTACCTGCCGGGCACGTCCGCAGCGGACCGCGCCGAGCTCGATCAGATCGTCGCGTCGATCCGCTTCGAAACAGCGGAACCTAGCGCGGCCCCCACCGTGACGCCCTGACCCGATCAGGGTCCCCGTGTCGCCCGGCGTCCTCCGACTCGTTCGGGGGGCGCCGGGCCGTTCTTTGAACCATCCTGTCCGCATTCCCGCCAATACGGGTGATCGCCGGCCTGCACCGGTGATCGCAGGGAAGAAGGCGAGGGATCGGTGACGAACACGGAACTGGTGCGGCTGGCGCGGGAGGGTGATCGAGACGCGTTCGACATCCTCATGACCGCGCTGATCGATCACCTGTACCGGATCGCGCGGCTGATCCTTCGGGACTTCGACAGCGCGGAAGACGCCGTACAGGAGGCGCTTGTTCGCTGCTGGCGGGATCTTCCCGGACTCCGTGACCCGGACCGGTTCGATGCCTGGCTGAACCGGTTGCTCCTGAACTCGATCACCGACGAAGCGCGGGGCCGTCGCCGCTACGCGGCGAACGTCACCGTCCTTCACGCCGAGCCCACCCAGCCGGACGGCGCCGGTGCGCTGGCCGATCGCGATGAGCTCGCGCGCGTCTTCGATCGATTGTCGATCGATCACCGCACGATCGTCGTCCTCCACCACTACCTCGGCATGACCGTCGATGAGGCCGCCACGACCATCGGGATCCCGGTCGGAACGGCCAAGTCGCGGCTCCATTACGCGACCGATGCGCTGCGCGCCGCCCTCGAGGCGGACGCGCGGAGCGGATCGGTCGGAAAGGCACTGGCATGACGATGCGACCCGATCCAGATCCGCGGATCGCAGCGTGGCTCGAGGCCGAAGCCCCGGATCGCGCCCCGGAGCGTTTGCTCTCGGCCTCGCGCGACCGGATCCAGATGACACATCAGCGCCGTGCCTGGTGGCCGGCGCGGAGGGTTCCCACCATGAGTGCATTCAAGCTGGCGATCGCCGCCGTTGCGGTGGTGGTCGTCGCCTTCGTCGGGATCAATCTCCTGCCCAAGCAGGGCGGGATCGGCGGACCCGGGCCAAGCCCGTCTCCGTCGCCGACACCCACTCCGTCGCCCATCCTGAACTTCGTCGGCAGTTTCGCCCCCGGAACGACCTATGCGATCGACGACCCGTGCTGTGTTGGCACATCGCGGATGATCTTCACGATGCCTGCCACGGGCTGGTCCGCATTCGATTTTGTGAGCGTCGGCAAGAATGTCCCGGGAAGTGGCGATAATGGCGATAATTACGACCTCCAGTTCGGCGCACATCTAGTCGGGAACGTCTACACCGGTGGCTGCCATTGGCTTGGGACGGCACTCGTTCCACCCGTCGGACCGACGGTCAACGACCTCGCGATCGCTTTGAATGCGCAGGCCGGCCCCGATGCCTCCCCGCCGACCGACGTTGTCGTGGGCGGCTTCCCGGGCAAGAAGGTCGAATTGTCGATACCGGAAGGTCTCGACGTCGCCACCACGTGCGATTCCGATGGCGATTTTCGGGTCTTCGGTCGGTGGTACCAAGGCGCCCCGTACGCCGCCGGCCCATGGACGTTTGGCAATGGTCAGCACAACACGGTCTACATCGTCGACGTTGACGGCACCCGGCAGGTGATCGACACGATGTACGTGCCGGGAGTGTCCGCCGCGGACCTCGCCGAACTCGACCAGATCGTCAAGTCGATCCGCTTCGAGCCGCGGCCCAGTCCGTCTCCATCCTCCTGAGCCGCCGCGCTCCTGGCGGAAGTCGTCGCCAACGATGGCTTCCGCCGGTTGCGCACGCCCGAGGCGTCGCGCCCACGGGATGCCGGAAACCGCGAGCGGTGCATCATCGTCCGAGCGCCATGACCACCGCTTCCCGATTCTTCACGGCTCTCGTGCTCATCGCCGCCGCCACCGTGACCTCGTGCTCGAGCTCTGCCGGGACGACCCAGCCGTCAGCGCCTCCGTCCGGACCGCCCGTGCCGATCACGACGCCCGAAGGGGCGATGGCCGCGGTCGTCGCCGCCGAGCCGCGATTCGCCGGGATCGGGCCCCGTGATCCCGATCTCATCGGCCAATCGGCGTGGTACGAGGCCAAGCCGGCCTCCGGGGTCGGGGCCTTCGTCGTCACCGTCAGCGTCGGGTGGGGCGATTGCCAGTCGGGTTGCATCGAACGCCACACCTGGACCTACGCCGTAGCCCCCGACGGGTCCGTCCGGCTGCTGTCCGAGGCCGGCGACCCGGTCCCGCCCGACGCGCTGCCGACCGTCGTCCCCACGATCAAGACCGGGATCGTTGGACGGGCCACAGCCGGTCCGGTATGCCCGGTGGAGCGACCGGGCGACCCGGCCTGCGACCCGCGACCGGTCGCGAATGCCGAGATCGTCGTGCAGGACGCGACCGGCGCCGAGGTGGCGCGGACACGGACGAACGCCGATGGCACCTTCTCGCTTCCGGTGCCGGCCGGCGACTACGTGGTGGTCGGACTGGCCCCGGAAGGGCTGATGGGCGTCCCGGACCCGCATCCGGTGACCGTCGCGGACGGGCAGGTCGCCACGGTGGATCTCGCCTACGACACCGGCATCCGCTGACCACGCACGCGGATAGGATGTCCTCGTGAAGCTTGCCGTTGCCCTGGTCCAACTCGACGCAACCGGCGATGTCGCCGCGAACATCGCGCGTGCCGCGGATCTCGCTGCCGAGGCGGCCGCGGGTGGCGCGCGTCTTGTCGCGCTGCCGGAGTACCTCCAGTACCGTGGCGGGGACGACGGCTATCGCGCGTCCGCCCGGCCCATCCCGGGCGACCACACGAGCCCGTTCGCGGCCGTCGCCCAGCGACATGGCGCCTGGGTCCTCGTGGGCAGCCTGGCCGAATCCTCGGCCGACCCGGATCGGCCGTACAACACGAGCGTGCTGATCCGACCCGACGGCACGATCGCCGCGACGTATCGCAAGATCCATCTCTTCGACGTCGCGGTCGACGACGGGCCGGTCGACGCCGAATTGGCACGGGTGACCGCTGGAGCCGAGACGGTGGTCGCCGACGTCGATGGCGTCGCGATCGGCCTATCCATCTGCTACGACATCCGGTTCCCGGAGCTCTACCGGACGCTCGCCCTCGCCGGGGCCCAGGTGCTGACCGTGCCGGCCAACTTCATGGAGCGGACCGGCCGCGATCACTGGGAGGTGCTGCTGCGGGCTCGCGCCATCGAGAACGGCGCGTGGGTGATCGCGCCGTCCCAGATCGGCGGGCCGACCGGCTATCCGGCGTTCGGACGCTCGATGGTCATCGATCCATGGGGCACGATCGTCGCCCAGGCACCCGACGCGGTCTCCATCGTTCGGGCCGAGCTCGACATCGATCGCGTGGCGGCCGTGCGGCGCCAGATCCCGTCGCTCGCGAACCGTCGGCGGGACACCTACGACCTCGACGACTAGGACCGCCGGCGTCCCGAAGCGGGACCTACGGGCCCCTTGCCTCCCCGGCGATCGGGTCCACGCTGCGTACATGAAGCTTCATGCGCTCTCCACCAGGAAGCTCCGAGTCCTCTCGACCGTGCTGTGGTTCTTCGCCGGCTGGTACGTCGCGAACTTCGCGGTGGCCTTCTTCCACGCGAACGCCATGCTCGGGCTCGTCGTCGGGATCACCGCGGCCGTCCTCATCGGGGGCGATCCGTTCCGGCTGATCTGGACGGCTCGACCCGCCCGATCGCCGGCCGCGAGCGGCTCGTCCCTCGCCGACTCGACCACGCGCTGATCCCGCGGCGTCGGCCGCGCTCCGTCAACCCTCCGTGGCGGGCTCGCCCGGGAGGTAGATGCTGAACGCGGCCCCGCGACCGCGGACCGGCGGCTCGAGCACGAGGTCGCCGTCCATCGCGCGACACAACTCGCGCGACACGTAGAGCCCCAGGCCGCTGCCCTGCTCGTTCATCTGGGTGCCTCGTTCGAAGCGCCCGAACAGCCGGTCCCGATCGGCCTCCCGGACGCCGGACCCGCCGTCGGTGATCGTGACCCGCAGGCGGGAGGCCTCCCCCTCGACCGCGACGTCCACGCTGACCGGGCGTCGCTCGCCGTACTTGAGCGCATTGTCCAGGAGCGCCCAAAGGACCTGGTCGAGCTGATCGGCATCGGCGATCGCCAGCCAGCCCTCGGTCTGGTCGTCGAGGCTGAACTCGACGTCGTCGACGCCGAGGGCCTCCCAGGCCTTGCGGATCCGCAACCCGAGGTTGACGACCTCGGTCCGCGGGTGGAAGGTCCCCGACTCCAGCCGAGACACGGTGAGGAGCTGCCGGACCATACGCGAGAGCCGTTCCGACTGCTCGGCGATGATCCCGAGGCGACGATCCGGGCGATCGTTCCCCAGCTGGTCGGCGTGGGCCCGGATGCTGGTGAGTGGCGTCTGGAGGTTGTGGCTGACGCCGCGCAGGAAGTCGTCCTTGGCCGCGTCGACCGCGACCAGTTGGGCGTTCTGCGCCTCGACCTGCGCGAACAGCTGGGCGTTGCGAACGGCGATCGCGACGTGGTGGGCGAACAGGTCGAGGAGGTCCTGGTCGGCTCGCTCCCAGCGCCGCGTCGCCGGGAGCCGGCCGAACAACACGCCGAGGACGTCGCTGCCGGCGCGCAGAATGGCCCGCAACGGGCGGGACTCGCCCGGGACGGTGTCCTGGATCGGGATAGCGGACGGGTCGCCGATGTAGATCGCCGCGTCGATCATCCCGAACGCCACCTTGGCGTCCTCGGCGGCACGGGCCGCCAGGAAGTCGACGCCGTCCCGCGGCGTGACCGCCTCGATGGCCGCGAGGATCCGCCCCAGCTCGTGGTTCCGCCGCTCCAGATCAGACGCGAGCCGGTTGTGGCTCTCGGCCAGGTGGGCGAGCTCGTCGTCGCCGGCCACGTGGATCGGGGTGGACAGGTCGCCGGCCGAGACCCGGTCGACGGCGGCCGCGATCGATCGGAGTGGGGCGGTCAGGTCGGCGACGAGCAGGTACGAGGCGATGATCGCGAGGGTCACGACGATCGCGAGCGCGAACAGCAGCAGGCGACCCACGTTCGGGTCCGCCGGCTGGCTGCCGTTGCCGAAGAGCAGGAGCAGGATCCCGAATCCGGCCAGCGGCAGGATGGCGGCGGCGATGAGCGCGATCGTCAGGCGGGTGCGGAACCCGAACCGCGGGCCCTCGGCCCGGTCGCCCGCCGCCGACGCGGAGGTCGACCCCCGGCCATCGTCAGCGGCGTCGTCGAGCACCGTCGTCAACCACCGCCGGTCGCGACCGAGTTGCCGGGCCTCGACGATGAGGCCGCCACGAGTCGATAGCCGACGCCCCGCACGGTCAGCAGGTGGACGGGCCGGTTGGGGTCGACCTCGAGCTTCTGGCGCAGCCGTCGCATCGTGACCCAGACGTACGATGGGTCCGCATCCTCGGTCTCGGCCCAGCCACGGACGAGGAGCGTGTCGGTCGAGACCACCTTGCCGAGGTTCGCGGCCAGCGCGTAGAGCAGCCGCGACTCGGTCGGCGTCAGCTTGACCACGGTCCCGGCGACGGTCGCCTCGCGCCGGTGCAGGTCCAGCGTCAGGCCCGGGCCCATGATCAGGCTCCGGCGCGGGACCTTGTCCCCCAGGCGCCGCAGGACCCGGTTGATCCGGGCGCGCAGCTCCGGGTAGTGGTACGGCTTGGTGACGTAGTCCTCGGCGACCTCGTCGAGCAGGTCCGCCTTCGAGTCGGCCGCGTCGATCGCCGAGAGGACGATGATCGGCAGGTCCGCGATGGCCTTGATCTCGCGCGCGAGCGATAGTCCGTCGCGGCGCGGCATCATCATGTCGATGATCAGGAGGTCCGGCCAGGCGGTCTCCAGTCGGCGCGAGGCCTCGACGCCGTCACGGGCCGTCGTGATCTCGTAGCCGTCCGCGCGCAGCTGGTCGGCGAGCAGGACCAGCAGGTCGGGGTCGTCATCGACGATGAGGATGCGCGGCGCCGCCGCGCCATAACCACCCGACGAGCTGCCGCTGAGCATGGGTGGAGGATAGCAGCGACCCGTCGCCCCGAAGCCCACCCGATGGGCCTACAGCTCGGGGACGTCCTCCGGCGAGACGTCGCCCTTCCGACCGACTTCGGATGCCGCGATCATCTGGGTGCGGTTGATGAGCACGAATTTGAAGTGGTTGATGATGCGGCGGTCCGCCAACGACCGCGTCGTGACATCGACGACGGACACGAACCGAAGGTCCGACGACTCGACGAAGCCCGCGAGATCGGTCTCGCCGTAGACGTGGACGAAGCCAGTCACCGTGTGGCCGGGCGTGAACATCACGAACTGGCGGGGCGCGCGATCGAGCTCCGGATCACCGCCGAAGTCCGTCGCCGCGCCGGCGCCGGCGATGCCCCACGCCTGGCCGGGGGTCTCGGGATCACGCTGCGCGATGAACGAGATCTCGTCCTTGTCGATCATCATCTCGGGCAGCACGAGGTTGGTCGGATCGCCATTGCGGAGGAGCAGTCGCGCATTCCGGACCCGCACGTAGCCGCTCGAGGCGTTGATGAGGTCGGACAGGCGCCCGAACCGCCCGAGGGCGATCATCCCGATCACCCGCAGGTGCGTGCCGACGAGTTCGATCTCCTCCTGTCGGCCGGTCGTCGCCAGCGCATCCGAGGCGAACGGGTCGGCGGAGGGGTTCCAGGCCATCGGCTCGATTGTAGTCTCGGGCTCCGTGCGGGCGATCAGCCGGGCGTCGTCGGCGGAGCCGGGGCCTTGGTCGAGTCCTTGTCACGCGGGGCGCGGCCGTGGACGCTGAGGGCGTCGAGCGAGCCGTCGTCGCGGGTCGTGCCGTTGGCCTGGACGCGGTCGCCCACCGCGATGTCGGCGAGCGTCGCGGCGTCCTTGCCCCGGACCTTGAAGGTCGTGTCCTTGGACAGGTGAAGCACCGTCGTCTTGCCGTCCCGGCGCTTGACCGTGATCGTGTCGTCGGTCTTGGCGGTCACCTCGCCCCCGGCGTTCGAGAGGGCGATGTGCACGGTCAGGGCCGTGAAGGTCTCCCCGCTGACGGAACCCTCCACCACGACGCGCGAGCCGACCTTGACGTCGGACTTGTCGCCCTTGGTCTTGCCGAGCTGGTAGAGGGTCGAGCCGTTCAGCTGGATCGTCTTCGCCTCGTCGCCCCGGCCCTTGAGGGTCAGCGTGGACGGGCTCACCGCGGTCACCTCGCCGGCGGCCTTGGGGGTTGGCACGACGATGGCGACGATGCTGAACGTGCCGTCGTCGTTGCGCTTCTGGCGAAAGAGGATCTTGTCGCCGACGTCGAGGTCGCTGACCTTGACCGCCTGGCCGCCCTTGGTGATGGTCGTGTCGTCGGTGACCGTGATGGTCCGGGTCCAGCCGTCCTCAGTCTTGAGCGACAGCTTGGAGCCATCGATCGCGGTGATCGTGATGCCGCCGAAGCCGCGCCCGAAGCCGCCCCCGAACGCGCCGAAGCCCTTCCGGTCACCCTTGTTCGAGTCCGGCTTCGCCGGGTCCACGCGCTGGACGCCGGCCGGGTCCGTGGCCTGCGGGGCGGCCGCGGGGGCCTGGCTCGCCGGGGCCGCACTGGCGGGATCGGTCACCGAGGGTGCGACGCTGGCGGGCGCCTCGCTGGCGGCAGCCGAGCTGGTGGCGCTGGCCGATGGGTCGGGGGACGCGGCCATCACCGCGACGACCGGCACGATCATGGCGACGAGGGCGAGCGCGACGATGCCGACCTTGATCGGCCCGAGGCTGCGAACGCGTTTCTCGACGTCGGTCACGTGGTCCCGCTCCTCCGGTGAGGTGTGGTCGCTACTCTAGTCGGCCGTCCGCAGATATCCAGTCATGCGTAGGTCCTGCGCCAGGAATGTCGGTGCGTCGGCGCATCACGTCGGTCGGCGGCCGTCAGCGTCAGTGGTAGGTGAACTTGTCGCCGCCGGTGATCGGCGACGAGCCTCCCGGCGTCGTGACCCGGATGTCCACGGTCTTGCCGGCTTCGCCACCAGGGGCCGTCGCCCGGATCGAGGTGTCGCTGAGGACGGTGAAGGACGTGGCGTTCGCGCCGCCGAACTTGACGTTCGTCGCGCCCGTGAAGTTGTCACCCGTGATGGTCACGACGGTCCCGCCGTTATGCGAGCCACCGCCGGGCGAGACGGCCGTCACGATCGGCGCCGGATACGGCTGGACCAGGTGTGTCCGCAGCCCCGCGAGCTCCGCCGCGGCCGCCTGGAAGACAGCTGTCAGGTCCGACCCCGCTGGCTCGCAGAAGAAGTGGTCACCGTCGCGGTTCTCGTTCCCGTTGCTGTTGCAGTTCGAGCCATTCACGATCGGGCCCGAGGCGATGCCGCCGAGGAGGCTGACCGCCGAACCACCCCCGTCGGGGCAGTTCTCGCCACCCACGTCGAAGCCGATGGTGAAGACCTCGATGTTCGCGGGCGGGAGCTTGGCGGCGTCGGCCGACGTGCGCGTCGCGGCGCAGGTGTAGTTCTGCGGATCCCCGGTGTTCTCGTAGTTCGGCGCGCCGTCCGTCTCGAAGATGATGCCCTTCTTGACGCCAGGTCGGCCGTAGGTCTGGAGGTAGACGCGGGCCATCTCCAGGGGCGTGGACAGGTTGGTGCCGGTACTCGACAGGTTCGAGTTGGTGACACAGTTGATGGCCTTCACGATCCCGCTGGACGTGTTGAGGTTGGTGCCGGAAAGGTACGACTCGTTGATCTGGGCGCCGCCGCCGGTCCCGGTCAGCCCGACGACCACCCACTTGGCCATGTCCGTCGTCGTGTTGGTCCCGTATTCCTGGACGACGGGCGGGACCGGCACTGGTCGGAGCGCGATCAGCTGGGCCGCCCATTGCGCCGAGTTGTCGGCGTCGGCGTCCTTGTTCCCGGTCGAGCCGGCGCTCCCGTCCGTGTCTTCGGCGCCCATGATCGTCGGACCGCTGTTGTTGGAGTTGGCGACGTCGAACTGCCGATTCATGCCGTCGCCGTCGTCGATCGACGTGCGGGTGTCGGACGCGTAGAACCCGATCAGGGCGGTGTCGTCGACGGACGTGTTGACCGACAGGGCTCGCAGGTCGTCACGGTTCCCGCCGTTGCCGCTGTTCCCGCTCGACGCATCGATCGCGTTCGAGGCGACCCCGGAGTACCGCATGATCCCGCCGGCAGCCCGGCGACTCGAATTGAACGTCCACGTGTAGTTCGGTGGTTCGTTGCTCCCCGCGAACTTGTAGTAGCTCAGCAAGGAGATGTTGGCGCTGTTGTCGGTCCGTCGGATCTGGGTCCAGCCGCTCGGCGGGGTCACCGTCAAGCCCGACACGCCGTCGACCGCGATGCCCGCGACCAGCAGCTGGCCGTTGATGTTCGTGCTATTTCCGGATGGCCGATTGATCACCAGGGTCGTGAAGCCGTTGCTCGCGTTCGAGGCCGAGCGGTCGTCCTCGAACTCGGGCGGCTGCGGCTGCGGCTCGGGGAGGATATCGAGCGGGATCGCGTGGACACCCGGGCTCGAGCCGCAGGTCCTGGTCAGCGTGCTGGGGCCCAGCATGGCGAGCGCGACGTGCTGGAAGGCCGGGTTGTAGATCTTCAGGACGGCTGACGCGGCGTCGCGGAGGTTCCGCTCGTCGCCGTCCATGCTGCCTGACCGGTCGATGATGACGACGACGTCGAGCGGCTTGAACGGCGGTTCCCCACAGGGGCCGTTGCATGCCGCCGACGTGATGGCGCCGGTCGACCCGCTGTTGACGCCGACGGCGCGCCCGAACGAGAACTGCGTGTTGATCACGCCGTTGATCTGGACGACGTTGCACTTGTCCTGGAGGTCCGGACGGCAGGCCGAGTTGCGCGTCGAACCGGCGCCGATGAAGTCGCTGGCGCGCGGCGCGTGCCCGAGCGCGTGGGTGGGATCGCAGACGACCGGGATGTCCCGCGAGATGAGCGGCGCCCCGGTCGCGGGGTCCGCCCCGATCAGACATCGGTAGGTGATCTTGTAGTCGACGCCTTCCACCAGACCGGGGTAGGTCGCGTTCACCGACTTGATGATGCGGTCACGGATCGCGGCGACGTTCGCGGTCCCCGTGTTCCCGTTGGCGTTCGATCCGTTGACCGGCAGGAGCGTGCCACCCGCGAGCGCGCCGGCATCCATCGCGTTGATCAGCGTGTTGCGGTTGTTGCGCAAGAGGCCGAGGTCGATGACCAGCGCCGAGAACGAGAGGATGACGACGAGGACCAGGGCGAACAGGATGATGATCTGCCCATGCTCGCGGTCGCGCCGATGTCGCCTAGTTAGCCGCAATGCCTGTTCCCCTCGTGGTTTCGTTGCTGAACTGTTGTGGGCCCTACTCGAGGACCATCTGGACCGTCGAGCTCATCTCGATGGTCTGCCCGAACAGCAACGGGAAGATCGAGTGATACGGGTAGTGGACGGTGACCTTGACGGAGTCCCCAGCCTCGGCACTGCCATTGAATGCGCAGCTGCCGCCCGAGAGCTTGTCGACGCAGAGGACGTCAGTGACCAGGGCCCCCGTGTCCAGGCCGCCTGAGGCGGCGTCCGTGACCCGCGTCCGGACCAGGCCGGGGATCCGTCCTTGGAGCGTTGCCTGCGTCGCGGGCACCGTGCTCGTCTTCGGCGCGTCGACGGCCACCCGGGCCCCCTCACGAGTCGCGCTGATGACCGACATGCGCGAGTAGAGCAGGAAGCCGAAGTCGAGGATCCCCGAGAGGATCAGCAGGAAGACCGGGAGGACGACCGCGAATTCGACGAGCGATTGACCGCGGGTTCGCGAGCCACGCCGTGAGCGTCGGCGGGACCGGGACGAAAGTACTGGTTTCATGGCTCGGCAAAAGTACCGCATGGCACCTTTCCTGGCACCTTACCAGACCCCACCAACGGGCGGATTTCGTTGGCGTCGCGCACCATGGGGCAGGAAAAGGCCCGCCGCGCGAGCGCGGCGGGCCAGACCCCCAGAGATGTCGAATCAGACCCGGCCGAACTGGCCGGTCGTGATCACGGGAAGGTATAGCGGTCCGCGCTTGACCGCAGGTGAGCTCCCTCCTTGCGTGGTCACGCGAACGTGGACGGTTTCGCCCGACGGTCCATTTGGTGCCGTCGCGGTGATCGACGTATCGCTGTTGATGGTGAACGAAGCAGAATCGCCACCGAACGTCACGCGCTCCGCGCCGGTGAAGTACTTGCCGGTGATGTTGACGCTGGAGCCCCCACCGACGGCCGTGACGACCGGGGCCGGGTAGACCTGGATCAGGTGGGAGTGTGGATTCAGGAGCTCCACCGCGATCTGCCGGAAGATATCTGGCAACGCGCTGGCGTCAACGACGTGGAAACTGTGCGAATCGTCATCGGGCTTGGCGAGAGATCGCATCAAGGCGAGGTCGGGGTTGCTGGAGCCGCTCCCGCCCGCCCCGATGGCGACTGAATAGACCTGGTCCGCGACGCCCTGGAACGCGGCGACCTCAGCCAGCGTCGGCCTGGCGGTCGAGGTGGTGTCGGGATTCGCCCGACCATCGGAGACGAACACGAGGACATGCTGGGTGCCCGGTCGAGCGCCGGCCGTGAGCGTCGAGGCGCCGAGGGCCATGCCTTGCTTGAGCGGCGTGGCGCCTCCATCGCCCCGCAACGGGGCGATCGCGCTCCGCACGGCATCGAGGTCTGTCGTGAGCGGGGAAAGTACGACGGCCGCGGTGGGTGAACGGTAGTCGCCGGAATACTTGACCGCCCCGACCTCCTGCGTCCCCCGGGCGGTATCGAGCGAATCGATCAGTTCGTTCGCGGCCTTCTTGGCCCAGAAGGTGCGCGTCTGCCCTGCCGAGGAATTGCTGCTCATGCTGGTCGAATTGTCGAGGACGATGACGACATCGAATTCGTCGTTCGGCAACTCGCCGCAGAGCCCTCGGCATGCGGCTGAGGTGACGACGCCGGTATTCCCTCGGTCGATGCCCATGACGCGCGCGAAGGAGTACCCGGTCGTGACATTGCCAGTCAGAACGATGACATTGCACTTGTCCCCGAGGTCGGGAAAGCAGTCGATGCTGCGAGTCGGCCCGGCGCCGGTGAAGTCCCCGACGAGCGGTACCAGACCGCCGCGTGAGATGGTCGGATCGCAGTCGAGCGGGATGAAGGCATCGATGTCGGCAGTGTCGAACACAACAGGGTTGCCGGCCCTGACCCCGATCAGGCACTTGTAGCCGATCGTGTAGTTCCCCGGGGTTTCGAGGCCCGGATAGGTCCGCGCGACGGCGGCCGTGACGAGGGCGTTGACATCAGCCGGCGACGCGGCGCCGATGGGTCGAGTCGGTGAACCGTCGACAGGCATCAACGTCCCGCCAGCCTGCGCCCCCGCGTCCATGGCGTTGGCCAGGCTCTGTCGATTGTTCCGGAGGACACCCAGATCGACGACGAGGGCGGTGATGCCCATGATGACCACGATGACCATCGCGAACAGCACGATGATCTGTCCGCCTTCGTTGCGCGGGCCTTGTCGGACGCGGCGCGCCTTGCGCAGCATCACGAGCCCGTTCCGGTCTCTTCAAGGACCATCTGGACGGTCGAACTCATCGGGATCGTGCTGCCGAACAGCAGCGGGAAGAACGCGTGATGGTCATAGCTGACGGTGACGGTCACGAAGTCACCCGGCCTGCACGCGCCACAGGTGGTATTCGTGGTGACATTGAGGCCGCCGGCAGCAGCACTCGCCCGATCAGCAGCCCGCGCCTGGATGACACTTGAGGGCTCGCCGGCCATGAGCGTGGCCGCCCTCGCGCCTTCGCGCGCGGAGTTGATGACGGTCATGCGCGAGTACAGGAGAACGCCAAAATCGAGGATCCCGGAGAGGATCAGCAGGAAGACCGGGAGGACGACCGCGAACTCGACGAGCGACTGGCCGCGGCGGTGGCGCCGGGCGCCCGCCCTCGGTCGGCTCGTCGTCGCTCGTCTCGAGCGCTGGATCCGGAACATTCGACAGGCCCCCTTGGTCCTGTCGGTCGGCCTCGTCCTCGATGGATGGATGATTCTGGTTGGACGAAAGTACCGGTCCGACAGGACGGCAAAAGTACCGCGAAGTACCTTGCTGGGGACCTTACAAGTCCGCACCTCCGCGGGATTTCGTTGGCGCAGCGCACCACGCACACACGAAGCCGCCGCCGGACATGAAGGCGCCCGGGCGGAGCCGGGCGTCAGACGCCGAGCTCCGACCGGGCGCTCCCCCCGGACGATTCGCGATCAGGGCAGGACGAGGTGGACCGGGTTGCCCTTGATGGAGACCTGCCAGGTCGTGGTGTCGTTGGCGGCGTTGATGTTGTATTCGATCCGCCACCAGCCGTCCTCGGTCGTGATGTCGCCGGGTGGATCGAGGCCGGCGTCGCCATATGTCGTCGGAAGGTCGATCGTGATCGTCACCAGGCGGTTGTTGAACTGGGCGGCGCCGTTGATCGCGGTCTGGAGCGAGGTGACGTTGTTGCCAGAACGACCGTCGTCCGAGACCCAGCTGAACGTCGCGTAGTGGTAGTTGTTGCCGTCGGGGTTCAGGAATTGCAGGTAGGCGTTGCCCGACGACTCACCCGGGTCGAACAACTGGATCTCCAGTTGCTTGCCGGCGTGGACCTTCTCGATCTGCGAGAAGTAGAAGGTCTGGTTGCCGGCGTCGAGGTTCGTGTAGGCCGCCATCCGGCCGCTGCCATAGACGCGGGCGTTGCCACTCGCCGCCTTGACCCAGATGGAGAACAGGTTCTCCGCGCCGGTCGACATGTTGCTCGGATCGAGGCTGGTGTTGACGTTGAGGCGGTAGAAGCCGGCTGGCAGCGGGCTCGCGTTGAGCTTGACCCACTGGTTGTGGGCCGGGTTGGTGGCGCAGTCCTGCCGGTCGGGGTCGAGGTCGTTGCCCGGGGTCCCGAAGTTGCCGCTGAAGTCGCCCAGCGTCTTCGTCCCTGGGTCGTACACGAGCGGCGGGATGAACGGCGCACCGTCGTCGCCCGGGTTCGCCAGCGTGCCCTTCGTGTCGTAGAGGGTGTACGTGACGCTGACCGGGCCACCGGTGAAGTTAGCCGCATGGAGGTTCGCCGTCGGGCTCGTCCAGTGGTCGCCGGCGCCGAATGAGCCGCCGTGCCCGTTGTCGCCGGTCGCGCAGAAGATCGGATCGAACAGGCGGATGTCGCCGCTGGGCCCGACCTCGATGAGGTAGTCGTAGCCGTTCGGGTCGTAGTCGGGGTTGGCGCTGCCGGATGGGGCGCCGGTCCCATTGCCGATGAACGACGGGGCATACCGGTCGCCGTTCTCGCGCCAGCCACCCGACGTGAAGATGGCGCCCCAGAAGCCCTGTGATGCCAGCGTGCCGCCGCTCGGATCGGGGACGCTCAGGGTCTGCGTGCTCCAGGTCGTGGTGGAGGTGTGGTACTGCACCCGGACTTCGAGCTGATCGAGCTGGACGCCGAGCGCCGATGGGCAGTTCGCGATGCCGTCGCGCCAGGTCAGGCGGACCCGGAAGTTGGCGTTCGAGAAGTCCGCCCGGTCCCAGCCGTGCCCTCCCCACATCGAGGTGTCGGAGTTGGAGCCGACCGTCCGGTCGTCGTTGACGAGGGCCGAGAGGGGCGTGGTCTGGACGTTGGACGACCACGTCGAGCCGCCGTTCCACGAGGTCTGGACGGTGACCCGGCAGTTGGTATCGTCACCGCCGGTGATGCTGACGTCGCTGAGACGCACCTCGAGGCCGTCGATGACGCCACTCGCCGGGATGAGGCCCTGGATGTCGAACGTGGTCCACTGCTGGACCTCGTTGTTGGTCGTCTCGGTCGTGTACGAGTCGTTGTTGGTGAAGGCGCGATCGGGGTTGGACCACTGGCCGCCGGCCACGGAGAGCGCCGGGTTCTGCCAGTCGGTATTGCCCGGGACCGTCGTCGTCGTGGAGACGCGCCCCTCGTAGAACCCGACGCCGTAGTAGTTCTGCGGACTGCCCATCGGGACAGGCAGCGTGAACTCGGCCTTGGCGGTCCGCGTGACCCCGATCTCATCGATGCCGATCACGCGCATGAAGAACGTGCCGATCGGGGCGTGGATCGTCACGTTCAGTCGTCGGTCGTTGTCGGGATCCTGCAGGGGCGTGACGGTGATCCCGCCACCGACCGGATAGCCGTTCTTGCTCGCCTCCTCGTAGGCGAGCGTGTAGGCCTGGGAGGCCTTGTTCGGCAGCATCACCGCGCCGGCCAGGGCTGCGGCGTCCGCCGCGCGCTGCACGCGGAGCGAGTTGACCCAGTACCACGACACGTCGACGACGAGCGCGACCATCATCATCAGCAGCAGGAGCGCCCCGGCGAAGATGACGACCACCTGGCCTCGGCTGCCGACGCGTCGGTCGGTGGCGACGGGGGTCGGAGCGGACGGTCCGGTCATGTCGGTCCTCGCAGAAGCGGCGATCGGTCGGTCGGGCATCGGGCGACCTGCGTCAGTCCGGGTTCAGGGACATGACCGTGCGATCGGTCATGTGCAGCTGGGGGGTGCCGGCGGCGCCCATGAGACTGCCGAGGGGCGTGACGAAGTCGTAGTCGTAGGTGATGGAGACCCCGATCGAGTCGACCCGATCCGAGGTGCTGACGGTCGTGTTCTTGCGGCCGCAGGCATCCCAGCCCGACGACGTCTTGCGGAACTTCAACGCGGCGCCTTCGACGGTCGGACCGGCACCGAGCTTCCAGACGTTCACCGGCCCGAGCTCCTGGCCGCTGGCGTTGGCCTTGTAGATGCGGATCTCGCCGACGCGGTTGAGCGACACCTGCGAGCCGGCACCGGTCAGGACGCGCTGGACGGCCGCGATGACGTGGTCGTCGACCGTGGCACAGGCGACCTCGTCGGAGCCGTTCGCCAGCGACGCCCCGGTCCGGGCGCCCTCGCGGGTCGAGTACTCCATCGTCAGGTGATGCGAGAAGGCGAACCCGAACTCCAGCATCCCCAGGAGGATCAGCAGGAAGACGGGGACCGTCATCGCGTACTCGACGAGGCTCTGGCCTCGGCGACGGTCCTGGCCCGGTCCGCGAGCGGCGCGCGGGCGCATCACTGGACGGGCTCCATGCGCATCGCATTGCCGTTCGTCATCAGGTAGCCGGTACCGGACTGGGACCACAGATTCGGCAGCGGCGTGTGCCACTTGTAGTTGTAGGTCGCCTCCACGCCGACCGTGTCGACGCTGACGGAGCCGACGCCGCAGCCGGCGAGCGTGTTGCAACGGGTGGCGGCGGTGTACGTCCCCGAGGCGTAGGTATAGGGCAGGGTGGCGGGCGTCCCATCGGCGAGCGGGCAGCTCATGGCGCCGCCGCGCGTGTAGACCATCTCGCGCAGCGGCGTGGCCGGGTCGCCGTTCGCGGTCGCGCGGAAGATCCGGATCTGGGTGAGCTGGTCGTCGTCCGCCGGAGGCTGGACGCTGCGCTCGATGGCCCGGAGGATCGCGCAGTCGGCGCCGGTCTGGGTGCCTCCCTCCGCGGCGGCGAGGGCCGCTTCCCGGGTCGCGAAGTCGACCGACAGGAGGGCGTTCAGCGCGAAGGCGAACTCGATGACAGAGAACAGGAGGATGATGAAGAACGGGAAGACGAGGCTGAACTCGACCAACGACTGACCGCGCCTGGATCGCCTCGATCGGCGCGCGCGGCGACCGCCCTCAGCCTCCGGCCCGGAGGCGTGATGGGACGGCCGTCGAATGAACGAGATCCCCGACGCTCTCGACATGTGTGCAACGAGTACCGCACCGGCACCTTGCGCGGAAGATTGCATTCGTACCGACCCGGGGGAAACTGTTGGCCGCGGGCACCGCACTTCTCGACACGGATGTCCACCGCACGTCCGCGGACCGCACTCAGATCGCCTTCGAATCGACGAATCGGCAACGCGCCTTGACGGGGCAGATCTCGCAGGCCGGCCGACGCGCGTGGCAGACGACTCGGCCGTGGTGGATGAGGTTCACGTGGGCCTCGTACATCTGGTCCGGCTCCAGCATGGCAAGGAACAGGTCGTGCGCCGCGTCGGCCGTCGCCTTGGCCGGGATGAGGCCGATCCGCTTGGAGACGCGCTCCACGTGCCGGTCGACCGGCATGAGCGGGAGGCCGAAGCAGAACAGCAGCAGCACGGACGCGGTCTTCTTGCCGATCCCGTCGATGCGGACCAGCCAGTCGCGCGCGTCGAGGGCCGTCATGTCGCCGAGGAACTCGAGCGAGTAATCGCCACGCTCCTCCCGGATGAACCGGAGCGTGGCCTGGATCCGCGGTGACTTCTGGTTGGCGAGGCCGCCTGGCCGGATGACCTCGACCAGCTCGGGGAGTGGCGCGAACTCGACCGCGGCCCAGTCGGGTGGCGACCCCTCGGGAAGCCCGACCCCGCCCCAGCCGATGCCCGGCTTGTGGATCTCGGGCGGCAGGCCGGAGGGATAGGCCTCGCGCAGTCGCTCGAACGCGACCTCGGCATTCGTATCGGCGCTGTTCTGGGTGAGGATCGTCAGGATCAGTTCGCTGGTCGGGTCCAGGCGGCGCTCCCAGGCCTCGCGGCCGTAGCTGCCCGCGAGGCCATCGAGGACGTATCCGACCAGACCGGGCCGGTAGCGCTCGAGGCGCTTCGCGTAGGTCCGCGCGGGATCGGAGAACTTGCGCTTCTTCGGGCGCGGCCTGGGCTTCGGCCTCGGCGTGGGCACGGCGCCGGTCATCGGTCGGCGACCTTCGCGCCGAGGCTCAGCAGCGCGGCGAGGCGCTCGCCGCAGCGCTCCAGCGGGGCGGTCCCGGCGGCCATCGCCGCCTCGATCGACTGTGGTCGCTCGGTGACGGGCACGACGGCGGCGCCGACCGCGGCGAGCGCCTCGATCCCCTCGGGTTCCACGCCGCCACCGACCGCGACGCACCCGACGCCCGCGTCGTGCGCCTGTCGGGCGACCCCGAGCGCCGTCTTGCCGTAGGCGGTCTGGGCGTCGATCCGGCCCTCGCCCGTGATGACGAGGTCCGCGTGGACGAGCTTGTCGGCGAACCCGGTCGCTTCCATGACCAGCTCGACGCCGGGGCGCAGGGCGAACGAGCGGAACCGATCCTGGATCGTCAGGAACGCATAGCCGAGCCCGCCGGCGGCACCCGCCCCGGGCGTGTCGCGCTCGTGTCGTCCGGTCCGAGCGTCCAACTCGTCGGCCCAGCGAGCGAGGCGGTCGTCGAGCATCGCGACGTCGTCCGGTGTCGCGCCCTTCTGTGGGCCGTACGTCGCCGCCGCGCCCGCCGGCCCGAGGAGCCGGTTCGTCACGTCGCACGCCACCTGCAAGGTCACGCCGGCGAGGATCTCGTCGGCGCCGTCGAGTGCGTCGAGCATGCCACGGCCGCCATCGGTCGTGGCGCTGCCGCCGATCCCCATGACGATCGAACTGACGCCGACCTCGAGGGCCGCCCGGATGAGGTCGCCCGTGCCGACGGTCGAGGCGCCGATCGGGTCGCGTTCGTCCGCGGCCAGCCGGGACAGTCCGGACGCCTCGGCCATCTCGATGACGGCATGCGTCCCGTCCTCCGAGCGCAACCATCGGGCCGTGATCGCTCGGCCGAGTGGGTCCCGCGCCGCTGTCGTCTGCCAGGTCCAGCCGCCGGCGGCCGCCACGGCCTCGAGCGTGCCCTCGCCACCGTCGGCGAGCGGAGACAGGACGGTCCGGTCGTTCGGGCGGGCCAAGGTCCAACCGGCGGCGAGAGCCGTCGCGACCTGGACCGAGGTGAGCGAGCCCTTGAAGGAGTCCGGCGCGATGAGGATCGTCCAGGGCCGCGCGGCCGTCATCTGAGGTCCTTCCAGAAATACGTCGTCGGGGAGAGTGTGCCGTCGGGGAGCCGGCCGTGGTCGGGCATCGTGCCCAGTTCCTGCCAGCCCATGCTCCGATACAGCGCGTCCGCGGCACTGCCGGTGACCGTGTCGAGGACGAGCAGCCAGCGGCCCTCGGCCCGGGCCTCGGCCTCGGCGGCCTCCATGAGCGCCCGGCCCAGGCCCCGTCGCCGGGCCTCCCGATGGACGAGCACCTTGCCGATCTCCGCGCGATGCATCGAGTTCTGGTTCCGCGACCGGATGAGGATCGTGCTGCCCACGATGTGGCCGCCGGCATCGCGCGCGACGAAGGTCGAGATCGTGCCGTCGGCGACCTGCGGGATCCGCTCGCGCCACCAGGCGGCGGCGTCGTCGATGGTCACGCCCGCAAGGAAGTTGACCCCGGCCCCGCCATCCACCGCGTCCTGGATCAGCTCGGCGAGCGCCGGGATCGAGGCGACGTACGCCGTCGGGTCGAGGCGCTCGATCATCGCCGGAGGTGCGCCTATCGAGCAGATGACTTGGTGGCGGCGGCACCGGCGGCGCGACGCCGTTCGAGGTACTCGGGGATGCGGATCATCGGCGGGCGCTCCTGATCGGCCAGTTCGATGACCTCGAGCGACAGTCGCCCGCGACCGGAGCGTGGCAGCTTCATCGTCGAGCCCATCTCCGCGAACAGGCGGGCCTTGCGCCGTTCCTCGAGCCGCTTCATGACCGCCTGGAGGATCACGAACGACATCCGCGACAGGCCCTCGAGCTCCTGGTTGCGGTGGACCCGTCGCTCGAGGTCCACCTGGCCGAGCCCTTCGATGCCGACCCGCTCGGCGGCGTCGATGAGGTGGCCGATCTCGACGGCATACCCGGTGAAGAACGGGATGGCCTCGAGCAGCGAGCGACGACCCGCGTACTCCCCGGCGAGCGGCTGGATCATCCCGGACAGTTCGGGGTAGAACAGGTTGATGAGCGGGCGCGCGACCAGCTCCGTGACGCGGCCGCCGCCGCCTTCCTTGAGGACCCCCTCCTCGACGATCGGGCGCTGGTAGTAGGCCTTGACGTATTGCAGTCGCGGCTCGTGGAGGAGCGGACCCAACGTGCCGTAGACGAACCGCGGATGCCAGTTCCGGACGTCCGTGTCGGCCCATACGATGATGTCGCCGCTGGTCTCGTAGAGCGACTTCCAGAGCGCCTCGCCCTTGCCCCGGAACGAGCCATAGCGCGACAGGACATCGGGATGCTGGATGACGCGGGCACCTTCCGCTTCCGCGATCTCGCGGGTCCGGTCCGTGGATGCGGAGTCGATGACGAGGATCTCATCGAGGAGGGGGACTCGACCCATCAACTCGCGGATCGCCCGACGGACGATCGGGCCGATCGTCTCCTCTTCGTCGAGTGTCGGCAGGACCAGGCTGACCGTCAGGTGCTGCTTCTCCTTGAGCGTGACGAGCCGCCGGAGATCCGCGAACTCGGCATGGTGGAAGTTCGACTCGCCGAACCAGCGCTCGACCCGGACGGGGACAGCCCGGGCCTCTTCGGCCGCGCGATCTGCGGCGGCCAGGGTCTCCGCCCGCGCGGCCAGCTGGTCGAAGGTGTTCCGGGCGATGGTCTCGCGCGTCCGGACCACGACGACCGACGGCTTCGCGCGCGCGGCCACGGCTTCGGGGAGGGCGCCGAACAGGTGGCTCTCCCCGTCCGCCCCGCCCGGCGCGGCCGACGCGCCCATGACGACGAGGTCGGCCTTCTCGGCTTCGCGCAGGATCGCGTTGCGGACATTGGGCGCCTCGCGCAGGAGAGCCTCGCCGCGACCGTGGAGGTGTTGCTTGACGAACGCGGCCAGGGCGCGCTCCGCCTGTGCCCGGACCGCGAGGGTGATCCCCGGCGGGACGAGGTGGAGGACCACGACCGTGGCGGAGTGGAAGCGCGCGATCGCATCGGCATATCGGATCGCGAGCTCGGCATGGGGGCCGCCACGGACCGGCACGAGGATGCGCTTGATGTCCTTCGCGCCCCGTTGCTTGACGACGGCGATATCGCATGGGGCGTCGCGCACGACCTCGTCGATGGTCGGCGAGAAGACCGAGGTCGAGGTCCCGTTGCCGTTGCGGCCGGTCGCGGTCCGACCGCCCCAGCCGAAGATGATGAGGTCGGCCTCCTGCTCGGCCGAGGCCTCGACGATGCCCTCGGCGGCATGGCGCCCGATGCGGACGATGGGGTGGATCGTCGTGCCGTCGGGAGCGTAGTCGAGCACGCGTTGGAGCAGCCGCCGGGCGTGACGGGCCCGCGTCGCGCCTTCCGAGAGCGGCATCCCCTCGGGCACCTCGACGATCCCGAGCGCGGAGATCTCGCCGTGCTTTGGGTCGAGCATCGCGGCACCGAGGCGGATCAGTTCCTCGGCCGTCATCGGGTTGGCGACCGGGATGAGGATGCGCGACGGCAGCGGCGAGCGGCTGGTCATCGGGCGCCGGCCTCCCAACGCTCGACGAGGTACGGCTTGAGGAGCTCGAACTCGCGAGCCTGTCGCTCGACGCGCTCCTCCGCGGCGTCGGTCGGGATGTTGCGGTTCTCGATCACGAAGCTGCCGACCCGACCGAAGTAGATCGGGACGAGGGCCGCGACCAGCGTCTCCAGCGACGGGCCGGGTGTGGTCGCGGCGATGACGCGTCGCGCGGCGACCACCAGGTCGTAGACGACGCGTGCCCAGAGGTCGTCGGGGAAATGGAACGAGCTGGCCGCCTCGGCCATCTGGAGCGTGGTCGCCGTCGTGGACGCCACATCGCCGCCGATGCCGAGCTTGTTCCGTGCCGTGTCGGCGAGGGTGCCGGCCTCGGCCGCCAGTTCCAGCACGGTCGCGGCCGTCGCCGGGGCGAGCATCGTGCGCCACGTATCGGCGAGGGTCAGCGAGCCGGCATGGAATTCGGAGAGGAGCCGGAGCGTGTTCACCTCGAGCGGCGGCGGTTCGATGATCCGCTCGAACCCGTAGGCCGGGACGTCGTGGCTGCCGGTGATCGGCAGCCAATGGTCGGCGTACCGGTCGGCCAGGCGCAGGATGGTCCCGACGACCTGCCGGAACATCGGCCCGAGGTCGGACCCCGGGTCCTTCGGGTCGTGGATCTTCGCGCCGAGTCGCGTCTGGCAGACCGCGAAGCCACCCGTCAGGGCCGAGGTCGTCATCCAGATGTCGATCCCGAACTTGCTGATCTCGGGCGTCCAGTCGTCGAGCTCGAGGTAGTGGCGGACCAGGTCGCCCGAGACGCCGAAGTCGCCGCCGATCGGCTGGCGGATGCGATGGCCGTACAGCGCGCGCGTGAGCGGGTAGGTGACGGTGTTGGTGATCGTGCCGTCGTACTTGTAGCGGGCGTACAGCGGGGCCACGAAGTCGTAGCCGCCCTTGAGGATGGGCCCGGCCAGCAGCTCGATCCATTCGGGCACGATCGAGCGCAGGTCGCTGTCGACCACGACGAGCGCCTGGACCTCGAGCGCCGCGGCGATCTCGAAGATGCTCCGCAGGGCGGCACCCTTGCCGCCGACGCCATCGATCTCGGGGTAGGTCAGGCTGACCCGCTCGAGCTTGTGGCTCGGCCGGACGAGGAGGATCTGCTCCACGTAGTCGGGCGGTTCGGTCTCCACGACGACGCGGCCCGTGCCATCGGGCGACCCGGCATCGGAATTGACCACGACCGGATGCAGATCGGGGAAGTACTGGACCAGGCCGGCCTGCGCGGCCCGCACCACGTATCCGATGGTCGCCGCGTTCTTGAAGCTCGGGATGCCGACCATGATGTCGGCCCGACCGAGCCGGGCGATCACATCGCGGATCGCCGGCGTCAGGGCTGTTTCGGGCACGACCCCACCGTACCATCCCGGTCCGCGGCGTGCCGCGCCGGCCGTCCCTCGGGTCAGCGGCGAGGCATCGTGGACGTGGCCCAGTCCTTGGCGGTGGTGCCCGGGCGATAGCGCCCGTTCGCGGCCTTGAATGTCATCCCGGTGAACCCGAGGGCGCGCCAGGACCCCATCCAGGTGTCGATCGGCGGCCGGACGTATTGCCCCACGCGGATCAGGTCGGTCTCCGTGAGCACCGAGTCGAGCAGCCGCTTTCGCTCCAGAAGCGGCACGTCGAAGAGCGGTTCGCCATCGAGCCAGAGGATGTCGATCGCGACGAAGGCCACGATGTCGGCGGCGGCCAGGCTCGCCGCCGCCTGTCGCTGTTCGAGCTCCTCGGCCTGCTTGGCCGCCCGGTCCATCCGATCGCCGAGCAACCCCTGCGCGAGGAGCTTGCCGGTCGACACCCTGGCCTCGACGCCGGTATAGACCCCGGTGCCGTCATGGGCCACTTGCTTGGTCAGGTAGCCATCGAGGATGATCCGGTCGGCCAACGCCGAGGCCGCCAGGGCCGTCTGGATCTCCCAATGATCCTCGATGGGCGAGCCGGTCTCGTCGGTGAGGATCGTGGCGGCGCCGGTCGTCTCGCCCGGGTCGCCGGTCCCGGCTGTCCGGTCGACCGCGGCCAGCACGCGGACACCGAGCCACATCGGCTCGACGATCGGGTCGCGGACGGTGTGGGCCGACCCCGACCCGAACGACTGCGGGCGCAGCTCCTGCACCATCGCCAGGGCGCTCATGGGTCCATCGTACCCGGCGATCGCCGCCGGAAGCCGACCACTTCGAGCTGGTGCCGCGACTATCATCGCGGCGTGACGAGCGAGGCTCCGTCCCGCGGTCCCGCCATCGTCGGTGACGGCTCGCGCGCCGGGCGGCCGGGCGGGCTCGCCGGCATGACGCCGAGCGGTCGGACGATCGTCCCGGTCGCCTGGTCGCTGTACGACTTCGCCAACACGATCTTCAGCTATGCGGTCGTCTCGACCGCCATCGGGCTATGGCTCACCGAAGACAGCCGGTACGGCCAGGGCCTCGGCCAGCTGGTGCAGGGCATCGCGATCGCCATCAGCGTGGGGCTCAACGCGCTGGTCTCGCCGATCCTCGGGGCACTCAGCGACCGGGGCGGCCGGCGCCTCCCGTTCCTCCTCTTCTTCACGGTGTTGACCATCGCCCCGACCGTCCTCATCGGGCCGTCGCCGGCTCTTGTCGGCACCGCGTTGTTCACCCTCGCGAACTTCGCCTACCAGGCAGCCCTCATCTACTACGACGCCACCCTCTCGACCGTCAGCTACGCGGCGACCCGGGGCAAGCTTTCGGGGATCGGCGTCGGCGTCGGCTACATGGGCACGATCTTCGCGGCCGTCACGCTGATCCTGCTGGGCATCACCGAGACGCCCGACCCCATCTTCCTGATCGCCGGGGTGCTGTTCGCGATCTTCGCGATCCCGATCTTCCTCTTCGTCCATGACGCGCCCGGCTCGACGGCCTCGCGGGTCCGGATGAGCGACGTCGCCGCCTCGCTCACGCAGATCCGGGTGACGATCGACCATGCGCGGACCGTGCCGGGCCTGCTGCGTTTCCTGCTCGGTCGATTCTTCTACAGCGACGCGGTGAACACGCTGATCGTCGTGATGAGCGTCGTCGCGGTCCGAGCCGTCGGCCTGACGCAGGGCCAGTGGCTCATCACCTCGGTCGTGCTGACGGTCGTCGCCATCGTCGCGAGCTTCGGCTGGGGCTACCTCGTCGACCGGTTCGGCCCGAAGCGGACGCTGGTCGCGGTCCTCGTATCGTGGGTCGTCGGGCTGCTGCTCGGAGTCGTCTCGCTCGGCATGAGCGGCACGACGCCGGGCATCGCGACCTTCGTCGTCGCTGGCGCCATCCTCGGCAGCGGCCTCGGCGGGGTCCAGGTCGCGGATCGCGTGTTCATGATCCGCCTGTCGCCGCCGGCGCGGCTCGGGGAGTTCTTCGGGTTGTACGGGCTGGTCGGCAAGGGTTCGCAGGTCATCGGCCAGTTGCTGTACGGCGCGATCGTCTTCCTGTTCTTCAAGTCGTTCGGCAATGGCGCCTACCAGCTCGCCATCGTCAGTCTGCTCGTGACGATGCTCATCGGGCTGTGGCTCGTCTGGCCGGTCAGTGACCGGTGGGAGGGCGGCGATGAGCTCGAGCCCATCACGCCGATCGCGCCGCCCGAGCGCCTGGCGCCGGCGAACGCCCCGATCGAGCCGCGCTAGGACGCCTCACCGCGGCGCCCGTCAGTCCGGGTAGCCGTCCGGGTGGCGCCGGCGCCACGCCCATGCGCTGCCGACCATCTCGTCGAGCGAGGGATGGGCTGGGCGCCAACCCAGCACCGCCGTGGCCCGCTCGACCGCGGCGACGAGGACGGGCGGATCGCCTTCGCGGCGCGGCCCGATCGTGAACGAGATCGGCGCGCCGACGGCGCGTTCAGCCGCCGCGATGACCTCCCGGATCGAGAAGCCGCCGCCGACCCCGAGGTTGCACGCGAGGAACGTGTCTGTCCGCGAGTCGCCGGGGGCGGTCGCATCGATCGCCCGGAGGTGGGCGTCGGCGAGATCCTCGACGTGGATGTAGTCGCGGATGCAGGTCCCGTCCGGCGTCGGGTAGTCGTCGCCGAAGACCGCCAGCGCCTGGCGCCCCTCGGCCGCGGCCAGGACGTTGGGGATGAGATGGGTCTCCGGATCGTGGTCCTCGCCGAGTTCCTCGGTCGCGCCCGCCACGTTGAAGTAGCGCAGGCTGACGCCCCGCATCCCATAGGCCCGGCCGTACCAGGCGAGGGCGGATTCGAAGGTCCGCTTCGTCTCGCCGTACGGGTTGATCGGTCGGAGCGGGGCGTCCTCGGGGATCGGGGTCTGGTCGGGCGTGCCGTACACCGCCGCCGAGGACGAGAACACGACCCGCCCGACGCCGGCGGCCCGGGCCGCCTCGAGCAGCGCGACGCCGCCCGCGACGTTGTCGCGGTAGTACTTGGCGGGTTCGACGATCGACTCCCCGACGAGCGAGCGCGCGGCGCAGTGGAGGATCGCCTCGATGCGCTCCGTGGTGAGGAGACGGGTCATCGCCTCCTCGTCACCGTACGAGCCGACGTGCAGCCGGGGGCCCGACGGCACCGCCGCCCGATGGCCGGTCGTCAGGTCGTCGACCACGACCACCTCGTGGCCCGCCGCCAGGAACGCCGCGGCCGAGACCGAGCCGACGTAGCCGCCCCCACCGGTGACCAAGATGCGCGTCATGGCTCGAACGATACGGGGTCGGGCGGCGGAGCGGGCGCGAGGCCGAACTCGGCATCAAGGACGTTCGCGCGCGCCTTGAGGTCGTCGAGCTCGGCCCGATGCGCCTCGACGAACCGTGCCTCGTACTCGAGCCGGACGGACTCGAGGACCGGGCGGACCACGTCGTCGCAGTCGATGCCGCGGAGGGCGATGTCGATCTCGAGCGCCTGGAGACGTTCGAGCGCGTTCCGGTCGAAGTCCGCAACGCCGGGTGGTGGGCCCATGATCGCCTCGAGGCGGCGGCCGATCTCGTCGATCGCCTCCCGTCCGAACGCCCGGCGACTCGACGGCCGCAGGGCGGAGCTCGTGGCGCAGGAGCGCCAGCGGGCGTCGGCGTCCACGGTCCTGGGGTCGGCGGCGATCCCCTCCTCCAATCCGGTCAGCGCGGGCGCGAGCCCGGCCAGGAGCCGGTCGTGGCGGCCGTAGATCGCGTCGTTCGCGTCGCGGATGCAGCTAGGCGAGCTCGCCGTCCCGAAGAGCGCTGCGCGGTACGACTCGCCTTCCGGTAGCGGCAGCGCTTCGACATGCGAGAGGTTCGGATCGGGGGCCGCGAGCCTCGGATGGGCGACGCCAACCGATGTGGAGATGCCGAAGCCCCACTTCGCCGCCCAATCGCGTGGACCGAGATCCTGGTCGGGGATCTCGAGCTCCGGCTCGACGAACTCGATGTACGGAAGTCCGAGGGCGGCCATGCAGGCCCCGATTCGATGCTGGACGGCCTGCGCCTCGCGGTCGGCCATCGCCGGCGTCCCGGAGTCCCGCCAACCGAGGTAGTCCGCAAGTCCAACGGCCCGCTCGTCGCGGTGGACCGACGTGCCCCCGGCCACGAGCACGACTAGTCCGAGCGACATCACGAAGAGGGACCGCCGACCGGGCACCGCACCGTCCTTGATCCGATCGCCGCATGCGTGCCCGCGGCGCTCGGATCGTAGCCCGGCTGCCTTACCGGCTGGTCATCTGGGCGGACCGGGTCGGCCGTCTCCGGTCAGCGCTTGCGAAAGACTCGGTCGAGCAGGGAGCGGTCATCCGTGGGTGGCACGGTGTCGTCGTCTGGTGCCACGGTGGGAGGCTCGTCCGTCGGTTCCGGCCCGGGCACCGGCTCGCCCCGATACGCCAGCACCTCGGCCAGCCGCGTCACCATGCGTTGCGCGGCGGAGTTCTCCGGATCGATGGCGAGCGCCCGTTGCGCGGCCTGGTAGGCCCCGACCTGGTCGCCCCGCTCGAGCGTCACGCGCGCGAGCCCGACGACGGCGATCCCATTGCGCGGGTCCGAGTCGATGACCTGTCGATAGAGCGTCTCGGCGGCGTCGATGCGGCCCATCTCCATCGCCCGTTCGGCCTCGAGCAGCAGCTCGATCACGAGTCGTCCGCCAGCATGCCCTGCGCCAGGAGCAGCAACGTCGGGCCGTCGTTGAGGGCCGGGTCGCCCTGGACCCGCTCGAGCAGCGAATCGAGGATCCGGCCGAGCCGTGGACCGGGTTCGAGGCCGAGCTCGGTCATGAGGTCCCGGCCGTCGACGACGAGGTCGCGCCGATCGAGCGCCACCCCTTCGAGCAGCGCCGCGTCGACCCGTGCCCGGAGCTCGTCGAGGCCGCCGGCCCCGGCTGGCAGGTCGGAACCCACGTTGTCCGCGGCCCGCAACTCGAACAGCTCGTCGAGCGCCTCCGGCGCCGCGCCGTCGAGGGTCATCTTCGCGATGAACCGGCGGACGGCCGCATCGGACCAGTTCGACTCGTAGCTGAACATGTGGTTCCGGACGAGGTGGACGATGCGCTCGCGAACGGACTTCGGCGACCGCAGCCGTTCAAGGAACGCCCCTGCGAGATCTGCCCCGACGGTGTCGTGGCCGATGAAGTGCCCCTCGGCGAACGTCGCCGGCTTGCCGATGTCATGGACGAACGCGGCCAGACGGACGACCGGTCGGGCACCCGGCGCGGCATCGACCGTCCGGAGCGTGTGATCCCACAGGTCCTCGCCGGGCGCCTTGTTCTGTGGGATGCCCCGCTGGGAGGCGAGCTCGGGCGAGATCCCCGCCAACAGCCCCGTGTCGGCGAGCAGCCGAAGACCCGCCGACGGGCGCTCGGCGGCCAGCAGCTTGTCGAGCTCGGTCGCGATCCGCTCGCCCGAGAGATGACCGACGAGCTCCGCCCGTGCCTCGATCCCGGACCTCGTCCTGGCCTCAACCTCGAAGTCGAGCGTCGCCGCCAGGCGGACGGCGCGGACCATCCGGAGGGCGTCTTCCTCGAACCGCCGCAGGGGATCGCCGACGGCCCGCAGCCCGCGAGCCTCGATGTCCGCGGCACCGTCGTACGGATCGACGAGTCCGGGTGCATCGGCGGCCTCGGCGCGAGCGCCCCAGGCCATGGCGTTGCAGGTGAAGTCGCGCCGGGCGAGATCGAGCTCGATGGTGTCGCCGAACTCGACCCGGTGCGGCCGACGGAAGTCCGCGTAGTCGTGGTCCGAGCGGAAGGTCGTGATCTCGAAGACCTCGGCGCCGCGGCGGATCGCGACCGTCCCGAACTGGTTCTCGTAGACGGCGTCCGGAAGGAGCTCGAGCACCCGGTCGGGCAGCGCGTTCGATGCCAGGTCCCAGTCCGCGGCCGGCCGGCCGAGCACCAGGTCGCGGAGGGAACCCCCGACGACATACGCGGCGTGCCCACCCTCCCAGAGCGTCGACAGCAGGTCGCGCACCGGCTCCGGGATCCCCGCCCGGATCGTCGCCTCGGGGGTCGCCGCCGTCAGTTGCGTCCCAGGAACAGGTAAGTTCGCCATGCCTCGTTGTTCTCGTTCGCGAGGTACGGCGTGAACAGGGAGTAGATGTCGTTGCGCGGCTCGAACGGCGGCCGGAGCAGGCGCAGCCGGGCCTCGTCGAGTGTCTTGCCACCCTTGCGGTGGTTGCACGACTTGCAGGCCGTCACGAGGTTCTCCCACGTGTGCCCACCACCGCGATGCCGGGGCACGACGTGATCGAGCGTCATGTCGTGCGACTGGCGTCCGCAGTACTGGCACACGTGGCGATCTCGCGCGAAGACCTCGCGACGGGACAGCTTGACGCGAGGGCGTGGCCGACGGATGAGGTGCTGCAGGCGGATGACGGAGGGCGCGCGGAATTCCGTCCGCGGCGTCCGGATCACCTGGTGGTCGTACTCGATCACTTCGGCCTTCTCACCGAAGAGGAGGCGAAAGGCCCGAGGCAGGTTACAGACGTTCAGCGGCTCGTAGTTCTGGTTCAGAACGAGAACGACGCCGTCCATCGCGCGGACGATACCAGAGACTCCGGTTCACGCTCGTGGCGTGCGGGCTCGACCCACGGGTGCGGCGCCTCACGAGCGGCCGGTCGATGCCCCCGTCTCCGGATCCCAGCCGCCCGCCTGCCCGACCTTGGTCGAGAGCGGCTTGCCGAGCGCATCGGCGATGAAGTCGGCCGCGGCGAGGACGCCGGCGAGGCTCACCCCGGTGTCCCAGCCGGACGCGTCGAGGAAGTAGACCAGGTCCTCGGTGGCGAGGTTGCCCGCCGCCCCCGGTGCGTACGGGCAGCCGCCCGTCCCGCCCGCGGCCGAGTCGAAGCAGCGGACGCCCGCGTCGAGCCCGGCCTCGACGTTCGCGAGCGCCGTGCCGCGCGTGTCGTGGAAGTGGAAGGCGAGCCGGTCCAGCCCGATCCCGCCCTCGGCGGCGAGCCCGGTGAGCGCCGCGACCTGGCCGGGCACGCCCACCCCGATCGTGTCGCCGAAGCAGATCTCGTCGACGCCCAGCTCCAGCAGCTCGAGGGCGACAGCGACCGCGTCGTCGGGTTCGACGCGACCGGTGTACGGACACCCGAAGGCGGTCGAGACATACGCGCGCCGCCACCAGCCAAGCTCCGCCGCCCGGGCAAGGACGGGCGCGAACGCGACGAGCAATTCGGCGATCGTCATCCCGATGTTGGCCTGCGTGAACGCGTCGGTCGCGGCGGTGAAGACGGCCAGGGCGTCGGCGCCGGCAGCCTCGGCGCGAGCCATACCCTGTTCGTTCGGCACGAGCACCGGGTACCGGATCCCGGCTCGGCGCGGGAGCGCGGCCATGAGGGCATCGGCATCGGCCAGCTGCGGGATGGCCCTGGGCGAGACGAACGAGGTCGCCTCGATCTCGCGCAGCCCGGCGTCGGCGAGGAGCTCGATGAAGCGCGCCTTGGTCGCCGTCGGGAGGGCGGTCGCCTCGTTCTGGAGACCGTCGCGGGGCCCGACCTCGTAGATCCTGACCTGCTCGTCCACGGGTGGGTGGCGGGACCGCGTCAGACCCGGGGCGGATCCATCGCCCGCTCGATCCGGGCGATCTCGACCTCGATCCGACCGAGCAAGTCGATGGCGGCGGCTTGCTCATGACTCTTGTGGGCCGCGGCATTGCGGACCCGGCGGGTCTCGGCGTGGAGCTTGAGCAGCGCCTCGCGGGTCTTTGGGAGCTCGGTCTTCGCCATCGAGTGGGCCTCCGGTGTTCGAACGTCGGTGAGCGTACCCGACCGCGTCGGGTCAGGGCTCGATCAGCGCGAGATCCTGGCCGCGGGTCACCTGGTCGGCCGGACGGACGAGCAGCTCCGTCAAGCGGCCGTCCAGCGGGGCGACGACGACGTGCTCCATCTTCATCGCCTCGAGCGTGACGATCGGGTCCCCGGCGGACACCGACTCGCCGACCGCTGCATGGACGGCGAGGACGGAGCCAGGCATGGGGGCCACGAGGCGCGCCGGGCCGTCGGCGAGACCCGAGCCATGTCCTCGGCGAGCTTCGGCCGCGGCGCGATCGACGTCGGGTGCTGCGGCGAGTGTGAATGCGACGCTCCGCCCGGCGACGTCAACATGGGCGATGCCATCGACGACGACGCCGGCGAGCACCGGGGCGCTATCATCGACCGCCACCGACCTGGCGAGTCCTTCCGACTCGAGCCTGACGCGACGCGCTCCATTGAGGCGCCAGCCGCCCGACCACGGATCGTCGGCCGGTTCGGAGGCGCCCGATGTAGCCAGCAGTCCGGCGGCCGTCGTCCATGCGGCGCTCGGGATCGCGGCCCGTTCGGCCCAGCCGTCAGGTGGCCAGATCCGGTCGAGCGTGTCGATGCGCGCGGCACCGTCGCGGACGACCGGCTGCCGGACCAGCCAACGCAGGAACCGCAGGTTCGTCACGAGGCCGAGGACCCTGGTGTCGTCGAGCGCTGCCGTCAGGCGTGCCAGGGCTTCGTCGCGGTCGGCGCCCCACGCGACGATCTTGGCGAGCATCGGATCGAATCTGCCGCCGATCTCGGTCCCGAGGTCGATCCCGGCGTCGACCCGGACACCATCGCCGGCCGGCCAGCGGAGCGACTCGACCCGCCCGGTCGCCGGGAGGAACCCGGCCTCCGCGTCCTCGGCGTAGAGCCGGACCTCGATGGCGTGACCGTTGTGATGGATGTCGCCCTGTTCGATGCCGAGCGATTCGCCGGCCGCGATCCGGAGCTGGTCGGCGACGAGGTCCCGCCCGGTGACGAACTCCGTGACCGGGTGCTCGACCTGCAGCCGCGTGTTCATCTCCATGAATGTCGGCTCGCCGCGCTCGTCAACAAGGAACTCGCCGGTGCCCGCGTTCACGTAGCCGACGGCCGACGCGAGGGTGAGCGCCGCGTCGCCAAGACGCCTGCGGAGGTCGCCATCGACGCCCGGCGACGGGCTTTCCTCCAGGATCTTCTGGTGGCGTCGCTGGATCGAGCAGTCGCGCTCGCCGAGGTGGATGCCACTCCCGAGGGCATCGAACAGGACCTGGACCTCGACGTGGCGCGCGCCTTCGACGAACCGCTCGAGGATCAGGCGCTCGTCCCCGAACGCCGCGCGCGCTTCCCGCCGCGACGCGGCGACGTTGTCGAGGAAGGCGGTCTCGTCGCGGACCACGCGCATGCCTTTGCCGCCACCACCAGCCGCCGGCTTGACGAGCACCGGAAAGCCGATCCGGCGTGCTGCCCTGGCCAGGACGTCGTCGTCCTGGTCGGCGTCGTCGTACCCGGCCAGGACCGGCACACCGAGCGAAGCCGCCAGTCGACGGGCGGCGGCCTTGTCGCCCATCGCCCGAATCGCGTTTGGCGGTGGCCCGACCCAGACCAGGCCGGCAGCCTCGACGCGTTCGGCGAAGTCGGCGCTCTCGGCGAGAAACCCGAACCCGGGATGGACGGCATCGGCCCCGAAGGCGCGCGCGGACGCGACGACGGCATCGGCGTCGAGCAGGTCGAGCGCGCCAGGTCCGTCTGTATCCGGTGCGATCGCACGGATCCCGAGGCGATCGCACGTGCGCTCGATGCGCCGGGCGATCTCCCCGCAATTCGCGACGAACACGGTCCGAATCGCCAGCTTGGCGTGTTCTGCCCGGCTCGTGGACGCGTCGAACGCGTCAAACGCGACACGCCAACGTCCGCCAACGCGCCGTGCGGGCAACTTGCCGGCCTCGATCCACCGCTGGACCGTCCGCGTCGACGTCCCCAGGCGCTTGGCGACCTCGCTCGGAGCCAGTTCCTCGGTCATGCCTGTCGCAATTGTCGCATTTACCCAGGGGATCGGCTGGTGGGGTCGTCAATCATCCAATTCGGGCGCCCAGCTCGGGCTCCGTTTCTCGTCGAAGGCCGCGAAGCCCTCGCGGGCCTCCTCGGTCACGCGTTGGCGGGCGATGACCCGGGCCGTGTGCCACTTCGCCGAGCCGTGGCCCAGCCCCCGGACCTCGCGCACGATGGCCTTCGCCGCACGGGCCGCGGTCGGCCCGGCCATCAGCAGGTCCGCGACCGCCGCGTCGACCGCGCGATCGAGGGCCTCCTCGCCCTCGACGACCTCGTGGACCAGGCCGATCCGCTGCGCCCGCACCGCGTCGATCCGGCGGCCACCGGGGAATAGTGCCCGCGCATGGCTCTCGCCGATCTTGGCGATCACGAACGGCGAGATGACGGCCGGCAGGATCCCGAGGCGCGTCTCCGAAAAGCCGAACCGCGTCCCGCTCTCCGCGATCACCAGGTCCGACACCGCACACAGGCCCATGCCGCCGCCGAGCGCGGCGCCGTGCACGCGCGCGATGACCGGCGCCGGGCAGGTGTCGATGGTCTCGAACATGTCGGCCATGCCAATCGCGTCCTGCTCGTTGCCCTCGACGTCGAGCGTGCTCGCCGCCCGCATCCACGTGACGTCGGCCCCGGCGCAGAACGACGGCCCGTCGCCGGCCAGGACCACGCCCCGAAGGGCCGCGGGCTCCTCGCGCGCCAGCGCCGCGAAGGTCGTTCGCAACTCGGCGCCGAGGGTCGCATCGAACGCGTTGTGCGCCTCCGGGCGGGACAGCGTCACCCACGCGATCGTGCCATCGGGGCCGCGGCGTTCGAGGCGGACGGCGGGGCTCATAGCCCCATCGTAGCGACCGCGCCGAACCGCTACGCTCGCGCCGTGCTGACCGGCATCGACCACCTCGTCATCGCCGTCGCCGACCCGGACGCCGCGGTCTCGGCGCTCGAGACGACCCTCGGCCTGCTCCCGGGTGGGGGTGGTCGCCACGACAGACTCGGCACGTTCAACCGGCTGGTCTGGCTCGGCGATACGTACCTCGAGCTCATCGGGATCTTCGATCCGGAGCTGGCGGCGACCTCGTGGCTCGGCGCCCCGACGCTCGGTTCGCTGGCCAGCGGCGGCGGACTCGTGACCTGGGCGATCGCCAGCGGTGCCATCGCCGACGACGTCCGGGCGTTGCAGGAGCTTGGCTCCGACATCGGCGAGCCCGTCCCGGGCCAACGGCTCCGGGCCGATGGCCAGGTGGTCAGGTGGCTGCTCGCGACGCCGCCGCGCCTCGGCCATGACCTCCCGCCCTTCCTGATCGAGCACGATCTGACCGGCGCGGAGTGGACGCCCGCCGATCGCGCCGCCCGCGAGGCCGACCCTGGCCGCCTTGTCTTGCTCGAGATCGCCGTCGGCGACGTCAGCACCGCCATCGGGCGGTACCTGCGAACGACCGGTCTGCGCTTCCGGCCGTCGCTCGCCGGCGGAGGCGCCCGCGACGCGACGATCGGCGGCCAAACGCTTCGGATCCGACCGAAACGCGACCCGCGGGCCCCGGAGACCACGGTCCATCTGGCCATCGCGGAAACGACACCAAGCGAGGTCGACCTGTTCGGCTGCCGCTGGATCATCCGGGCGCGGTAGGTACATTCGGGCGCCGCGGGCTGCCCTGACTGGGTCATCCTCGCGAACAGGGCGGGCTGCTAGCGTCGCCGAATGAGCCCCGAGCCATCGGAGATCGCGCCGGCGTGATCTCGCCGAACGACCCGAACTGGGTGCCCGATCCCACCGGCGAGCGGCTCGCGGCGATCCGCGCGTCTCGACGTGGCGCGTTCACGGCCGGCGCCTACTTCGGGTTCGTCGTCGCGGTCGCCATCTGGCTCGCACCGCCAGAAGGTCTCGGAGCACCGAATGGGGCCGGGGTCTGGGCGTTCGTGATGAGCCTGCCTGGCCTCGCCCTGCTGGGCGCCGCGCTGACCCCGGCCGCCCTCGGTTCGCGTCTGTCCGCCGCCAGCGCCGGACTCGCGATCGGGGTCGGGGCGCCGGTCGCGTCCGTGGCCTCCGCGATGCTCGGGACGTTCGTCCTCACGTGGCTCGTGCTCGCGATGGACCCGACGCCCACGCGTGACGCCCTCGCGACCGCCGCCGACATGGCCGGCGTCGTCCTGCGCGACGGGGTCATCGCCGCGGCACGGGTCTCGCCACTGATCGTCGTCGCGTCCGTCAGCTGGGTCGTGGTCGTTCGACGATGGGCGAACCCGGCCGCCGTGACGGCCGGCAAGCCGCGCGATCAGGCGGGCTGAGGCCCGAAGACCGTCACCTCGTCTCCGACGCGGATCGTGCCGGTCCGCTCGACCTCGCCGCGGACACCGAACATCAGGTCCTTCCCGTCGACCAGGCCGCGATACGCCTTGATGCCGTGGAGCGTGTCGAGGTCGCGATGGCCGGTGTTCGGGTCGTGCGTGGTCATCGCGCAGCGCGCGACGCCCGCGGTGATCCGCAGGATCGTGTCGCCAAGGCCGATGCGGCCGCCGATCCAGGTGTCCTCCTCGTGCGGCGCACCGCCCTCGAGCTCGATGAGCATCCGGAAGCGACGGGCATCGACGGCGCCCACGCCAAGGACCGCGCCGAGCGCACCGAGCGAGCCATGCGTGACAAGCGTGACCGCGTTCGCGATGCGCGTCCCGCCGGGCTGGTCGCACCGAACCAGCAGCACGTCCCGGCCCAGGAACTTGCCGAGCGCCGCGGCGAACGGACCGTCGACGACGTGGCCGACCCCGGTCCGGCCGTGGATCGGCGTCTCGATCGGATCAGCGAGGCGAACGTCGTCCTCGACGACTCGGCCGTCCGGGAAGGTGAGCCGCAGGACCGTGGCATCGGGATCGGTCCACGCGGACACCTGCACCATCGTCCCGGCGATCAGCTGGTCGACGATCCGGTCGCCGGTCGCATCCGTGACGAAGAACCGACGATCCTCGAGGACGCCCTTGGCATCGACCCGGATCTCGTCGCGCGACTCCAGCCCGAGGCTGCGCACGGGCGCGATGTTCAGGCGGCTGACGCGGGGCATGTCCTCGATGCTACCGGTTCACATCCGGAAGACGCCGAACCGGGTCTCGGGGATCGGCGCGTGGAGCGACGCCTCGATGCCCATCGCGAGGACCCGTCGCGTGTCGAGCGGGTCGATGACCCCGTCGTCCCAGAGTCGGGCCGTGGCGAAGTACGGGGAGCCTTCGCGCTCGTAGGTCTCGAGGATCGGCGCTTCGAAGGCGTCGCGCTCGGCGTCGCCCGCGAAGCCGCCACGGACCGTGGATAGGACGCGGGCCGCCTGCTGGCCGCCCATCACCGAGATGCGGCTGTTCGGCCAGGACCACAGGAACCTTGGTTGATACGCGCGCCCGGCCATCGCATAGTTGCCCGCGCCGAAGCTGCCCCCGATGAGGATCGTGAACTTCGGGACCTCGGCGGAGGCGACCGCGGTCACGAGCTTCGCGCCGTCCTTGGCGATGCCGGCCTCCTCGTATTCGCGGCCGACCATGAACCCGGTGATGTTCTGGAGGAAGACGAGCGGGATCCGGCGCTGGCAGGCGAGCTCGATGAAGTGCGTCCCCTTGAGCGCCGACTGGCTGAACAGGATCCCGTCGTTGGCGAGGATCGCGACCGGGTAGCCGGCGACGTGCCCGAAGCCGGTGACGAGCGTCTCGCCGTAGCGCGGCTTGAACTCGTGGAACCGCGAGCCGTCGACAAGGCGGGCGATGATCTCGCGGACCGGGATCGGCCGGCGGGCGTCGAGCGAGACCGACCCGTAGAGACCGGCCGGGTCGACGGTCGGTGGCTCGGGCGCCGCCCGGTCCCAGGGCGGCTCGGGCGCCTTGCGATTGAGGTTGGCGATGATCGATCGGCCGAGCGCCAGGGCATGCTCGTCGTCGAGCGCCTCATGGTCGGCGACACCGGACAGTCGCGTATGCACGTCGGATCCGCCCAGCTCCTCGGGCGTGACGTCCTCGCCGGTCGCGGCCTTCACGAGCGGCGGGCCGCCGAGGAAGATCGTGCCAGTGCCCTTGACGATGACCGTCTCGTCGCTCATCGCCGGGACGTACGCGCCGCCGGCCGTGCACGAGCCCATCACGAGAGCCACCTGCGGGATGCCCGCCGCCGACATCCGGGCCTGGTTGTAGAAGATGCGTCCGAAGTGATCGCGATCGGGGAAGACCTCGGCCTGCAGCGGTAGGAACGCGCCGCCGGAGTCGACGAGATAGAGGCACGGGAGCTGGTTCTCGAGCGCGATCTCCTGGGCTCGCAGGTGCTTCTTGACGGTCATCGGGTAGTAGGTGCCGCCCTTGACGGTGGCGTCGTTGGCGACCAGGACGCAGGTCGTGCCCTCGATCCGCCCGATCCCCGTAACGATGCCTGCCCCGGGGGCATCGTCGTCGTAGAGCCCGGTCGCGGCGAGCGGGGAAAGCTCGAGGAAGGCGGAGCCCGGGTCGATCAGTCGTTCGATGCGCTCGCGAACCGGGAGCTTGCCGCGTTCGCGATGGCGTTCGATGGACGACTCGTCGCCGCCGGCACCGCGCCCCGCGACGACGTCCTGGCGGGCCCGGAGGTCCGCCACGAGCTCGCACATCGCGTCGTGGTTCGCGCGCGTCTCCGGAGCGTTGGGGTCGAGCCGGCTGCGCAGGACGGGCATGGCCGCGAGGATAGTCCCTCGCCACGGGAACCGGCGGGCGGCATCGGTCGTCGGGCGGCCATGCCGATCAGCCGTCGCGCCCTGGTGCTCGTCACATCCTTCGCGATCGCCGTCGCCGCGATAGCGGGCGCCTGTTCTGGTGGCACGATCCCGATCCCGATCGCGACCGGTCCACTGCTGACCGTGGAGACACGGGGCGGCGAATGCTTTGCCGCTCCGTGCGGGTCGACGATCGTCGTCGAGCGAGACGGACGGGTCCACTCGGCGGGCAAGCCACCCAACGATCTCGGCCAGGTGCCGCTCGACCAGCTCGCGGCCCTCGACGCGGCGATCAAGACGACCGACTTCGCGATCCTCAAGGCTCGACCGTTCACCGGGGATTGCCCGACGACGTACGACGGAGCGGAGTTCGTGTTCGAGTTCGGCGCCCCCGGCGGCCCGCAGCGGATCGCTTCCTGCGAGGTCGAGATCGACTACGGCTCGCCGCTGTTCGTGGCGGTCTCGACCGCCATCGGTCCCTTCGTCCCGCTGCCGGTCACTTGACCTGCCGACTCGCGGCCTTGATGATGGATATGTCATCAGGAGGTCGTCGATGTCGATGTCGGGACGGATGCTCCGATACGCCCGCAGCCGGGCGAAGCTGACCCAGCGCGAGCTCGCCCAGAAGACCGGGACCCCGCAGGAGACGATCGCCCGCATCGAGCGTGGGCGCGTCGACCCGCGGATCGGCACGCTCGACCGGCTGCTCGAAGGCTGTGGGTACGGGCTCGAGGTCGAGCCACGCCTGGGGATCGGTATCGATCGCACGCAGATCCGCGAACGCCTGAAGTACACGCCCTCGGAGCTGCTGTCAGTAGCGGTCGAGGACGACCGCTACTTCCTCGAACTCCGGCGATCGATTCGAAGGATCGCGGAGTGAGCGAACACCCCCGCCTGGAGGCCGCGGAGATCCTCCACGCGCTTCGCTCGGGAGGCGTCGACTTCGTCCTGATCGGCGGCCTCGCATCCCAGGTGCACGGTTCGCCGTCGTTGACGCTCGACGTCGACATCTGCTTCAGTCTCGAGCGGGCCAATCTTCAGCGCCTTGCCGATGTCCTCGCGGATCTAGCCGCGGTGCGACGTGACATGCCATCGGGCGTCGCGGCGCCACTTGATGAACGGGCTCTGCGCGCCGGCGATGTCTTTAGCCTGAGGACGCGGCTCGGAGACCTCGATCTTCTGGCTCACCCGGACCCAGGTTTCGAATACGCGACCCTTATGGCCCATTCGATCGCGGCCGAGATCCTGGGTGTGACCGTTCGAGTGGCCTCCCTCGATGACCTGATCCTGATGAAGCGTGCTGCGGGGCGCCCAAAGGACCGCATCGAACTCGAGATCCTCGGCGCCCTGCGCGAGGAGATCGACCGCCGCGGCTAGAACTGGCTCGCGTTCGACTCGGCCTCGAGCTTCAGGGCAGCATTCCGTCGCTCCAGGAGCGAGCGCATGTAACGTTTCAGGAAGAGGCCGTCGGCCAGGCGGCCGAGCTGTCGGAGCGGCGCGGTGTGCTCCCATTCGTCGACCATGAACGTGCCGCCGGGGATTGTCTGGAACCTGTGCACGTGACGAAGATGCCGGAACGGCCCGGACACCTGCTCATCGGTGAAGGCGACCGGTCGCTCGACGACGGTGACCCGGCTCGTCAGGGTCCACCACATCCCGAAGTGCCTGGCACGCCAGGTCACGGTCTCGCCGGCTTCGGTCAGACCGCTCATCCGTCCTCCGACAGCGTGTTCGCCGGTGGCCGCCATCGATCGCTCGTGGAACCCGATGTCCCGCGCCATGTCGAAGACTCGCTCGATGGGCGCATCGATGATCGTCTCAAGTCGAAACCGGGTCAAGGCGTCAGTTCCCCGGTTGCCAAACCATAGGCGGAGTCGACGACAACACGGCCATCCCGACGGCGCCGACGGCGAGGACGACGGCCAACGCCGCACCCTGGGCGGTCATCGCGCCGCCGTCGCATCCACCGGCGAGTTCGCCGGATCCCAGCGTGAAGGTATCGGTCACCGGCACGTTCGAGTAGACGACGGTCCCCCCTGGTCTCGACCGGGCGATCCAACACGTCGTCTCGGACAGGGCGAACGGGACGACCCAGGCGCCGATGCCCAGCGCCACGACCGCGAGCGCTCCGATGACCGCTCGTCGGGGCGCGGGCATGCCGCCGCCGACGGCGCCGAGCGCGATAAGGAGGAACGCGGGGACGACGAACGGGATCGTGATCCCGCTGAAGGCGATGAACGACTGCCCGAGCGTCAGGACGCCCGCGGCGATCAGCAGCGGCCGCGATCGCCGGACGGCGCCGATGGTCGCGACGAACGCCGGAAGCAGGAACAAGCCAACGAGCACGAGCGGCCGGAGAGCGGCCTGCGGAGGACGGAACCCATCGGCACCAAGATCGCCGATCCAACCCGCCGAGATGGAGCCCACGAAGAGGGCATAGCCGGCGATGATCCCGGCGGCTCCCAGGCCCAGTCGTCGTGGATCCCGGGGCTGCGTACGAACCGCTGGCGTGATGTCGGTTGTCATCCGGTCGCCTAAGCTGCTACTGTGGTATAGCAAGTTATGGACCAGAAACTCGCTACTGTCAAGTCGCATCTTTCGGCGCCGGAACGCGCCAGCGGGAGCTCGTCCTCCAACGGACATCCGGCGAAGACCGCCGAGGCGATCCGACTCGAGCTCGCGGCGGCTTGGGGCGAGATGGGGGCGGCCTGGGGCGTGACGCCGGCGATCGCCCGCGTGCAGGCCTACCTCATGGCACGGCAGGAACCGCTGACCGAGCGCGAGGTCCGCGAGGCGCTTGGCCTCTCCCACCGCGCCGCCAGCCTGGCGCTTGCAGAAGCCGAGTCCTGGGGGATCGTCGAGCGGGTATCGGAGCCCCGGCGTGTCGGGCGGCGCGGACCGGCGGGCGTGGCCTATCTCGCGGTCGGGGATCACTGGCAATGGTTCGGGCGGGTCATCGCCGAGCGCAAGGTCCGTGAAGGCGACCCGATCGTGGCGGTCCTCGAGGCGAAGGAGCGCGAGGCGGCGGCGGCCGTGGCCGCCAACCCTGACGACGCCGAGCTCGTCGCGCTCCGCGACTGGCTCACCGCGTTCCTCGTCTTCGTCCGGCTCTTCGACCGGGCCGTCGGTCTCGTCCCCCAGGTGGAGCCGCGTGAGCTGGAACGTTCCCTCCAACTGCTCGGGCGGGTTCCGGACGCCACGATCCTGCGGCTCTTCGACCTCCTCGGCGGCCTCGACGACGACGACGTGCTCGATCTCGTCGAGACGCTCTCGCACCTGTCGCCGACGGCCGCGCGCCGCGCGACGAAACTGATGTCGGGAGTCGTCCGCACGATCGGCCGCTAGGCTCGACCCGGATGGACCAGTCGGCTGGACCAACGGATGGGACGCTTGCAACGCTCGTGCCATAATCGGAACGCGCGCGGGGCCCGGCCGACTCGAACGGGCGAGGACCCCGGGGCCAGACCCGGCCGGCGAACCGAGCGCGACCAACCAAAGGAATCGAAGCCCACATGACCGTCGAAACGTCGACCTGGGCGACCAAGACCGGTCTCGCCCAGATGCTCAAGGGCGGCGTCATCATGGACGTCGTCACGCCCGACCAGGCCAAGATCGCCGAGGACGCCGGTGCGGTCGCCGTCATGGCGCTCGAGCGCGTGCCTGCCGACATCCGCAAGTCGGGCGGCGTCGCGCGCATGAGCGATCCCTCGATGATCGAGGGGATCATGGATGCGGTCAGCATCCCCGTCATGGCCAAGGCGCGCATCGGCCATTTCGTCGAAGCCCAGGTGCTCGAGGCGCTCGGGGTCGACTACATCGACGAGTCCGAGGTCCTGACCCCGGCCGACGAGCGCAACCACATCGACAAGCACGCCTTCAAGGTCCCGTTCGTGTGCGGCTGCCGAAACCTCGGCGAGGCCCTGCGGCGGATCAACGAGGGCGCCGCGATGATGCGGACCAAGGGCGAGGCCGGGACGGGCAACGTGGTCGAGGCCGTCCACCAGCTGCGCGATGTCCTGAGCGAGATCCGCCGGCTCGGCACGATGCGCGAGGACGAGCTGTTCGTGGCGGCCAAGGAACTCCAGGCCCCCTACGAGCTGGTCAAGCGGGTCGCGGCCGACGGCAAGCTGCCGGTCGTGAACTTCGTCGCCGGTGGCATCAGCACGCCGGCCGACGCGGCGCTGGTGATGCAGCTCGGGTCCGAGGGCGTGTTCGTCGGCTCGGGCATCTTCAAGAGCGAGGAACCGGCACGGATGGCCAACGCGATCGTGCAGGCGACGACCTTCTTCGATGACGCAAAGAAGATCGCCGAGGTCTCCAAGGGCCTGGGCGCCCCGATGCGGGGGATCGCCCTCGAGGAGATCCCCGACCAGGAGCGTCTCGCCGTTCGCGGCTGGTAGGCGGACACGAACGACACCGGCGGGCACCCGATGAGGATCGGGGTCCTGGCCCTCCAGGGGGCCTTCCGCGAACATCTCGACACGCTCGGCTCCATCGGCGTGGCGGGCGTGCGCGTACGCGAGCCCGCCGACCTCGACGGCGTCTCCGGGCTGATCCTGCCCGGTGGCGAGAGCACGACGATGCGCCAGCTCATCGAGCGTTGGGGCATGCGCCAGCCCATCCTCGACCTCGCCGAGAGCGGCGCGCCCCTGTTCGGCACCTGCGCCGGGATGATCGTCCTCGCCGCCGAGATCGCCGGCGGCGAGCCGCCCATCCTGCCGCTGCTGGACATCACCGTGGAGCGCAACGCCTTCGGGCGTCAGCTCGAATCGTTCGAGGCCGAGCTGCCCGTTCCGATCCTGGGCGACACGTCGGTCCACGCCGTGTTCATCCGCGCCCCGATCGTGGAGCGGACCGGGCCCGGTGTCGACGTCCTGGCGCGGCTGGACGACGGCCGGGTGGTCGCCGTCCGCGAGCGCAACGTCATCGCCACGGCCTTCCACCCGGAACTGGCTGGCGAGACCCGGTTCCACCGCCTGCTCGCCACGATGGCCGCCGAACACGACGACCCCGGCGAGGGATCCGGCCGTCGGCCGCACCCCACGCGCCGCGCGAGGCAACCGCGATGACCGAGGCGCGCGCGCCCCGCAGCGGCGGCAAAGTCCGGCCGGCCCGACTGACCGACCTGGCCGCCCTCGGCGAGCTGTCCCGGCTGTGCCAGTCGGACGGGGCCGATACGCGGTCGCTTGGGTTGCCGCTCAGCGGCCCGCCGATCGGCGTGTTCAGCCTGTTCCGACTGCCCCTTGGCGCGTTCCGTCCGAACGACCTGATGTACGTCTACGAGCAGGACGGCCGGATCGCCGGGCTCGTGCGCGTCGAGCGCGAATCGTTCCGCGACGAGTGGACGATCGTAGAGCTCGACGCCGTCGGCATGTCCGACGCCGGCGACATCCGCTACCGGCTCGTCCAGGGGCTCCTGCGCGAGGGCGCGAAGCGTGGCGCTGCTCGGTTCCACGTCGCCTGCGCCGACGTTGACGGCAACGTCGAACTGCTGATGCAGGCGGGCTTCATGCGCTACGGCGAGGAGCGGATCCTGGCCCGCCCGGGCAACCGTCCGCTGCCGGCACCCTGGACCGACAAGCGGGCCGCGGCGGCCGGGATCCGACCCGCCGTGCCGCTCGACGCCCTCGCTCTCGCCCGGCTCTACCAATCGGCGACACCCACGCCGGTCGCACGCCTCGAGGCCATCCGCCTGCCCGACTGGGAGCGCCAGGGTACCCATTCGCGGGTGCCCCGCTCGAGCCTCGCGCCGATCCTGCGCTTCGCCGACGTCGAAGGGTTCGTGCAAGTCGCGCCGGACGGCGGCCGGGACGGGACCGAGCTGTGCGGGTTCGTCCAGGTCGGGGTCGCCAAGGAAGACCAGCCGCATTATCTCAAGGTCATCGCCAAGCCCGATGCGGACGCGTCCGCCCTCGTCACGTTCGGGCTAGGGGTGATCGCGGCACGAACCGCCAAGGACCTTGACCGCCATTCGGAGCACGGGGTCATCTCGCCCGTGCGAACCTACGAATCACCGATCGACCGGCGCCTGGAGGACGCCGGCTTCGACTCGATCGCCAGCGTCACCTTGCTGATGAAGGAAACCCTTGTCCGCGTCGCGGAACCGGCGCTCGTGCCGGCCGGGGTGCGGTGAGCGTCGGTTGATGGAGGACCACGTGGGCCACGAGGACCGCCACTTCGAATCGATGGACGACCTCGACGCGCTGCTGGGCGCCCTGCCGCCCGAGATCGTCGACGCCGTCCACGCGCTGCCTGACCACACCGACCTCATCGAGGTCGTGCTGGACCTGGGTCGCCGGCCCGAGGCGCGCTTTCCGGATTCGGAGGTGTCGCTCCTCGACCGCGAGATCGATGAGGCCGACATCGCATTCGTCGTCGAGCACATCGGGACGTTCGGCGACGACAACCGCGCCGGCATCGAGCGGACGCTCCATCGCATCAGCGCCATCCGCAACCGCAACGGCAAGGTCGTCGGGCTGACGTGCCGGATCGGGCGGGCGGTCTACGGCACCATCGAGATCATCAACGACTTCGTCGAGACCGGGAAGTCGATCCTGATCATGGGCCGGCCGGGCATCGGCAAGACGACGATGCTGCGCGAGGCGGCGCGCGTCCTCGCCGACGACATGGGCAAGCGCGTCGTCGTCGTCGACACCAGCAACGAGATCGCCGGTGACGGCGACATCCCCCATCCGGCCATCGGCAAGGCCCGTCGGATGCAGGTTCGCACCCCGTCGCTCCAGCACGAGGTGATGATCGAGGCGGTCGAGAACCACATGCCCCAAGTGATCGTCATCGACGAGATCGGCACCGAGCTCGAGGCGCAGGCCGCACGCACCATCGCCGAGCGCGGCGTCCAGCTGATCGGCACGGCCCACGGCAACAACCTCGACAACCTGATGCTCAACCCGACGCTGTCGGACCTCATCGGCGGCATCCAGAGCGTCACGCTCGGCGACGAGGAGGCGCGCCGGCGACGGACGCAGAAGAGCGTGCTCGAGCGCAAGGCGCCACCGACGTTCGACGTTATCGTCGAGATCCAGGACCGCGAGAGGGTGGCGGTCCACAGCGACGTCGCGGACACCGTCGATGCGATGCTGCGCGGCGATCCCGTGGCTCCGGAGCTGCGCTGGCGCGACGAGGAAGGCGTCCATCGGACCCAGGGCCGGCCGCGACCGTCGCCCCGCGAGCAACTGGGCGCCGAGCGGTTCGCCGGCCTCGTCGGCACGGGCTCGCCGTGGCGGATGGAACCCGGCTGGCGCGGCGATGGCGCCTACCGTCCGGGTGGCTACCGGGAGGCCGACCGCGGTGGCGCGTTCCGCCCCGGCTACCGGCCCGGCGCCTCGGGCGGCTGGCGCCAGACGCGCGGCGGCTCCGGCCGCGAGACGGCGTCGCGCGGTAGCACGGAGGGCGGCGCATCGGGCCTGATGCCCGGTGAGCGATTCGCGGTGCTGCCGGCCGGTGCCGACGCGCCGTTCGTCGCGGGCGACATCGCGGACCGCGGCCCGCTGGAACGGGCCGGCACCGCGTCGAGCGCGGAGACCCGCGCCCGCGAGGCGCGCGAGCTCGAGCGCCAGAAGGCCTGGCGCGACCAGGCGTCGCGCGCGCTCAACGCCCTGAAGGCGGAGGAGGGGACCGGCCCGGTCAACGCCGATGAACTCGACGACGACCTCGACTCGCTGCCGCTCGGGGCCGAGGAGGGCGCCCACGGCGAGACGGTCCTCGTGCCCGGCGGCTCGCCCCTGCCGACGCTCCGGATCCTGCCCCAGGGCATCAGCCGCAAGCGCCTCGAGCAGGCCATCCGCGACCTGCAACTCCCCGTCGTCATCGCCCGGGACGTGGACGAGGCCGACGTCGTCATGACCCTGAAGAACGAGTACAAGCAGAAGACGCCGATGCTCCGCGACGCGGAGGATCGGGCGATGCCGATCTACGTCCTCAAGAGCAACACCATCCCCCAGATGCAGTCGAGCCTGACCTCGATCTTCTCGCTCGAGATCGACCCGCGAGAGGCCGCCCTTCGGGAGACCGAGGACGCGATCGGGGCCGTCCTGTCCTCGTCCGAGCCGGTGGAACTGGCCCCGCAGAACGCCTACATCCGACGGCTCCAGCACCAGATGGCCGAGCGCGCGAATCTCGTGTCACGGTCGCGCGGCCGCGAACCGTACCGGCGCGTGCGCCTGTACCCGGACGCCGCGCGCAGCACCTGGCGGTGAGCGATGGCTGAAGGCGCCGGCACGTCCGCGCCGGCCGCTGGGCATGGGGGTCGCGCCGCGGTGACCGTCCTGTACGACCGCGACTGCGGCCTGTGCCAGGTGACGGTGCGGCACCTCCGACGGTGGGATCGCGGCCGCCGACTCGAGATGCTGCCGCTCCAATCCGCGCCGGCGTCTGACGACCCCGCGATCCGGACCGCAGCCGCCGAGGCGCCCCTGGAGTCAGCGCTGCACGTGGTCGTGGCCGACGGCCAGGTCTTCGCCGGTGGCGATGCTGCCTTGGCCATCGTCCACGAGCTGCCCGGCGGCCATCTGCTCGATCCGTGGCGCAAGGTCGGACCGTTCCGCTGGGTGATCGGCGCCGGATATGACACGATCGCCGGACATCGCCACGAGATCGGACGCGCGCTCCGACTCGAGGGACCGGCCTGCGACGTTCCGTCCCAGCCGGACTGATCGCTCGATGGCGGGGCGGTCGGTCGAGGTCGATTTCATCGGGCATTCCGCCGCCGTGATCGAGCTCGACGGGATGCGCGTGTTGACCGACCCTGCGACGAGATCGCGGATCGGACCGCTCCGGCGCGTCGTCGCCGTCCCGGAGCGACGGCGCCTGGCGGGGGTCGACGTCGTGCTGCTGTCCCACTTGCACTGGGACCACCTCGACCTTCCGTCACTCCGGGCCCTGGGTCCCGACGTCTCGATCATCACGCCCGCCGGGTCAGGCGACTGGCTTCGGGCGGCCGGCTTCGACCACGTCCGCGAGATGCGCCCCGGCGACGTGGCGGAGATGGGCGGTATCCGGATCGAAGTGGTCCCGGCACACCACTCCGGATTCCGACCGCCGCTCGGGCCGACCGCGGATACACTCGGTTTCGTGCTTCGAGGCAGCCGATCGGTCTACTTCGCCGGCGACACCGACCTGTTCCCGGGGATGGCCGACCTCGCCGACACGGTCGATCTGGCGCTGATCCCGGTTTGGGGTTGGGGCCCGGTGCTCGGTCGTGGCCGCCACCTGGATCCATCTACCGCCGCCGAAGCCGTCCGCATCATCCGGCCCCGGGCCGTGATGCCGATCCATTGGGGTACGTACTGGCCGCACGCGCTCGGTCGCGTCTATCCGAAGCGGCTCATCGAGCCGCCGCTCCTCTTCACGACCTTCACGACGGAGCTGTCGCCCGAGGTCCGGCCGATGCCGACCGCGGTCGGCGACCGGCTCGAGTTCCACGGATGACGGCGCCTGCCGAACGCCCGGTCCGGCTGGGCCGCGGGTTGCGGCGCCTGTCGAGCGGCCTGATCGTCTACGGCGCGATCGGGCTGATCGTCGCGCTGCTCGGGCTGGTCGCATTGGTGTGGGTGAGCGGCCGCATCGGCGCGCTCGCCGATCGAACGGCCGTGCAGGTCGACGCAGTCATCGCCACGCTCGACGACACCTCGACCGCCCTGACCGACGCCGGGACGACCGCCGGCTCGTTCTCGTCCACGCTGAGCGTGACCGCCTCGACGGTCGGCCAGGCGGCCGAAGCGGTCAGGGCCGTCAAACCGCGACTGGCGGACCTCGAGGCGCAGTTCCGTTCGATCAACATCCTCGGCAACCAGCCGTTGGCTGGGGCGGCCGACATGGTCGCCGGGATCAGCGGCGGCATCACCGGTCTCGACGTCCGGCTCGACCAGATCGGGGCCAGCCTGGCCGACAACGAGGACGCGCTCGCGCAGAACCAACGGTCGCTCACCGCGCTCGGCGAGCGGGTTGGCGCGCTCGCGGACCGGCTTCGAACGGGCGGCATCGACGATGGTCTCGACGACGTGCAGGCGATCGTCACGATCACGCTGCTCGTGTTCGCCGGATGGACGGCCGTCCCGGCGGCCGGGGCGCTCGGGTTCGGCTGGTGGCTGCGCCGTGAACTGGGCCCGGCCGGCGCCGAGCCCGAGATCACCCTGTAGCGGCGGTCAGCTCGGCCGTTCGACCTTGTTGGCGGGGTCGTTCACGTTCGTCACCTGGATGGACAGGTTCTGGTCTGTGTCATCGAACCCGGACATCTCCCAGGCCACGAGGTATCCGGCTTCGGCGACCCAGATGTCGACCGATGCACCCGCCGGGATCGGCACACCCAGGCCGCCCACCGTCGACGCATCGATCTTGACGTGGCGTGCCGGGACGCCGTTCTTGTCCTCGGTGCCGACGTTGTTGGCGGCATTGGTCCAGTCGAGGGCCGCGTAGGCACCGAGCATGGTCGCCGGGTCGAGGAACATGAGCATCGGACCGGCGATCGCCTCGGGGATCGCGGTGAACTCCCCGTCGGCGCCCTCGGCCGTCCAGACCTCCTTGCCGATGACGATGAACCGCGTGTCGACCGTCCCGTCGTCGTTGTACGTCGTGATGGCCTTGGAGATCTCGGGCTGCGTCACGACGACGCTCTCGTACTGGACCTTGCCGTCGACGGTGACCTGGGTCCGGTAGGAGTCAACGCCGGGAATGGCGCCCGTGAAGGCGCCGAGGTCGAAGGACGGAAGGGCGTTTCCGTTGCCGGAGCCCGGCGTCGCCTGGCCGCCGGCGACCGGCGTGGGCGTCGCGCTCGTGCTGCCGCTGCCGCACGCGGCGACGGCCAGGACGATCGGAAGGAACAGCGCGACACCGAAGCCCGCGCGCGTGGAACTCGTCATGTAGATGCGTCCCCATGGGATGGCCGATCACCCGCCGGCCCGGCCTCCATGATGCGTGGCGCGCGCCGAACGGGCAAATCGACCGTCGGATCGCGAACGTCCGCGATCGTCAGGTGGCGCCGCGGTCGAACCAGATCCGCTCCCCGAGGAACCGTTCCGTGCCGGGGTCCCAGGGAAAGAGGATCAGGACCTCGAGCCGGACCGGCAGGCCCGACGGCGGGGCGCCGGCCCATGGGCCCTGGTTCGCGCCGGTCAGCGTCGCGACCTCGAAGACGCCCTGGGGTCCCACCACGATCTCGGTGAGCGCGAACGCGTTGTCCGGGAATGCCCCGAACAACTCCGTGTAGAAGTCACGGGCGCCGGCATGCCCCTCCCAGCGCTGGCCGGTCGGGACGATCTCGTACACGCAAACCGGGGCGAGCGTCGCGACGAGCCCGTCGATGTCGCGCCGATCCTCCGCGATCGAGTGGCGTACCCACAGGCGCTTGATGCGGCGAAGTTCGGCCGGGTCGAAGCCCCGGGCGAGCCGCGCCTGGATGGACGAGCGCGTCATCCGATCAGGCCGCCGCGATCCGCTCCAGCGCCGCGAGCCCGCGGTCGACCTCGTCCGCGGTGTTGTAGTGGACGAGCCCGAGACGAAGGACACCGCCGGCGTCGGCCTTGCCGAGTCGCTCGATGAGCCCGGTCGCGTAGAAGTCGCCGTCCCACACGTAGATGCCCTCTCGACCGAGTGTCTCGGCCGCGGCCCGCGGATGGACCCCGTCGATCGACACCGAGACCGTCGGCACGCGGTGCCCGAAGCGCGCGGGGTTGGTGATCCCGTGGACCTCGACGCCGGGGATCCCTTGCAGGCCTTCGATCAATCGCGTTACCAACGCGCGTTCGTAGCCGACGATGGCCGTCATCCCGGCTACCAGCTCGCGTCGGCGTTCGCTCGCATCGGCCGCCCCGGCGGCGCCGGTGACATCGCCGTAGGCCCGGCCGACGTCGCGCAGGTAGTCGGTGGCGGCGAGCGTGCCCGCGATCGACTCGAACGACTGGGTGCCGGTCTCGAACCGATCGTGGGCGGGCCGGACCTTGAAGACGGGCAGTCGATCGAGGACCTCGGCCTTGCCGTACAGCGCCCCGAGGTGCGGCCCGAACCACTTGTAGACCGACGTCACCAGGAAGTCGGTGTCGAGCGCCCGGACGTCGATCGGCCCGTGCGGGGCGTAGGCGACGGCGTCGACGTAGGTCAGGGCCCCGACCTCGTGCGCCCGGGCGACGATCTCCTTGACCGGGTTGACCGTGCCGACCGCGTTGCTGGCATAGCCGACCGCGACGAGCTTCGTCCGTGGACCGAGCTTCGACTCGAGGTCTTCGAGGTCGAGCGTGACGTCGTCGTCGTGGATGTCGACCTGCTGGACGGTCGCGCCGCGGTCGGCCGCCATCGCTTTCCACGTCGAGACGTTCGCCTCATGGTCGAGCGTCGTGACCACCACCTCGTCACCCGGACCAAGGGTCGCCCCGATCGAGCGACCGATCGCGAGTGTCAGCGTCGACATGTTGTAGCCGAACTTGATCTCCTCGGGCGAGCCGGCCCCGAGGAAGTCGGCGACGGCCGCGTGTGCCTCGGCCACCATCGCATCGGAGCGCTCGCTCGTCGCGAACGCCCCGTCGGCATTGGCGTTCGAATCGCGGTAGTAGGCCACGACGGCATCGATCACCCGCTGCGGCACCTGCGTCCCGCCCGGACCATCGAGGAACGCGACGGGTCGCCCGTCCTGCTCACGGGCGAGTGCCGGGAACTCGCGCCGCAGCGCCGCGACATCGAAGACGGGATTGGGGCTCATGCGATCTCCGTGACGACGCGAACCAGGACCGCGAGGGTACCCGACCGACGGGTCGTCCGGCCCGTCCTCAGTGCTCGGTCGTGCCGGTGAAGGTCCAGCCCTCGAGACGGACGGCGGGGACGACGACGCCGCCGAGGAAGCCCTTCAGCGTGCGCCGCTCGCTCGAGACCGCGACGGCCCCGGCGAGGGCCTCGAGGTAGCTCTGCGTGAACCGAAGGTTCCGGACCGGCGCGACGACCTTGCCGCCCTCGACGAGGAACGTGCCGTCCCGCGTCATGCCGGTCACGATGGCGAGCTTCGGGTGGACCGGGTTCGTGTAGTGGAAGCGGGTCACCAGGAGGCCGCGATCCAGGCCGGCGACGAGATCGTCGCGCGACACGCTCCCGGGGCTCATGACCATGTTGAGCGGGAACGGGCCGTAGGCGTTCGGGGCCGGCAGGCCGTGGCCGGTCGAGCGAACGCCGTCGCGGGCGGCCGTCTGGGCGTCGTAGACCACGCCTCGGCAGATGCCCGCCTCGATGAGCGGGACACGCTGCTTGGCGACGCCCTCGAAGTCGAACGCGTAGGGGAGGCCTGCCGGGTCCCGCCCGTCGTCGGTCATCGACACCAGGTCGCTCGCGATGCGCTTGCCGACCTCGACGAAGCTCCGGCCCTCCTGGACGGCGAGGGCGCTGAAGCCGAGGTAGCCGAGCATGTCGAGGATGTCGACGACCGCGTACTCCTCGAGGACGACGGGGTAGTCACCCGCGTCGACGGCTGCCGCGTTGGCCGTCGCCCGCGCCTTGTCGGAGGCCTCGCGCCCGAGTGCCGCGGCGTCGATCGTCGTGCTGTCGACGGCCGCGGTCTCGGCGTAGCCGCTGCCGCCGTCCGGGCCCATCGAGACGGTCAGGAGCTGGGCGACGGTCCGGGTGCCCTGCTGCCGGGCGCCCTTCGAATTGGCCACCGCGACCGTCTCGGTCCCGGTCGAGAACGAGCCGTACGCGGTGACACCGGCGGCGTCGGCGGCGGCGATGACCTGGCGGACGCCCTCGGCGCGGGATTCCGGGCTCGCACTCGCAGTCGCGGCGCTGTAGCCCGCCGCAACGTCCTCCGCGGGCGCGGCTTCGGGCAGCCCGCCCCAGTCCGCGAGTTCCTCCACGACCCGGGCGATGGCGCCGGCATTGGCGGCCAGGCGGCGCAGGCCCTCGTCGTCGGTCCGGCCGCTCGAGGCGACGCCGACCCGCTTGCCCACGACGAACCGCAGGTTCACGACGACGTTCCGCTCGGCGACGTTCTGGTGGATCTGGCTGTTCGCGAACCGGGTCAGGGCCGCTTCGTCGGACATGACCAGGGCCTCGGCCTCGGTGGCGCCTTCGCGCTCCGCCATGGCGACGGCGGCCTCGGCCAGCTTCAGGGCGTCCCGGGCGCGGTCGTCGATCATCGCGCCACCGCCACGATCACCATTTCCCGACGCCGACCTGGACGTCGCGAAAGCGCGCGCCCGGCACCGCGTGGCCGACGTGTCCGACCTGGCCGGGCTCGCCCTTGCCGCAGTTCGGCGTGCCGAGCATGACGTAGCTCCGGGCATCGCCGACCGCATCGCATGACCGCCAGAACTCGTACGTGATGCCGGTGTAGGTCGGGTTCTTGAACAGCCGACCCTTCTTGCCGCCCTTGATCTCGTAGGCGACCTCGGTGGCGAATTGGAAGTTCAGCCGGCGGTCGTCGATCGACCAGGAACGGTTCGACGCGAGGTACAGGCCGTCGTCGGTGTCGGCGACGATCTCGTCGAGGCTCATGCCCGGCTTCGGCAGCAGGTTGATGTTCGTCATGCGGATGAGCGGGATGCGGTTCCAGCCGTCGGCGCGCATCGCCCCGCCACTCGCGCGGCCGATCCGGGGTGCCGTCTCGCGGCTCGAGAGGTACCCGACGAAGATGCCCTCCTTGACGAGCGGCACGGCCTGCGCCTCGACGCCCTCGTCATCCCAGCCGAAGGTCCCCATGCCGCCGGCCGCCGTCGCGTCCGCGACGATGTCGATGAGGTCGGAGCCGTAGCGGAAGCCCGCATCCAGCTTGTCCGTGGTCAGGAAGCTCGTGCCCGCGTAGGAGGCCTCCGTGCCGAATACCCGATCGAGCTCGGTCGGGTGCCCGCACGACTCGTGGACCTGGAGGTACAGCTGCGACGGATCGAGGATGACGGTGAACCGGCCCGACGGACACTGCGGCGCGCTCAGCAGCTCGACGGCCTCCTCGGCCAGCGGCTCGGCGCGACCGGTCAGGCCCAGGCTGCGGACGTACTCGTAGCCTGCCGCGTTCCAGCCGCCGCCGGCGTCCGGGTACGAACGACGCTGGTGCTCGTCGCCTTCGACGGCGTTCGCCTCGATCGCCGAGCCGACGTGGGTGATGACCTGCTCGGTGAAGCTGCCGTCAGTGGCGGCGAAGGTCTTCCATTCACGTTGGGCCGCGTACATCGACTCGGTGAAGGCGATGCCCTTGATCCGGTTGGCCGCGTTGTCCGCTTCGAGGAGGTCGCCGATCTTGCGATCGAGCGGGATCTCGAACGGGTCCTCCTCGACCGGGGTCTCGAAGCGGCCCCTGGCCGGCGGCCGGTCGGCCAGGACGACGGGTTCGCGCATGGCGGTGGCGGATGCCCGCGCGATGCGCACGGCCTCGCCGGCGACCCGGTCCGCCTCCGCGGTCGTCAGGGTGTGGCTCGAGGCGAAGCCCCATGCTCCGTCGACGAGAACGCGTACCCCGAAGCCTTCGCTCTCGCCCGACGCGACGCCTTCGACCCGTCCCGTCTTGATCGAGACGCTCTCGTCGAGCCGCCGGACGATGCGGACGTCCGCGTAGCTCGCACCGAGGGCAGAAGCCGTGTCGAGGGCGCGGTCGGTCAGGTCTCGCATGCGCGGCGGAGCCTAGCAGAGGGTCGCGACGGGGGGCATTACGGCGGATGCCGTATCGAATCCTGGGACTCCGCGCTGGCCGCCTGGGGTTCCGCGTCGGCCGAGTGGGCCTCCGCGCATGTTCCTTGCCCTCGTTCCTGGCCCCGCGCCCTCGTTTCTGTCAGATGACACTCAAGCGGTCGCTGGTCACTGCTTTCGACGACCGGCGGCCTGGCTTCAAGCGTGGGGCGAGCCAACCGATTCCCGAATCCGTGTCATCTGCCCGTGTGCGTGGTCATCTGACACGTGGTCGGTGCCGAACGATCGCCTGAGTGCCATCTGCCGGAATCGGGATGTCACCGGGCTTGTCAAAGGGTCGGGGCGCCACCGACGGCCTGGGCCGTGAGATACAGGCCGAGGCCGAAGACCAGGACGGCGGCCGCCAGCGGGACCGACGCCGTCAGGTGGCCGAGCGACGAGCCGTTGCCGATCCGGTCGATGTGGCCGCGCGCGTACACCATCGCCAGGCCGATGATGGCCATCACGGCGGCCATCCCGATCCCGAACGCCACGACCAGCACGAACCCGAACGCCGGCCGGCCGGCGGCGATCGAACCGAGCAGGATGAGCAGCGCGCTCGTCGACGGGATCAGGCCTCCGGCGAGACCGAGCACGAACAGGCTGCGCCACGTGATCGTGGTGCCGGTCGGGGGGAGGTGGCTGTGGCGAACGCCGCCGTGGCTGTGTTCTGTGTCGTGCTCGTGATCGTGCTCGTGGTCGTGCGCGTGGGGATGATCGTGCGTGTGGGCCTCAGCGGCGGCCTTCGCGGCAGCCCGGCGCTTCCGCACCTCGGTCACGAGCATCCAGCCGCCGATGACCACGATCGAGATGGCCGCCACGACCGGCGCGCCGCGGACGATCGCGTCGGGCGCCAGCACGCCCTGCGCACCGACGACCAACGCCGCCAGCACGAGGATCCCGACCGTGTGCGACACGCTGACGGACAACCCGAGTCCGAGCGCATGGAGCGGACGCCCCTTCGTCCCGACGAGGTAGGCCGCCATCAACGTTTTGCCGTGCCCCGGTGTCAGCGCGTGCGCCGCTCCCAGGCCGGCCGCGGTCAGCAATGACACGAACAGGACCAGCGGTGTCACGTCGGCCGCCCGGAAGATCGACGGCAGGTCCGCGGAGCCGATCCCGCCCGGCACGACGGCCGCCGCCGAGCTGGCCTCGGCGGCCTGATCCGAACCCGAGGTTGGAGCCACGTCCAACGCCTCCGCGTCTGGGATGTCGAACGGCGGCAGCACCGGCCCCGCCCCGGTCACGATCGCCGTGACCGAGCCCATGGCGAGCGGGCGGGTGAGCAGCTCCGGCGGGTAGCGGGTGAGCCGGCTGGAGACACTCGTCGTGGGCACGACGCTCTCGTCCGCCCCGGCCACGGACAGCCCCGAGCCGGCGACGACGATCTCGCGCCAGCCGAGTCGCTCGGCGAAGGATCCGTCCGCGAAGGTCACGGTCGCGCCGGTCGCCAGTGGCCTCGCCAGATCGACTCGATATCCGCAGACCTCGCGCATCGTCGGCAGGCCGCCGGCGCCTGGTGGGAACGCCAGCCCGGCCTCGATGAGGCTCAGTGTCGTCGGGACCCCATCGACCCGGAGATCGAGGCTACGTCGAAGGTCCGCGCAGACCGTCCGGCGCCCGGTAGCAGCCTCGGCTTCGGAGACGACGCCGTCACCATCGAGGTCGAGCTTGAGCCGCGTCTGGAACGCGGGGATCTCCGCCTGGTCGATGACGACGTCGAGCAGGATCCGGTCGGGCTCGATCCGGATGCCCGCGTAGTGATTGATCGTGAAGTTGCCGAGCGGGTGGGCGAGGGCAACGGCGGGCACCAGCACGGCGAGGGCTGACGCCGCCAGCAGGGCCCGGGTCGCGATGCGGTGGAGCGGCGAATGGCCGCGTTGACGTCCCATCGTGGCGTGGGTACGCACTCGGGTCCCGGCTGGATGACCCGGCTACACTCGGGCCGTGACTCGTCCCGGGACACCGGTCCGCCGCGGCTGGTTCATCACCATCGAAGGCCCGGATGGGGCCGGCAAGACGACACAGGCCGAACGTCTCGCCGCGCACCTCCGGTGCGGCCGGCCATGACATCCACCTCACGCGCGAACCAGGCGGGACGTGGCTCGGCGAGCGGCTGCGCGAGCTGCTCCTGGCCCGGACGGCCTCGACATCGCGCGCGGACCCGATGACCGACGCGCTTCTGTTCAACGCCGCGCGGCGTCAACTGGTGACCGAGGTCATCGAACCGGCGCTCGACGCCGGACGGACGGTCGTCTGCGCGCGCTACGCCGACTCGACCCTCGCCTACCAGGGGTACGGGGCAGGGGTCTCGCTCGATGCGTTGCGCGCGCTGCAATCGGCCGCGACCGGCGGCCTCGTCCCGGACCTGACGATCCTGCTCGACCTGCCGGTCGAGGCCGGGCTCGCCCGCAAGGCCCCGGGCGACGTGACCCGGTTCGAGGCCGAGTTCGACCTCGCCTTCCACCAGCGCGTGCGCGAAGGGTTCCTGGCGCTCGCCGTCGCGTCCCCGGGGCGGTTCGCCGTCGTGGACGCCTCGCGACCACCGGACGCGGTCGCGGCGGCGGCGGCACATGCCGTTGACCGGATGCTCCGTGCGGGTGAACCGAAACCCCGGCTGCAACGCACCAGCACATGAGCGACGATCGCCCGTCACTGCGACTCCGGACCGCCACGCCCGTCGACGAGGCGGATCGAGCCGCGCTCGCGAGGATCGCCGACGGGGAGCTTGATGCACTCGAAGAGTTGTACGACCGATACAAGACGATGGCCTATTCGATCGCCTACCGGATCACCGGCGACGCCACCCTCGCCGAGGACGTCGTCCAGGACGCGTTCCTGGGCGCGTGGCGGAATGCCGCCCGGTATCTCGAGGGGCGCGGCAGCGTGAAGACCTGGCTGCTCTCGATCGTCCACCACCGGGCCATCGATGCCATCCGGCGACGCCGCCCGACGACCCAGCTGCCCGAGCGCGAGGACGTCCCGCCGCCGGCGTTGACGCTGCCCGACGTTTGGGCCGAGGTCGCGGCGGGCCTGGATGCGGACGCGGTCCGAGGCGCGCTCGCCGTCCTGTCCGACGTCCAGCGCGAAGCCATCGAGCTCGCCTACTTCGGCGGGATGACCCAGCAGGAGATCGCGACCCGGACGGGGACGCCGCTCGGGACCATCAAGAGCCGGATGCGGCTGGGGCTGCTCGCGATGCGCCGGTCGCTGACCGGCGAGGAGGCCGCCGAGGGCGACGGCCTCGAAACGGGCGCACCATGACCGAACCGATGCGCCCCACCGAGCTGACCTGCGACGACGTCCGCGAGATGGCGGGGTCGTTCGTGCTGGGCGCGCTCGAGCCCGACGAAGAGGCCGCCGTCCGCGCCCACCTCGCGACATGTCCAGACGCCCATGCGGAGATCGCCGAGGCCGGGTCCGTGCTGGGGGTCCTCGACGCGTCGGTGCCGCAGGTCGAGCCGTCGCCGGAACTCAAGGGCCGGATCATGACGGCGGCCGCGGCCGACCTCGCGGCCAGGGGAGCGGGTGGCGCCCCGTCCCCGGCCGAGCCAGCGGCACCGTCACCCGTCGCCGAGCCGACCGAGCCGACGCCGTTCCCGAACGCCGATGAACGCGCGACCCGAGCGACGCGCCGAACCTCCCCCGCGGCCTGGGCGCTGCGGATCGCTGCGGTCCTCGTCATCGGCGTGCTGGCCGGCTGGAACCTCATGCTGCAGGGGCAGCTCAACGCGGCGAAGACCTACGAGGAGAACGTGGCGGCGGTCCTCGAGGTCGCCAGCCAGCCGGGCGCCTACACGGCGGTGCTCGCCCCGGCGACGAACGGCGGACCGAGGGGTCTTGCCGCCATGAGCCCGTCCGGCGACATGGCGATGGCGGTCCGGGATCTCGCGCCGACCTCCGGCAGCCAGGTCTACGAGGCCTGGGTGATCGGCGCCGATGGCGTGCCGGTCGCCCTGGGCGGGGCCACGGTGGGCAATGCCGGCACAGCGTTCTACACGGGCACGGGCCTGTCGGCCGAAGTGGGAGCCGTTCTCGCGCTGACCCTCGAGCCGGGTCCAGGTGCCACCGCGCCGTCGTCCCCGCCGGTGTCGGCCGGCACGATCGTCCCCGCCGCCAGCGAGGCCTGACCGCGGGTCAGCCCTCGGCGACGGACTCCGTCACCGCGACGCTGCCGCCACCACCCGAGCGTGCCCGGTCAAGGGCCGCGGTCACCGACGCGATGAGCGTTTCGCTATCCGTGCCGTCGGCCGGGAAGGTCGCCACCCCCGCCGAGACCGACACGGTCTGGCCGGCCACCGCGGGGAGCGCGGCGATCCCGTCCAGCACGCGCTGGGCGACGGTCAGGCCCGCCGAGCCCGGGGCGATCAGCACAAACTCGTCGCCGCCGATCCGCCCGACCGTGTCGACCAGCCGGACCAATTCGGCCAGCACGGACGCCACGCGTCGCAGCACGTCGTCGCCGGCGGCGAACCCGCCCTCGCGGTTCGTGGCCTGGAAATCGTCGACATCGAACATCGCCAGCGAGACCTCGCCGCCCTGGCGACCGGCCCGGGCGAGCTCCAGCTCGAGGATCCGCCCGACGGTCCGCTCGTTCGCGAGCCCGGTCAGCGGGTCGTTATGCGCCATCCGCTCGAACCATTCGGAGCGCTCGGCGGCCGTGGACGCAAGTCGGGCCCGATCGACGGCCAGTGTGGCCAGCCCGGCGAGCGCGGCGAGTGCCTCGCGATCCGCGTCCGACAGCTCGTGCGGCGCACGCCACCCGAAGCCGATCGCTCCCACCGCCACCTCCACGCCCCCGGTCGACACGAGTAGCGGCAGATACGCGCCGACGAAGTCGTCGCCGGTCGGCGACTCCGCCTGTCGGTCGAAGGTCGCGGTCCGGCTCGTGGTCGCCTGGCCGAAGGGGTGGGTCGGGTCGGTCATCTCGGCCGCGAGCGTCATACGCCCGGCGTCGTCCAGCCCGTGCGCCGCGGCGAGCTGCAGCCCGGCACGATCCGGGTCGGCGAGGACCACGGCGCCCATCGCCGGTGCGAGCGCGGCGTCGGCGGCACCGAGGATCGCCTCGAGGGCGGCGTCGAGGTCGCTGGCGCCGACGACCGCGGCGATCGCTGCGGGGAGGGACATCCGGGGATCTGTGGTCGATCCGTCGTTGGCCACGGGTACTCCTGCACGTGCTCGTTCGGTCGGAGCCGGCATCGTACACCCCTCGAAAACGCGTTGACCCGGGTCGCCAAGGGCGCCGATACTCCGCGCGATGAAGCTCGTCATCACGATCGTCCACACCGAGGACGCGGGGGTCCTGGTCGACGCGTTGCTCGACAAGGAATTCCGGGCGACCCGACTGCAGAGTTCGGGCGGGTTCCTCAAGCAGTCGAACGCGACGATCATCGTGGGCGTCGAGGACGCCGAGGTCGAGGAGATCATGGGGATCGTCCGGGAGACCTGCACGTCGCGGACGCAGGTCGTGAACCCGATGCCCCCGATCATGGAGCCGGGGGAGTTCTTCATGCCCTACCCGCTCGAGGTCGAGGTCGGTGGCGCGACGGTCTTCGTCCTCCCGGTGGAACGGTTCGAACGACTCTGACCGCGCTCGTGGCGACCTGGGTCGATGCGCTGGAGCCCGGCGCCCCCGACATCGTGGCGGCGTGGCGAGGGATCGAGTCGGAGCGGTTCCTCAGCGTCCGTCGAGCCGTCAGGCAACGGGGCGGAGCCGGCAGTGCCGAAAGGATCGCGGCTCAGCTCGGCACCTTGGCCGACGCCCTGACCGGGGTCGTCGAGTCCCTGTCGGACGACGCCCTGTCGGCGCCCGGTGGCGAACGGGACTGGAACGTCGCGCAAGTCATCGGGCACGACTGCGAGTCGCGCGCCGGCCTATGCCTGGCGGCGTCGCTGGCCGCCCGCGGTCGTTGGCCGGCCGACGCGGCGAGCGTCGTCCCCGGGATCCCGGGTGCGGCGGACTTGGACCGGTCCGCGCTCTTGCACAAGATCGCCCAGAGCCAGCGGATCGTGGAGCGCGCCGCGCGGACGGTCGCCGGCCATGAGACCGAGCCGTGTCCGTTGGATCACCCGCAGATGGGCCCGCTCCGTTGCGGTGAGTGGCTGGTCTGGGCCGGCGTCCACGACCTCATGCACCTCGAGCAGTTGGACGGCCTCCTGACGACGCTGGGACGGGCCACGTGAGTCCGTTCCGACCCGACCTCGTCGATTGCTGGATCTATCGCGTCGGCGTCCGAGGACCCGAGGTCCTGCTTATCCGCCGGGCGCCCGGCCGGATCCTGCCGGGTCTCTGGCAGTGCGTTTCCGGCTCGCTCGAGGCTGGCGAGCGGGTGGCCGCGGGCGCGCTTCGCGAGGTCGCCGAGGAGACGGGCTTCGACGACGCGGCCATCGATGCCTTCTACGACCTGGATCTTGTCAACCAGTTCCACGAACCGTCGGTGGACGCGGTGATGACAGCCGCCGTCTTCGCCGTTCGCGTGGTGCCCGTCGCCGAGCCGCGCCTCTCCCACGAACATGACGCGGCCCGCTGGCTGCCGATCGCCGAGGCGCATCGCGAGGTGGTGTGGCCGGGCTATCGGACCGCCATCGAGCGGATCCGCGACGACCTGTCGGACCCGGAGCGGGCGGCCTGGTTCGAACTGACCCTGGCCGGAGGCCGAAGGTCGGCGCCGGAACCGTGACGCAACCGTCCGGCATCGATGGCCGCTGATAGACTCGCGACATCAGCCAGGCAGCCCACCGTGAGGCGGCACAGGAGGGCCATGTGACCGATCGGACGGCGACGACGCACATCCCGGATCCGGGCGCGGCCCAGCGACGCGTCTTCCACTCGAAGGTCGATACGATCCGGCCGACCTACGGATTCGAGGACGTCTCGCTCGCCCCGGGCACCGACACGATCGAGCCGGCCGACGTCGATCTCGCCCAGGTCTTCGCCGGCATCGAGCTGGCCATCCCGATCCTGGCGTCCGCGATGGACGCCGTGGCCGACGTCCGCATGGCCGGCGAGCTGGCGCGCCTCGGCGGCCTCGCCATCCTGAACCTCGAAGGCGTCCAGGCGCGCTACGACGATCCCGACGCCATCCTCGAGCGCATCGCCACGGCCCCCGACGACCAGGTCCACGACCTCCTGGCGGAGGCCTACAGCCAGCCGATCCGGGAGGACCTGATCGCGGCCCGGCTCGAGGCCCTCCATGCCGCGGGCTCGAAGGCGGCCGTGGCCGCGACCCCGGCCGCAGCACGTCGCTTCGGTCCGTTCTGCGCCGAGCACGGCGCCGACCTGTTCCTCGTCCAAAGCCAGGTCTCGAGCGCCCGCCACCTGGCCACCGAGTACGACCCGCTCTCGCTCGAAGACTTCACGCGCTACATGCCCATTCCCGTCGCGGTCGGCAACACGACCAACGCCGAGGCTGCCTTCGCGCTGATGGAGCAGGGTGCGGCGGCGGTCTTCGTCGGTGTCGGTCCCGGCGCGGCCTGCACCACTCGCGAGGTGCTCGGCATCGGGGTGCCCCAGGTGACCGCCATCAGCGATGTCGCAGCCGCCCGAGACGCGTACTTCGCCGAATCGGGGCGGTACGTCCCGGTCGTCGCCGACGGCGGCATGCGCCGTGGTGGCGAGCTCGCCAAGGCCATCGCGGCTGGGGCCGACGTGCTGATGGTGGGTTCCCCGCTGGCGCGCGCCGACGAGGCGCCCGGTCGGGGCACGAACTGGGGGATGGCCGCCCCGTCGCCGACGCTGCCGCGCGGCACGCGCATCAAGGTGGGCACGGTCGGCAGCCTCGAGCGGATCCTGCTCGGTCCGGCGCACGTGACCGACGGCAGCGAGAACCTGGTCGGGGCCCTGCGCCAGTCGATGGCCGCCCTGGGCGCCCGGACGATCCGCGACATGCAGCGGGTCGAGATGGTCTACGCCCCATCGACCCAGACCGAGGGCAAGTCCTGGCAGCGCGGCCGCTGACCCGGCGCGCGCGACGCCGTTCCCATCCGGGGTCGCAGCCACTAGCCTGACCGCCGTGCCCGTCCGCCAGCGCTCCCGCCTGACATTCCTCGCTGCCGTTCTCCTGGCCGCGTCCGTCGTCGCGGCGTGTGGTTCCGCCGCAGCGGGCTGGACGTTCGCACCCGCCTCGCCGACCGCGCGCCCGGCCGGCTCCGGCGCCGCGTCGAGCTCCCCGTCGGCACCGGCATCCGGCGTCCCGGCGTCGCCCGTCGCGTCCTCGTCCGCCGGCCCGGCCGCCTCCGCGTCGCCGACGCCCTCGGGCGCGGCCGCCTCTTGGTCGCTCGTGAAGAAGGAGCCATGCCTGACGACGTTCGAGTGCGTGACGCTCGCGGTCCCGAAGGATCACTTCGCGTCGGCTGGCGGCGAGACCTGGAACGTGACCTTCGCCATCCACCGCGCGACCGGCGAGCGGAAGGGCACCTACGTCGAGATCACTGGTGGTCCCGGCTACGCGGACATCCCCGATTCGGACAGCTACCTCGACTACTACGCGACCTCGGTCACCGAGTCGTACGACATGGTCTACATGGACCAGCGCGGGATCGGCCAGTCCGGACCGATCCAGTGCACGAAGGCGGCCGCGGCCTACTATGCCGCGCCGGCCCGGGTCCAGGTCCCGTCTGAGCGGTCGGCCGCGGCCGGCGCGGCCCAGACATTCGCGAAGGACTGCATCGCGGAGGCCGGGGTCGCCGAAGCGGACCTGCCCTTCTACGCTACCGCCCAGGCCGTCGAGGATCTCGAGGCGGTCCGCGACTACCTTGGCGTCGACAAGATGGACCTCTACGGTCTCAGTTACGGCACGCAGTTCGTGCAGACCTACGCGGCGGCTCATCCCGATCGCATCGCGACCCTGTACGTGGACGGCCCGGTCGACATGACGATCGACGGCCCGGCGTATTACGTGGAGGCGGCCCGGTCGGCCGAGGACACGCTGATCGCGACGCTGGCGGCCTGCACCGCGAACGAGACCTGCAAGGCCGATGTGGCCGGCGGGGACGCACTCGCCGCCTACGACACCCTGGCCGCCCGGCTCGTGGGCGGGCCGATCACGTTCGACTTCCCGACCTCGAACGGATCGACCGCATCGCGCCAGTTCACGATCGTGGACCTCGAGAACGCCGCGTTCAACGCGCTGTACTACGGGTACGACCGGCTGCTCCTGCAGCGGGCGATCGTATCGGCATCGCATGACGACCTCGTGCCCCTGGCGAAGCTCGCCTACAACGCGCTCGGACTCGATCCGGACACGCTGGTCGCGGAGGTCGATCCCGGCTACTCGGACGCCCTGTACTACGCCGTCGAGTGCCAGGACTACGCGTTCTACCCAAAGGCGGGCGACCCGGACGCCCGGCTGCAGGCGTGGGTCGACGGGGCCGAGGCCGCGGGCATCAACGACACGAGGCTGGCGACGAGCTACTACGGCGACGTCCCGTGCCTGTACTGGCCGTCGGCCCGCACGACCACCGAGCGACCGGCCCCCATCGTGGACCCGCCCTACCCGGTCTTCGTCCTGACCTCGACCACCGACCCCGCCACGCCGATCGCGAACGGCATGCGTATCTATTCGCGGCTCGACGACGCGTACTTCGTCCAGGCCGTGGGCGGCCCGCACGTCATCTATGCGTGGGGCCAGGCCTGTCCGGACGACCTGATGACGGCCTGGCTCGTCGATCGGACGCCGCCGTCGACGCGGGTGACGACGTGCGTCTGGGATCTGGCCGACCCGTACGCGGGCGTCGCACCGACCGCGGGCTCGGCGTACGAGGACGCCCTCGCGCTGGCGACGTCGATCGACGACCAGATCTTCCACTCGTTCGAGTACATCTACTACGACAGCGAGCAGGTCGCCGGCGGCTGCGACCACGGCGGCACGATCGCCTACGAGCCGACCGAGGTCGGCGTCGAAGTCCGCCTCCGCGCCTGCGAGTTCACCGCGGACCTGCCGGTCACCGGCAAGGGCGAGACCGACGACGAGGCCGGGACGTTCGAGCTCGACCTGACGTCCGGCGACGACAAACTGCACTACGAGCGCGACGCCGACGGCAACACGACGGTCAGCGGGACGTTCGAGGGCCGCAAGGTCGACCAGGAGCGGGCGGCCTGACGCCGGCGAGGCCGGCCAGGTATCAGCGATGGACGAGGACCTCGTCGCGTCCGGTCGGGTCATCCGGCTCGAGACGCGCGGACGAACGAGCCACCAGGAGCGGACGGTGACGATCGGCTACGTCGTGGAGCCGGACGGGAGCCTGCTGGTGGCCGCGGGCGCGGACTCGGCCGACTGGGCGCGCAACCTCGATGCCGACCCGGCCTGTCGGGTGACGATGGGCGACCGCACCTGGGACGCCCTCGCCGAACCGCTCGGCCGCGAAGACCACGTCCGTGCCATCCGCTCGCTCATCGTCCGGTACGGCACGCCGTCGGAGGATCTCGGCCGCGGACCGTCGTACCGGCTTCGGCCGGTCGTGCGCGACTGATGGCCATCAGCCTCGACCTCGAGGTCCGGATCGGCCGGCCCGCGGACCAGGTCTTCGCCCACCTCACCGACGTCGAGCGCTGGCCGGAGTGGCTCATCGCGAGCGGGATCGTCCGTGTCGAGCGGCTCGACCCGGGTCCGCTTGCGGAGGGGTCGCGCCTGCGGATCGAGCAACGCGTGGCCGGGCGGGCGAGCACGCTCGACGCTCACGTGTCGTCCTTCGCGGCCCCGTCGACGTTCGGCGTCGCCGGCCGCGACGCGGACGGGATCGGCATCGAGATCGTCGCGGGCCTGACGACCGACGGGTCGGCGACCCGCCTGGGCTGGCATCTGCGGATCGGGTTGCCGCTGCGCTACCGGATGCTCGAGTCGATGGCCGCCCCGCAGGTGCGGCGCGCGGCCGCGCTCGACCTCGAGGCCTTCCGGCAGCGGCTGGAGTCGGTCGCCGAGGCCTGACGAGCGGCGCGCTCGGCGCATGACATCCGTCCACTCCGTTCGGCGTCTGTCGACCATCCCTGCGGACAGCCTCCGCGCGCATCCTGCTGGCATCGGGACCTCGGTTTCGAGAGGACTCGCAGGAAGGAGACAGACGCCATGTTCCACCCGGATCAGCTCACTGCCCCGACGGCGGTGGCGACCATCGCCCCGACCCGGACCGGCGCCTGCCTCGTCGACGGGTGCCCGTGCAAGGACGCCCGCATCGTCTCGCACCGGCGCGCCGCCTTCTTCGCGGCCGTGGCCCGGCAGACCGGCGAGACCGCCGATCGCATCATCCCCGTCGATCCCACGTGGCAGCTGCCCGTCACCGCCTCGTTCGACGCCTTCACCGCCTGACGGGCACTGGAGAACCCATCACCGTGACCATCTCGTTCTCGCGCCTCACCGCCGCAGCGCTCCTCCTCCTCGCCGGCGTCATCGTCGCCCTGACCGCGTTCGGCATCGTCGTCGCTCGCGTGGTCGTCGCGGCCGGCCTGCCGCCCGTCGTGACCCCCGCCGATGTCGCGCTCCTCGATGACCTGGCGCAGCTGGCGCCGTTCGTCGGTGCCTTCGCCGTCGCTAGCATCGTCGCCGCTGTGGGCCTCGTCAGTGGCTCGTCCTGGGCGGACCGCATCGCCACCATCGTCTCGGCCGCCGCGGTCGGGGCCGGCCTTTTCGGCATCGCACTGCTGATCCTCGGCCACGATCCGTTCGCCGCCGTCCAGTCCGGCCGGGCACTCGACGGCGTCGGGATCTTCGGCGCCTTCTCGCTCCTGTACGGCGCGGTCATCGTCGCGCTGGCCTTCGACGCGAAGCCCGTCATCCGAGTCACGACCCAGGCCGCCGCCTGACCCATCCGACCGTCCAGCACGAGCCTTCCGGATCAGACAAGGAGATCGCCATGACCTCGAACGCCCATCCGTCCAGCGCCCGGTCCCGCCGCCGCGGGACGCGAGGGTTCGCGGCCTTCGTGACCGCCATCGCCGGGTTCGTTTCGCTCGCGGTGGGCGCCGTCGTCCTGCCGGCGACCTCGCTCGACCGGCTCGCCCTGAGCTGGCTCATCCCGCTCGCGGTCGCCTTCGGCATCGCGCACTTCGTCGCCGTCGCCGGCCTCGTCCGGAACCGCCCGTGGGCGGCCCGGCTGACCGGCTACCTCTCGGCCATCGGGATCGGCGTCGCCGCCTACGGGCTGCTCGTCACCCTGACCGGCCTCGACCCGTTCGGCGCGACGAGCTCGCTGCCGGCGACCGAGGCCCGCGCCGAGGGCCTTGGCCTGATGGTCTGGATGATCGGCCTGTGGCTGGTCGCCGCGCGGTTCGCGATCCGCGGTGTCGTCCCCGCCTCCGCGGGACGGCCTGCCGGGATGGTCGCCGCCGCCGCCTGACGGATCGGGCGGTCGCCCCGCCCGCAACCCTCGTTACCGCATCGACCGACGCGTGCCACGACCCGTGGCACGCGTCTACGTCATATGTCAGGACAGCGATGGGACGTTCGCTGGATGACCCGCGGCCCGGTCGTCCGCGAAGCTTCGGTCATGGATCACCTCGGTCTGCTGGCCCTCACGCTCAGCGCCCTCATCCTGCTCGACCTCGCGGCACCGCACATGGCCGCCGACGACCGGTCCCGCCGAAGGATCCGCCGACCTCGGTAGACTCCGCCGCGTGACCGACACGCGGGCGATCAGCCTCTACGACCGAGCCGGCGGGATGCCCTTCTTCGAGGCCCTGGTCGGCCGGTTCTACGACGGCGTCGAGACCGATCCCATCCTCCGCCCCATCTACCCGGAGCCCGACCTCGGCGGCGCGCGCCACCGATTGACGCTGTTCCTGGCCCAGTACTGGGGCGGCCCCACCACGTACGACGAGGAACGCGGGCATCCGCGGTTGCGGATGCGCCATGCCCCCTTCGCCATCGGCCCCGACGCCCGCGACGCGTGGCTCAGCCACATGCGTGCCGCCCTGGCCGAGGTCGCGCCGCCGCCCGATGTCGCCGCAGAACTGGACCGCTACCTCGAGATGGCCGCCGAGGCGATGCGCAACCGCGGCTGACGGCGTCCAGCGCTGACCGCGGCCGATCTCCGCCCGCCCGGTACACTGGTGGCGGGCGGCGACATCGGAGCGGAGGCGATATCGACGATGGCGGAGGCGACGGACGAGACGGGGAGTCCGGCGGCCGGGCGGGCGGCCGACGAGCCGAAGACTCGGGGCAAGACGGTCCATGGCGAGGCGGCGAACGCCGGCCATCGCGTCCTGGCCCCTGACGATGCCGAGGTAGACGCCTACCTGGAGACCGCCCTCAACGCCCCGACCGTCGAGCGGTCGGCCGACGATCGGCCGATCGGGACGGTCGCGACCGAGCCCGACACGGTGGTCGTGCTCGACTTCGGGAGCCAGTTCGCGCAACTCATCGCGCGCCGGGTCCGCGAGCTGGACGTCTATTCGGAGCTGATGCCCCACGACACACCGTACGAGGAGCTGGAACGGCGCGGAACGCGCGCCATCATCCTGTCCGGCGGCCCGATGTCGGTCTACGACCCCGACGCGCCACGCCCGGATCCGGCGATCTGGAGCGGGCGCATCCCCGTCCTGGGCATCTGCTACGGGGCCCAGATGATGGCCCTCGAACTGGGCGGGGACGTCCTCCCGACCGACCGGCGTGAGTACGGCCCGGCGAGCGTGACCATCACCGATGCCGATGGGCTGTTCACCGGCATCGAGCGCCAGCAGCCCGTCTGGATGAGCCACGGCGACTCGATCACGCGGCTGCCCGAGGGGTTCCGCTCGACCGCCCAGACGGATTCGTCGCCGCATGCCGGTCTGGCCGCACCGGAGCGCAACCTCTACGGGATCCAGTTCCATCCTGAGGTGGTCCACACCCCCAGCGGCCGCGACGTCCTGCGCAACTTCGTGGTGAACATCGCGGGCATTTCGCCGACCTGGACCGCGGCCAACTTCATCGACACCACCGTCGCCGGGATCCGCGAGCGAGTCGATCGGCACGCCGCCGAGACCGGCTCGGACGGGCTCGTCATCTGCGCCCTGTCGGGCGGGGTCGACTCGGCGGTCGCCGCCGCACTCGTCCATCGGGCCGTGGGCGATCGGCTGACCTGCATCTACGTCGACCACGGCCTGATGCGCAAGAAGGAATCGGAGCTGCTCCGGATCACCTTCGAACGCGATCTCGGGATGCGCCTGGTGATGGTCGACGCGCGCGGCCGCTTCCTCGAACGGCTGGCGGGCGTCGAGGACCCGGAGCAGAAGCGCCGGATCATCGGCGACGAGTTCATCCGGGTCTTCGAGGAGGAGGCCGCGAAACTCGGGCGGATCGACTTCCTGACCCAGGGCACCCTCTACCCGGACGTCATCGAATCGGCGACGTCCGAGACCAAGACCGCCCAGAAGATCAAGACCCATCACAACGTCGGCGGGCTGCCGGCAGACCTGCGGTTCCAGCTCATCGAGCCGCTGCGCTACCTCTTCAAGGACGAGGTCCGCAAGGTCGGCCTGGAGCTCGGCCTGCCCGAGGCGATGGTGCTCCGCCAGCCGTTCCCGGGCCCCGGGCTGGCCATCCGGATCATCGGCGAGGTGACCGCCGAGCGACTCGACACGCTCCGGGACGCCGACTGGATCGTCATCGACGAGATCAAGGCGGCCGGCCTCTATCGAAGCCTCTGGCAGAGCTTCGCGATCCTGACCCCGGTCCGCAGCGTCGGCGTCATGGGCGATGGCCGGACCTACGCCAACGTCGTCGCCATCCGCGCGGTGACGAGCGAGGACGGGATGACCGCCGACTGGGCGAAGCTGCCCTACGACGTCCTGGGCAAGATCAGCTCCCGGATCGTCAACGAAGTCCCGGGCGTCAACCGCGTCGTGTACGACATCAGCTCGAAGCCGCCGGCCACCATCGAGTGGGAATAGGTCGGTGTCCGTAGGCAACATGGCGGCGTGCGACCCCTGACCTTGGGGGTATTTCCGGGCTATGCCCACGCGGTAGCATTGCCCGCATGGTCGAACCTTCGAACACCGACGACGCGACTAGCGCGCCGGTGTGTCCGTGGTGTTCCGCGCCGCTGACGGCCGCGGACATCGAAACCTGCCCCTCCTGCAACGCGCAGCTGCGAGGCGACGTCGTCGACCAGCTGCCCGGCCTGACCGCGATCGACGCGGAGGCGATCATCCGCGCGAAGAACCCACCGAAGCGCCGGAGCCGACTCTTCTCGTGGTTGAGCGGCGAGACGCCAGACGAGGACATACTCCGGCCGGGCGACGCCAAGGCCGTGGCCTTCCCGGATCTCGAGGTGCGGCGGGAGATGCTCAAGCTCGAGATCGAGCGCGACCTCGCCGAGATGCAGGCCGAGGCCGACGCGGCGCTCGCCGAGGCCGCCGCGGAGGGCCGCGTCCTCGACATCCCGCCCGATCTCGTCGAGGCGGCCGGCCTGAAGCACCTGGTGCCGGCCGGCGAGGACGACCCGCCCGTCAGCGAGACCGAGGCAAACGAACCCGCCTGACCGCCGACCCTCGACGGCACGGCGAGATCGCCCATCGAGCCGGTGACCGCCGTGTGGCATCCGACTGTCGGCTACCGCCGGCCGGCGTATGTGGCAGCGATCGGCCTCGCCGCATTCCTGCTCTTCTCGCTGGAGTTGTTCGCCGGGCGGCTGGTCCTGCCGGTCTTCGGCGGCTCGCCGGGCGTGTGGACCACGGCGCTCTGCTTCTTCACCGCGTCACTGTTCCTCGCCTATCTGTATGCCCATCTGGTTGCGACGCGTCTCCGTCCCCGCGTGGCGGCCGCCACCCACGTTGGACTCGCCATCGTCGTCGTGGGCCTCGTCGTCGCCGCGCCGACCGACCTCGCGGCCCTGCGCATCGGCGGCGTGCCCACCGTCCTCGAGGTGCTTCTCGCGCTGACCGTCATCGCCGGTCCCCTCGCGCTGCTCTTCGGCTCGACGAGCCCGCTGCTGTCCGCCTGGTTCACGACCGACGGCGGAGACCCGTGGTGGTTGTATGCGGCGTCGAATGCGGCCAGCCTCGCGGCCCTGCTGGCGTATCCCTTCATCATCCAGCCCGCCATCCCGCTGTCGTCGCAGCGGCTGATGCTCGCCGCCGGGCTGCTGGTGTTCGTCGGGCTGCTGGCGTTCGTGGCCGTCCGCGGACACGGCGCGGTGTCTGCCGTCGGGGCCCAGAGTCCCGCAACGGCCGTCGCCGCGCCAGGCCGCCGCCGACAGCTCATCTGGCTGCTGTGCGCCGCGGTCCCCGCCGGCCTGTTGTCGGCCGTCACGGCCCTCATCGCGACGGACCTCACCTCTGCGCCGCTGCTGTGGATCGGACCGCTCGCCATCTACCTCGGCAGTTTCGTCGTGGCATTCTCGGCCCGTGGTCGGCGCATCCTGCCGGTCATCGAGTGGCTCGTTCCGACCGCGGTGACGATGCTGTGGATCCCGTACATCTACCCGGACGGCCGCTGGCCTCTCGCCGGTCTGCTGCTGGTCCTGCTCGGCTCGTATGCCGTGGTGGCCACGGCGATCCATGGACGGCTCGCCGCGGATCGCCCCGATGAGCGATATCTGACGCGGTTCTACCTGACGCTGGCAGCGGGCGGCATGCTGGCGACGGCCTCGGTCGCCGTCGTCGCGCCGCTCGTGCTCTCGAACATCTACGAATACCCCATCCTGGTCGTGGCGGGTGCCGCGACCATGGCCATGCTCCCGGGCCCCGCCCAGAGCGTTCGACGTGGGACGATCGGGTTCGGCCTGGAAGCGGGCCGCCGACTGGCGCCGTACGTGGTCATCGTCGGACTGGCGACGCTCCAGCTGTGGGCGTCGGACGCCCTCGATCGTGTGCCCGTTCGGGCCCTGCTCGCTGGTGGCGCGGTCGTGGCGATCGCGGCGAAGCCGTCCGTCCTGGCCGTAGGGACGGCCGTAGTCCTGCTCGTCTTTTCGCTGGCAACGGCGACCCAACCGCTGCATCAGCAGCGGACCTTCTTCGGTGTGCTCGAGGTCCGAAGCACGCCCGGTGGTGACGCGCACGTCGAGTACTCCGGCACGACGTTGCACGGCGCCCAGCTGCTTGGCGAGGGGCGTCGCGAGCCGACCACCTACTACGTCAAAGCCGGACCGGTCGGCGATGTCTTCGACGACCTGCGGGCGCGGACCCAGGGCGCGTCGATCGGCGTCGTCGGCCTCGGAGTGGGGACGATCGCGGCATACGCCGGCCCCGGCGATGCGTTGACCTTCTTCGAGATCGATCAGGCGACGATCGACATCGCGACCGACGGCCGGTTCTTCTCCTACCTCTCGGACGCGGCCGCCGCGCCCGACCTGGTCCTCGGCGACGCCCGCCTGTCCCTGGCCATCGCGCCTGCCGCGACCTTCGACGTCCTGGTCCTGGATGCATTCTCGTCGGATGCGGTCCCGGCCCATCTCCTGACGAAGGAAGCCATGACGACCTACATCCGAACGCTTCGTCCCGGTGCGGTCATGGCCTTCCATCTTTCGAACCGCTACTACGACCTCCCGCCCGCCGTGGCCGCCACCGCGAGATCGCTGGGATTGGCCGCCGTGGCACGGCAGTACGTGCCGGACAGCCTCGGTCCGGAGCTCCTGCCGAAAGGCTCGTCGTGGGTCGTCATCGGCGAGGACGTCGGCGCGTTCGTCGCCAAAGGCTGGGTCTCGCCACCTGACGGCCCGGTCCTGACGGATGACTTCTACGACCTGCTTCGGATCTTCCGACCGGGGGCGTGACCTCGGCGCCGCCGCTATCCTGCGGCCGTGCCCGAACGTCTTCCGTCGCCCGGCCCGTCGTTCCTGCGCGAGCACGAGGTCCGTGTGGGCGACCGCACGCTTCGCGCCGGGATGGGCCGTCCATCCGAGGCGCCCGACGGCTGGTGGCTGACGGTCCTCTGGGTCGCGGACGACGAGGGTGTCGTCCCGTTCCGCGACTTGGCGCCGGCCGCCGGGCCGCCGCCGGATCCGCCGCTTGCCCGACTCGGGCCGGCGGTCGCGGGCGCCCTGTCGGGGTTCATCCTCGAGGACGCCGGGCGACTCCAGCTCCGGTTGGGGGCCATCGCGCCACCGGACGATCAGACCCGCCCGTGGCGCGCCCCGGCCGCCATCCGGGCGGCGTTCCGGTTCGAGCCGGCGCGCGTGGCGACGATGCGCGACAACGAGCTCGCGGAGACCGTGCTGTCCGCATTCCGTCGCGCCATCGAAGGCCTGCATCGGCCGTGACGGTCGATGCGGCGTCCCGAACGACCCAACCCCGCTAGACTCCCTCGACGATGCGCGACATGTTCGACGACTTCATGGAGGAGCTCCGGCGGCGCGAAGCGCAGGCGCGTGGAGAGACGCCGCCGGATCCCCGCAACGACGGCGGACGCGACGACCGCGACGACGATGACGACGACGACGGCGCCGATCACGATCAGGATCCCGAGCCGGAGCGCATCGATCAGGCCCGGCCGGCGCGCCAGTCCGATGAGCGCCCGCCGCGCCGGCGACCGCCCGGTGGCCCCGACGACGGGCGCGACGAAGGGGGGACGGGGCGGCGCATCGGCCTCGGGGTCGGGATCGCCATCGTCATCGCGATCATCGTCCTGTTCAGCTTCGGCCTCGACCTGTGGACCGATGCCCTGTGGTACGCCAGCGTCGGGTTCGACGGCGTCTTCTGGACGCGTCTCGGCGCCCAGGTCGGGTTGTTCGCCGTCGGGCTCGTCATCGCCCTCATCGTCCTGCTGGGGAACCTGTGGCTGTCATCCCGGCTGAGCCCGCCGCCAGGGGAGGGGACCGGGAGCCTCCGCGGACTCATCGACCGCTTCAACGAGGCCGCCCAGGCGAGCGCAGGGAATCGTCGAGGTCAGCGCGGCTTCGGGGAGATGCAGCGCCCGATCACATTCGAAGCCGAGGACATCCCCGACCTGACGCCGGTCGCCGGCGTCGCCCTGACCGCCTTCGCGATCTTCCTGGCCGTGACCATCGGCGGCTCACTTGGCGCGGCCTGGGAGACGGTCATGCTCTGGTCGAAGCAGGTGTCCTTCGCCCCCGACGGCGCGCAGGCCGTCGTCGATCCGATCTTCGGCCGGGACATCGGCTTCTTCCTGTTCGAGCTGCCCTTCCTGCGCCTCATCCAGGGCCTGTTCAACGGCCTCGTCGTCGCGACGCTGATCGTCGTCCTCGTCCGGTACGTCATCGGCGCGACTCGCGGCGGGCTGGTCTTCGCCACCCCGGTCCGGATGCACCTGGCGGTGCTGGGCGGCCTGTTCCTGCTGTCGGTCGCCTTCGGCTACCAGCTCGACAAGTACGAGCTCGTGTACAGCACGCGGGGCGTCGCCACGGGCGTCAGCTTCACGGACCAGAACGCCCAGTTCTTCGCGTTCGACCTCCTGACGGTCGTGTCCGGGCTGGCGGCGGCCTTCCTCGTCGGTGGGGCGCTGACCCGCCAGATCTGGCCGCTCGGGCTGACGCTCGGCGTCTGGTTCCTGGCCTCGATCGTCATCGGGCGGCTTTATCCCGAGGCCGTCCAGCGCTTCTCCGTCCTGCCGAACCAGTTCGTCCAGGAGGAGCGCTACATCGGGAACAACATCGCGATGACGCGGCTCGCCTTCGACCTCGAGGGCTGGGAGGACCGGTCGTTCCGCGGGGACGAACCGGTGACCCAGGAGCTCGTCGACGGCGAGGATGACACGTTCCGGAACGCCCGCCTGTGGGACTACCGGCCCCTGAAGGACACCCTCGACCAGCTCCAGACGGTCCGCCGCTACTACACCTTCCACGATGTCGACACGGACCGCTACGTCATCGACGACGTCCAGCGCCAGGTGATGCTGTCCGCGCGCGAACTGGCCATCGACCAGAACCCGAGCGCGACCGGCTGGGTCAACCAGCGGATCGTCTACACCCACGGGATCGGCGCCGCGATGGTGCCGGTCAACGAGGTGACCAACGAAGGCCAGCCGCGCCTCTTCATCGGCAACCTGCCGCCGCAGTCGGTCCCGGGCGCGCCGCCGATCACCGAGCCGCGGATCTACTTCGGCGAGCGGCCATCGGACTACGTGGTCGTGGGCGCGAAGCAGGCCGAGTTCGACTATCCGACCGGCGAAGGCGACGACGCCGCGGCGGCGGGCACCGAGACGCATTGGACCGGCACGACCGGCGTGAAGATCGATACGACCCTGATGCGGCTCCTGTTCTCGCTCCGCTTCCGGGATCTCGACTTGCTCATCAGCGACCAGGTCACGGGGAACAGCCAGCTCCTGTTCCATCGGTCACTATCGGACCGGATCGGCCGCATCGCCCCGTTCCTGCGCTACGACAAGGACCCGTACCTCGTGGTCGACGGATCGGGCCGCCTCGTGTACGTCCAGGACGCCTATACGACGTCGAACCGCTTCCCCAATGCGCAGTATTTCGACCCGCTGACGCTCGAGGCGACCGGCATCGGCCCGTCCGACTTCAACTACATCCGCAACAGCGTGAAGATCACGGTCGACGCGTACGACGGCACGATGCACTTCTACGTCAACGACCCGGACGACCCCATCATCCGCGCCTACCAAGGGGTCTTCCCGACGCTGTTCCAGCCGATCGACCAGATGCCGGCGGAGCTGCACGATCACCTGCGCGTTCCCGAGGAACTGTTCAACGTCCAGACGCGAGTGTTCGGGCGCTATCACGTCACCGACGCGCAGCAGTTCTTCCGCAACGACGACCTCTGGACGGTGCCGACGGGGACCACGAATGAACAGACCCTCCCGTCCGAGGCGTACTACGTCGTGATGCGCATGCCGGGTGAGAGCAGTGCGGAGTTCCTGCTGCTCCAGCCGATGGTCCCCGTCAACCGGCCGAACATGATCGCGTGGGTCGCGGCCCGCAACGACGCCCCGAACTATGGGGCGACGCGCGTCTACCGGTTCCCCGCCGATACGACGGTGTTCGGGCCCGTGCAGATCGAGGGCCGCATCGACCAGGACCCGCTCATCAGCCAGCAGATCTCGCTCTGGAACCAGTCGGGCAGCAAGGTCATCCGCGGCAACCTGATCGTCGTGCCGCTCGGCCAGTCGCTCATCTACCTGCAGCCCGTCTACCTCCAGTCGACCGCGGTCTCTTTCCCGGAGTTCCAGCGGATCGTCGTCGCCTCGACACGCAACGTCGTGTGGGCGCCCACCCTGGGCGGCGCGATCGAGCTGCTCCTGCGCGCGGAAGCGAACAGTTCGGGCCTGCCGCCACCGCCGCCCTCGCCCGGGCCATCGCCGAGTCCAGGAGCTTCACCGACGCCGACGCCATCGAGCGGGCCCGTCGAGCCGCTCCCGGCCGACGTCGCCGGGCTCATCGCCTACGCGAACCTCCACTTCGACCAGGCCCAGGCCGCGCTCCGGGCCGGCGACTTCGCTCGCTATGGCGAGGAGATCGCCCGGGTCCAGGCGGCCCTCGATCGGCTCGACCAACTCGCGCCCGGCCTCGGCCTGGCGCCCGGAGCGTCTCCCAGCCCGGCGCCGTGACCACGGGGGCGACCCTCGTCACGTCCCTCCTCGCGACGCTCGCGCATCCGACGACGTGGATGCTCGCGCTGGGCGGTTTCCTCGTCCGGGGCGGCATCGTGATCTTCCTGATCCCGATCGTCGTGCTCCCGTCCCCGGTCGGGCTTGCCAACGCGACCGGCCCGACGGTGGTGGGGTTCGTCCTCGGCGGCGTCTCGTTCGACCTCGTGGTGCTGCTCGTCCTCGTCGTCGGCGCCGTGCTCGCCTGGATCGTCTTCGGCGGCCTGCTGGCGGCGGCGCTCGAGGTCGAAGGCATCCGGATCGTCGCGGCCGACGACGACGTCGTCGCATCGAGCCGGGCGATGGACGAGGCGGCACGGGCCGCGTGGGAGGCCCAGGTGGCAGCGGCGCCGGCGCACGCCTTCGATCCGAGCCGACAGGCGCTGCGGATCGTCGCCGTCCGGATGGCGATGCTCTTCCCGCTGATGGCCGCGATGATCTGGGCCTCCGCCCGCACCGTGGCCGTGACCTACGCGGAACTGACCGTGCCCAGCGACATCACGACGCCGATCGTGTGGCGGATCGCGACCGGCGTGCCGGATGCGATCGTCGTGGTCGTCATCGTCTGGGTGGTCGGCGAGATCGTCGGCGGGATCGCGGCGCGGCGGATCGTGCTCGACGGCGCCCCGATCGCCGGCGCGGTATGGGGCGCGATGATCCAGGCCGTCCGCCATCCGCTCCGGACGCTGGTGCTGTTCGGGGTTCCGTCAGTGGCCCTGCTGCTCGTCGTCATCCCGGCCGGGGCAGCCGCGACGGTCGCCTGGACCGGGCTCCGCGCCGCGCTCATCGATCGTGACCCGCTCGTCGGTGCCGTCGCGCTGCTCGTGTTCATCGCGCTGTGGGCCGGGGGGCTGGCCCTGACCGGGGCGGTCGCGGCGTGGCGTCATGCCGCGTGGACGGTCGACGCGGTCACGCACGGACACCGGACGTTCGGGGGGTCGGCGGCCGGCCATCCGGGGGACTGGAATACCGAGGGAAGGTCTGGCACGGTGTAGCCACGCCCGGTCGCGCCGGGCTGATCGAGGTGAATCGATGCCCCCTCGCAGGATCGCCTGCCCCGACTGTGGCGAATCCGTCCCAGGCGGACGCCTCTCGTGCCCGTCGTGCGGCGCGCTGCTCGCGTCGGTCGCCGGCGTGCCGTCGCGCGCCGGTGCCTCCGCGAATGACGCGCCTTCGGGCGGCCCCGCGCGCGCTGCACGCGGCGTGGATCCCGCCGTGATGTCGCCCGCCCGCATCCAGACCCAGACCCTGCCGGAGCCGCCGCCCGGTGCGGTCGGGGAGCCGGCTCCGACCGCTCCCGTGAACCGCGGCCCCGCCGTTCCGATGAACCCGAGCTCGATCCGCCAGACCGAGGTCGACGGACCGCCCTCGATGGCAGCCGCGCCGACGGCCGTCGCGCCGATCGAAACCGCCCCGATGACAGTGGCCCCGGTCCCCGTGCCCGTGGCCGAGGTGTCGATGCTGGCCGACGACGACGAGGCCGACGCGCGTGCCTACGACCGGGACGACGACGCCGGCGGCTACGTGCCGCCGACGCGACCGTCGGCCTATGACACGCTGCCGGGACCCGCGCCCGCTGCCGCCATGGCGCTCTCCATGCCGACCGCCGCCGCCGCCGCCGACTCGACCGCGAGCCAGACGCCCGGCACCGTCGCCCGGCCGGACACGGCGCAGCTGGACCAGGTTCTGGGGTACGCGACCGCCGCCGGCGCCGGCCTCGTGGCCTTCGGGATGTTCATGCCGTGGGCGCGCGTCGTCATCGGCTCCAGCGGCGCGTCGGGCCTGTTCGACACCTGGGGCCTGGCGGGCCCCGGCCACTTCCTGATCCTCATCTGGGCCGTGGTCATGTTGAGCATCTCGGTCCTCCCCAACGGCATCCCGGTGTCGATCCGATCCGGATCGGCCGGTCTCGCACTCGGTGTCTTCAGTCTCGGCCTCGTGTGGCCATACCTCGTCTACGGGCCGCTGGGCGCCGGGATCGGCGTGTGGGTCGTGACCCTCGGTTCGCTCGTCCTGACTGGGACGGGCATCGCCTCGGCCTGGCGCGACCGTCACGACGCCGACGACACGTCCGTCTGACCGAATCCGGCGGGTCGCGGACCCGCTCCCGCGCACATCTGACGGGCCGGCGACGGCCACCGAAGGCTCCAGCGACCCCTGCTACACTGCGCCGGACGTCGCCCGCGGCCGGCCCCGACCGCTCGGATCGATCACCTCGGCGCCGTATGGAGGCAGCTGCACAGGCGAATGGATGAGATCCTCGGCCAGATCGGCGAGACGATCGGTGGCATCTTCGACAGCCCGGCCGTCCAGTTCGGCATCCGCCTGATCGGCATCTATCTCATCGTCATCTGGCTCGCCACGGCCTACTGGGCGTTCCGCGACATGCAGCAGCGCTCGGACAACGTCATCCTGCCGTACCTCGCGGCCGCCGGGATCATCCTCTTCACCCCGATCTTCTTCATCTTCGCGGTGTGGGTCTACAAGATCATTCGGCCGCACGAGAAGATCGGCGAGGTCTGGGAGCGGAACCTGGCCGAGGAGGCGCTCCTGGCCGAGGTCGATGCCATCCACCACTGTCCCGGTTGCGACCGGCGCATCAACGACGAGTGGATCATCTGCCCCAGCTGTCGAACCCGGTTGAACCGCGTGTGCCCCAACTGCAGCCGGCTTGTCGGCATGGACTGGTCGCTGTGCGCTTGGTGCGGCAAGGACTTCGAGCGACGCGAGATCGCGGCCGCGGTCCTGGAGCCGGCATCGGGCCGGCGTGAGGCGACGGGGCGCATCGCCGCCTCGGCCTCGGCGCCCGCCCAGATCCGACCGTCTACCCGGGCTTCGGTGGCCGCGGGCGGGAGCGCCCGGAAGGCGTCCGCGCAGGACCCGATCCCAGAGCGTTGACGTCGCCCGACGGGGCGGGACCCGATCCGGAGCCGACCCCGCCGCCCCGCCTGGGGGCCGGCACGTTCACCATCGAGGGGCGCTCGGCGCCCGCCCTGTTCGTCGTCGGCTGGCTGGCCACGCTCCTCGGATTCGGTGTCGTCGTCATCGGCGTCATGTCCGGGGCCGGGACCGGCGCCGTCTTCCTGGTCCTGGCCGGCCTGATCCTGTTGTCGATCGGCCTGGTCGCGGGCGCCGGCTCGCAGGGCATCGAGCGCCGAGCCCGGGGCGAGCTCCCCTACCAGGGCCCGTCACCACTGCTGGTCTTCATCGCCGCTATCCCCGTGTCGCTCGTGGCGGTCATCGTCCTGAGCCTGCCGCTCGTCGCGCTCGGCGTTGACGTCGACAGTCCGTTCGGGCGGTTCCTCTCGGTCGCCGTCCAGACGCTCGTCTATGTCGGACTCATCCGGCTCCTGGTCGTCGACGCGGGCGCACTGAGCTGGGCGGAGATGGGCATCCGGCGTCTCGATGGGCGGGCTGTCGGGGAGATGGTGGCCGGTGCGGCCTGGGCGATCCCGGTCATCCTCGTCACGATCCCGGTCTCCGTCGTGCTGCTCCAGCTCTTCCCGGTCACGCCCGTCAGCCCGCTTCCGGCGACCGGCGAGCTCACCGGCTTCCTCCTCCAGTTCGCCGCGGGGGCGATCATCGCGCCGGTCGGCGAGGAGCTGCTCTTCCGCGGCCTGGCCACGACGGCGTGGGTCCGCGGCCTGGGCGTCCGCCAAGGGCTCATCCGGGCGGCGCTCGTGTTCGCGCTGGCCCATGTCCTCACCATCACCGGCAGCAGCACCCAGGAGGCATTCGGGCTCGCGGTGGTCGGCTTCGCCACCCGCGTCCCGGTCGCGCTGGCCCTCGGTTGGCTGTTCATCCGGCGCGGCTCGATCTGGGCGCCGCTCGGCCTGCACATGGCCTTCAACGGCATCCTGCTCGTCCTTGGCGAGCTCGCCCTGCGCAACCTCCCGCAGTGAGTCGCGGCGAACCGTCCGTTGACCGGGCGGTGAGGGTCGCTCGGTAGTCTGGCCCCGTCCTCGAGGTCCGGATGGCGGGGGGAATCGGCGGGCTCCCGTCGTCCGGGCCCGGGGACGCCCGACTCCGCCGCGCGCCATGACCGTGAGGTGCCGCGGTGGCCGATGCGTCCGCTCCGTTCCATGGCCGCGCGATCCGCGAGCTGCCGCCCGCCGAACGGCCTCGTGAGCGGCTCGCGCTGCGCGGTCCCGCAGGTCTGACGGCGGCCGAGCTGCTCGCCCTCGTGTGGGGGTCCGGGACGCGCGGGCGCTCCGCCGTGGACCTGGCCACGGACGTCCTCGCGCGCTACGACGGGCTCACCGGTCTCGCACGGGCCACCGACCTGGAGCTCGCGGGGCTCGCTGGGATCGGTGAGGCCCGGGCCGCCCAGCTGGTGGCCGCGTTCGAGCTCGGCCGGCGGCTGCTCGCCGACTGGCCGGCCGGCCGCTGGTCGATCCGCGGACCGGGCGACGTGGCGGACCGGCTCATCCTGCAGATGGGCCGGCTCGAGCGCGAGGAGTTGCGCGTCGTGATGCTCGACACGAAGAACCACGTACTGCGTGTCGCGACGGTCTACCAGGGCAACGTCAGCGCCTCGCTCGTGCGTGTCGGCGAGCTCTTTCGCGATGCCGTCCGGCTCAACGCGGCAAGCGTCATCCTGGTCCACAACCACCCTTCGGGCGACCCGACGCCATCGCCGGACGACCTGCACCTCACCGCCGAGGCCCTCGCGGCGGGGCGGCTGCTGGACATCAGCCTCCTCGACCACCTCGTGATCGGCCACGACGCCTACGTCTCGCTGCGCGACCGGGGCGTCGCCTTCGATCGACCGACCCCGCCCGCGGGCCCGTCGTTGCGAGGCGCCTGACACCCGCGACTCCCCGCCAGGGCGCTTGGACCGGCCGGACGCGAACGACCGCGTATACTGCCCGGGCCTCAGCCCGCCCCGCGCGACCCCGCGCCGGACGCCCGGCGGTGCCCGCGCGGCGGCCCCGATCACACCACGAAGGAACCCCTGCCCGGCATGTTCGACCGCATCCTCGGCCTCTTCTCGCGCGACATCGGGATCGACCTCGGTACCGCGAACACGCTCGTCCACGTGCGCGACCGGGGCATCGTCATGAGCGAGCCGTCGGTCGTGGCCATCGACGCCAAGACGCGGCGTGTGCTCGCCATCGGGGCCGAGGCGAAGCGGATGGTGGGTCGGACGCCGGCGAATATCATCGCGATCCGGCCGCTGCGCGACGGGGTCATCAGCGACTTCGACGTCACCGAGCAGATGATCAAGTACTTCGTGAACCGGGTCCACGACCGGATCGGCCTCATCCCGCGCCCTCGGATGCTCCTGGGCATCCCGTCCGGTGTCACCGAGGTCGAGAAGCGAGCCGTCCGCGATGCCGCCCTCAATGCCGGTGCCCGCTGGGCGCGCCTGATCGAGGAGCCGATGGCGGCGGCGATCGGCGCCGGACTGCCGGTGAGTGAACCGTCCGGCAGCCTCATCGTCGACATCGGCGGTGGCACGACCGAGGTCGCGGTCCTGAGCCTCGGCGGCATCGTCGTGAGCCGGAGCATCCGGATCGGCGGGGACGAGATGGACCAGGACATCGTCACGTTCGCCCGCCGCGAGTACAACCTGTTCCTTGGCGAGCGGACGGCCGAGGACATCAAGATCGCGATCGGCTCGGCCTATCCGGGCGAGTGGGACGCGCAGCGGGTCACCCTACGCGGCCGCGACCTGTTGACCGGCCTGCCGCGGAGCGTCGAGGTCGGTGCCGACCAGATCCGCGAGGCCATCGAGCCATCGGTCGCGCAGATCGTCGATACGGTCAAGGACACGATCGAGGAGACCCCGCCGGAACTCGTCGCCGACATCATGGACCAGGGCATCGTGCTCGCCGGCGGCGGTGCGCTTCTGGCCGGCCTCGATCGCCGCGTCGCCGAGGCGACGCAGATGCCCGTGCACATCGCGGACGACCCTCTGACGTGCGTCGTCCGGGGAACCGGCATCGTCCTCCAGGAGCTCGACGGGATGGACCGCGTGTTGGTGGCTGAGACCTACTCGCGGCCGCCGCGCTGAGCCCACACCGAATGAGGGATCGGGCATGACGTCGATGCTCGCCAACCGCTCCGCCCGCCGCCGCGGGATCGCCTACATGGTGCTGCTCGCGGTCACGCTCCTGATGATGGCCTTCTCGTCCAATCCGGGCGTTCGCGAGTTCCAGAACGGCATCGGCTTCGCGTTCCGGCCCCTCCAGGGGGCGCTGGACACGGTCGCGGGCGGGATCGCCTCGATCGGCGCGGCCATCACCGAGATCGATCGCCTCCGGGTCGACAACGCCGCCCTGCACGACGAGAACGAACGACTGGCCAATGAGAACGCCCGGCTCCAGGAGACCAGGCGCGAGAACGACCAGCTGACGGCGCTGCTCCAGCTCCAGAGTGGTTTCGACTTCCAGACGACGGCGGCCTCGGTGATCGGTCGCGAACCGAGCGAGTTCCGGCGGCGCATCACCCTCGACAAGGGCACCGACGACGGACTCGCGGTCGGCGACGTGGTGATGGCGGCCGGTGGCGCACTGGCCGGGCGGATCACCGAGATCGGACCGGGCAGCGCGACGGTGATGCTGCTGACCGACGCCGAGTCGACGGTCATCGGTCAGCTGACCTCGAATGCGGCGACCGGCGAGGTCGTCGGGCAGCTCGGTGGCGTGCTGGTCATGAACCAGATCGACTCGAGCCAGCAGGTCGGACTCAACGACGAGGTCGTGACGGCCGGCATCACGCTCGCGAGCGGGATCCGGTCGCCGTATCCCAAGGGCCTCCTGATCGGCCAGGTCGTGGACGTCCGGCGCGATGCCAACGACGTCGTCCAGACCGCGTTCCTGCAGCCGACCGCCGACCTCGACCATCTCGAGTACGTGCTCGTCATCCTCGACTACGAGGGCGGCCTGCCGCCGATCGAGCAACAGCCCGTGGATTGCAGCGGCGAGACGCTGCCCGCCGGCGAACAGCCGTGCTACACCGCCACGCCCAAGCCCGCCGCGACCCCGGCCGCGAAACCATAGGACCGTCGACGCCTCGCCCGACCCCTCGCGTCGCCCGGCGGGTTCGCCGCCGGACGCCCCTGCTACGCTTCGCCCGATGAAGGGCATCGTCCTCGCCGGTGGGACCGCGACGCGGCTCTTCCCGCTCACCATCGTCACCAACAAGCACCTGCTGCCGATCTATGACCGGCCGATGATCTACTACCCGATCGCCACGCTCGCCGGGATGGGCATCCGCGAAGTGATGGTCATCGTCGGCGGCAAGAGCGTCGGTGATGTCGTCGAGCTGCTCGGTGACGGCTCGCATTTCGGGCTCGACCTCACCTATCGCTACCAGCGCGGCGCGCTCGGGATCGCCCACGCGATCGGGCTGGCGCGGCGGTTCGTCGGCGACGACTCCTTCTGCTGCATCCTCGGCGACAACATCCTGCGCGGCCGCGACCTCGCGGACGTCGCGGCGGAGTTCGATGCCGGGCCGCATGGCGCGGGCACGCTCCTCTACCGCGTCCCGGACCCGGAGCGGTTCGGGGTCGCGGAACTGGACGCCGACGGTCGTGTGATCGGCTTCGAGGAGAAGCCCGCGGTGCCCAAGAGCGACCTCATCCCGATCGGCGTGTACTTCCTCCGACCGGATGCGTTCGCGGTCATCGAGCACCTCGCGCCGTCCGGTCGGGGCGAGTTCGAGATCACCGACGTCCTCAACCACTACGTGCCCGACGGCCGCTTGTTCAGCCGCGTCTACGACGGGCACTGGGCGGACGCCGGCACCGTGGCCTCGCTCCTTCGGGCCGCCGAGCTCGCCCGCGACGACGACGCAGCCGGTCGGCTGGCGCCGCCCGTCGAGCGGCCGACGGACTGAGGGGCGCGACGTGGCCGGTCGCGAGTTCCGCCGCCTCCTGGTGACCGGCGGAGCCGGCTTCATCGGCTCGTGTTACGTCCGCGACGTGCTCGGGCGCCGGGATGGCACGCACATCACGGTGCTCGACAAGCTGACCTATGCCGGGAACGAGTCGAACCTGGCGCCCGTCCGGGCCGACCCGGAGCAGGCCTCTCGCCTGCGCTTCGTGCGCGGCGACATCGCCGATCCCGAGACGGTCGGGCCGCTCGTCGCCGAGGCCGATGGCGTCGTCAACTTCGCCGCCGAATCCCACGTGGACCGCTCGATCCTCGACCCTGAGGCGTTCCTGCGGACCGGCGTCATCGGCGTCCACGTCCTGCTCGAGGCGTGCCGGACCGCGGCGGCGCAGCCGCGCTTCCTGCAGGTCTCGACCGACGAGGTCTACGGCTCGGTGGACACCGGCGAAGCGCACGAAGGCGATGCGCTCGCGCCACGCTCGCCGTACGCGGCGGCCAAGGCGGCCGGCGAGCTGCTGGTCCGGAGCTACGTCGTGACCCACGGCGTCGATGCGGTCGTCACGAGGGGTTCGAACACGTACGGCCCGTACCATCACCCGGAGAAGCTCATCCCGCTGTTCATCACGAACGCGATCGACGACCGGCCGCTGCCGCTCTACGGCGACGGCCTGCAGCGGCGCGACTGGCTGTACGTCTCCGACCACGCCGATGGCGTGGACTTCGTCCTGCGGCATGGCGTGTCGGGCGAGACCTACAACGTCTCGGGCGGCGCGGAGCGGACGAACCGCGACACGGTCCAGCTCCTCCTCGACCGGCTTGGCAAGCCGTGGTCGCTGGTGCGCCATGTCGAAGATCGCCCCGGGCACGACCGGCGCTACGCGATGGACGGCTCGAAGCTCGCGGCGATGGGCTGGCGCCCGACGACCGACTTCGAGGACGGTCTCGCGGCGACGGTCGACTGGTTCGTCGCCAACGAAGCCTGGTGGCGCGCCGCGCGATCCGGGGACTGGGACGCCTACTACGAGCGGCAGTACGGGGCGCGGCTGGCCGGGGCCGAGGCGACGGCCACCTCCGACCGTCCGGGCGGCTGATGCGCGTCGCCGTGACGGGGGCGACCGGCCGGCTGGGCAGCGCGCTCGTGACGGCGCTGGCCGACGCGCCGTTCACCGGGCCGAGTGGGCCCCTGGGCTGGGACCGTTCGGCCTTCGACCTGGATGCGCCCGAGTCGATCGGGGAGCGGCTCGATCGCGACCGGCCGGAGGTCGTCGTGCACACGGCGGCCTGGACCGACGTCGACGGTTGCGCGCGCGATCCCGGGTTGGCCCTGGAGCGCAACGGCAGAGCGACCGGCGTTCTGGCCACGGCCTGCGCGGCCCGCGACATCGACCTGGTCGCGATCTCCACGAACGAGGTCTTCGACGGGCGGCGGACCGACGGCATCGGCTACGCCCCGACCGACCCGACCTCGCCACCGAACCCGTACGGCGCGTCCAAGCTGGCCGGGGAACGCGCGGCGACCGACGCCTACGATGCGAGACCGGGCGCCCGGCTCGGGGTCGTCCGGACCGCGTGGCTGTTCGGGCCGCCCGGCCGGGACTTCCCGCGCAAGATCCTCGAGGCGGCCGATCGGGCCGCCGCTTCCGGCGAACCGCTCCGCGTGGTCGGGGACGAATACGGCACACCGACCTTCGCCGCCGACGTGGCGGACGCGATCGTCTCGTTGCTGGCCGAGGACGCCCACGCCGGCACCCACCACGTCGTGAACGGGCTGTTCGCCTCCCGCGCGCTCTGGGCCGAGTACCTGGTCGGGCGGTTCTCGCTGCCCATCACGATCGAGCACGTCCCTGGCACGACCTGGGAACGGGCGTCCGTCCCGCCCCGCTGGGGCGTGCTCGAGGCGACGCCCCTGCCGTCCGGCGAGCCGTTGCGTTCCTGGCCGGACGCGATGGCGGACTATGCGCCGGCCCTCGAGCGTGCCTGGCGGCGCGAGCGGGTCGCATCGTGACCCTCGACCGCCCGCCATCCGCCCTGCCCGGCGTCCGCTACGGGGCGATCGCCCGGATCGAGGACCGGCGGGGTTCGTTCCGCGAGCTCTGGCGCGAGAGCGCGTTCGGGGCCATCGACGCCGACGACGCGGGGGCGGCCGGCGGCGATCCGCGGTTCGTCCAGGCCAACCTTTCCACGTCGGCCGCCGGGGTCCTGCGCGGGTTGCACTACCACCGCCGCCAGCTCGACTACTGGATCGTCCTGTCTGGGCGAGCGTTCGTGGCGCTGGTGGACGTGCGACCCGTGCTCGACGGGCGAAGCCCCACACCGAGCGTCGAGACGCGCGAACTCGTCGAGGACGACTGGGTCGTCATCCCGACCGGGGTGGCCCACGGCTTCCTGGCGCTGGAGCCGCTGCGGCTGATGTACCTGGTGAGCAACGAGTACGACGGGAGCGACGAGCTCGGCTTCGCGTGGGACGACCCGGCGGTCGCGGTGTCCTGGCCCGCGGTCCCGGGCAGCCCGGACGGACGACCGGTCCTCTCCGATCGCGATCGCTCGAACCCGTCCCTCGCGGACCTGCTGGTGCGTCTGCGCGACACGGCGTCCTGACCCGACCGCACCCCCGCCCACCGGTCCCATCCTGGGCACACCGATGGGCCTACGACCCCCGGGACCATCCCGCGATTGCCGCCGGGCGGCACCCCGACGAGGCTGACCGCGCACCACTCGTCGTGCCGTGGAGTCGTCTTGCGCCGGTCCGTCGCCGTTCTCGTCCTCGCCATGCTCGCCGCGCTGGGCGCCTTCGCGCCCGCGGCCAGCGCCGCGCCGGCCGGTCCGAAGGTCGTGATCATCGTGGGTGCGACACACGGCGCCACAGCGTCGTACCGCACCCGGGCCAACGCCGCGTATGCGGAGGCGATCAAGTACACCTCCAACGTGGTCAAGGTCTACAGCCCCAACGCCACGTGGTCGAAGGTGAAGGCCGCGGTCAAGGGCGCCTCGATCGTCATCTACATGGGCCACGGGAACGGCTGGCCGAGTCCCTACAAGTACGACCCGAAGTACACGACGAAGGACGGCTTCGGCCTCAACGCCACGGCCGGGAACGGCGACAGCAACAACAAGTACTACGGTGAGCCCTACGTCTCCACGCTCGACCTTGCCCCGAATGCGGTCATCCTCCTCAACCATCTCTGCTACGCGTCGGGCAACTCGGAGCCGGGCGACAAGGCCCCCAGCCAGGCCACGGCTCGCAAGCGGGTCGCCAACTACGCCGCGGGGTTCCTGAAGGCCGGCGCCCAGGCGGTCATCGCCGACGGCCACGGCGGGCCCGAGCCGTACATCCGAGCGCTCTTCACCACCCACGCCACGATCGAGGAGGTCTGGCAGAGCGCGCCGAACGTCCACGGGCACGTGAGCGCCTTCCCGTCGACACGGACCGCCGGTGCGACCGCCTACACCGACACGGACAGCGCCACGAGCGGCTACTACCGCTCGATGGTCGCTCGACCCGGCCTGACCACCGACAAGGTCACGGGCGCCACGTACGCCGACACGGGCCTCGACCCGACGTCGCTCGTCGTGCCCGGTAACGGCCAGGTCGGACCCAGCGGGGCGGGCCTGTACGGCGACGCCGCCCTCACGCCCGACGGCAGCGGCCAGCCACCCGCGACCGTTCCCGCCGGCACGCGCCTGCGGACGATCGCCAGCGGCAGCGTCCCGACCGCCACCGGCACGAGTGCGGTCCGGGTCGAAGGTCTCGACGACGCGTCCATCCACGGCTGGATGTCGGCCGCCGACGTCATCCCCCGTGACAGCCGGGGGCCGCAGGTCTGGGCGGTGGACACGATCGGCGGCCGCTTCTCGCCCAACGGCGACGGTCGGTTCGACCAGGCCCACCTCACCGGCCGGTTCTCGGAGGTGGTGGACTGGCGGGTCCGCATCACGGGGGTCGGTGGTGCCGTGCTCCACGAGGCGACCGGCTCCGGCGACGACTTCGACGTGACCTGGAACGGCCTTGAGCGGCGCCACGCCGTATCCCGACGGCGACTACGGCTTCTCGATCGACGCCGAAGACGACTGGGGCAACACGCCGCTCTCGACGTCCGACTCGATCGCGATCGACACGGCCCCGGCCGAATTCAGCACGATCACGCCCGACGCGAGTCCGGAACCCTGGTTCTCGCCCAACGGCGACGGCAACCGCGACGCTGCGGCCTGGGCGGCCGCGACGGGCGAGGCCGGCTCGATCGTCTGGCGCGTGCTCGATGGTGACGGGACCGAGGTCCGTCGCGCCACGGTCGCCAAGCTCGCCGGTCCGGCCGCGATCACCTGGGACGGCAAGGACGCCGACGGGCACATCGTGGCCGACGGCCTCTATGACGTCGTCCTCTCCCCGCGCGACTCCAGCGGCACCCAGGGCACCTCGGCCACCCGGTCCGTCCGCGTGGCGACGACGCTCGGCTTCGTGACGACGTCGAAGACCCTGTTCTACCCACAGGACGCCGACCGCTTCGCCAGGACGACGACACTCGGCTACAAGCTGACACGCCCGGCGACCGTGACATGGACCATCGTCGACGCGACCGGCGCCACCGTGGCGACGCTGGTCGACGCCCAGCCGACCGCCGCCGGCGCGTGGACCCGGAGCTACGACGGCCGTCGGGCCGATGGCACGCGACTCAAGGCCGGCAAGTACCGGGCGCTCGTGACCGCGACCGACGACGTGACGACCGTCGGACAGGCCGTCTCCTTCACGATGGACGCGTTCGCGATCAAGCCATCCGACACCACGCCGAAGCGCGGGCAGAAGATCACGATCAAGGTGACCTCGGCCGAGCCGCTCTCGACGCGGCCCCGCGTCTACATCAAGCAGCCCGGCAAGAAGACCTGGAGCGTGCTGATGACGAAGACCTCGACCTACGGGTACAAGGCCACGGTCACGCTCAAGACCGGCGGGTCGGTCGGGAACGTCACACTCAAGGTCGTGGCCAACGACAAGGATGGCCGGCGCCAGAAGACCAGCAAGGCCTTCGCGATCCACTGATCCGCGGTCGGGTCCGAAGGCGCCCGGGGGCCCGGCGGCGGCGGACCGCACCCGACCCCACCGGGCCACACCGTACCGGTCTCCCCCGGACCATCGTCGCGTTGTGGCGCCGTGCGTGACGGGGCTACGGTGAAGGCTCCGCAGCTGGATGAGGGCCCTCCCACCCATGCTCCATCGTCGCTCGCACGCGCCGTTCCGCCGTCCGCGGTCGATGGCCGCCGTGCTCGCGCTGGCGCTGTCCGCGGGGCTGGTCCCGGCCGGGGTCCTGGCCGCCTCGCCCGGTCGCGACGACGCCACGACCCTCCGTCCGAGCGTGCAGTACGAGGAGGCCCGCGCCCACGCGGGTGACCGCATCGCGTTCACGCCCGGTGGACGTGTCAGCGTGCCGTTCCGACCCCGGCCCGGCGACCCCTGGCAGGTCGACGGCGCCCGCTCCCGGACCCTGCCGGCGGGTTCGCTGTCGGGCGCGGCCCTGCGCGACGCGTCGAACGGCCCCTCGATCGCGCTCCCGGCTCGGCCGCGTCCTGACCTGCCGATCGTCGACCCGGCCACCGTCATCGCCGCCGACGGCGCCACCTGGAGCCCGGCCGACGGACCGGCCCCGATCGAGCTTGCGGCGGCCGTGGATCCCGGTGCCCTCAAGCGCGAGGTCTTCGGCTTTCTGCCGTACTGGGAGCTCAGCGACAGCTCGACGACGCTCGATTGGGAGAAGCTCTCCACGATCGCCTACTTCGGGGTGGGTGCCGATGGCAAGGGCAATCTGATCAAGCAGACCAAGAGCGGTGCCGTCACCGTGGGCTGGAGCGGCTGGACCAGCTCGAAGATGACGAGCGTCATCGACGCCGCCCACGCCAGCCACGCCCGGGTGGTGCTGACGGTCCAGAGCTTCGCCTGGTCGTCGACCGGCCTCGCCCGGCAGAAGCAACTGCTCGGGAGCGCAGCGGCCCGGGCCAACCTCGCGACCCAGATCGCCGGGGCGGTCCGGGCGCGCGGCGCCGACGGGGTCAACCTCGACTTCGAGCCGATCGCCTCGGGCTACGCGGACGAGTTCACCAAGCTCGTCCGAAAGGTGCGGGCCGCATTGAACGCGGTCCACAAGGGGTACCAGCTCACGTTCGACACGACCGGCTGGATCGGCAACTACCCGATCGAGGACGCGACCGCCAGGGGCGGCGCCGATGCCGTCGTCGTCATGGGCTATGACTACCGTTCGTCGTCATCGAACCCGGTCGGCTCGATCGCGCCGATCGGCGGGCCGACATACGACATCCGCGACACCATCCGCAACTACGTCGCGCGCGTGCCCGCCTCCAAGGTCATCCTCGGCGTGCCCTACTACGGGCGGGCCTGGTCGACCTCCACGAGCGGCTTGCACGCGAAGAACATCTCGGGCACGAAGAATGGGGCATCGGTGACGGTGACCTACGCCAAGGCGCGCGACTTCGCGGTCAAGTACGGCAAGGCCTACGACCCCGTCGATGGGGTGGCGTGGACCGTCTACAGACGCGAGAACTGCACGCCGGCACACGGCTGCGTGAAGCCCTGGCGGCAGCTCTACTTCGACGATGCGAAGGCGCTCAAGGCCAAGTACGACCTGGTCAACCAGTACGGCCTGCGCGGGGCCGGGATCTGGGCGCTCGGTTACGACGGCACGCGCCCGGAGCTCTACGCGGCGATCAAGGCCAGGTTCATCACCGACACGATCCCGCCGACCATCAAGCGGGCATCGATCTCCTCGGGGCTCATCTCCCCGAACGGCGACGGGCGGCTCGACACCACCACGGCGACGCTGAGCGCGACCGGGCTGACGACGTGGGGCTACGCCGTCCAGCCGGTGACCGGGTCATCGGTCGGGCCTGCGATCCGGAGCGGCAGCCAGGTCGGCAAGGCCCCGTCGTTCACCTGGAACGGGCGGAACCAGAGCGGCGCGCTGGTCCGAGACGGTGCCTACCGCGTGACGGTGTGGACCGCGGACGCGTCGGGCAACCGGTCGGACCGCGCCTTCGCGGTCGTCGTGGACCGGACCGCGGCGATCGTCACGTCGGCTGCCTCGCGCGGCTACCTCTCGCCCGACGGCGATGGCCATCACGACACACTCCCGCTGTCCTGGAAGGCCAACGAGGCGTTGACCGGTGTCGTGCGTCTCCGGAACTCGGCCGGCACGACCGTCCGGACCTGGGCGTTCACGAAGAAGGCCAGCTGGGCGAAGGCCTGGACCGGCCGCACGGCCGCCGGAGCGGTGGTCCCGGCCGGTCGCTACACGTACCGCGTCGACGGTCGGGACCGGGCCGGCAACCGGACCATCGTCGAGCGGACCGTCCTCGTCGATGGGACGATCGCGGCCCTGCGCTGGACGGATCGCTTGTTCGACCCGCGGGCCCGCCAGACCAGCCGGGTCGTGGTGACGTTCCGGCGGTCCGCCACGATCGACGTGGCCATCTACCAGGGCGCGACGCTGGTCCGGAAGATCTGGACCCACCGGGCCGTGACGGCCGGTACGTACCGCTGGACGTGGTCCGGCAAGACGGCTGCGGGTGCCTACGTGAAGCCCGGGACATACAAGGTCCTGGTCACTGCGACCAGCAAGTTCGGGGTCACCCGGTTCTCGAGGAGCGTGACGGTCCGGGTCCATCGACCTTGATCCGTCCCTACACTTGCCCGCGATGACCAGCCCACGCCCAGCCGCCGCCGACGGAGGCGACCACGATCCGGCGCTTGGCGCCGGGGTCTGGGTGGTCCTCCCGACCTACCAGGAGGCCGAGAATGTCGGCCCGATCTCGACGGCCATCCTCGAAGCCCTCCCGGCGGCGAGCCTGCTCGTCGTCGACGACGGCTCCCCGGACGGGACCGGCGACCTGGCCGACGGCCTCGCAGCGGCCGACCCTCGGATCCGCGTCCTGCATCGGGCGGCCAAGCAGGGTCTCGGCCGCGCCTACCTCGACGGGTTCCGGCACGCGCTGGACGGTGGGGCCCGGTACGTCGTCCAGATGGACGCCGACTTCAGCCACGATCCCGCGGCACTCCCCGGGTTGATCGCTCCGGTCACCGGCGGCTCGGCGGACCTCGTGATCGGCTCGCGCTACACGGCCGGCGGTGGCGTGGTCGATTGGGGCCTCGGCCGTCGGTTCATCTCGCGCGGCGGCAGCCTGTTCGCGCGGACCGTCCTCGGCCTCGGGCCGAACGACCTCACCGGTGGGTTCAAGGCCTGGCGTGCCGAGACCCTTTCGGGCGTCCCGTTCGACGGGATCCACGCGGGCGGCTACGTCTTCCAGATCGAGATGACCTTCCGTGCGGATCGGCGGGAGGCGAGGATCGTCGAGGTCCCCATCGTCTTCCGGGACCGTCGGGTCGGCCAGAGCAAGATGTCGCGACGGATCGTGGTGGAGGCGCTGGTCGTCGTCGTCCAGCTCCGGGCGGAGGAGCTCCGGGGTCGATGGCTTCGACGGCGGTCGCGGGCGTGACGAACGCGATGCCGGACCGCTCGGACAAGGCGCCGGTCACCCTGCGCGAGACCACCGAACGCGTCGACTCCCCCGGGCTGCGGGTCGTGATGGACGTGCGCCCGATCCAGGAACCCGAACGCGCTCCCCTGACGGCCGCGTACCTGGCCGGCCTGCTCGGCGCGTACGACGCCGATCCGCTGGCGGGCGAGTCGTTCGCCTTCCTGCTCCGCAGCGATCTTGACGACCCGACGGAGAAGTTCCGTCACCTCGACGTCGTCGGGCGACGCCTCCTGCCGCCGACCCGGTTGCTGCGATCCGCGGCGCTCACGATCGACCCGTTCCTGGTGCGTGGGGCGTCGCTCGGCGCGGCGTGGCGAGCCGAGCGCGGCGGAGCGGCCGGCGCCGTCTACCACACCGCCGGCGCCAGCCCGCTGCCGATCGCGTCGGGCCTGCCGATCGTCGCGACCCTGCTCGACCTCGCCGCCTGGGAGCTGCCCAGCGCGTATGCACGATCGGCGACGGCGCGGTTCGGCCAGCGCATGCGGGCCCAGCTGCTGCGTGACGCGGCGGCGGTCCTCGTGGTGAGCCCGAGCGTCGCCAAGGCCGCACGGCGGATCCTCCACATCCGGGCGGACCGGCTGCGCGTCGTCCCGCTCGCACCTCGGCCGGCGTTCACGCTCGTCACGACGCACGACGGGGCGAGGCAGAGCGCCGATGCGACGAAGGAGCGCGAGCGCCTCGGGCTGCCGGAGCGCTATCTCGTCTATTCCGGCCGGTACGACGCCCGCCAGGACCTCGGCACGCTCCTTCGGGCGATCGTCGCCCTGGCCGAGGCCGGCCGCCCGGACGGTCTGCCCGACGACGTCGTCTGGCCGCCTCGGATCCTCCTGGTCGGCGCCAGCCCGGACGATCGCGCCGCCCTCGCTCGTGCGGCGGCCCGGCACGACATCGGTTCGAGCCTCAGCTACGCGCCGAAGCTCCCATCGGCCGTCGTCGCCGGGTTGGTTCGCGGCGCCCGCGCCGCCATCCTGCCGGCCGTCTCGGATGCGATGGGGCTCGCGGCCAGCGAGGCGATCGCGTGCGGGACGCCGGTCGTCGCGTCGGCCGTGGGCGCCCTGCCAGATCTCGTCGGGGGCGCCGGGATCCTGGTCGAGCCGCGCGACCCCGAGAAGCTGGCGGTCGCCCTGCGGGCCGCGTGGGCCGACGATCGCGTCCACGATCGGATCGCGGCCAACGCCCGTGAGCGAGCCACGTGGCAGCGCCGGTCGTGGGCCGACGTGGCGCGCGAGACTCGTGCCGTCTATGCCGAGGTCGGGATCACGCGACCGGCTTGACCGACGACCTCTCGATCGATGCCCCGGTGGTAGCGGGCGGTCAGCCCGCCGGCGACGCCGAGGCTGACGGGGCGGCGGTGGCCGGCGGCGCATCGGATCCGGCCTTGATCGAGACCGGCGAACCGAGCGGCATGACCTGGATGAAGGTCTGGCCGATGGTGAGCGTGACCTCCCGACCCTTCGAGTCGTAGAACAGGGTCGGCTTCGTCAGGCCGGTCTTCTTCCAGGTGCCCTTGATCGTGCGGCCGTTGGTGGAGATCCACGCCCGGCCACTGCCGACGACCTTGGCCTCGAGGCGATGCTTCTTCGGGTGGCCGTCGTTGAGCGGCCCGAACGACATCATCATCACGACCACGTTCTTGGGCGCGATCCGGGTGCCATCGCTGGCGTCGGTCTGCTTGGATTCCTTCGTGACCGAGCGGAGGTACGTATTGGTCTTGCGGTCGTACTTGTACTTGATCTGGTTGGCCGGATAGCGGACCGTGATGGTGCCGCCGTAGGGCCGGGCGTCGAGCGGCGCATCCGGCGCGAACTGCCAGACCGGCGAGTAGTCCTTGTCCTTGGCGCCCACCCGCTTGGCCAGGCTGCGCAGGGTCGAGCCCTTGGCGTAGAGGTTGTGGGGCGAGAACCGATCGCGCGAGCGGTAGAACGACTTGCCATATCGGAACTCGTCGGCGTTGTAGACCAGTTGCCCGTTGCCCTTCGCACGCAGGGTGGAGATGGCCTGCGGCGATCCGCCGGCGTGGACGTACAGGGCCCGCCACTCGGCGGCCCACGTGATGTAGTAGTAGCGGGCGCTGCGGACGGGACCGACGACGGACGGCAGGTTGTCCTGGAAGACCGCCATGTAACGCGGGATCCCGCCTTCGGCCGGCGCCTGCCAGACGACCGACGCCGAGGCCATCCCCGACTGTGGCCGGGCCGGCGACAGGTCGTCGATCATCACGGCGATCGGGTGGCGGATCGCGACGTTCGGCGCGACGAGCTTGCCGGTCAGCGGCGCGGCGACCGGTGTCGGGGTGGGGATGGGCGTCGGCGTCGGCGTCGGGGTGGGGATGGGCGTCGGGGTGGGGACGGGCGTCGGCGACGGCGATGGCGTCGGTGCGGGGGTGGTCGTCGCGGCTGCGAGTGGAGACGAGCTGGCCGTCGTCCGTCCGACCGCACCGCTCGCGACCAGCCCGATGCCGGCGGCGCCCCCGATCGCCAGGACGGCAACGACCAGCGCGACCGCCCACCGTTTCGGCGTCATCGAACTACCCACCGGTCGCTTCCCTCGTCAGAGCCGTGGCCGATCCCCGAACTCCGACGGGCGGCGCAACGCTGGCGCAGGATACAGGAGCCGCCGATTCTGAGCGCGGACCGGCCATTCGGCTCTCGCGCCGTCGCCGGACCCGGCGTAGGCTGGTCACCCACATCATGCGAACCAGCCCGATGGCGGTCATGCGATCCGCCCGAACCTGAGGGACCCACCGATGGCCGACAGCGCATCCGACGACGACCCGACCACCAAGACACCGTCCGCCAAGCCGCCCGCGAAACCGGCCACGGCCAGACGCAAAGCCGCGACCGCGAAGCCGGCTGCCAAGCCCGCGACGGCGGCCAAGACCCCCGCGAAGCCGAAAGCCGCGGCGCCGGCCAGGGCCTCGGGCGGCGCGGCCCTCGAGCCGCGGACGACGCGAGTCGATTCGGTGCCATCGGGATCGGTGGTGCCGCTCTCGACCGGGCTCGGCGCCGCCACGGTCGAGGCCCGGACCGTCACGATCAGCCAGGGCGGCCTCGGGGCGGCCCACGCCGATCAGGTCGACGTGCGACAAGGCGGGATCGGGCGGGTGGACGCGACGGACGTGGCCCTGAGCCAGGGCGGCATCGGCATCGCCCGGGGTGAGCGGGTCTCGGTCGAGATGGGCGCCATCGGCGTGGCGATCGCCAGCGAGGCACGGGTCAGCCAGGGTTACGTGCGCAACGTCCTGGCCCGCGAGCTTCGCTTCGAGCAGGGCCTCATCGGCACGGTCATCACCGGCCGCGCCACGTTCGAACGGACCGGCGGCGTGGCGGTGCTGATCGCACGCCAGGTCGACGGCGACGTCAAGGCGATCCTGGACTGGCGCGGCGCCCTCGCCTTCGGCGCGGCGGCCGGCCTCCTCATCGGTCTCCTCCGCCGCCGCTGAAGGGGCGCGACCGGGCCGTCCCATGGCGGCGTTGTCGGTTGCGCGCGCTCGCTCACGCACCTCGGGGTGCGCTCGCTCTCGTGCTCACCTCCGCCTTGCCACGGAACGGCCGAGCCGCGCCAAGGCAGTTCTGCGGTCCGTCGGTTTCGCGGCCGCATCTGCTGGGTGCTTTTCCGGCACGGCTGTGCGTGGCGCGCCGGGAAACGCTGCAGGATCTGCGTTCTGGGCGGGGGATCACGAGGCATTCATCGCTAATGCGCACCTGACAAATGCGCCGATGCCCTCGGGGGCACGCAGACGGGCGGGCTTATACTCGGGGCCCCGAACGGGGCACCGCACCTGGAGCGCAACCGTGATCCATCGATCCGCCCGGGTGGATGCGAGCGCCAGCCTCGGCCCCGACGTCACCGTCGGATCGGCCGCCGTGATCTCGGCCCACGCCCGGCTCGGCCGGGCGGTCGCCATCGGGTCCGAGACGACGGTCGGGCTCCACGTCGTCATCGAGGACGGCGTGCAGGTCGGGAGTCGCGTCCAGTTGCAGGACGGCGCCGTGGTCCAGCGCGGCGGCCGGATCGAGGACGGCGTCCTGCTGGGGGCCGGCACGATCCTGGCCAACGAGCGCTACCCACGCGCGATCACCGCCGAGGGCGAGATCGCCGACGAGGCCGACCGGGTCATCGAGCCGATCGTGCTCGCGTACGGTTGCTCGATCGGCGCCGGCGTGGTGGTCCTGGCGGGATGCACGGTCGGCCGGTTCGCGACGGTCGGGGCGGGCTCGGTCGTGACCCGGAGCATCGGCTCGCATGCGCTGGCGGCCGGCAACCCGGCGCGTCGCATCGGCTGGGTCTGCGCCTGCGGCGGGCGCCTCCGAGATGCCAACGGCGATCCGGCTCCGGCCGAGGTCGAGCGCTATGCCAGCGATCCCGTCCTGTCCTGCACGCGCTGCGGACGGCGATACGCCTACGTCCCCGACGACGATTCGCTCGTCGAGCGGAGTGGACCGGTCGTGCGCGAGGGTGCCCTCAGCGTTTGAGGATCCCCGGGTCGACCCCGGCCGCCTCGGCGGCCGCGATCTTGCGCGCTCGCGCCTCCTCCGAGTGCTGACGGTGGATCTCCACGACGTCGGCCGGCTCGCCCTCGACGATCAGCTTGCCCCGCTCGATCAGCACGGCCCGGTTGCAGTACTCGGTCACCCAGGCCATGTCGTGCGTGACCAGCACGACCGCCCTGGCCGACTTGGCGAGCTCGATGACCCTGGCCTTGGACTTCGCCCGGAACTGGGCGTCACCGGTCGCGAGCACTTCGTCGAGAAGCAGGATGTCCGGGTCGACCGAGGTCGCGATGGCGAACCCGAGCCGGGCACGCATCCCCGATGAGTACGTCCTGAGCGGCGCATCGATGAAGTCGCCCAGTTCGGCATAGTCGATGATCGAGGGCAGCAGCTCCCGGGTCACGTCGTCCTCCAGCCCGAGGAACGCGCCACCGAGCAGGATGTTGTCGCGCCCGGACAGGTCGCGATCGAAGCCGGCGCCGAGGGTCAGCAGCCCCGAGACATGGCCCTGCACGTCGACCGCGCCCTCGGATGGCCGGATGATGCCGGCAAGGACCTGGAGGAGCGTGCTCTTGCCGGCCCCGTTCGGCCCGATGACCGCCAGGGATTCGCCGTGGAGCACGCGCAACGAGATGTGACGCAGTGCCCAGAACGGCTCGGACACACCGCGTCCGATGATCTGCCCGAACGAGCGGCGGAGGGTCGTCTTGCGGGTGAATCGCAGGTCGTACCGGACCCCCAGGTCGTCGACCCGGATCGCATGCTCGTTGCCCGCCTGGCGGATGGGCGGCGGCCCCTGGACCGTCGTCACAGGACCTTGGCGAAGTTCGGTTCGAGACGCTTGAAGAGGACCGTGGCCAGGCCGAGGAACACGAGGCTCCCGATGCCCAGGATCGCGAGCGACAGCCAGTTCGGGGGGCCGGGTGGCGCGGTCTCCGACCCGTAGATGACCTGCCGGTAAGCGGTGAACAGGATCGCGAACGGGTTCGACAGCGCGATGACCTTGATGAACGGGTACTCCTGCACGAGATGCAGCGAGTCGAGGAACGCGAGGCTGTACAGCCCGGGCGAGAGGAACCACCACAGGCGCAGCACGTGGCCCGCGACATTGCGCAGGTCGCGGAAGAAGACGTTCCCGGCCGAGACGAGGATGGCCATCGCGACCGTGAACACGAACTGCACGACCGCGATGACCGGGACCAGCAGGATGTACGGGGTCAGGCGATCCGAGTAGATGAGCATGAGCATGCCGAGCGGGATCAGGCCGAACGCGAAGCCCACGACGCCCGCGGTCGTCGCAGCGACCGGCAGGACCAGCTTCGGGAACTGGATCTGCTTGATGAGCCGCTCCTGGCTGACCACGGACGTGGTCGCGTCGATGACCGATGCGTTGAACCACTTCCACGGCAGGATCGCCGCGAAGATGAAGAGCGGGTAGTCCTCGATGCCGTGGCCGCGGGCGACGATCGTGATGAAGATCGCGTACACGACCATCTGCAGCAGCGGGTCGAGCACCCACCAGAAGTTGCCGAGCACGGTGTCCGCGCCGCGTCGCCGCATGTCGGCCTGGACCAGGTAACGGACCAGGCGACGTCGGGACCGGATATCGGTGATGCCCTCACGGATCAGGGCGATCGGGCCCGGCGACCCGGCGGCGTTGTGAAACGCGGCGGGCGCTTCGGAGGTGGCGGACATCGCGGCGAAGGGTATCACCTCGCCTTTTCCGGGCCGCCCTCCATGAAACGCTCGACGAATTGGCGGCTGGCCGAGCCATCCGCCGCGACGTGTCTGGCGATGAAGGCGTCGTACCCCGTGGTGTCGAAGCGTCCCGCCACGATCGCGTCGATGACGCCGTCGGTGTCGGAGACCTGGGTCCCGATCATCTCGGTCCGATAGTCGAGATACAGCCCCGGGTCGCGTTCGTAGGCCTCGAGGTCGGGGACGAGCAGGATCAGCGGCCGGCGCAGGAGTGCGTACTCGAAGATCGACGACGAGTAGTCGGTGACAAGGACGTCGGCGAGGGCCAGCCAGTCATTGATCTCCGACGCCGGGTTCGCGACCACGTCGTAGCCGACCTTGGGCGTCGCGGCCGGATCGAGGTTCGGATGCGTCTTGAGGACGAGGGCATGGTCCTTGGGCAGCGATGCGCGCAGGCGGACCGCATCGAGCCCGCCGCCGGCCCGTTTGGCGGGTCCGCGCCCGCGGAAGGTCGGAGCGTAGAGGACGATCCGTCGCCCGGCCAGGAGCGGATGCGCGTCCAGCAGGCGGGCTCGCGCGGCTGCCAGCGCCGACTCGTCGAAGAAGAAGTCCGTCCTCGGCGACCCCAGGGGCAGGACGCGCTCGATCGGCGTTCGGAGCGCGGCCGAGTACGGCGCGCGAGCGACCTCGGACGTGGTCACCACGTAGTCGTAGTGACGGTGCAGGAACGTCCGCTCGGGCTCGGCCAGTGGCCGGAGCGTGTCGGCCCCGAACCGTTTCAAGGCGCCGACCGCGTGCCACACCTGGACGACGGTCGTGCCGGACCGGTGGGGCGCCACGTGGATGGGCAGGTAGGCGTTGTCGACGATGAACAGACCGGCGGTCCGGAGGTGGTACATGCCCCGGATCAGGCGACCCAGGTAGGCCACCTTGCCAAGCAGGCCGTAGCTGTACGGCTCCAGGAGCAGGACGTATTCGCGATCCGGCTGGCTGGCGCGCATCGCGGCATACAGATGGGCAAGGTTGCCCTCGAGCGACGCCACGCGCGCCGTGGCGAGCACGACCCGCCGCCGTCGGATCGGCAGGATCGAGAAGGCCAGTCCGAGCAGTCGGAGGACGACGCTCGACAGGAGATATTCGAGGCGGTTCAGGGGCGGCCCGTCGCCACCGGCTCCGGCTCATCCGACGGTCCCGTCGGGAGCGTGTCGTGGCGCTTGATGTCGAAGACCTGGCCGGTCAGGTCCGAGGCGATCAGCCGCAGGGTGGCCGTGGCGACCTCCTCGGTCGAGAGCATCCCCGACCGTGACTCCTCGGGGAAGGCCCGCCGACGCATCGGCGTGTCCGTCCGCTCGGGGCTGACCGCGTTGACGCGGACCCCGTCGTCGCACCACTCCTCGGCGAGGCCCTGGGCGAGGTTGACGACCGCGGCCTTGCTCGCCGAATAGGCGACGTAGTCGGGCCGGCCACGGGTGAACGAGCTCGAGGCGAAGACGGTCAGCGATCCACGACTGGCGCACAGGTACGGGAAGGCCGCGCGAGCCACGTTGAGCGTGCCGGTCAGGTTGACGTCGATGACCTCGGCGAGCTCGGCAGGCTCGGTGGCCATGACCCGGCCGATGCGCAGCACTCCAGCGGTCACGACGACGTGGTCGAGGCCGCCCATCCGCGCGGCGGCGGCGTCGACGTGCCCGGCCACGGCCTGGTAGTCGCGGACGTCGAGGCCCATCGACCGGCCGTCGACCTCGACCTGCGCCCCCTGGCGCCGCGCCTCGTCCGCGATGCCCAGGCCGATCCCGTTCGTGCCGCCGACGACGTACAGGCGGGCCCCCTCGAGCGGTCGGCCGGGGCCAGGTTCGTCGGCCGGCGCGAGGGTCCGCATCTGCAGCATCCGATCGGCCAGGACAAGGTCGATCCGGGTCGTGATCTTGAGGTTGACCTCGTCGCCGGCGACGGCCACGACGCGCGCCCCGGGCACATGCCGCAGGACCAGGCTGCAGTCGTCCGTGGCGGCGAGATCGCCCTTCGCGGCGGCCGTGGCATACGCCTGGGCGAGGACGCCCTTGCGGAACACCTGTGGAGTCTGGCCACGCCGGTAGCGGGACCGGTCGGGGATCTCGATCACCCGATCGCCATCGACGATGACCAACGTGTCGGCGCTCGGGATGACCGTGTCGGTCGAGTCGGCCGCGCCGCTCGCGACGGGCTCGATGGCGCGAACGATCACGTCGACGGGCACCAGCGGCCGGACCGCGTCATGGACGACGACGACGTCGTCATCGTCCGCCTCGAGGCTCATGAGTCCGTTGCGCGTGCTCTCGTTCCGCGTCAGGCCGCCGGCGACGACCGTCGTCGGGATGGTCAGGCCCGCGCCGGCGATGACGCCTCGGGTCTCCTCCAGCCAGTCCGGGTGCGACACGATGACCAGCCGATCGATGCCGGCCGCCGCCACGGAGCGGACACTACGCAGGAGGATCTGCTCGCCGGCGAGCCGGACGAACTGCTTGGGCATCTCGGCGCCGAAGCGGTTGCCGTCGCCGCCTGCCAGCAGGATCGCGTGGATTCGCATCAGTCGTGCTCGCCTCGGAGTCGCGTGGGGCCGATCGGGTCAGAGCTTACGCCCGCCGTCTCCGGCGGACGATCGACGCGTCGCCGGACGGTCGACCGGCTCGGACCGACGTCGCCGGCGGTCGATGCGGCCGTCGGCGCGTATCATCGCCAGCCGAAAGGAAGGGCCATTGTCGCATCCGTCCCGACAGGACGCCGGCTTCGACGCGCCGCGCATCGACCTCCTCTCGCTCGCCTGGGAACGGGTGCAGTGGATCATCGAGGCTCGCCCGGCGGCCGGTGGCTCGGAGGCAAACGCCGCGGCGACGATCGATGGCGACCCGATGGCGTTCCGCCTTCGCCACGAGCCCGACGCGAGGAACGGACGTGCACCGCTGGAGATGGCGCCGACGCGCGGCACGCTCGAGGGCGATCACGTTCGGTTGCGCTTCAACGTCATGCAGGGTCCCGGCCAGGTGCCCCTGGCGCCCGGTCGGTGGCGGCTCGTCCGCAGCGCGGGCCCCGCGGGTACCGGCGCGCTCCCGGTCGTCGTGACCGATCCAGACCGGGTCGATCCGGCACGCGCCAGTGGCAACTTCTCGCTCGGCGGCCGCGGCGAGTTCCGGGCGGTGCCGTCGATCGACCCGAATAGCGGCTCGATCTCGCTCGACGTCACGCTGGAGGATCCCGAGCACACCGCGGACGAGGCGACGCCTGCGGCATCGCCGCTGCGGCGACTCCTGCGGCCATTCCATATCCTGCGCCTGGGCCTGTTCGGGGTGCTGTTCCGGATCTTCCGCGCGACCACCCGCCGGACCGGCCGGCGGATCCTGTTCAGTTCCGACTCGCGCGCGGATCTCGGGGGCAACCTCAAGATCGTCTACGACCGGATGGTCGAACGGGGGCTGGACCGCGAGTACGAGCTCCTCACGCTCTTCAAGCCGAGCGTGACCGAGCGTCGCCGCTTCCTCGATCGCGTGCGCCTGCCGTGGTTGCTCGCCCGCGTCGACGTCATCGTCATCGACGACTACCAGCCGGTCATCTATCGCGTGGACGACCCCGACGTCCGGATCGTCCAGCTGTGGCACGCGTGGGGCGCCTTCAAGACGGTCGGCTACAGCCGCGTCGGCAAGCCCGGCGGTCCGAGTCCGTACTCGCGGATCCACAAGAACTACACGCGCGCGATCGTCAGCTCCGACGCAGAAGTCCCCTTCTACGCGGAGGCGTTCGGGATCCCCGAAGCGCGCGTGGCCCCGACCGGGATCCCGCGGATGGACCGTTTCTTCGACCCGGGGGCCCGCGACGCGGGGCGTCAGGCGGCATACGAGGCCTTTCCCCAGATCCGCGGCCACATGACGATCCTCTTCGCGCCCACCTTCCGCGGCAACGGCGCGAAGAGCGCCACGTACCCGATCGAGCTGCTCGACTACGAGGCGCTGCACGCGATGTGCGTCGAGAAGGACGCGGTCTGCATCGTGCGGATGCACCCGTTCGTGCGCGAGCCGCTCGAGATCCCGGAGGGCCTGCGCGACCGGATCATCGACGGGTCGTCCGCCTCGATCGACGTCAACGACCTGCTGTTCGCGGTCGACCTGCTCGTCACGGACTACTCGTCGATCGTCTACGAGTTCTCGACGCAGGATCGGCCGATGCTCTTCTTCGCGTTCGATCTCGAGGAATACGTCGCGAGCCGCGACTTCTACGTCGACTATCGCGACTTCGTTCCCGGTCGCATCGTCCGGACGTTCGACGAGATGCTCGACGCCATCCGCCGCGACGACTACGAGCCGGAGAAACTCGCCGCCTTCCGGGCCAGCCATCTCGACCACTTCGACGGCAACGCGACCGATCGCGTCATCGACCTGATCCTCCAGACGTGAGGCGTTCGCGCGGGGCGATCCGCGCCATCCTCATCGAGCTGCGTATCTGGGTGGTCCGCGTCGGGTTCCTGGCCGGACGCGCCCTGCCGCTGCGTCGTCGCATCGTCCTGGCCACCGCGCACGATCCCGTGCTCCGGGGCAATCTCGCGGTCATCCGGGACGAACTCGAGCGCCGCCATCCGGCGATCCCCCTGGTCGTCATCGCCCATCGTCCGGCCGCGACGCTCCGCGGCCGGCTCGGCGCATTCGGCCATGCCCTGCGGGCGGGCTACCACCTCGCGACGGCCCGCCTCTTCATCGTCGACGACTACTTCTTTCCGATCTACGTCGTCCGGCCCCGCGCCGGCACGACCGTCGTCCAGACGTGGCACGCGTCCGGGGCGTTCAAGCAGTTCGGCTACAGCGTGCTGGACAAGTCATTCGGTGCCGACGAGGCCCTGACCGACCGCGTCGCGATCCACAGCCACTACGACGTCTGCCTGGTGTCGTCCGCCTCGGCGGCGCCGCACTACGCCGAGGCGTTCGGCCTGCCGCTCGAGCGGTTCGTGTCGCGCCTCGGGATCCCGCGTACGGACGTGCTCTTCGGCGAGGAGCGCATCGCCCGGACCGTCGCGGACCTGCGCGAACGCTACGCGATCCCACCCGGTCGGCGCGTGATCCTCTACGCCCCGACATTCCGTGGCGACAGCGTCGTCGCGGCGCGGTTCGGCGACGGCCTGGACCTCCGCGCGCTGCGGGCCGCACTCGGCGACGATCACGTGGTCCTGGTCCGACGCCATCCGTTCATCCGCCAGGCGGCGCCGAACGACCCGGCGCTCGCGGGCTTCGCGATCGACGTCTCGGATCACCCCGACATCAACGAGCTGCTGCTCGTCGCCGACCTGCTCGTCACCGACTACTCGAGCGTCATCTACGAATTCTCGCTGCTCGGCCGGCCGATGGTCTTCTTCGCCCCGGACCTCGACGCCTACGAAGGCGAGCGCGGGTTCTACTTCGACTACCGCACCGGCGTGCCCGGGCCGGTGTTCGAGACGACGGACGACGTCGCGCGATACCTGCGGGCCAAGGCCTTCGACACGGCTCGCGTCGAGGCCTTCGGGCGGGCGTCGTTCGACGTCGCAGATGGCCGAGCCACGGCCCGATTCGTCGAGGAGATCGCCCTGCCCGCCCTGCGTCGGCGAGCGTGAACGGAGGGCGGATCCGCGTCATCTGGCAGCCGCGCGAGGGTGCGGTACGATACGCGCCCCGTCCATCTCCGGCGTCAGCCGGTCAAGCACGCCACAGGACCCTTCACGACTCATGACATTCCGAGCCAAACCCGTCGCCAAGCGGACCCAGCGACCATCCTGGGAGAGCCGCGACCGACGCAGCTTCTACATGAACCTCGGCTTCGGCATCGTGGTCGTCGTCGCCGTCGTCATCCTCGTCGTCGCCGCGGCGCTGACCTGGTATAACGACCATCTCGCTCCGGTGGGGAGCGTCGACGGCCAGTCCATCACCAAGGACGAGTTCGTCGACCGGTATGCCATCGAAGGCTGGCGCATCCGGGAGGCCCAGAGCCGCATCCGGACCCAGGCACAGGCCGGCCATCTCACCGACGCACAGGCCGAGGCGCAGCTGGGGATCATCGACCAGCAGCAGCAGCAGCTCGCCGGCATCGCCCTCGAGCGGATCATCGACACGAAGCTGCAGGCGAAGCTCGCCGCCCAGGAAGGCGTCACGGCCACCGACGCGGAGATCGACGCCCGGCTGCTCACCGAGGCGACGACGCCCGAATCCCGCCATGCGTGGGTCATCGAGGTCAAGCCCGAGGTCGATCCGGGCGCCGTCGAACCGACCGAGGCCCAGAAGACGGCCGCCAGGACGAAGGCCGAGCAGGCCCTGACCGACCTGCAGGGTGGCAAGGTCTGGGACGAGATCGCCCGCACCGTCTCGACGGACAGTGCCACGGCCACGCAGGCCGGCGACCTCGGCTGGATCCAGAAGGACGACAGCCAGACCGACGAGGCCCTGCGGACGGCACTCTTCGCCGCGGAGAGCGGCAAGACGACGGTGGTCGTCGAAGGGGAGGACGGGATCTTCCGGATCGGGCGCGTGACCGAGATCGCCCCGGAGACCGTTGACGCCGCGTACACGACGAAGCTCGAGAACGGCAAGATCGACCTCGCCAAGTACCGACTGGTCGTCGCCGGCGACGTCGTCCACCAGAAGCTCGACGACAAGATCGTCGCCGATGCCATCAAGCCCTCACCGCAGCGCCAGGTGAGCGAGATCTACATCGCCGAGGCACAGAACGAGCCGCCGATGGACGCGGTCAAGAGCCGGCACATCCTGTATAGCCCGAAGGACGACCCCTCGGCAGCGTCGGCCGGCGAGATCCCGGCGGACGATCCGTCGTGGGCCACCGCCGAGGCCGATGCCCGCGCGGCCTACGCCAAGATCAAGGCGGACCCGTCGATCTTCGACTCGGTGGCCCGGGCTGAGAGCGACGAGGAGTCCGCTCGCGGCGTGACCGGCAGCGGCGGCAAGCTGCCGTACTTCGACGCGAGCCAGACCACCGTGGACAAGGACTATCTCGCGGCGATCACCAAGCCCGGTCTCCAGCCGGGCGACCTGCTCGAGCCGGTCCGGTCGGCGTTCGGCTGGCACGTCATCCAGATCATGTATCGACCAACGGACGACGCCTGGATCAGGGGCCTCAAGACCAAGGCCGACGCAGGCGCCGACTTCGCGACCCTCGCCCGGGACAACTCCGACGCGACCTCGTCCGGCAAGGGTGGGGATATCGGCTGGGTGGCCAAGGGACAGCTCGAGGAGAGCCTCACGACCGCGATCTTCGCGACGCCCGTCGGCAAGACGAGCGAGGTCGTGACCGTCGAGAGCGACGGGCTCTACCTGTTCAAGGTGTTCGCCGAGGAGGTCCGCACGCCTGAGGGCAAACAGCTCGAGGACATCAAGGCGTCGGCGTTCTCCAACTGGTATTCGGCCAAGAAAGCCGCCGTCACCATCGAGCGCGATCCCACCTTCGCCGGCCTCGCTGGGTAGCCGGAGCGACCGGGTGCTGGACGCCCTCCTGGCCGAGGCGCGATTGCGCTGGGGACTGGATGTGGCTGCCGGCCTCCAGGTCGTCGCCTCCGAGCGGCTGATCGCGACGCCGGTCGAGGCCTCCCGGCCGCTCCTGCTGGTTCCGCTTGCGGTCCTGCGGCCGGCCGGCCCGGCCGGTGCCGATCCGGCCGGTGCCGATCCGGACGGATCGGTCCTCCCGTTGCCCGGCCGTCACGCGCCAGCCGGCCGGCGGCCGCTCAGCCTGCTCGGGCGCCTCTATCCCGCCGACCACCCGGTCGGCCGCTTCGGGACCGCCGACGGCACCACGGTCGGGGCGCTCACGGACGCGGATCTCGCGTCGCCGCTGTACCTCGCGCCGCTCGCGCCCGAGGCGGCTGCCGCCGGACCGTGGGCGATGCCCTGGATCAGCGACCGGCTCCGTCAGCCCGACGGCTGTCCGTGGGACCGCGAGCAGACGCACGCCTCGCTGCGCAACCACCTGCTCGAGGAGGCCTACGAGGTCTATGACGCCCTCGAGGGCGGCGCGACGCCCGAACTGGCCGGCGAGCTCGGCGACCTGCTGCTGCAGGTCGTGTTGCATGCACAGCTCGCCGCCGAGGAAGGGGTCTTCGACCTGACCGACGTCGAGGCGGCGCTGGCGACCAAGATCGTCCGCCGGCACCCGCACGTCTTCGGCGATGCCGAGGCACGGACCGCCTCGGACGTGAATCGCCAGTGGGAGCGGATCAAGGCCGACGAGCGCGCCGACGCAGGCGAGGCGATCGCGTCGAAGGGCGCGCTCGAGGGCATCAGTGCGTCGTTGCCGGGACTGGCCGCGAGTCGCGAGATGCAGGAACGGGCCGCGCACCTCGGCTACGACTGGCCGTCGCTCGACGGCGTCCTGGACAAGGTGGTCGAGGAGGCGAACGAGTTGCGTGACGCGCAGGCGGCAGGCGACGAGACCGGCTGGGCCGAGGAGTTCGGCGACCTGCTGTTCGTGCTCGTGAACGTCGCCCGCAAGCGCGGCGTGGACGCGGAGGCGGCGATGCGCGCCGCCAACATGAAGTTCCGTCGGCGGTTCGGCAGCGTGGAACGCCAGGCCGCGGCGCGCGGCGTGGCCCTGCGCGACCTCGATTTCCCGGCGCTCGATGCACTATGGGATGCGGCGAAGGCCGAGGAGGCGACACGATGACGATCGGGAACCGCCAGGCCGTCCGGGCGGACGGCCGCGGACCACGCGACCTGCGCGCGATCAGCTTCACGCTCGGTGTCCAGAAGTGGGCCGAGGGCTCGTGCCTGGTCAAGATGGGCGACACCCAGGTGCTGTGCGCGGCGACCATCGCCGACCGCGTCCCGCCGCACCTGCGCGGCAAGGGCACCGGCTGGGTCACCGCCGAGTACTCGATGCTGCCGCGGGCCACCGCCGAGCGCACCGACCGCGAATCCGCGAAGGGCCGGATCGGCGGGCGGACGCACGAGATCCAGCGCCTGATCGGTCGCTCGCTGCGGGGCGTCGTGGACCTCTCGAAGCTCGGCGAACGGACGATCACCGTGGACTGCGACGTCCTCCAGGCCGACGGGGGCACGCGCACCGCCTCGATCACCGGCGGCTACGTCGCGCTGGCGGCGGCCCTCATCACGTACGGCATGGACCGGCACCTGATCGCCAAGGTCGCGGCCGTGTCGGTCGGCATCGTGGACGGCGTGTCGATGCTCGATCTCGACTACTCGGAGGACTCCCGGGCCGACGTCGACTTCAACGTCGTCGGGACCGACGCGAAGGCCTACGTCGAGCTCCAGGGCACGGCCGAGGGCAAGGCCTTCGACCGGGCCGCAGCGAACGAGCTGATCGATCTCGCCGATGCCGGCCTCGCCCGCCTGTTCGAGGCGCAGTCCACGATCCTGGCCACCGTCAAGCGGTGAGTCGGCGCGCCACCGGGCGGCCGGGCGACCGGCCAGGGAAGCGGCCCATCCTGCTCGTCGCGACGCGTTCCGTCCACAAGCTCCGCGAGCTCCGTGAACTGCTTCACCTGGATCGCGCGGAGCTCGTGTCCCTCGACGAGCTGGGGATCGTCGGCGACCCGGTCGAGGACGGCGTGACGTTCGAGGCGAACGCTTCGCTGAAGGCGCGATGGGGCGCCCGAGCGAGCGGCCTGCCGACCCTGGCCGACGATTCCGGCATCGAGGTGGACGCGCTCGGTGGTGGCCCCGGCGTCCGGACCCGTCGATATGCCGGCGAGGACGCGACCGACGAGGCCAACAACCGAAAGCTGCTGCGCGCGCTCGAGGGGCTCCCGCCCGACCGCCGTGGCGCCCGGTACGTGTGCGTGCTGGCCCTGGCCCTGCCGGAGCGACAGGGCTCGCGCGGCGGCTTGCCGGTGACCCTGGCCCGCGGCACGTGCCGTGGCCGGATCGCCGCTTCGCCGCGGGGGACGGGCGGCTTCGGGTACGACCCGATCTTCGAGCCGGCATCGGAGCCGCCGGGGGGACGGACGCTCGGGCTCTGGACTCCGGACGAGAAGCACGCGATCTCACATCGGGCACGGGCGGCCCACCGGATGACGCCGCGCCTGCGGGCGCACGGGTTCTAGGGGCGACCGGTGCGCCTGTGCGTCTTCTGCGGCGCGAGTCCGGGTCGCGATCCCGCGTACGCCGCGCTCGCCCGTGCGGTCGGCCGCGGCCTGGCCGAACGCGGGATCGGGCTCGTCTACGGTGGCGGACGGGTCGGGCTGATGGGGACCGTCGCCGACGCGGCGCTCGAGGCCGGTGGCGAGGTGATCGGGGTCATCCCGAGCCGACTCGTCGAGCGCGAGCTGGCGCATCGGGGCGTCACGGACCTGCGCGTGGTCGACACGCTGCACGCGCGCAAGGCAACGATGGCCGAGCTCTCGGACGGGTTCATCGCGCTGCCCGGCGGCTTCGGGACGCTGGAGGAGCTGACCGAGGTCGTGTCCTGGGCCCAGCTCGACCTCCACACGAAGCCGATCGGGCTGCTCGGACCGGCCGGCTACTGGGACGGGCTGCTCGCCTGGCTGGATCGGGTCGTCGCGGAGGGCTTCATCACGCCGAAGCATCGGACCCTGGTCGCGGTCGATCCGGACCTGGCGGCCCTGCTCACCCGGTTCGCCAGCTGGACCGCGCCGGGTCCCCGATGGGTCGACGCCCCGGAGCCCTGACTCAGGGGGTCGGCGAGGGCTTCGGGGTCTTCGTCGGCTTCGGCGTCGGCCAGGGGGTCGGTGGTGTGCCGGGCGGCGAGAACAGCGTCGTGGCCACGGCGCGGATCTTCTTGAGGTTCGGCACCTGCGACTGGCCGTAGCGGGTCTGCTTCGCATCGACGAGCGGGTGGCCGATGACCGCGCGGACGACGGACCCCTTGCCCTGCATCTCGTCCGCGATCGCCGCGAACTCCGGCAGGCGATCGACCGGGATGTCGGTCTTGATGGTGTCGCCGACGGCGTCGAGGAGGGCCGGCAGCTCGAACAGGATGCTGCCACCACGGGTCACCCGATCGCGCAGGGCGAGGAGGATCTGCTGCTGCCGGTCCGCCCGCGTGAAGTCGGTCTCACCGGCCCCCTTGCGGATGCGTGCGTAGGCGAGAGCTTCCGCGCCAGACAGGTGGTTCATGCCCGGCCGAACCACGAACCCGGGATCGTCGAGTCCGAAGCCGTCGTAGCGCGGCGCCCGGAGCTTCTTCTTCACGTCGATGTCCACGCCACCGACGGCGTCGACCATCGCGACGAACCCCTTGAAGTCCACCCGCGCGTAGTACTGGATGTCGATCCCGAGCATCGTCCCGATCGCGTCCTCGAGCGTCCGGACGCCGCCCTTCGGGAATTCGTCCGGGTGGCGGTCGGCATACGACATCAGCGAGTTGAGCTTCGGTCCGAAGACGTCGCCGTTGCCGAGCGGGACGTTGACCAGGTCGCGCGGCACCGAGGCCATCGAGACCGTGTGGCCGACCGGGTCGAGGGAGGCGACGATCATCGTGTCGGTCAGGGTGGTGGTGCGCTCGTCGGTGGCGTCGACCCCGAGCAGCAGCACGTTGATCCGCTCGGTCAGGGCTGGTCGCGGCGAGGCGCTCGGACCGGTGGCGCTCAGGACCTGACCGCCGAAGATGTTCTTGAACATCTCCCCGGCGAGCGTCCCGTACTGCCAGACCAGCAGGTGCGGGACCGCGACGAACAGGGCGATGAGGGCCACGCCGACGATCCCGAGTCGGCCGGTCGGGCCCGGGCGGCCGGTGTCGAGGAACGCCTGCCCGACCGCGGCCAGGCGCCAGATCAGGATCAGGAGGTTGAGCAGCAGCAGCGCGTTCAGCGCGGCCGGCGCGACCGCCCAGGCGGCCAGGCGCGCGGGTGACTGGAGCCGGATCACGAGCAGCCCGATGGCCAGCAGGATCAGGGAGGGGACGAGGAACCAGAGGGCGAGCTGGCGGCGGTGATTGAATGCCTGACCGAGTCCCGGGAGAACGGCCGACAGGCCGGCCGCGGCAAGGCGGCGACGGTCAGTGGGTCCGGTGTCCGGCCGGATCCGGCGGGCATGCACGCGGGCTCAAGTCCTCGTTGGGGGGCGTCCGGCGCCCCGCAGCCGCACCTGAGTCTAGCGCCAGAGCGGCATCCGTGGCATGGAGACGCCGGGCGATCGATCAGCCTGCCAGTGATCGCCCGGCGTCTGGGTCTGGGACGGCCCATGCCCGGATGCCGTGACGCAGCCAGCCGTCAGTGGCGTGCCGCGGACGGTCTGGCGGGGGCGTAGACGCAGTGGCACAGGTCTCGTTCGCAGCCGGCGATGGGCAGCTCGGGTGCGGACCGGGCGCGGTACGGGACCGCGGCGGCCGCGATGCACACCGCACAGGCGCCGCGGGCCGTGCGCAGCTCCACGTGGCTGATGCCGAGCTCGATGAACGAGGCCAGCGCCGCGCGACGCGCCTGGAGGGCGAGCGCGTTCCGCCGCTGCGCCTCCTCGCGTCGACGCGCCGCGTGGATCGCCTCCCAGTCGCTGTCGAATGCCTCGATGTCGGCGTCGGTCAGCAGGTGGTGGACGCCCTCCGGGCAGGTTCGCACGCGGATGGCCGCGTGACACGCCGGGCAATCGGCCTCAGTCTCCGGGAGGTCCTGGAAGATCGTCCCGCAGGCGGGACAGTCGAGCCGGTCGTACGGCTGTTCCTCGGCCGGGGTGGTGTGGCTCGCCATCACCGGGACGGGCGCTGGATCGGGCGCCGGCGATGGTTCGAGGACGGCCTCGGGGACCGGCTCGGGGGGCGGCATCGGCGGGCTCGCGGGCATCGGGTGCGCCTGCGAGCGCGTGTCCTCCCCGGCGGTCTTCTTCCGCCCCCGACCGGTCAGTCGCCTCAGCGGGCCCATCCCGCGCCCCCATGCATACCCCGAGTCTATGGCAGGTGCGGTCCGGTGGCGTTGCGGATGGTCAGGTGGGGTCGCGCGGCGGTCGGCGCCGCCCTAGGTGACCACCTTGACGGCGTGGGCGGGACGATCCAGCAGGCCAAACGACGCGACCACAACGGCCACGCCGACGATCACCAGCAGGCCGAACCCGAGACTGATCGCCGACGCGGTGACGGCCGTCCCGAGGACGGTGCCGGCGAGGCTGGCGCCGAGGACCCCACCGAGATACCGACCGGTGTAATACGTGCCCGCGGCCATCCCGACGCGTCCGGTCGGCACGGCGTCCATCGCGGCCGCCTGACGGGGGGAGCCAGCGAACCCCATCCCGAATCCGACGACACTCAGCATCACGAAGACCGCGAGGGGCGTGCTCCCCGTCGCGAACAGCGCCAGCATGGCCAGCCCGGCGGTCAGGAAGGCCGAGCCGGCCACGACCGGCCGGCGGCGTCCGACGCGATCGGACAGGCGGCCGCCGAACGGTGCCGCGACTGCCCAGAGCCCTGAGATCCCGAGCAGGACCAGCCCCGCCGTTTCGGCCGACTCGCCCTGCAATCGCTCGACCAGGAGCGGCACCAGGATGAACGTGGCGTGCAGCACCACGGTCGTGCCCAGGACACCGAGCACGGCCGCCGTGAACGGCCGACTCGTGAACAGCCGTGGGTCGACCGCCGGACGATCGGCGGCCAGCTCGAATCGGACGAACAGGACCCCCAACGGGATGACCGCGAGCGCCGCGATGAGCGCGAGCCCGCCATCCCCGGGTCCGCGGATGGCCACCAGGAACGCGACGAGGACGGCCGCCAGCAGCACGAGGCCCGGGATGTCGATCCCCGGCCGGCGCTCCCGCGACCGGTCGGTCCGGTCCGCGTCGCCGCTCGATGGCCGGACGACCAACCCCACCGTGACCGCCGCGAAGAGCGCGACCGGCACCGCGATCACGAACAGGGCACGCCAGCCGAACGCGCCCACGAGCAACCCGCCGATGAACGGCCCGATCGCGGCGCTGATCGACACCAGCATGTCGAAGAGGCCGAAGGCCGCGCCCAGTCGGGCCGCCGGGGCGATCGCGCGGACCAGCGCGATCGAGGTCGTCGAGATGAGCGCCCCGCTCAAAGCCTGCAGGATCCGTGCGACGGCCAGGATCGCGAACGAGGACGTCGTAGCCGCCAGGAGCGACGACAGCCCGAAGGCCACCACGCCGACGAGGAAGACGGGCCGCTGGCCGTAGCGGTCACCCAGGGTGCCGCTCGCCAGCAGGGCGATGGTCACCGCACTCAGGTACAGGGTGACGAGTGACGAGACCGTCGCCGCATCGACCCCGAACTCGTCCATCAAGCTGGGCAGGGCGACCGCCAGCATCGTCGAGTTGAGCGGCACGAGGACCGCCCCACTCGCGACCCCGATCATCGCCGGGCCGAGGAGGCGCCCCCGCCGCTCAGCGGTCACAGGAGGCGGACGATCCCGCTCGTCCCGTCGATCTCGACCAGCCGGCCGTCGGCGATCCGCTGCGTCGCATCACCGGTGCCGACGACGGCCGGCAGCGCGAACTCGCGGGCGACGACCGCGGCGTGCGACAGGACGCCGCCGGTATCGGTGATGAGGCCGCCGGCGATCGCGAACAGCGGGACCCAGGACGGGTTCGAGGATGGGCAGACGATGATGTCGCCGGCCTGGACGGCACCGAAGTCCTCCTGGGTCAGAGTCAGACGGGCCGTGCCGCGGACCTTTCCCGCCGAGGCCCCGGTCCCGCGCAGCTCGTCCGGCTCGGTGGAGGCATACCGGGCGCCGTCGAAACGGTCGACGTCGTCGGTCGCGGCGGCGGTCGCCGGTTTCCCGACCACCCGAGGTGGGCGGATCGTCGCCCAGTGGGCCGTGCTCGTGCGGCGCTCCTCGACGAGCGGCCGCCGGTCCGCCGGCATCCGAAGAAGGTCCGGCACCTCGGCTCGATGGAGGTAGAGGACGTCGGCGCCTGTGTCGATGACGCCGACGTCGGTCAGGCGGCGGCCGACGTGCATGACGAATCGGCGCAGCGTGGACTGAGCGTGCCGGTCGATCCAGTAGTTGTGGGTCTCGGTCAGGTGGCCGATTCGGCGGGCGGCCCCGAGCAGCGACTCGAACTGGGCGAGCTTCTCCGGATCGTCGGCGATCGCTTCGCGGGCCCGGTCCGCCAGCGCCTCGGCGTGCGCGGCGAGCCCTTCCCGCCGTGCCTCCTCGTCGATCTCGGGCGGGTGCGCGAGGCGTTTCGCCAGCTCGGTGAAGAGCAGTCCCGGCTCCTCGATCCACGAGGCGAGCGCGAGGTCGTCGAAGTTCTGGCCGAGGTGACCGTGGGTCGCGAGGAACCGGTCGAGGCGCCTCGAGGAAGGCCGTCGCCTCCGGGAGGGCGACCAGGTCCTGCGGCGTGGTCGCATGGATGGCCAGCCGGTCACGGATCGCCGGCTCAGCGGCGGCCATGGCGGCCAATCCATCGAGCTGGCGTTCGACGTCGTGCAGCTCGGTCATGGTGCCGCCGACGAGGCCGGTCGCCTCGCCCGGCGACGCGTCGGTGACGATCGACTCGTACAAGTCGGCAAGGTCCTCGATGACCTGGTAGGGACCCCGGATCACCCAGAAGTGGATCGACCAGCAGCGGGCGATCCGTCGCCAGGCCTCGTCCCACGCCGCCGCGAGCTCGTCGCCCGACATCGCGTCGACCGGCAGGCTGGCGACCCACGCATAGTGCCCACGGAGCTCGGGGAGCGCCGACTCACGCCAATAGGCATCGGTCCCGGCGATGGCGGCCCGGCTGGCTTCCGCACGACGCGCCCAGACGGCGTCCTGCTCCGAATCGGTCCCGTCGATCGCGGCGGCGTAGTACGCGTAGCCGTTCCAGATGCGGAGGCGGATCTCGATCGGGACGTCAAGACGGGCGTATCCGTAAGCGAACCCCCCGCCGACGAGCCCGACGTAGTCCCCGGCCATCGGCGTGAGCACGAACGGCGTGTGCATGTCGTCCCAGTCCCAGGTCAGGTCGGGATCGGAGGGGTCGCGCCATTCGATCGGGAACGCGTCGGTCGGGTCGGCCATGGTCGCGAGCCCTCAGGCGGACCGCCGCACCGAATCCGACCGGCGACGCGCGATTCCGAGCCGGCAGTCTAGCAAGACTATGCATTGTCGCGTCGGTCGCCCTGCCCGTGGCGCGGCACGACACCGGGGAGTGGCGTAATCGGCAACGCACGTGCTTTGGGACTCCCCAGCCCGTTTGCGGTGTAGGCGGAGCCTTCCGAGCGTGGATGTGGCGAGCGAAGGCCCCGCGGTTATCCTGCGGTTGAGGTGGTGCTAGTAGCGTGAGCAGTCGAGACCTTGCACTGGTCGGACTGGTCATCGGTGGGCAGCCTGTCGGCTTGGCCGCGACGGGGAGCCGATTGACGATCCGCAGCGATGACGCCAGCGGCCTGAATAGCTGGAGCGCGACCGCGGTGACCTCCGATACGCCGAGACCCGAATGGTTGCTGGCGGGAGAAGAGCAGACGATCGAGTTCATAACTGCCGACGCCATCTATCGAACCACGGCCCGTGTCCGCGCCGAGGAGTTCGGGATTGCCGGCTACACGTCCCTAGTCTTCACGCCCCTCGGCGGTCTGGACGACGAGTAGGATCTACGCCTCCCCCGGATGAACATGCCCTGACAGGGCGGGTAGCGGTCATCTAAGGGCGGATCGTCCATGTAGTCGAACCCGCGATCTTGGGCGGTCATGGTCGTGCCGCATGCCGCAGCTCGCAGCCCCAGGACCGCGACTCCTCGCGGAGCCTGTGAGGGCAGATGCCAGGGCATCCGGGAGAGGATCGAGTGAGGATGCTGGCGGAACCACATGCCCGCAGGGTAGCCGCGCGGCCGCGACGGCTACGGTGGCACGCTCCACGTGGAGGGGCCTCGGCCGGGGAAGCCGAGGCCCAGGTCAAGCACCGTTCCCGTTCAGGTCATCTACCGGCGTCGCCGAGTCGAACGTTGGCCACGTCCTATTGTCGCGTCGTTAACGGATGCTCGGCGCGCCCGCTGCGTCCTCGGAGCGGCCCACGGTCGTTCCGGCTCGGCTGGCGGGTGGGGGGAGTGAGGTTTGCTCCAGAATGGACGGGTCCGGGGCCGGCTCGCCCCTATCTCCGAGGAAGCCCTATGCGCAAGCGTCTTTTCCTCCCGGTCACCGCGTTCCTCGCCGGCATCATCGTGGCCTTGGCCAAGATCAGGCAAGACCGAGGCATCGGCCGCCGCGGCGACTAAGAGCCTACAGAGGCACCGGTCGCTCCGGCTCGGCTGGCCGCTCTCACGGGATCGCACGTCCGGACGCGGAGCCGGGGTGATCCGGAGGTTAGCAAGGGCCGCTTAGTGCCGCATATCCCGGCGTGGCAGCGGGGCTATCTCCGTTTCCCGAAGCATCACAGGGCGGCCATGCGCCCGCGCGGAGGCAAGGTCCGCGGTCCGCTTGGCCGCGGGGTCGGCCTCGGCCCGCGGGTGTAGCGAACGTACCAGGCAAACATCAAGGCGGTCGCCACCACGTAGAAGGAATGCAGCGCCCAGATCGGACCGAGCGGGAGGCTGAAGATATAGGCGGAAAACACGACATTCCCGACATTGGTGAGGACTAGCTGGGTCGGGCTGTACGAGGACAGGTCCTTCGTGCGCACGGCCTTCACGAGCATCGGCAAGTAGCTGGTCACAAAGATCACCGTCGAGGCTGAGCCTGCGATCAGGGGCAGGTCGTTCACCGTCATCATCGGATTCCTCTGCCTCGGGCTCCCCGGCGGTCCTCTTTGCCGGGGATAGAGGCTGAGGAATATGCTCGATTCGCGCTCCCCGCCCGCCATCGGGCGCGGGTTGTATGCGCGCGGCCGCCCGCCGCTCAATCTGTTCGGCGCGGTTGGGCCCGGTACCTTAGATGCGGAAGGGCGACCGGAGGGACCACTTTTCTAGTCGCCCCCGGCTGAACCGGCCTGATACCCCGCGAAATCAGGAATCCCCCGCATCCATCAGGCATATCGGCGCGCATCCGGTTTGTTTCGAGGTAGCAGGCCGGTTCGATCATGGACAGCACAGGAAAGAGCACACCCTGGTCAGTGGCTGGCGCGCGGTAGGTTGTTTCCCAGCGCGGTTCGGGATCCGTCTTGTGTGATTTCTCGGCACGGCTAGCGGTGCGGCCGAACGGCTGTAGAAGGACCACCCCCGACTCGTTCGAATCGTGACCGACGACGGCAACGATGGCGTGACACCGACAGCGCACCATCCGTGCGGGCTTTGCGAGGGCGGAACGTCATCCACTCGATGTGATCGCCGAACAATCGAAGAAGAGCGCGAGGCGGGCCCGAACTAGCGCGAAACCGAGGAGATCGACCATGGTTGACGAGACGGAATCAACACGGCGACTTGACGAGAGGCTCCAATTCCTCAAGGAAGGCGTCACGGCCATCCTGGCTCTGGCGATCGTGGGAACGACTCTGTACTGGATGGGCATGGCATTCGGCATGGCCGGGGACTCGACCCGGATGAGCGATGCCAAGGATGTCCTTGCGCTCATGAGCGGACTTTCGGGAGTGGTGGTCGGCTACTACTTCGGCCGAGTACCAAGTGAGGCGCGTGCCTCGCAGGCACAACGACAAGTGGCCGCGGCTTCCGAGGAGACAGGCAGCATGAAGTCATCCGTGGCCACGGTGAAGGGTGAGATGGACAAGGTGAGGGTCCGACCAGGTGATTCCGTGACCATGGAGGATTTCGACCGAATCCGGGGAATGATGCCGCCCGGGTAACCTCCACTATCTGTGACTCGGTTCCCGAGAAGGTCGGCACGAACCTTTGACCCTCAGACCGCTTATCCTGCGGTATCTGAGCGTGAAATCGCCGGGGAGTGGCGTAGTTGGCAACGCACGTGCTTTGGGAGCACGAGATCGTGGGTTCGAGTCCCACCTCCCCGACCATCGCCACCGTTCGTCGGGGCGATGTTGACCGAGGCGAGCAGGGCATCCGCCCGCCGAATGCCGTAGCGTGGCGCCGTGAGCCGGGAAGTCGAGGATCTGAACCGACGCCTGCTGCGCGCCCGTGACGCCATGGACCGGGCCTATGCCGAGCCGCTCGACGTCCGCGCCGTGGCCAAGGTCGCCCATGTCTCCGAAGCCCACTTCATCCGCAGCTTCCGCGCCACCTTCGGAGAGACGCCGCACCGCTACCTGCAGCGACGGCGCGTGGAGCGCTCGATGTTCCTGCTGCGCGAGACCGACCGCAGCGTCACCGACATCTGCCTCGATGTCGGCTTCACGAGTCTGGGGACGTTCAGCCGCATGTTCCGCGACATCGTCGGCGAGACGCCCTCGAGCTACCGCCTGGGGCACGGGCCGATCATCGCCCCGAATTGCGTCCAGATGTGGGCGACACGCCCTCGGGTCGGGGCGGGCGAGGCGACGAGATCGAGCAGTTTCGGAGAAGCCAACTCGGCCGACCGCTCCGTAGCATGACCCTCGTCAACAGGGACATCGACAGCGACGCCGGGAGGAACCAACCGATGATCAACAGCCTGAACGTCACCACGATCATGGTCCTCGACAAGGACGAGGCCCTCGATTTCTACGTCAACAAGCTCGGGCTGGAGGTCGGCTCCGACTTCAAGCAGGGCGACTATCGCTGGCTCACCGTGCGTGTCCCCGGCGAGAACGGCACGGAGATCTCGCTCGAGCAGCCGGGCTCGCCGCTGCACGATGACGCAACCGCGGCACAGCTCCGCGAACTCATCACCAAGGGCGCCCTGGTCGGGCTCGTGTTCACGACGGACGACGCACGGGCCCTCTACGAGACCCTGAAGGAACGTGGCGTCACCGACTTCACGCAGGAGCCCACGGACCACTTCTACGGCACCGACATGGGTGTCCGCGACCCCTTCGGCAATGCCATCCGAATCCTCCAGCGGCCGAAGGTCGCCCAGGAAGCCACGGCCTGACCAGTCCGGCCCGGCGATTCAGGCCGTCCAGCACTACGTCAACCGAGCACGCCTCGCTACGGTTCGGGCGAGGGGGCGGAGCGCGGTCGCGCGCGACGCACATGGCCGTTCCACGAAGGACATGAGAGAAGGACATGGATACGAACCGAAGGATCGCCGTCGTCGCCGGCGTGCTGTTCATCGTCGCGACGGTCGGCAACCTGGCAAGCGCGGTGCTCTTGAGACCGATCCTGAGCGCACCGGACTACCTGACCGAGATCTCGGCGAATGAAGGCCGGATCCTCATCGGGGCGCTGTTCCTGTTGATCGGCGCCCTTGCCTGTCCCGGGATCGCCATCGCGTTGTACCCGGTCCTGCGCAAGCGCAACGAGGGTCTGGCCCTCGGATCGGTCGGCTTCAGACTCATCGAGGGTGTGCTCTACATCGTCAGCTTCGTCTGCCTGCTGCTGCTCGTCACCTTGAGCCGGGACGTTGCGACCGCCGGCGCTTCCGGTTCAGCGGCCCTCCAGGCCCAAGCTTCGCTCCTCGTGGCAGGACGCGACTGGCTGGGCCCCGTTGCGGCGGTGATCACGTTCGGCATCGGGGCATCCATGTACTACTGGGTGCTCTATCGGTCGCGACTCGTCCCACGGTGGCTGTCCGCCTGGGGCCTTGTGGCCACCACGTTGCTCGTCGTGGCCGGCCTGCTGGTCCTGTTCGATGTCGCCGCCCCGATGTCAACGACCCAGGTCGTCCTGGCTCTCCCGATCGCCGTGCAGGAGATGGTCCTGGCGGTGTGGCTGATCGCGAAGGGCTTCGACCCATCGGCGATCGCCTCCGAGCCTGCTGGCGAGACCACGCGATGGCGGGCACCCGCGAGTGCTGGTTCACTGACCTGAGTTCGACGAGGAGCCGCAGCCGACGCGAGTCCGTCTTGCGGACGTCACGTTGACGGGTCACCCTATGTCGCGATGGTGGCCGACCAGGATCCTGAGACCGCCCAGTGGCGGCGGTTGCTGACCGGGGAGGACCCGGGGCTCCTCAAGGTGCGCCGGTTGTGGCATCACGTGCCGGCCTCGCCGCGCTGCAAGGTCTGTGCGTCGCCGTTCCACGGCATCGGGGGCGCGGCCGCCCGCGTGTTCTGGCACGGACCGATGCGCGAGAACCCGCTCCTGTGCAAGGCGTGCTTCGGGCAGCTGTCGAAGCATGGGGGCGGCGCGGAGCTGGAGATCAGCGTCGTCTTCGCCGACGTTCGCGGCTCGACCGGTCTCGCGGAGCGAACCTCCGCCTCGAACTACCGTGGCTTGATCCAGAGCTACTATCGCTCGGCGGCCACCGCCATCGACCAGAACGGGGGAATCGTCGACAAGTTCCTCGGCGACGGCGTCATGGCGCTGTTCATCCCGGTCATCGCGGGCGAGGACCATGCCGGCCGGGCGATCAGGGCCGGTCAGGCGATCCTCGGGGCGGTCGAGCGCGACGGACTCGCCCGGAAGGGCTTGATGGTCGGAGCCGGCGTGCACACGGGCGAGGCGTTCGTCGGCGTCGTCGGGGGCGACGAGAAGCTGGACTTCACGGCCCTCGGCGACACGGTCAACATCGCCGCTCGACTCGGCTCCTTGGCGGCCGCCGGCGAGCTGCTTGTGAGTCGCATCGCCTGGGATCGGGCGGGCCAGGGCATGGCACCCGCCGAACGCGATGTGGAGATCGCCGGCCGGACGGGCACACTCAAGGTAGTGGCCACGAGCGCAGCGGTCGAGGCGGTCGCGTAGGCCGGCGCGGACCGGCCCCTCAACCGAGGAAGACGACCGCCTCGATCGAGATCCGCAGGTCGCGTGGCAGCGCGACGATCGGCGCCGAGCGCGCCGGCGGAGCGGTCGGGAAGAATTCCGCGTACAGCTGGTTCATCGCCGGGAAGTCCTCGACGCTGCCAAGGAACACGGTCGTCTTGACCACCCGCTCGAGCCTGGCTCCGGCCGCCTCCACGACGGTCCGCAGATTGACGAATGCCTGCCGTGCCTCCGCCTCGAAGCCTCCAGGAGGAACGCTACCGGTCGACGGATCCAGGCCTGGCTGGCCCGCGATGAACAGGAGGTCGCCCGCCCGGACCGCGGGCGAATATGGACCGACCACCTTCGGCATGTCGGGCGATTCCACGGGTCCGTAGGTCACGTCACTTCCTCCGATCGAGTCGGTGCGTCGTCAGAAGTCCGGCGTTGCCGCCACATCCTTGCGCCGCGTCCCTCATCGTAGCCTCGACCTCGTGCGCTGATCAGCCGCGGAGCGCGACCGAGATCGCGAGCACCGCGAACCCGCCGATGATCACGCCCGAGACGACGTTGATCGCGCGCAACCAGCGGGTCGTCAGCCGCGACCGGAGGGCCCCGACGGCCGTTGTCAGGACCACCCACCAGAACGCCGAGCCCGCGAAGACGCCGAGGGTGATGACGGCCGACTCGAGCGTGTTCTCGCCTGTCACCCCGAGACCGGCGAACAACGCCCCGAACGAGAGGATCGTCATCGGGTTGGTCAGGGTCAGGCCGAGGATGGACAGGTACGCACCGGCCAGGCCGCCCCGGCGCTCGGTCACCGTGGCCGCCGTTCCCGGCTCCGCACGCACCGTCTTCCACGCCAGCCACAGCAGGAAGAGCCCGCCGACCAGGCCGAGGATGCGCCCGCCACCGACCAGGACATCCGTGATGGCCGACAAGCCGAATGCCGCGATGGCGCCATAGGTCGCGTCGGCGGTGGCCACGCCGAGCCCGGACGCGAGCCCGACCACCCGGCCCTCGGCCAACGTCCGACGGATGACGAGCAGCGAGATCGGTCCGACGGCGGCCGCGATGACGAGACCGAGCGTGAAGCCCTTCCAGAGGAGCGCGGGATCCATCGGTTCTGCCTCCGACAACATGAAACCACCCTCAGCGCCGTGCTGAGGGTGGTCCTCGTACCTGGTCGTCAGCGCCCGTCGCGGGCGCAGCGCATCAGCTCGAGCCGGCCCTCGTGGGCCGCTGCTGCGAGCGGGTGGCGGTCGTCGACCGGCCGTCGTGATGCATTCGCGCAGGGTGGAGGACGAGCCGGTGGCCTGTCAATGACTATCATGGCCCGCGATGGAGGGCGTTCGACGAGGCACCAGGACCCGGCGACTCGAGGAGGCGGCTGCCCGCGGCTCGAACGGGAACGGGCATGACGCCCCGCGCCCGGCCGCCGATGTCGACCCGGTCGCGTTCCCCGACCGGGCGACGCGCCTCGCCCTCGACGGCGGCGCGGCGAGCGCCCGATTCCGGGCCCTGCTCGACCGCGGAGAGCCGATCGTGGCCGACGGCGCGATGGGCACGATGCTCTTCGCCAACGGGCTGCAGTTCGGCGACCCGCCCGAGGTCTGGAACCTTGCCCATCCCGACGTCATCCGGCGCATCCAGCGCGCGTACATCGAGGCCGGGTCGCAGATCCTGCTGACCAACACGTTCGGTGGCAACCGGGCCAGGCTGCGTCTCAGCGGGCACGGTGACCGCGTCGACGAGCTCAACCGCACCGCGGCCATCCTGCTTCGTGCCGAGGTCGACGCGGCGGGCGGCCACGCCCTCGTGGCCGGAGACATCGGACCGTCCGGGGAGATCGTGGAGCCACTCGGGACGCTCGCCTACGACGAGGCCGTCGACATCTTCCGTGAGCAAGCCACGTCCCTCGTCGCGGGTGGCGTGGACCTGATCTGGATCGAGACGATGTCCGATCTCCAGGAGATGAAGGCGGCAATCGAAGGCGTCCGCCAGGCCGCACCCGGGATCGCGCTCGTCGCCACGATGACGTTCGACACGCGCGGCCACACGATGATGGGCGTCTCCCCGGAAGACGCGGTCGATGCGCTCACCGCGTGGGGCGCCGACGCGGTCGGCGGGAACTGCGGCAACGGCCCGGACGAGCTCATCCCGGTCATCGCCAGGATGCACGCGGCGGCGCCCGACGTCGTCCTGGTCGCCAAGTCGAACGCCGGGATGCCGGAGCTCGTCGACATGCGCGCCGTCTACCGCGCCGACCCCGAGACCATGGCCGCCCAGGTGCTCGCGATGCGCGACGCCGGCGCGACGATCGTCGGCGGCTGCTGCGGAAGCACGCCCGACCACCTTCGAGCCATCGCCGCCGCCGTCGCCGAACCCGCCTGACGGGTGACCACCGGTCGCCCGCTCAAGGTCGGGGTGCAGCTCCCGGAGGTCGAGCGCGAGGTCCGCTGGCCGGAGCTGCTCGATATGACTCGCGCGATCGAGGATCTCGGCTTCGACTCGATCTGGGTCGGCGAGCACCTCCTGTACCGCTGGCCCGACCGTCCGGCCCGCGGGCCCTGGGAGGCCTGGACGCTGATGGCCGGGATCGCGGCGGTGACCTCGAGGGTCGAGTTCGGGCCACTCGTCGCCTGCACCAACTTCCACAACCCCGCGCTGCTCGCGAAGCAGGCGGCGACGATCGACGAGATCAGCGGGGGCCGGTTCATCCTCGGCCTGGGCGCGGGCTGGAACGAAACGGAATTCCGGGCGTTCGGCTTCCCGTACGACCACCGCGTCGATCGTTTCGACGAGGCGTTCACGATCATCCGGACGCTCCTGCAGGACGGCGCCATCGACTTCGACGGCCGGTTCTACCAGGCCCGTGACTGCGAGCTGCTGCCGCGCGGGCCGCGGTCCGGCGGTCCGCCGTTGCTCATCGGCTCGAATGGGCCGCGCATGCTGCGCCTGACGATGCCCTACGCCCAAGCCTGGAACTCATGGTTCGCCGACATCGGCAACCGGCCCGACGGCGTCGGCCGCCTTCGCGAGGTCGTCGACGACGCGTGCCGCGACGTCGGGCGCGACCCGGCCGAGATCGAGCGGACGGTCGCGGTCCTCGTCCAGGGGCCCGGCGGCATCGGGCGTCTCCAGGGCGACTACGCGCAGGGCGGTACCCCGCCGCTCGAGGGCTCGCCCGAGGTGGTCGCCGAGAGCCTGCGGGCCTACGCCCGGGCGGGCATCTCGCACGTACAACTCGTCCTGGACCCCATCACGCTCGACGGCATCCGGGCGGTCGCCCCCGTTCTGACGGAGCTCGATCGCCGCTGACCGGCCGGTGGGAGTGGGAGAATCGTCAGGGATGCACGGCGCGAACCGCGTGCTAGCGTTCGGCTCGCCATGCGAGATTCGAATCGTTCGCCTCGGGGGCGACGCCGATCACTCGCACTCCTCGTCATCGCCTGTGCGCTGGCATCGGCGTGCGGTGGCGGCGCGCCGTCGGCTTCGCCACGCCCAGCGACCCCCGTTCCGACCGCCACCCCCAGCCCGGCGCCCGTCCACCTGAGCGAGCCGGCAGCGGCGGACGCCATCTTCCGCGCCCTGAACAAGGCCGGGCTCAGGGTCGTCGCCAACACCGCCGGGTCCGGGGGTGAAGGCCGCGAGCCCGTCAGGCGCATCAACGCGACGTTCGGCGACTGGCCGCTGGTCGTGAGCGAGTACAGTTCGGCCAAGGCGCTGGCCAAGGCGAAGCCCTGGAAGGAGGGCGTGAAGCCCGGTCCCGGCGAGCCGCCCATCGCGTTCATCGGCCTCAACATCCTCATCGAGTTGGGGCCGAAGTCGGGTGGCCGGCCGAAGGCGCCGAGAGATCGTGACCTCGTCGCCGCAGCGTCGCTCGTCCAGATCATCGATCCGCTGCTCTCGCCGCTGAAGACGCGCACGCTCGTACCGATCGCGATGCCGGATCCCGAGGCGACCGTCGCGGAGTCGCCGGCCCCATAGACACGGAGTTGCCAGCGCCATGACTGCCTCGGGTCGCCCTGCCCGTCCCCGACCCGCGAACGGACGCCAGGAGGAGGTGTCCCCGCTCGACAAGCGGATCATCGAGCACCTCCAGGCCGACGGCCGACGACCCTTCACCCAGATCGCGGCCGAGCTTGGCGTGTCCGAGGCGGCCGTCCGGGCCCGGACCAATCGCCTCATCGAGCGCGGCATCCTGCAGGTCGTCGGCGTCACCGACCCGCTGAAGCTCGGGTTCCACCAGATGGCGATGATCGGCGTCCGATGCGAGAGCGATCGGCTGGTCGCGGTCGCCGAGGAACTGGCCGCGATGCCCGAGGTGGACTACGTCGTCATCACGGCCGGCACGTACGACCTGCTGATCGAGACCGTCTGCGAGGACAACGAGGCGCTCCTGCGCTTCCTGGCCGAGCGGCTGCGGGCCATCAACGGCGTGCGCGAGACCGAGACGTTCGTCTACCTGCGCCTGGTCAAGCAGACCTACCAGTGGGGCGCGCGCTAGTCGCTTCGACGATTGCCGGTGCGTCACTGCACCGGCGCCGGGTCGGCGTTCGCCGGGGCTGAACGGGCAAGCGGCTAAGATGCTCGGGCGGGCGCGCCATGAGCGCCGCCCCGGCGAAGTGGGGAGTCGCAAGGTTGCCGGTGGAGGCGGTCCTTGGCCTGATCGTGGTGGCGGTCGTCGCCAACCTGCTGTTGATGGCCGCCCTGATCGCCCCGTCGTTCACGAGCCGCGTCCGAGGGCGTGACGGGGTCGACCCGGGCGATGGTCTCGAAGCCCGGAACACCGAGGCCGCCGTGGTGAGCGGGCTCATCGACGATCCCACCAACCCGGACGCGCGACCCGCGTATGACCGCGTCGTCCGGATCGTGAGCTGGGTCTTCCTGATGGCGACCGCGACGATCGTGGCCGTGACCGGCCTGTGGCCGGAAACGCAAGCGGCCATCCTGGTGCTCCTTGCCCTGTCCGGGCTGTTCGTCATCGTCGTGCACGACCTGTTGCCCACGGACGCGCTCGGCCCGGGGCGTTTCGTCGTGGAGGGGTCCGTCGCCCTGACCGCGGCGACGTTCCTCGTCGCGCTGACCGGCGGGGTCCAGAGCCCGTTCTTCTTCACGTTCCCGCTCATCGTGGCCGGTGCGGCCCTGGTCGTCTCGTCGGCGGTGACCGTCGGCCTCACGATCGTCGCGGCGCTCGGCTACCTGACCGGTGTGCTGGCGGGTTCGCCGCCGGGCAGCATGGGGGCGAGCGCCCAGGCCATCATCGGGGTCAACCTGACCGCGCTCATCCTCCTCGCCTATGTGGCCATGGTCATCGCCCGGGAGCAGCGCCGGACCCGCGACGCGGCCATCCGGCTCTCGACGGTCGATCCCCTGACGGGGCTGTTCAACCGGACGTTCTTCTTCGCGGCGATCGAGCGCGAGATCACTCGCTCGGCTCGCTCGGGCCGGGGTTTCTGCCTGTTGATGATGGACCTCGACGAGCTGAAGGCCGTCAACGACCGGTTCGGGCACTTCCATGGCGACCGGGTGCTGCACGGGGTCGGCGAGGTCGTCGCGTCCGGCGTTCGGAAGCTCGACACCGCGGCCCGCTACGGTGGCGACGAATTCGTCGTGCTCCTGCCCGAGACCGACCCGACCGGCGCCTTCGTCCTCGCCGAGAAGATCCGCCTCGGCGTCCGCGGCCTGCAGCTCGGCCTGCCGCCGGGCAGCCCGCAGCCGTCGTTGTCGGTGGGCGTCGTGAGCTATCCCGATGACGGCCGCAGCGTGGACGAGCTGATGATCAGCGCCGACGGCGCGATGTACGCCTCCAAACGGGCCGGCAAGGATCGGGTCACCGGCATCCCGATGCCGCTGGAACGCACCTAGGACCTCGTCCGGTGGGTCCGGTGTAGCATCCGAGCCGTGAGCGAACACCGACCCGGATCGATGTCTGACGGACGCGGCTTCTCGACGCGGGCCATCCGGGCGGCATCGCGCGTCCCACGCCCGGTCCAGACGCCCACGAGCGTCCCGATCTACCAGACGGCGACCTTCGCGTCGGCCGACGCCGACGAACTAGGCCGAGCTGCGAGCGATCCGAGGGCCGGTTACGCATACAGCCGCATCGCCAACCCGACCACGCGGGCCCTCGCCGACGCCTATGCCGAGCTCGCGGGCGGCGAGGCGGGCGTGGCCCTGGCGTCGGGGATGGGCGCCATCCATGCCGCGCTGGCGTCGCTCCTCCGGGCGGGCGACCGGATCTTGGCCCCGGTCGCCATGTACGGCTCGACCCGGACCCAGCTCCTCGGGACGTTCGCCGGTTTCGGGGTCGACGTCACCCTCATCGACATGACCGATCTCGACGCCGTCGGCGCGGCGCTCGCCGCGCGACCGACCCGCGTCCTGTACGCGGAGACGATCGCGAACCCGACGACGTTCGTCAGCGATCACCGCACGCTCGCGGACCTCGCCCACCGCCACGGGGCGACGTACGTCGTCGACAACACGTTCGCGAGCCCGTATGTCTGTCGTCCGCTCGAGCTCGGTGCCGATCTCGTCGTCGAGTCGGCGACCAAGTTCCTGGGCGGCCACAGCGACCTCATCGCGGGCGTGGTCGCGGGGCCGGCGGCGCTGATCGCCGACGTCGAGCGCGTCCAGATCGAGACCGGCGCGACGCTCGGGCCGTTCGAGGCGTTCCTGGTCCTGCGCGGGATCCTGACCCTCGGCGTCCGCGCCGAGCGCCACGGCCGCAATGCCGCGGCACTCGCCGCCTGGCTCGAGCGTCAGGACGGCGTGCGTCGCGTGCTGTACCCGGGCCTTCCCAGCCACCCGCAGTTCGCGGTCGCCCAACGCCAGTTCCGGGATGGCGCCGCCGGGGGGATGCTCGCCTTCGAGGTCGAGGGTGGCCGCGAGGCCGGCCGGGCGATCATCGACCACCTCAGTATCCCGGAGCTCACCGCGTCACTGGGCAGCGTCCACACCATGGTCGTCCACCCGCCCTCGACGTCCCAACGCCAGCTGTCCGAAGCGGAGCTGCTCGAGGCCGGGATCACGCCCGGCCTGTTGCGGGTCTCGGTCGGCCTGGAGGACGTCGAGGACCTCGAGGCGGATCTCGGGGCGGCGCTGGTGGCGGCGCGAGCCGTGACCGGCCGGCCGACCGCGTCCACCGTCACCGCCTAGGGGCCAGAGATCGCGACACCGGCGGCCGTCTCGGCCGCTTCCACCCGCCCGGTCGCGCCCAACGCCCTCGCCCGGGTCGGAAGGGGGCTGTGGCGACTCCTGACCTCGGTCGACTTCGCGGTCGCCCAGATCATCGTCCTGGCCCTCCTCGCGGTCGTCGGCATGACGATCAAGCAGCTGCCCGATTTCGCGTTCCGCTCCGCGGGCGACTACGCGACCGCGATGGATGCTATCCATGCTCGCTACGATCCGCTCCTCGGGGCGGGGCTGGTGGACGTCCTCGAGCGACTGAGCGTCTTCGCCATGTTCCGTTCGGTCTGGTTCAGCGCCGGCCTGACGCTGCTCGTCATCTCGATCGTCGTCTGCACCCTCGACCGGACGCCCCGGCTGTGGCGCGGCGTCTCCGAGATCCGGGTCGCGCAACCCGAGCCGTTCTTCGATCCGCGCCTGCCCGATCGCGCGGCGACGTCGGGTGTGTCTGCCGACGGCGTCCGTGAGGTCCTGCGGCGGAACCGGTTCAAGGTCCGCGAGGCGACCGACGACGACGGCGCGACGTACCTCTACGGCGACCGGCACCAGTACACGAAGATGGCGACGCTCTTCACCCACACCGGGCTCGTCCTGTTCCTGGTGGCGGCCGCCGTCACCTCGCGGCTGGGCGATGAACAGGGCCTCGTGGTCCCGGAAGGCGAATCGCTCACGGTCCAGCCGATCGGCACGCCCGGCCTGTTGCTGGTCAAGAACCTGGACTTCGAGGCGCCCGGCTTCGAGACCGGACAGGCCTCGGACTTCACGACCGACCTCGCGGTCTTCCGGGACGGCGAGCAGATCGCGCGCAAGACGATCCGGGTCAACGACCCGCTCTCGATCGCGGGCTACACGTTCCACCAGAACGGCTTCGGCCCGGCGCCGCACCTCGTCGTCCTCGACGCGGCCGGCAAGCCGTTGTGGGACGGGGCGGTGCCGCTCACCGACTCGGCCGAGGGCCGGCCCTACGGGATCCTGCCCGTGCCGGGTTCCGACCTGGGCCTGCAGCTGCTCCTCGATCGTCGGCCCGATGGCGCCGGCCGCCTGGTCGTCCTGCCGTACCGGATGGTCGAGGGGCCGGACGGGACCGCGGTGCCGCAGAACTATCCCGGCGCGGAGATGGGCATCGGCGAGACGCGCGTCTCCGACGACCTGGGCCTGTCCATCACCCTGGCGTCGGTCTCCGAGTACACCCTGCTCATCGCCAAGCACGACCCGGGTCAGGGCCTGATCTGGCTCGCCTTCGCCAGCCTCATCGCGGGCATCACGATCTCGTTCTACCTGCCGCGACGGCGAGTCTGGACCCGCCTGACGGGCGACGGCCGGCTCGGGATCGTCTGGCGCTCGGAGCGCTATGTCGACGTCGAGCGCGAGTTCGGCCGGCTGCTGGACGACCTCGTGGCGGCTCGTCACCCGACCTGAACCTGGCGTCCACGAGGCACAACGATGAAACATTGCCGCTGGCGCTGAACCGCAACCCGACTCGCTGGTACCGTGAGCAAGGACGTGGGAGGCGCGTCCCTGGGCGGGAGCACCCGACGCCCACCGTCCCGCATACCGGGCACTGAGGAGACCCATGACTGCACGCCACACGGCCATCGCGGCGATCGCCAGCCACAAGGTCGCCTCCACGCAGAACTACCTCGAAGATGCCGGCCAGGCCATCTATGGCCAGTACGTGTTCCACGAGGACGCGCAGCGCGAGTACCTCGCCAAGCCCATCTTCCGGAAGCTGCGTCGGACGATCGACGGCCTCGAGCCGTTCGACCCGGCGATCGTCGATGCCGTCGCCCATGGCGTGAAGGAGTGGGCGTTGGCCCACGGCGCCACGCACTACACCCACTGGTTCGTGCCGATGACCGGTTCAACGGCCGAGAAGCACGACTCCTTCCTGAACCCGACCGGCGAGGGCCGGACGCTTGCCGAGTTCTCCGGCAAGAACCTCGTCCAGGGCGAGCCCGACGCCAGCTCGTTCCCGTCCGGCGGCATCCGCGCGACCTTCGAGGCTCGCGGCTACACCGCCTGGGACGTCACCAGCCCGATCTTCCTGCAGGTCGAGCCCAACGGCGTGACGATGACCATCCCGACGGCCTTCGTCTCGTTCACGGGAGAGGCCCTCGACCACAAGATCCCGCTCCTGCGCTCGCAGGAGGCCCTGGGCAAGCAGGCGTTGCGCGTCCTGCGCTGGTTCGGCAACACGACCGCGACCCGGGTGTTCACCAACATCGGGCCGGAGCAGGAGTACTTCCTCGTCGACAGGCGGCTGGCGGAGCAGCGCCCCGACCTCGTCCTGACCGGCCGCACGCTCTTCGGCGCCGCGTCGCCCAAGGGCCAGGAGCTGGAGGACCAGTACTTCGGCTCGATCCGGGAGCGGATCCTCGCGTTCATGATGGATCTCGATCGCGAGCTCTGGCGCCTGGGGATCCCGGCCAAGACCCGCCACAACGAGGTCGCGCCCGGCCAGTTCGAGATGGCGCCGGTCTACGAGCCGACCTCGGTCGGTTCGGACCACAACATGCTGGTCATGAGCCTGATGCGGCGCATCGCGCGCCAGCACGAGCTGATGTTCCTCATCCACGAGAAGCCCTTCGCGGGCATCAACGGCTCCGGCAAGCACAACAACTGGTCGATGGGGACCGACGAGGGCGAGAACCTGCTCGACCCGGGCAACGACCCGCACGCGAACGCCCAGTTCCTGGCGTTCCTCGTGGCGGTCATCCGGGCCGTCAACGCCCACGCTGATCTCCTCCGGGCGAGCATCGCGGACGCGGGCCAGGACCATCGGCTCGGCGCGAACGAGGCGCCGCCCGCGATCATGTCGATCTTCCTCGGCTCGCAGCTCGAGGACGTCGTCGATCAGCTCGACCGGGGCGCCGCCTCCACGTCCAAGAAGGGCGGCTCGATGCAGCTCGGGGCCACCTCGCTCCCGGAGCTGCCGAAGGACGCCACGGACCGCAACCGGACCTCGCCGTTCGCCTTCACCGGCAACAAGTTCGAGTTCCGCGCGGTCGGCTCGTCGGCGCCGATCTACTGGCCGCAGACCGTGCTCAACACGGCGGTCGCCGACTCGCTGTCCCAGCTCGCGGACGACCTCGAGAAGCTCAAGCCCGGCAACTTCACCGGCCTGACGGGCATCCTCTCCAAGATCGTCCGGGCGCACAAGCAGGTGCTGTTCGAGGGCAACGGCTATTCCGAGGAGTGGCATGCCGAAGCCGCCAAGCGCGGCCTGCCCAACAACCGTACGACCGTCGACGCGCTCCCGGTGCTGACCACCGACCGGGCCAAGCAGCTGTTCGCGTCCTTCGGCGTCCTGTCCGAGCGCGAGTTGGCCGCGCGTGTCGAGATCAACTGGGAGCGCTACGTCAAGGTCAGCAACATCGAGGCGAGTTGTGCTCTGGACATGGCCAGGACGTTGGTCCTGCCCGCCACGGCGCAGTACCTCGGCCAGCTCGCCGGTGCCCCCTCGTCGCGCGGGATCAACGCCGTCTGCGAGCGGGTCTCCGGCCTCGCCGATGAGCTGGTCGACGCGATCGACGCCCTGGAGCATGCCCAGCACGCCGCGCACGAGGCAGGGTCCGTGCAGGCCGAGGCGCGCGCCTTCGTCGATGACGTGATCCCGGCCCAGGAGGCGCTCCGCGTGGTCGCCGACGAGCTCGAGACGCTGGTCGCCGACGACCTCTGGCCGCTGCCCAAGTACCGCGAGCTGCTCTTCCAGTTCTGACGTCCCGTGAACGCCATCGCAGCCTGCGGCGATTGCGTCACTATGTGCGGGTCATCCTGATCGGTCCAGGACTTGTCCCGCGACCTCGACCAAGTCTCTAGGGGAGGGTCGATCGACCCATGGCTACGCCCACGCTCGTCGGCACCGGCTTCTTCATCCTGGCCGCGGTGGTCTGGGTCATCTGCGCCGTCTACTGCTACCAGATGGCGCCGAAGTTCGGACGCAATCCCATCACCTGGGCGATCCTCGGGATCATCCTCGGGCCCATCGCGCTCATGATCCTGTACATCCTGCCGAAGGGGCATCGAGCGGCGCCGCACACCAGCAGCGGCAGCCCGGGCCACGCGGCCGTCGGGTCGACCCACAAGCAAACGCAAGCGGACCTGTACGAGGTCCCGCACAAGAAGAAGCACCACTGATCCCGGTCTGATCGCGGCCCTGCAAGGACCCGGCGCGCGGCCCGCGGCCGAGCGTATCCTTGCCCGGCGACGTCCGCCCCGCTCCGCCGCATCCCGACCTGGGGGGTCTCGCTCGATCTTGACCGCTGCAAGAAAGGCGATGGGTCAGATGTCGTTCGTTCGGTCGTTCGTCCGTGGCCCTCTTGGGGCGGCCCTCGTCGTTGCGCTCCTCGTCATAGCGTGCTCCGGCGGAGGCGCCGCGACCACCCAGCCGAGTGCGACCCCGCCGCCGACGACCGTCCCGACCACGGCCGCGGCGCCGACCGCGTCCCCGAGTCCGCCGGCCGCGCCGACCGCCTCCCCGTCCCCGTCGGTCGCGACGGGTCCGGCGACTCTGACCGCGCCCAGGGAAGTCGAAGCCGGCGCCCAGTTCGAGGTCGCCTGGACCGGGCCGAACGCCCCGAAGGACTACGTCACGATCGTGCCGGCCGCCGCGACCGAGTGGACATCGGTCGACCCGTACTTCTACACGACCAACGGCAGCCCGGGGAAGCTCGTGGCGCCGACGACGGCCGGACCCTTTGCGCTCTGGTATGTCTCCGGTGCCGACGACACGATCCTGGCCCGCCTCGCCATCTCGGTGACGCCGTTCACGGGTGACCTGCTCGCCCCGGAGAGCGTGCCGGCCGGCAGCGTCGTCGAGGTGTCGTGGAACGGTCCCAACGGGCCGAAGGACTACGTGACGATCATCGCGGCCAGCGCCGAGCGCTGGACGAACGAGAGCTACTTCTATACGAACGCCGGCAACCCGGGCAAGCTGGTGGCGCCCATCGTGCCCGGCTCGTACGAGATCCGGTATGTCACCGGCGACGACAAGACCCAGGCACGGCGGCCCATCACCGTCGGCGAGTTCGAGATCACGCTGAAGGCGCCCGCCAAGGTGGCCAAGGGGGCCCCCTTCGACGTGGAGTGGACCGGTCCGAACGGGCCCTCGGACTACATCACGATCGTCCCAGCCGGCTCGCCGCCCGGGACGTACGCATCGTACGCGTACACGGCTGCCGGGAGCCCTGCACACATCATCGCGCCCGACAAGGCGGGCGAGTACGAGATCTGGTACGCGTCGGATCGGGTGGCCGGGATCTTCGCGAGCACCAAGATCACCGTCGAGTAGCCGGATACGGCACCATCCGCCCGTGCAGGCTGATGTCCGGATCCATCCGAACCGCTCACTCGGCCTGCTCTCGGCCGCCCACGCCGTCAACCATGCGCAGGCCGTCCTGTTGCCCCTGGTCTTCCTGAAGATCACCGACGAGTTCGGCGTCGGGATCGCGGCCGTCGCGTTCCTGGCCGCGATCGGTTCGTTCCTGTCGGGCCTCGTGCAACTCAGCTACGCGGGGCTCACCCGGGTCGTCTCCCGCCGCAGCCTGCTCGGGGCGGGCGGGATCCTCTTCGGCGGCGGCATCGCGGTCCAGGCCCTCGCCACCAGCTTCGCCACGTTCGCGATCCCCAACATCGTGTGGCGCATCGGCGGGTCGCCGCAGCATCCGGTCGGCAACGGCCTCCTGGCAGAGCAGTTCCCGCCGGAACGGCGAGGGTTCGCGATCAGCGCGCACATCGCCGGCGGCAACGTCGGGACCGTGGTGGTGGCCCTGCTCGGTGTGCCCTTGATGGCGGCACTCGGCTGGCGCGGTGCGTCGCTCGTGTTCGGGCTGCCGGCGATCGCCATCGCCATCGCGATCCTGCTCTTCGTCCGCGAGCGCGGCACGGACCGGGCCGCGGCCCTTGCCGGCGGCAGCGTCCGCTCCGCCTTCGGGCGGATCCTGCACGACCGTGACCTGCGCTGGCTCTACCTGACGTCGGCCCTCGGCGGCGGTGGCCGCGGGCTCGGGGTCGTGAACCTGTTCGCGCTCATCTACCTGACCAAGGTGATCGGCCTCGACGAGGCGACGTCGGGCTTCATGTACGGCGCCCTCATCGTCTTCTCGGTGCCGGTCCCGCTCCTCGCCGGCTGGCTGTCGGACCGGGTCGGGCGCAAGCCGATCATCATCGGGGTCTACCTGGGTGGCGCGATCGGGTTCGCGGTCTTCCTGCTCGCGGGCTCATCGCTCGCCGGGCTGTGGCTGGGCATCGTGCTCATGGGCCTGTTCAGCTTCGCAGAGAGCCCGCAGCTCCAGGCGCTCCTGGCCGACATCGCGCCGCCATCGATCCGCGACGCGTCGTATGCGCTCTACTTCACGATGGCGTTCGGGGTCGGTTCACTCTGGGTCGCGGTCTACGGCGTCGTCATCGACCTCGCCGGTGAAGCGCAGGGCGTGCCCATCGTCTTTGGGCTCATGGCCGTCACGTTCCTGCTCGCCGCGCTCGGCACGGTCCCGATCCGGGCGGACCAACGAGCCCGATCCAACGCCGCCCACGAGGCCGGCCTGCCGGACTGACGGTGGGGGCGGCGGCTCTCCTCTCGCCGCCGCCCGGGAGGGATGTCCGACTACGGCTGGGCGATGAACCAGACGTCGCCCACGCCCTGGCCCTTGGTGTCGCCGGCGGACTTGTCGCCCGAGTAGTAGTAGAGCGGCGATCCGCCGTAGGCCACCTGCATGGAACCATCCGCGCGCGAGAACGTCGTCAACGCACCCTTCACGCCGGCGGCGCCCTTGAGCGTGTCGCCCTTCGTGACCGTGAACGGCGGCCAAGCCGCAGCGCAATCGGCGTCGCAGGTGCTCGTGTTGGCCGAATCGTTGCCGAAGACGTACAGGGTCATGCCGCCCTCGCCCGTCAGATACGAGCCGACGGATCCGCTCCCGAGACCGACGGTGTGGACCTTGGCCGCCCCGCCTGCCGACGCAGCGGGCGTGGCGGTCGCGGTGCCGCCGTAGTTGTACTCGTCATCATTGCCGTTGCCGTACTTGCCACCACCCGAGCTCGTCGAGGGGGCGGCCGTGGCCGCGACCGCGGGCGAGGCGACCGATGTCGCTGTCGGGGCGGCACTCGTCAACGCCGACGCGCCGTAGCCGCCCGTCGAGCACGCAGCCACGAGGACCAGGACGACCGTCGTCGCGAGGGCCAGACGGATCGTCGGTCGGTCGGGCGTGGATCCCATGCGGCTCCCTTCTCTTGTTGGTCGGCGTGCGGCCCGGCGTCTCGCGAGCCTCGTGCCTGTCCAACGGTACGTCGCGCAGCGGATCGACGGTTTCGTCGCGCCTTCGCAGGCGTGGCTCGTCAGGCGGCCGAGGCGCTCCGCGTCGCGACCAGGTAGGCGTCGGCCGCGGCCGGGTCCAGCGGATGCGCGAACAGATGGCCCTGCCCAAGGTCCGCCCCGAGCCCGCGCAGGTGTTCGAATTGGTCCTCGGTCTCGATCCCTTCCGCGGTGACCGTCAGGCCAAGTGCCTTCGCGAACGCGATCGTCGCATGGACGATGGCGTCGCTCCGCGGATCTCGCCCGAGCCCGGACACGAACGAGCGGTCGATCTTGAGCGTGTCCAGCGGGAACCGCTGGAAGTACGACAGGCCGGAGAAGCCCGTCCCGAAGTCGTCGACCGCCAGTCGCACGCCGAGGTCGTGGATGCGGCGCATGAGCAGGTCCGAGGCGTCGGCATCGAGCATCGCCGATTCGGTGATCTCGAGCTTGAGGTTCGAGGGCGGCAGGTCGGCCGTTGCGAGGGCCGTCCGGATCGCCTCGAGCAGACCCGGATCGCCGAACTGGCGCGACGAGAGGTTGACGCTGACGTCGATCGGTCGCTCGTTCGGCCAGCGGCGCCGCCATTCGCTTGCCTGTTGGCACGCTCGCTCGAGCACGATGCGCCCGAGCGGCACGATGAGGCCACTCTCCTCCGCGACGACGAGGAAGTCGGCAGGCACCAAGCGCCCGCGCTCCGGGTGGTCCCAGCGCACGAGCGCCTCCATCTCGACCGGCTCACGTGTCCGAAGGTCGAGGATCGGCTGGTAGACCACGACGATCTGGTCCTTGTCGATGGCGCGCCGGAGCTCGCCTTCGAGCTCGAGGCGGCTCCACGCCCGGTCGCGCATCGCCGGCTCGTACAGCTGGTGCCGACCCTTGCCGGCCGCCTTCGCCGCGTACATCGCGACATCGGCGCGGGCGAGGACGTCATCGGCGTCGTCCACGTTGTCGTCGACGAGCACGACCCCGATGCTCGCGGTGACCGAGACGTCGCGGCCGATGTCGACCGGCTCGGCGACACGCTCGAGGATCCGATCGGCGACCTCGAGGGCCCGTTGCACGTCGCCGATCTCCTCGAGCAGGATGGCGAACTCGTCGCCGGACACGCGACAGGCCGTATCGCCCGGACGCAGGCAGGCCGTGAGGCGTCGTGAGATCTCGATGAGGAGCCGGTCGCCGGACCCGTAACCGAGCGTGTCGTTGACCGTCTTGAAGTCGTCGAGGTCCAGGAACAGGACGGCGGGCCGCGCACGATGGCGTCGACGGCGCGCCAGCGAGTGTTCGACGCGGTCGGCGAAGAGGGCGCGATTGGCGAGGCCGGTCAGCGGGTCGTGGAACGCCTGATGGGTCAGCTGCGCCTCGAGATCGGCCCGCTCGGTGACGTCATGGGCGTTGATCACGAAGCCCCCGATCGACGGCTCGTCCATCAGGTTCCGGGCCGTCCACTCGAACACGCGCCAGCGACCGTCCCGATGGGCGACGCGCGACTCACCGGCAACGTCGCCGCCCGGACGCTCGGCCAGAGAGGCCAGCTGCTGGGCGAGCATATCGCGATCGTCGGTGTGGACGGCGTGCCCGAGGACCCGCCCGACCAGGTCCTCCGGGGCGAACCCGAGGAGCCGCTCCACCGAAACGCTTACATAGCGGACCGTCGAGTCGCGGTCGACGACGAGCACCAGATCGGACGCGTTCTGGGCAAGCGATCGGAAGCGCGCCTCGCTGTCACGGAGGCTGTCGGTCAGCTCGCGGAGCCGGCGGTTCTGGCGGCCGAGTCGGCGGGACGTGCCGTCGAACCCGATGAGGAGCACCAACGCCAGGAAGAGTGCGACGGCCCCGGCGATCAGGAAGACGTCACGGCGGGTCGCCTCGATGTTGGCCATGATCGGAGCGGCGTCCTGGTAGATCTCGTAGGCGGCGATGACCTCGCCACTCGGCGCGCGCACCGGGAGGTAGACCTCCAGGAACCGGTCGACGAGCCCGTGCTCGAAGAGGTTCTCGGCGGCGGTGCCGTCGGACATCTCGCTCGCGACCTCACCGTCGAGCGCCTCGGACAGGTCCTCCTCGACCTCGAACGTCCGCCCGCGGAGCTCCGGCAGGTCGGAGAAGACGACCGTGCCATCGGGTCCCCAGATCTTGATGCGCAGGATGGTCCCGGGTTCGACGAGTCGTCGGAGCGTGTCGTTGATCTCCGCTCCGCCCGCGCTGCCCGGGTCCTGCAGCGCACCCGCGGTCAGCAGCGGGTCCACGAACCCGCGGACGACGGTCTCGGCGCTGTGGGTGGCCTCGGATGTTGCGGTCGCCTCGACGTGACGGGCGACCACCTCGGCGGTCACGACCGCGGCCGCGAGGACCAGTCCGAGGGTGACGGCGACCAGCACGAACCGCGAGCCGGCGCGGTTCGACGACCGCAGCCGTCCGACGATGCCGGGCTGGCCGTCCTGGCCGGGATCGCGCAAGGCAGACTCCGCGTGCGGAACAGCGGCGCCAAGATCCCCCCGGCGCCGCTGCGTGCGACCTTAGGCGCGTGCGCGTGAGCCGGTCAGGCTCGCGGAGGTCCCGAAGGCCATGGGACCTTGGTCACCCGCCGTTCCGTGCCGCAGCGTGCCTATCGCCCGGTCGGGGCACCTTTGCTATCATCCGCAAGCCCTGTACAACGGGCTCCCTCGGTCGGGGCGTGGCGCAGCTTGGTAGCGCGCATCGTTCGGGACGATGAGGTCGGAGGTTCAAATCCTCTCGCCCCGACCAGACTGACCTTCTTCTACGCCGACGACGCCGGCGCCGAAGGCCGCGTCCCAGCCCCGGGCTCTCGCGTGAGCGGTCAGGGTGAACGTGTAGTCGGTCACCCCCAAGACGTCGATCCGCTCGAACACCGCCTCCGCGATCGCGTGCCGCCCGGCATCCGAGGTCTGCGCCCACAGCTCCGGCAACGATTCGAGGTAGGCGCGTGCCTCGGCTGTCGTCGGGATCCGTGACGGGCGGACCACTGCCGCCGTGGCCTCGGCATCGAGCCGCGCCATCGTGGCCTCGAGCCCACCGAGATCGCGATCGCGGGCGAACCGCAGGGCGGCCCGGTCGCGCTCTCGGTCGATGCGCGCCATGGCGAGGACATCGCCACCGTCCGGTTCCGGTCGCCTGGCCAGAGCGACGGTGTCGACCTTGAGCCGGGACGACACCGCGACGTGCTCGAAGGCACGCCCGATCCTCCGTGTCGAGGAAGTCGCGAAGCCCGAGCCCGCGGACGATGAGGTTCGGGTCAAAGTCCAAGCGTCCAGCGTCACGCGGACAGACACCGGGCTGCGCAGCGCCGAGTACTGGTTTGCGCGGGCGTTCACGGGCCTCCGACGGCCCAAGCGCCGGATCGCCGGGATGGAGTTCGCTGGCGTGATCGAGGCAATCGGCGCCTCGGTCACCACGTTCCACGTCGGCGAAGCCGTCTTCGGCATCAAGTCCGGCGCCAACGCCGAGTACCTGTGCGTCCAGGAGCGGGGCGTGCTAGCTCCCATGCCCGCGGACATGACCTTCGAGGAGGCGGCGGCGGTTGCGGATGGCGCGTTGACCGCGATGGCGTTCCTCCGGCAGGCGGCGCTCCAGCCGAGTCAGCGCGTGCTCGTCTATGGCGCGACCGGGTCCATCGGCACGGCAGCCCTCCAGCTGGCCCGGCACCTCGGCGCCGAGGTGACAGCTGTCTGTGAGGCTGAACACGCCGACCTCGCACGCTCGCTCGGTGCGACGACCGTGCTCGACTACCGCCTCGTCGACGTCACATCTGGAGAACGCCGGTATCACGTGATCCTCGACGCGGTTGGGAAGCTGTCGGCCTGGCGAGCCCGGCGCGCGCTCGTGCTCGCTGGGGTCTACCTCACAGCCGGCTCGGCTGGGTCACTGCTGCCGGTCCTCGTCCTGTCGCTCGTGACGCGAGGAACCAGGAGGCGGCGGGTGCGACTCGGTGTGGCCGAGTACCGGCGCGAGGACCTGGTCACCCTCAAGAGCCTCATCGACCGTGGTGCGTATCGGGCCGTCGTTGACCGGTCGTATCCGCTGGAGGATGTCGTCGAAGCTCACCGGTACGTCGACACGCACCGCAAGATCGGCAACGTCGTCCTCGTCGTCCGTGGCGAGGCCGCGCCATGACGCCCAGCTGGACACGCGTGACAGGGAAGCCCTAGTCCGGGGCCGCGGCGACCCGGACACCGAGTCCGATGAGCGCCGTTCCTGTCACTCATCGGGCCGTGCGACTGACCCGTGGCGCCGCGGACCGCCGCGCGTGACTGCGCCCTGCGCCCGGGCGAGATGCGGTGTTGTTCTCGGTTGCCACGGTGAGCGTCAGGCTCGACGCAGGCACACTCCGTGCCTGCGTCGAGCACCGATGGCTCAGGCGTGGGCTTGCTGCTGCAATCGGTCGGTCGTCGTGACGTCTGCAGTGTCGGAGTGCGTTCGGGGCCAGGCCCAGGCGGCGCGCAGGATGAAGGCCAGGATCAGCACCTCGACTCCAATGGTGAGGGCGTAGTAGAAGGCATAGTCCGAGGACGCCCCTGCCGCGTTGAACACCATGATGGGGATGTAGAGCGATGCCACGACGAGGTTCGTGACGCGGTTCACACGGGCGGGCAGCGTCGCGGAGAGCAGCACCATCAGGGCCGGGATCGCGATGATGACGAAGAAGATGGACATCAGTGTCCCGCTGATGGCGAACTCAAAGATGACCCCACCCCGGATTTCGTCGATTGCGCCGGGCTGGTAGAGGTGGAAGTAGTCGATGTAGATGACGAGGAACATGAGGCTGGTCCAGGCTGCCGCAAGCTTGGCTTGCACCGGGATCAGCAGTTCCTTTACCGCGCTGTTCGTGGGGACATGACGTGTCTTTTCCATGTTGTGCTCCTTCGTTCGATTGGTGGGCCGGTCCGCAAGGCAGCGGTGGCTGGTACACGGGTGGTGGCGCTGTGGTGGGTCGTGACACCGGGTCCGACGTTCAGACGGAGATGACGACCTTGCCGCGGGTGTGGCCGGCGCCGACGTAGCGGAGGGCCTCGGCCGCCTCGCTCAGCGGGTAGGTACGGTCGATGACCGGCGTGAGTTGCGCCGCCTCGAGAAGCTCGGCCAGATCAAGCAGGTCTCGGCGCTTCCCGAATGAGGTGAACGGCCGCAGGGTCTGGCGCGTGAACAGCGACCGCGCGCGCGCCTTGACGACCCGGCCCAGGGGTCCGACCCATCGGCCGCCTCGACCGCTGTTGGGGATGAGGGTGCCGGTGGGTGTGAGCGCCCGTCGGACCTCCGACAGGGACTGCGCTTCCACGTTGTCGAAGATGACGTCGTAGCGCAGCCCCGTCCGGGTGAAGTCCGTGCGCGTGTAATCGATGACGTGGTCGGCGCCCACCGACCGGACCAGCTCCATGTTGCGGGTGCTGCACACCCCGGTCACCTCTGCCCCGAGCGCCTTGGCGATCTGCACGGCAAACGTCCCGACGCCGCCCGATGCGCCCGTGACGAGCACCGTGTGCCCCGGTTGCACGTGCGCGATGTCGCGCAGAGCCTGCAGTGCGGTGATCGCCGAGGTGGGCACCGCGGCTCCTTGCGCCATGGTCAGCCTGCCGGGTTTGCGCACGAGCTGGTCCGCCGGCACGCTCGCGTACTCCGCCAGCGTCCCGGTGGTGCTCCAGCCGAACACCTCATCACCCGGTCGGAGGTCCGTGACCGCCGCGCCGACGGCTTCCACCACGCCGGCGACGTCCCTGCCCGGGATCGGGGACCGGGGCCGGCGAAGTCCGAACGCCAGCCGCACCATGTGCGGTGCGCCGGTCATGAGGAAGTAGTCGCCGGGGTGGACCGAAGCGGCGTGGACGCCGACCAGGACGTCGCCGTCCCCCACGACCGGCCGGCCCACATCGCTGTACTCGAGCAGCTCGGGAGGCCCGTAGCGGCGTTGCACGACGGCCTTCATCCCCGCCTCGGCCGACAAGGCGTCGCCGACCAGGGCTTGGCGGTGACTGGTTGTTCTCATGGTCATCTCTGGCTCGTTGACTTCCGAGTACCGGTCCTGGTGGATTACCTGCATTGATCTCTCCTCGTGTTCTCTTCCGCTTATGGCATAAGCTGATGGCCTAAGCTTATGGCCTAAGCTATGATGGCGTCAAGGGCACGCGAGGAGAACGTTGATGACACGCTGCATGACTCAGAAGCGAGCGCCGCTCGCCCGGGACCGGGTGCTGCGCGCGGCGCTGGAGCTTGCCGACGAGGGCGGCACCGCGGCGCTGACGATGCAGCGGATCGGGCGGCGGCTCGGCGTGGAGGCGATGTCGCTCTACCGACACGTTCGCAACAAGGACGACATCCTCGACGGGATCGTCGACCTCGTCTTCGCCGAGATCGAGCTGCCGGCAGATCGCTCGAACTGGCGAACGGTGCTCCGTGCCCAAGCGATCTCGACCCGCGCGGCCCTGCGCCGGCATCCTTGGGCGATCACGCTCATGGAATCGCGATTGACGCCCGGCCCGGCCAACTTCCGCACACACGAGGACACCATCACCGTCCTGCTCGACGCCGGGTGCTCGGCGGTCATGGCGGTACATGCCTACAACCTCGTCGACAGCTACGTGCTTGGGTTCGCGCTGCAGGAGGTCAACTTCCCGTTCAGCAACGCCGAGGAGCTGGCAGCCATGAGCGAGGAGGTGCTCGCCAACCTGCAGGCGGACGAGTACCCGAACTCTGCGCGCGTCGCGAGGGAGCTCCTCACGTCCGGCTTCGACTACGCCGACGAGTTCGAGTTTGGGCTCGACCTCATCCTCGACGCCCTCGGGCCGGTCCTGCCGGGAGCCTGATCGCCGGGCGACCGGTCAAGCGGGCCGGGCCCACGGCGGGTCCCAGCCTGCGCCGACGGACGGCTACTACCTGCTGGCACTAGTGATCACTGCGGCTATCGTTGCGGTAGCCCAGCGCTCGGCCGGTGCGAATTCAGCTGGGCTCGAGGCTCGCCACCACCAGCCAGCCCTCGGCCCGGCCGCGGTAGATCAGCTGCTCGGTGGTGAGGCCCGAGCGCGCCCTGAGGTCGGCGAGGTGGCGCTTCGCGGTACTCGGCCTGACGCCGACGCGTGCCGCAGCCTCAGCAACGGATCCGCCCGTGGCGACGAAGGCCGCGAGGACGTCGACCTGGCGGGCAGTCGGCGTCCGCGGGAGCGTTCCCCGCAGGTACCCGTCTCTCAAGTCGGGCTGACCTGGCTTCGGGTGATCAGACCGAGGACTACCGCCGTGACCGCGAGGATCGCGCCAATCTGGTCAGGCTCGAGCGACAGGCCGAACGCGACGACCAGCGCGATCACGGCCTGCACGAGTGCGAGGACCATCGCGGGCTCGCGGCCCCAGATCGTGCCGGGCTGGCCATCAATCACGTATCACGCTCCGTACGTGGCGGCCGCGCGGTCGGCGGCCGCCTTGACCGTCGCGGCCGCGAGCTTCTCGGCAGCGTCGAGCTGCGCCTGGCTGAACGGCGTGGGGTCGGGCGCCGGGCGGATGGTGGTCACCTCGGCCGCCTTCGCGTACATCGCTCGACCCTGATGGACGCCCTTCGGATCGACGTACTCGACGATGCGAACCGTGCTCGCCGGCTGGCCGAGATAGGGCATGTCGCGCCCCGGGTCGATCTGGATGTTGTCGGGCGAGGGTTCGAGCGCAGAGGTCGCATACAGCCAGGTGCCCGCGGGCACGGTGGCGATGCTCGGCACCTTGGGCACGGGGTAGCTGTTCACGATCTCCTCCGGAGCGGACGGCGCTGGCGCGAGGGCGGCGAGGTAGCGGGCCTGCGGGAAGCCCGTCGGGTCGTCCGCCCAGGGCCGCCAGCAGGAGGGCTTGAGGCGCCCGGCGATGTAGTGGTGGTCGATGAGGTGGTGCCGGTCGATCGGGATCGCCCGGAGCTCGCGGGTGATCGCGGCCTCGGTGCCGGCGCGGAACCGGATCCCGGCGGCCTTGAGCTCGGCGAGGTCGCCGCGCAGCGGCAGGGCATCGAGCGCGATCGACGCGGCGATGACGGCCTCGGGCACGACGCCCTTCTTGCCACTGCCCGCCTGAGCGCCGCCGTTGTCATGGTGCTCGATGCTGACCGTGCGGCTATTGACGAGCGTCGTCGGGTAGCGGTCCTCCCACGCGCCCGAGGAGTCCCAGTTACCGTTGCCCCAGGCCTGGTCGCCGAGCCTGCACGTACTGGTGGACGTGGGCTGTGGTCGGGTGACCCGCGCGGCCGCAGCCGTAGCCGACGCCGAAGTTCGTCGAGGCCTCGCGTCCGTCGGTCGACGTGAACGTGGCGTCGGTCGAGCGGCAGCGTGCCGACCATGCGGTGATGGACGAGGGCGATGAGCGGTGCCGGGTGGCCGGCCGTGAACTTGGGTGAGCCGACCCAGTAGATCGTCACCTCACGCCCCGCCAGACCGCCGACGCCTCGAGGCCCAGCAGCGCGAGGATCGCGCCGAGGAGTGGCAGGAGGATGCCTGGGTTGATGTCGTAGTCGGGGACAGCGACGTCGAGGACGAGGAGCACGACCAGGACGAGGGTGAGCGCAGCAGCGGCGCCGATCCGGGCCGAGGAGTAGACGTCGGCCCGGCGCTGGTCCGCATCGTCACGCCGCTCATCGCCCATGCCGGCGCAGTCGGTCGATCCAGGCATCGACGAGGAGCGGCAGCACGAACCGGTCGAGGGCGCCGCCCATGACCACGCCGGCGAGGAACGCGAGGACGAGCTCGACCCCGCTCATCGAGCCGCCGCGAGTTGACGGCGCGGACGTACCCGGTGGGGGGAACCGGGAGTCGGTGTGGATCGGACCAGCGCGCCGTCATGCCCCTCAGCGTGCAGCGGGCCGCCGGCGATTCCTAGTTGGCCGATTGGGCCATGCGTTCGCGTTGTCGGCGACGGACACCCTTCGCGGGGAGGTGCGAACCTGTGACCGACGATTGACACGTCGGCTGCGAAGGAGGGAACGATGCCAGTCCGGGGAGCGCCACTCGGCCGCCTGTGGCTCACCCCGGCGCTGCTCGCCACCGCCGTCGTCGCCGGCTGTATCGACGAGGGCGGACCGACGACCGAGCAGCAGATGCGCGAGCTTGGCCTGCCGATGGACAGCCTGCTCGCCATCGACGACGAGCACGACGTTACCGTGCGAGTCACCGACGGTGTTCCCGAGCTCGTCTCGTTCGAGGACTACCGCTTCGGCGGGTCGATCATGAGCATCTCCCCGGCGCGGGTCCCGACCATCAATGGCGGCATGATGGGGCTGGGCCCGCACTTGATCTTTGGCGCGGGTCAGGGCCCGGTCGTCGGGCTCGAAGCCGATATCGACGGTGCCCGCGCGGCGATCGTCAACCCTGACGTCGACGGCTGGGTGATCGCGCTCCCCAGCGACGTCGCGGCCGAGGTGACGCCGTGGCGGCTGCTGGAAGCTGCCGGTGCGACCGTCTACGAGTCCGTCGGGTCAGGCCTGCCGATCGGCTTTGCGGTCGACGACGCCACCGGTGCCGTCGTCGCCATGCGCGACGGTGCGCCCGAGCTCCGCCTGTACGCCCCGAACCGATTCGGCGGCATCTCCTTGAGCACCTACCCGGCCGAGACGCCGACGATCGGCAACGGCAGGGTCGGGACGGCGACCGCGGGTGGCTACCGATACGTGTTCGGCGGCGGGCAGGGCGCGATCGGGCCGGTGATGCTCACCCGGCCGGCGGAGGCGCGGTCGACTGGACGCGCCGGCGACGATGGCACCTGGCTGGTCGTCACCCCCGAAACTGTCGCGCTCGATCGGATCGAGTGGTGGCCCGACGACCCGGAGGGCGACGTCGCGCTAACCGGCGTAGGCACCGAACCGCTCGGGATCTTCGTCACCAACAAGACGGATGCCCCGATCGCGATCGCCTACGTCGTTCCCGGCGACGAGCCGATGCCGTTGCGGACCGTCGAGGCCGGCAGGACGCAATTGGTGGCGAGTCGCGAGCTAACCCCTGACGGAGGCTGCACGACGCGCGACCTGCTCGCCCTCGATTCCTCGGGCGACGTGATCGACCGGCATCCGCCGGGTCTCTGCCCGGCCGACATGGCCGTCTGGACAATCGGGCCGTAGGACGGCACAACCTGCATCGCTCTCGCCCAATAGATCCGTGCCCTCAGGCTCCGGCAACCGCGGAGCGAGGATCCACACGAGCTGCGCCGTGGTCGTCACTCCAAGCTTCGTCCGCGCGCTCGCCAGGTGGTGCTTCACCGTCGAGTGCGACAGCCCCAGGCGGTGGGCGGCCT